>NZ_JBHTCX010000011.1:0-450166 GCF_042666875.1 Brachybacterium sp. GCM10030267 | reverse complement strand
GCGGTACCACGATCACCACGGCGTCGGCCTGCGGGATCGCCTCGGCGTAGTCGGTCGTCGCCCGCAGCTGGCCCGCCGGGACCAGTTCGCTCAGCTTCTCCTGCAGCTGCGCCTCGCCCGGGAACGGCTCTCTCGCCTGGTTGATCAGCTCGACCTGGCGGGGATTGGTGTCCACGCCGATGACCTCGTGCCCTGCATCGGCGAACTGCACCGCCAACGGCAGCCCGATCTTCCCCAGAGCCACAACAGCAGTCTTCACGATGAACCTCTCGATCCGTGCAGTCGGTACGCACAAGCAATGCCAGCCCGACCATACTGTGTTCGCCCCGTTCCACTGCGCACAGGCGCCCATTGGCAGCAGTGGAGCGACACGATGATGCAGCTGCCGTTCCTGAGCGACGTGGGCCCTCGGGCCGCCGCGCGCCGACAACCGACCCGTTCCTGCGTGAGGGATCGAGCCGCCGCCCAGCGGTGCAGCCATCACGCCCCGCTAGGGTGAGGACGCGTGAACGACCTCTTCCCATCGCCAGGGCCTCGGCACGAGCCGGACACATCACCGGCTCCGGGGCGACGCGTTGTCGGACTGGCCGCGTACACCATCGCGGCGATCCTCGTCGCTGTCGTCGGGACACTCGCGGTCGACAGGCTCGTGGGCCAGGGCACCGGTGACCGGGCCGCCGGGATCGGCCCGTACGACTCATCCGGTGCTGCGGACCGGAGGCCGAGCGAGGTGCCTCTGACGTTCGGTGCGCAGGACGTCGTCGTCGATACGGTCACAGTTCCCGCCGCGGAGGCCGGCAGTTCGTCGCTGCTGTACTTCGATGTCGGTGTGGGCGCGGTTCCCTCATCGAGCGCGCTCGCGGCGTTCGTGTCATTCCGAGTCAGCTGCACGAGCGGAGGGGAGCCCGCCGAGATGCAGACGGACGGCAAGCTCGGCACGAACCTCTTCCTCGCCCGTGGCGGCGATGTCTCGGGCCAGGCGCTCGCACCGGGCACCGGCGAGGAGCTCGAGTGTTCGCTTCTCGCCTCGGCGCCTTTCCTCGAAGCCACTGACGACGGCGTGAAGGCACTTCCGCTCCAGGCCGATCTGCGGATCGAACCGACTGACGGGACTCATGTCCCCGCTCTGCACCGGCTGGATGACGCGACGCTGCTCAAGCCCCGCACGGTCACGAACGTCTTGAGCGTGCAGATCGATGATCCCGCCAGGCTGGACACGATGAGCACGACGGTGCGTCTGACCTCATGCACTGTCGTAGGTGGATCGCGGGATACCGGCGAGAACAAATGCCGGGCTTCGATGACCGGCAGGGAATCGTCCACCGTGCGCGTCCGCGTCATCGCCCGCTGGCTCGACGCCGAGGGGAGCATCATCTCCACGTCGACCTACTGGGACGAGACCCTCGCCGTCGACTACAACACCCATCACGTGCCCTGGACCCTGCGACAGCAGGGAATGGCAGAGAAGGTCCCGGGCGACGCGGAGGCCGTGGTGCTCGTCGTCCAGGTCGAGAACCTTGCGGGGACGCCGGCCGTCGTCCACGCCGACGGCACGGATTCCGTCATCACGACCCGTGCCCGATGAGCGGCCAGATCATCCGATACCGGCACGATAGTCTTCCCAGGACCGATTGCAGGGATGGGCGTCCTCCCCCAGAGAACGGCGAAAGAGAGCAATGGACCACGACTCCGTACCGTTCGACGTAGATGGCCCGACCAGTCACAGGATCGCCGACGTCCGTGCAGCTTACGAGAAGTTCGCCCGCCGAGGTCTCGACGTGATGAGCGAGAAGATCGCGAGCGAGCCGGCCTATGACTCCAACGAGCAGGGACACTTCGCCTGGGACGTCTCCTTGCTCATCCGTGCTGCGTGCCTCACCTGGCGGGTGACCGGGGACCCCGCGCACCTTCGTCAGGCCGCCACGTGGGCTCAGCACATGGTCGAGCGGACCGACCAGGCATTGGGACGCAAGAACTGGCGAAAAAGCACCGTCCCGGCATGGTCTGCAGGCCCCCGCTACACCGCGGGAACGTCAGCTATCGGCACTATCGGCGGTGCCACCATCAGCCTGCAAGCAGCTTCCGAGCGCGTCGTCATCGAGCGACCGACCGATACCACGGCGATCATCCATTCGATCAGAGATGACGGCAGGACTTGGTCGTCGCCTGAAGGTTCCCTCCTCCCACACGATGCGGACTATCTGCCCGACCTGCTGGCCCGACGGAGCTCGATCCATTCGGTCCTTATGCGCGGCCTTCCGGCACCAATCGATCTCACCTTTCTATCGGCCGGCGAGTTCGAGGTTCGCCACCAGTACGGTGCCCATCTCGTCCATACCGGCCTTATCGCCCGATCTCTGCTCGCTGCCGCCGAAGCGATCGAGGCGGCAGGCCCAGAGACCGTCAGCACCGGCATCGCGGCCGATGACCTTTACGAGGCTGCGCGGAACGCGCTATTCCTTCATGATGACGAGATCCGCACGCGCTCCGGACAGGCGTGGTATATCACGCTCGAAGACTTCCCGTCACGCCGACTGGGGCTAGAGGTCCCGCACAATCATGTTGTCGATGCCGCCACGTCGTTCCTCATTCTCGGAAGGCGAGACAAGGACAAAGGGCTCCTCGGCCTCGGGGCCTCATTAACCCGACGATTCCTCGGCGAGATCGACGCCTATGAGGCCGGAGAGCTGCGGCACCCTTGGTACTACTACCCTGTGGACAGCGACATCTTCTTCGGTGTGACCCGCGACGAGCCGATGGCTGAAAGATGCATTTCTCCCGTGCAACGCGGCGAAGACGCCTCGCATGCCACGATGCGCGTGCGGGCGCTCACCGAATGGAAGGCGATGGACTCTCGGCTAATCCCAGATAGGACACTGAGCACTGCCGCCCTGGCATTCAGGCGGTTCTACCTGGGCACGAAGCATGGGATCTCGTCGATCAGATGGCTTCCTGGCGACAACAACGACGCACCGAAGTTTGGTCAGGCGGATACATACTCCGGCGCATGGGGCTCACTCGCTCCGTGGGACTCCACCATTAAGCGTCGAGTCAACTCCCTGGCTTTCCGACATCCTCCGGAAGCGATTTTTGGCGCAACCGTGCTCTCCGCGGCGGAGATTCTTGCGATGAACACCGGTGGCTCTACTTATGCCGCTTCGGATCGAAGCGCTCCAGCGTGATTCGCGAGTCTGCATACTCGGACAGATCGGTCCATCGGGACGGGTATTGACGCCACTTGTCGCGGTAATAAGCGAGAAGGTCACTTCCGGTTTCCTCAACGATCTTCCCCAGCGTGTCCACATGGATCCAGTGATACTGATTGAACTGCCTATCCGCGATAGCCTTTCCGAAGCCTGTCGGATACGCGACAAGTTCCGCGTCGGTCCAGGGAACGGCCAATTCGATCTCATTCTCCCCCTCGTCCACAGGGAACGTACCGAGCTCGCGGAAGTACTCCACTGGCAGGTTCTTGGTCATGGGGGAGTACGGACCATCCCCTATCCCGAGGCTGACCGCGCCGCTCCCGGAAGCGCGAACGGAGAGAAGCACCTTGTTCGGTGCGGGCCACGTCAGGCGGCTCAAGGAGAGAACAAGAGTCTCTGCCGCCCCGTCCGAAATCTTCCGCGGTCCCGCCTTGAGCGCCTCGCCAGCGGGATCGCCCGCCACATTCGCTTTGTAAACGCCGCTACCGGGCATGTGCACCCGGCAATCCGTGATCTCAAGATCCGCGCCGACGGCCTTCGCCTGTATTGAGGCAACCCCTGTAAGGCGGTATCGCGAGTTCGCCAGTTCAGGCACATCATAGACCGGGATCAGCCGCTCGAGGCCGCGGACCGACCGATGGAAGATATCCCAACCTTCGTCGCTCTGCGTGCTCCGTGCATAATCGCGAAGAATGCAAGTGGCCGTCGTCCACCCATTCAAGGTGCAGTCCGGAGCCTGCGACGGGTACTCCTCGATGATCAGCCCGTCGTCATCGGTAGTCCTGGCAACGCCGCCCTCCTCGGCAGGGATCAGCAGACTGCGCACAATCGCGAGTAGCGGCGCCTTGAAGCGCTCCGTGCCTGGCAACGTCACAAGGTTGCGGAATCCTTCGATGTACCGCGACTGCGTCAGCCCACTATAGAACGTTCCACCTCTCGTCGAGACGGCAGTGCTCTTCGGGTTATACAAGAAAGCCAGTCCGTCACCTAGGGGCGTCATCTGCTCGACTGCTGCATCGGCCACCCGCTTCGCGGCATCAAGGAAGACATCGTCCTTCGTGCGGCGGTACTGCGCGATGTAGTCCGCGATAACGTAGGGGCCGTAAATTGGGTGGGCGTATAGAACGTCCCCGGTCCGACGCCCCGGGTAGCCGTTTCGCAGGAACTCAATTCGATAATAGTTCCACACCGTTCGGCGCGATGCCTGCAACGGAGGCAGGCCGACCTCGGCCTCGTTTGTGATGTACTCGACCTCAGCGGTCACACTTCCCCCTCGCTCTCGCGAAACCTCGCGGCGCCTCCCGCCCTTTCCGTCGACCATCGGGGGCCGACGTCACCGAGCTACTTCTCGGGACGCGCTGCACTGACGTTCGCTCGGACCTCCTTGACTCTGCGTAGAGTATCAGAAGCGAGCCGTGCAACTTCTTGAGCATATTCTCTGAAGCTCAGCTCCCACATCGCGCGCGAGAATACGAGCTCGAAGCGAACATTACCCTTGCCCGCCTCGGCATCCTCCACGAACTTTCTGACGGATGGCTCAGAAAAGGTATCCAGGCCCGAGACCCCGTCCAGGATCGTCTCAGAGAGTTCGCTCCAATCCTCGTTCTCCCACATCCACGGCGTTGCACGCGTTTTCGCCGACCCCTTGTAGAACGGGACCTGCGACCACTCCGGCAAAATCTCTCGCAAGATGTCCCGATGGAGCCGCCCGTATTCGATCGAAGGTTTGAACATCGCCGATATCACGCGAGGGATCATCTGCGGAGCGTAGAAGGGAAGCAGCGTGCTCTCGGTCGCCTGCGGCATCGACCAATACGGCATCTTACTGAAGTTGTAGAAGAAGTCGACGACCATGAACGACGTAGTCATCCCGAGACCCTCGGCCTCGTCGGCAAATCGCAAGGACGACTGGATCGAGTCGTCTATACCATCGCTTGTCACGCCAGGTCCGCCCGATTTGATCATGGCGGCGAGTCGCTCCCGACCAAGCTCAGGGCCCTTGCCCTCCAGTTTTTCTCGCCAACCTGGACTGAGAAGGGTCATGCCCTGGACGGCCTCGCCTCCGAGCCCGTTGATCCGTGGAGCGGAACTCGGCCTGAATCCCTCGAACTGATTGGTACGATACGCGGAACGCGCGTTGTATGCGCCTTCCCAGGCCCTTTGGAAGGATATATATCGATCGAGAACCCGGCCCTTTGGTTTCTTCGGCTCCAGGACCTGGTCGACGCGATGCTCCACCGGGAAGTCAGTCAGCCGCAACAGTTCACGAGCCGTTTCCACCTCGCCCGAGTCGGTATTGACCGTCCTGACGGCATCAATGACACCCGCGCGAAGGGCAGCTGCAGCGGTTACTCGCGAGTCCTTGCCCCCGGAGAGATCCGCGATCGGCTTTCCGGCCCACCATGATGCAGAGGCAAGTGAGCGCAACATGCCATGCGCTCCTTCTGCCAGGGTCGGGATGTCACCGCTGCCCGTCGAATGGATCCAGCGATCACGGTCGCTCGTCGTCGACGTGGTGCCATCAGGCGCGACGTGGATCCTCGTACTGGCGGTCAGCTGACGGCCGTTGCCGAGATGAGCGCGCCCCTCACTCGACCAACCGAGCGTCGCCATGTCGTTCCACGTCGATTGCTCGAACCTCGGTGCCAGCCCGCCGAAGACATGGGCGAGCCCTGGCCTGCTGCTCCAGACGTGACCAAATCCTGGCACGTCGAAGGAGTAGAGGCGCACCATTCCGAGTCGGTCGTTGACGATCTTCAAGCCGGCGGAGCGCGTCCAGTGGAACGCGGCGCAGGGGGCGCCCATCTCGACCGGATCCGCGGTCCCGTCCGCGAAGTTGCGTGCGAGCATTATCGGATCCACGGCGCTATCGGCGCCGCCCGCAGCGACAGGTACATGCAGCCAGGCGGCAGCTTCGTCACTGCGTGACGCGACCATTGCCCAGTCAATCCTGGGCGCACGATGCTGCCAGACCAGGAACCCTGTGCGGCCGTCTCCGATATCGACTCGGTCGAGCGGCCCAGCGGCCACGTCTTGAATGAATCGGGTCGCGGAGTCACGCCTTACCCGGAGCTCATCCAGCGACATCGCATCATGGCGATCACAGGCATAAGCGAGAATAAATTGGCTGCTGGACAATGTCGGTCACCGCCTTCGGAAGAATCGGACGAGGTTGTTCCTGAACGAGGCTGGTTCGGGTTTGACGATGCCGAATTCCTCGGCAAGCTTCAGATGCAGACCGGTGAGGCGTGCCTCGTAGTTCTGCCAGTTCTCCGCAGCGGCATAGGTTCCACAGTTGAGTCTCATCTGTTGCAGATCTGCGTCAGAAAGAGCGTTGACGGCTTCGGCAATCTCCTCTGGGTCGAGGCGACGGTTAACCGTCAAGCCGATTTGGTATTGCTCAATCTTCTTCTTCATCTCCGGCATGTTGCTGGCCAGGATCGGCACGCCAGCCGCAGGATACTCCCACAGCTTGTTCGGCGAACAGTAGAGATGGTTGAGGCCGGTGTTCTCGTACGGGATGGTGCCGAGCGTAGCGCCGGCGGTCCACATCAAGAGCTCGTCGTGGGGAGCGCTCGGGACCATGGTCACTGCGGCGCGACCTGCGGGACGGTCCGCTCCGGTATCGAGGTACGCACGGATGTCGTCCTCGAGCTTCCCCCACCCCATGAACACCAATGACCAGTCCTCGCGGAGATGACGAGAGGCCTCGAGCAGCGCGGATATTCCTCGATGAGGGGAGTATCCGCCTTGGAACAGCAAAATTTTTTGATCCCGGTTCAAACCAGCCTTCTTGTGGAGACGACCGTCATAGGTTGTCTGCGCAACACGCTCGACCGCATTGGGCACCAAGACCGCGTCTGGCAAGGACGGGTACTTCTCCCGATAGAAATCGGAGATGCTCTGATTCAAAGTTATGAATCCGTTCACGTATCGGACATTCTCACGGATGATCCGGGCATTGACCGCAGCGCGGACGTCCTCAATGCTTGCCAGGTCTTCGTAGATTTCGTGGGCATCCCAGATCAATGGGCAACCGAAAGCTTCCTTGTATTTCGCTGCGGCCGCTAGTGCGAGATGGTCGTGCATATGAACGATATCCGGCTCGAAATCGTCTCTCACGCTCTCGAAGATCGTCTCGCCTTGAATGCGAAAAGAGGTCCAGATCGCGCTTTCGCGGCCGGGGGGGAGCTCTTCTCGTTCCATGCGTGGCTTCTGGTCCGAGAGATCCCGGTGCTGCAGGTGCACGGGTACCCCGTTCGGCAGGACGAAGTCCTCCGTCTCGTCCGCGGTGAGTCCGAACAGGCGCACGTCATGCCCCTGCGCCTTCAGTGACGCCGCGCCCTTGAGCACTCTCGCGTCGTGCTTGACCCCGTTATGGACGACGGCAGCAATGCGCATGGTGCTCCACTCCTCGTACGTTGTTCGGTCGCGAGCAGTCCGGACTCGGGTCAGCCCCCGTCATAGTAGCGACCTCCTGCGTCGCGCCGGGTACCGTCCGCGTCCCGCCAGGCCCGCCCAGCCCAAGGCAGCCGCCGAGCTGATCGCACCCGGCAATGGGGGGCTCACTTCGGCAGCTGCGAGCCCGCCAGGCGACGGATCTCCGATACCAGGATCTCCCGCTCGCTCGTCCACGTGTTCTCACGACCGAATCTCTCCGCATTGCACCGATACGTCCAGTGACGTGTCCGATCGAGCACTGTCCTCACCGCAGCGGCGAGCTGCTCCGGGTCGAAGGGGTCGTAGACCTCTCCGCAGCGCGCCGCCTCGACGATCCGGCGGAGCTCCGGCAAATCGGAGGCGACGAAGGGGACCCCGGCTCCCGTGTACTCGAACACCTTGTTGGGCAGGGCGTACCGGTTGTTGCGGGAGACCGGCTGATACGGGATGAGGCCGACGTCTGCGGCGGCCGTGTACGCGGGAAGCTGTCCCGGTTCGACGGCGGGGAGCCAATGCACCCTATCCGTGACGCCGAGGTCTCCGGCGAGCTGCTGCAGCTCCTCGAGGATCCGGCCCTTGCCGATGAACACCAGGTGGACCCCCTCAGGGAAGTGCTGGGCGGCCCGCACGCAGACGTCGAGGCCTCGCCCCGCCATCAGTCCGCCCTGGTACAGCACCACCTGCGAGCTCTGGGGGATTCCGGCCAAGGAGCGGATGTTCAAGGGGTTGGCTCGTACGTCCGCCGGGATGGCTGGCGCACAGTTCCGCAGCACCGTGCCGCGCACGCCGTAGCGCTTCTCGTACTCGTCCCGGATGGTCTCGTTGACGACCACCACGGAGTCCGCACGCCGCATGTACGTCTTCTCGACCGACCACAGGAGCCGGCGCTCGTAGGGGCGAAGCGTCGTGCTCTCGAGATAGAGCTCATGGCAGTCGTGCAGGTGCGGGACACCGAGCCTCTTCGCCGCGATGCTCGCTCCGACCAGCCCGGGCAGATCGGAGCTGACCACCAGATCCGGCTCGTGCGCTGCGATCCGCTCCGGGGAGAGCCGCCAGAACTCCACGAAGCGGTTGACGAGGTGGACCCGCTTCAACTGATCCCTGATTTGCAGGTCGCGCCGGTTCCGCGTGGTACGTGCGAACTTGGTGAGTCTCTTGTCGGCTCTCTCCCAGGTCTTTTGGATCCGCTGGCGCGCCTCCCGGGTCGAAGGGGCGGTCCACCCGCGGTGGATCATGGCCACGCCGGGAAGATTACCCGTCATCCACTCGGGCGCGTCCTTCACCGGCTGCCGTGCCTTCTCGGCGCGGTCCTGCTTCACCTGGTCCCACTTCGCCTGACGCTTGTTCTTCTGTCTCGTCATCCGAGCCTGGTACCGGACCGCGAGCGAGCGGACCTCGACGAAGTCCGCGGACAGGTTCGGGTGGTCGATGCCCTGGAAGAAGTCGTCACGGGGCGTCGTGTTCACCACGGTGACCTGCGCACCCAGCTCGAGGAGTGTCAGGATGTTGCGGCGGATGCGGCCGGCGATCTGGGGCTTCATGGCGACCACGACGACGCGGAATGGCTTGTCAGCACCGGTCGCCGTATCCGGAGGAGGGAGTACGGCGCGTTGTCCGCCCTCCGATGGCGAGGAGTCCGTGCGGGATGCCTCCCGGGATGCGGCGCGGGCGCGCTGGGACGGGACCGCCTGGGCTCCCGTCTCACGGGCGCGCCGTTCGAGCTCCGCGCCGACCACACGGTCTGCGGGTCCTCGGTATCCGAGCTGTCGATAGACGCGGTAGTACTCGGTGACGTTCGCATCCCAGGTGCGCTGGGCACGGACCCAGCGGGCGGCGCGCACTCCGAGGTCACGCCGCTTCAGCGGGTCCTTCACGAGCTCCACGAGCTTGCGCCCGAGGTCGCGGTGGTACCCGGCGCGGAACGTCTCGGCGACGCCGGACTCGTCCGCGATCTCCTGCAGGGCATCGACATCCGAGAGGACGACCGCACGACCGGTGGCGAAGGCCTCGAAGGGCTTGAGGGGGGTGACGAGATCCGTGACCGCGGACTCCTTCCGAGCGACGACGAAGATGTCGATCAGTCCGTAGTAGCGGACGATGTCCTCGTGCGGGACCGCACCGGTGAAGATGACGTTCGCGATGCCGGCCTTCTCGACTCGCTGCTTCAGCACCGGCAGATGGCTTCCGTCGCCCACCAGGAGCAGGTGGAGGGGCACGGTGACTCGTCCCGATGCCAAGTGGAAGGCATCGATGAGGGTGTCGATGCCCTCGTATTCGACCATCGAAGAGATGTACCCGATCGTCACGGCATCCTCGGGCAGGCCGAGGTGTGCCGCGAGATCGGGGTCCCGGTCCTGCATGGGGAAGTCCTCCGCGCTCACGGCGTTGGGGACGATCGAGAGCTGATCGCTCGCGGCGCCGCCGGATTCCAGGATGTGGTCACGCATCACCCCCGCGAGCGTGAAGTTGTGGTCCGTGAGCGTGCGGGCGATCTCTTCGGCGTGCCGGCGCAGAGTGTAGGCGGCGGGGTGACCGTAGGTGGCGAAGATGCTCTGCGCATCGCGCTGCCAGTGCTGAGCGGTGATCACCCGGCTGAGGTAGGACTCCTCCCAGAACCCCCGTGTCTCGTACACGGTCGGGATTCCGTAGGCGGCGCCTACGGCGTGCACGATGCGCGCGTTGTAGAAGTCGGAGTGGGCGTGCAGGATGCTCGGCCGGAGCTCCCGGACGAGAGCGGCGAACTCGGCGATGTTGGTCCGGAGCCACTCGTCGACGAGGCCGTCACCCCGCGCGGGACCGGGCAACAGGTAGTAGTCGATACCCTGGTGCGTGTAGCGGGTGGTTTTCTTGACCTCGCCCTCGGTGATCCCGGACTGGCCCACGATGGCCACCGGCAGTCCTCGGTCCGCCTGCGCCCGCGCGGTGTAGTGCGTGCGCAGCGTGTACCCCGACTGGGTCTCGGGGAGAACCTTGCCGACCAGATGCAGAACGGGACCGGCCGGGTCGTGGGCCGGGGACCGCGGCAGGTCCACCCTCACGGACGTCGGATTCCTGAAAACGGCGATCTCGTGCTCGAGCTTCACGACAGCGCTGCGATCGCTGGCCAGGCGTGACTTCTCCGCGATCTTTCGCAGCACCAGGACGGCCTGATCCCAGTATCCCGAGGCCCGGTAGAAGCGATAGAGCTTCCGCAGCGTGCCCAGGTCCAGGCGCTTGAGCAGGTCGTAGCGCATGATCAGGGGCGCGATCTCAAGGAGCTGGTCGTGTTCGAGGTAGTGGTCCAAGAGGTCCGCGGCCTGCTGGATGGTGAGGAACGAGCGGGGGTGCCGTCCGAGCTGGATCGCGGACTCCGTGCTGAGATGCCAGGCGCCCTGCGCTACCCGATCGATGCGGGCGAGGTCGGCCTCCACTGGCTTGAGGAAGCCCTCCGGCACCCGGCGACGGAGGATGCTAGTCGTCCTCTGCAGCGTCTTCAGCTCGTCCTCGATCGCCGTCAGTTGCCCCTCGCGCACCCGCCGATTCAGCACGGTGATGCTCTTGCGCATCCCGGCGAGATCCGCCTGCAGTGCCGCGATCTCCGCCGCTTGCGTGCGGTCGGCTTCCGCGATCTCCGCCGTCTGTATGCGGTCGGCTTCAGCGCGTTCCGCCGCCTCGCGAGCGCCTTCTGACACGCGCCGCTCGAGAGTGCTCACGCGGGTCGCCGCCGCAGCATTCGCCCGGACGAACCGGTCGGCGACGCGGAGCGCGGCGACCGCGAAGACCGCCACGAGAGCGACACCGGCGACCGCGGTGACCCCGGCAGCGATCCACGAGCGGGTCACCGCCGTCACGACGAGCAGCAGGAGGACGACGACCATCGCTCCCCCGCCGAGAATCACTGCTGTCCGCATCGTCGCGCGCATCGGTGCATCCCTTCCTGTTCCTCCCGTGGCCGTGGTCCTCACCCGGCACGGTGTGTCGGATGATCAGTCGGCGAAGTCGTCCGGTCGGTCGCCTTCGGTGAACTTCCACTTGATGGCACCGATCGTCCGCTCTGCGGCTCGTCCGTCCCCGTACGGGTTCACGGCGTTCGCCATCCCGGCGTACGCCTCCTGCGAGTCCAGGAGCAGCGAGACCTCATCCACCAGGCGCTGGCGGTGGGTGCCGATGAGCTTCACGGTGCCGGCGACGACGGCTTCGGGACGCTCCGTGTTCTCCCGCATCACCAGCACCGGCTTCCCGAGGCTCGGTGCCTCCTCCTGCACCCCGCCGGAGTCCGTCAGGACGATGTCCGCCAGGCTGAGGGCGCGTGTGAACTCGGCATAGGCGAGCGGCTCGATGAGGATGACGTTGCCGAGCCCCTCCACGGCCGGCTGGATCGATGCGCGGACCTTGGGGTTCTTGTGGATGGGGAAGACGACCGTGAGGTCCGGGTACTTCCGGGCGAGATCGGCGACGGCCGCGCCGATGTCCTCCATCGCCGTGCCCAGGTTTTCGCGGCGATGCGCCGTCACGAGCAGCACCCGGCCGGGCTCACCGGCGTCCATCGCCCGCTGGAGTTCCTCGAGCCGGGGGTCGTCGAAGGTCACCTCGAGATGATTCGTCGCGAACAGGAGCGTGTCGATCACGCTGTTGCCGGTGACGACGATGTCATTCTCGCTGACGTCCTCGCGGGTCAGGTTCGCTTTGCTGGTCACGGTCGGAGCGAGATGCAGAGTCGCGATCTGGCTGGTGAGCTTGCGGTTCGCCTCCTCGGGGAACGGCGAGTTGATGTCACCGGATCGCAAGCCCGCTTCGAGGTGGATGACGGGCACCTGCCGGTTGAAGGCGGCCACGGCCGCTCCCATCACAGTCGAGGTATCGCCCTGGACGATCACCGCGTCCGGCTCCTCGCTCTCCAGGAGTCCGTCCACGCCGGTGATGACCTTGGCGATGATCCCGTTCAACGTCTGGCCTGCGCTCATGATGTCGAGATCGTGATCGGGAACGATCTGGAAGATGGTGTTGACCTGGTCGAGCATATCCCGATGCTGACCGGTCACAGCGACGACGCTCTCGAGGCCGGGGTCCGTCTCGATCGCCTTGATGATTGGGGCGACCTTGATGGCCTCGGGCCGGGTGCCGTAGATCGTCATGATGCGCAGAGTCAACGCGTGCTCCTCGATGTGCTGGTGGTCATATCAGTCCCGCTCATCGACGGATGAGACCGCGGGGAAGGGTTTCTTCGGGGATTGCGAGTTTCGATCGTAGACCCTGGTGAAGGGATCGGGCTCCAGCTCAGGGGCGTCTCGCCTACCGCCGCGAGCCTTTTCGTCGGTCCGCTCGGACGGAAGGGTGAGCTGCGCGGCCTGGCGCTGCTCCTCCCCCTCCTGCACGGCGTCGCGGAGGAGTCCCGCGGCTTTCTCGTCCTGGCCTTGGGCGAGGTTGTGGGCGAACCAGCGATACTTGCGTGCGACTTCCACCGCGTCCCCGTCGAGGACCACCTGCCCGCGCTCCATCCAGATGGCGCGCGAGCACATGTTCTCGATGGTCTGGGCAGCGTGGTTAACCAAGAAGACCGTGCCGGCCTTCTCAAGCATCTCGTCCATTGCTCGACGCGAACGCTCTGCGAACGTGGCATCACCGGTCGAGAGCGCCTCGTCGATCATGAGGATGGACGGGTCCGCCGCGAGGGAGATCGCGAACTTGAGCCGCGCCCCCATGCCGGAGGAGTACGTGCGCATCGGCAGATCGATGGCGTCGCCGAGAGCGGAGAGCTCGACCACGTCGTCGAAAATCTCCTCGGCGCGCTCCGGCGTGAGCCCCATGGCCAGGGCACCCAGTTTGACGTTCTCAGCCCCGGTGAGGTCCGGGAGGAGCGCGGCGCCCACACCGAGGAGCATCGGCTTCGCGGACGTCATGACGAGCCCGGAGCTCGGCGGCTCGAGCCCCGCCAGGATCCGCAGCAGGGTCGACTTCCCGGACCCGTTGCGGCCGATGATCCCGATGAACTCGCCGGACCTCGCCGTGAACGAGACGCCTCTCAGGGCCGACACGGAGACCATCTGCTTCCTGCGGAACTTCCCGAAAAGGTCCTTCCGCGGCCCGCGGTCCGTGCGCAGCACCTTGTACCGCACCCGGAGATTGTGGGCGACGACGGTCAGCGGCGACTCGACCGGGGCGACCCAGCGCTCGCTCTCAGTTCTGCTCTCCGCCATAGGTCTCCTCCCCTCGCCAGAAGAAGACGAACCCGAAGACCGACAGGCCGAGCGCCCACGCCCCGAGGATCAGCCAGTGCTCGGCGGACGGCACGACGCCGTCCATGAGCACTTCTCGATAGAGGACGAGCATGTGGTAGATCGGGTTCGCCTGGATGAGCATCATGGCCACCGGATGCTCGAGGAACCGCTCGATCGGGAAGATGACGCCCGAGCCGTACATCAACAGACGTCCGGCGAATGACATCATCTGGGTCAGGTCGGGGAAGTGGAAGCCGACGCGCGCCATCACGCACGAGATGCCGAGGTTCAGGAAGAACTGCAGGAGGAATATGACCGGGACCAGCAACCAGGCGAGCTCCGGGAGCTCGTGTTCGGGCACGACCATGATCATGATGACGACCATGGCCACCGTGTAGACCATCTGCAAGGCGTCGCGGATCTCCGCCGATATCGGAAGCGCCGCTCGCGGGAACGCGAATGCCCTGATCATCGCCTTTCCGGAGTGCAGGACACTTGGGCCTTGACTGATCGCTCGCATCGTCGAGCGGAACATCAGCACCCCAATGATGATGAACGCGGCGTAGTTTTCCATGCCCCGGTCCACCTGCAGGATCAGCGCGAAGATGACGTAGTACATCGCGGCATCGAGGAGCGGGCGGAGCACCAGCCAGAGGCTGCCCAGGCGGTTGCGACTGTTCTGCGTCGCCACCCGGTGCCGGGCATCCATCCAGATGAAATGGCGCCGCTCCCACAGCTGTCCTGCGTAGTCGGAGAGGGACGGACGGACGCCGACCGGCTTCAGGTCATCGGGCTGCAGCCCACGACTCTCGAGAGCCTGGCGGACCTGGTGCACGGACTCAGCGCTCTGCGTCATCCTGTCCTCCTCTCGTCTCGTCTCGTCATCGCCCGCGCGTACGCGTCCGAGTACCGGCGGACGAGGCTCGGCCACGTGCGCTCGGCTGCCAGACATCTTCCGGCCTCTACGAGGCCGACCGTCATGCCGGGATCGTCGTGAAGCCGGGCGATGGCCCCGGCGAGTGCCACGTGATCGTCCGGCGGCACCACTATGCCGCATGACGTGCCGTCTTCGGCCGTGATGGTCTCCCGGAGCGCAGGAAGATCCGAGATAATCACAGGACGTCCCAGCGCCAATGCCTCCACCGGCTTCTGAGGTGTGACGAACCGCGCCACCTCGACGTCACGACGAGGGACGACCACGGCGTCAAGGGCTTGCACCCAGTCACGCGCGCTGCGTCGCGGGACGCGTCCAGGCAACACCACGCGGTCGCTGATGCCGAGGGAGCGCGCCAATGAGCTCAGGCCAGGGGCTGCCGTGCCGTCTCCCGCCAGAACCACCACAAGCTTCTCCCACAATTCGGGTCGACCGCAGCGCCCGTGCACGATCTCAGCGGCAGCCCGGAGAAGCGTGTCGAAGCCCTCGTAATCGACTAGAGCGCTCACGGCGCCCACAACAAATGCATCGGATCTATCAAGCGCCACGGAACGACGTGCTTCAGCAGGGCTCAGATGCCGCTCCAGCAGTTCTGCATCCACACCGTTGGGGATGATCGTGATCGCCCCCGGCTCCACTCCCCGCGCCACGAACTCACCGGCCATCGTCCGACTTAGCGTGACGACGGCATCTGCGGAACGGGCGAGCTCGCCTTCCCGTGCCGCGATCAGGCGTGCCCGTTGCGACCGCTTCGCCTCCGCGCGTGCGGACTCAGAGAATTGGGATGCGACCCAAGTCTTCTCCATGAGTCCGCGGGCTTCTAGGATCCACGGCAGGCCTGTGGCCCGAGCGACGGCCTGCCCTACCAATGCATTGCGATAGTCTGTTGTCGTGTGGATTATGTCCGGACGGAACTCGCGGACCACAGCCAACGCCTCATGCACTTGCTGCAGCAAGCGCTGCTCGGGAGTTCGCGCAAGGAATAAAGGCAGCGTCCGTCGGTAATTAATTCCGTCAACGGAGTCCTCGCGTGCGGCACCAACTTTACCAACCATTACCGGATACCCCGTCCGGGTGAGCGCCATCGATCGCACTCCGGCATCGGTGAGCGCGCGAAGTATGCGATGAGTACGCAACGTGTACCCGGACTGGGTGTGGGGCAGCGAGTTGGTGACCACGTGCAGAACGCGCAGTCCCTCGAACGGAGCCGGCTTGGCATTCGTCGAGGACCGATCGGGCAGACTCAATCCCGCCGCCAGCGGCAACCGACGGCCCGTTCGGAGCAAGTCCAGCTCGCTACGCAATAGGAGGGCATAACCGTCGCCATTCAGGCAGGCATCCCGCAAGATCTGGAGGGCGCCTTCAAGGTCTCCCCGCGACCAAGCCGCGCGCGCCCGGGTACGCGCGGGCGCGGTGTCACCCACCAAGTCGGTGCGATTCAGCAGGATGGCGATCTCGCCCGCAAGACGCGATGGTCGGCCTGCCTCGAGGACTTCACCGACGAGCCGACGTGCATTCAACATGTCTCCGGCCATGACCGCGCCGAGGGCTGCAACACTCGGCAACGCGGCTGATGCACTCTCCAGCACTCCACCCATCAGCATGCGCGCCCCGAGCGGCAATCGCCGACTTATCTGGACGGCAAGCAACGCGGGATCGGCGAAGGCGTGTTCCACCATCGACTGACCCACGATCACAACGTTTCGGGCGACATCGCCACACCGTTGCCACATACGGCCCCGCGCACGGGGCATGGACAGTGTCTTCACTGTTTCACAACTTCATTCCGCAGCACTCGCGGCCGCTTTACACAATTGGCGACACCTTCTGTCCATAGTCCCGACGCGAAGCTGTGCCGCCAGAAATGATCGTGAGCGAAGTGTGGAACCCCACCGCCGCCGACGCTTCCTCGCCCCATACTAGCGAGTCGTCACGGGCGAGCGCTCCAGTGGCGCTCACGGCGACGCTCAAGTTTTGCGGCGTGTTCCGGAATGGCGTCGACAACGAAGGCCTTGTTGAGGGTCGACTCATGCATCGTCGCGGCAGTTTCAGCGTGCACTTCCTGCTCCAGCTCGAGCATTTTACCTTCATCAAAAGCGCCCTTCCACTCGTCCCTTTCATGAAGAAGGTACTCCATGGAGCCCGGGGAGGTGTTCCAAATTCTGTTCGCCTGGACGATCTCTGAGTTCTTGAAGTCCGAGACACCGCCTTTGAAGTACGGCATATCCGACCATTGTGGCACCAGAGCTACGGTCAACGCGTCCTGCAATTCGCGGTTAACCCTCTGTTCGGGCGTCATGTCGATTGCCGCACGCACGAATACCGGATTGAGGAGCAGCACGAACGCGCTCCCGACGAGCTGTGAATTCGGCCAACGTCGGAATTTCGCCATCATCTGGAACACATTGAGAGCGGTAGCATCCAACTGACCGATCGAGCACATGACGTCGACCTGCCCGTCGATGTAGCGATTCGTGCTCTCGGCAGCACGTACCGTGTTCCACTTCGGAGGTAGCGCTTGCGGCACCCGTCGGAGCGGATGCTCCATAGCTCGTACGCTTTTTAGAATGTGGGGAGTCGAGTAATAGAGGGGATGCATTACTTCACCATTCCCACCTCCTACACTGAAGGCGCTTCGGCGGGGCGGTCGCACAATGGGCGACTTCAGATTCAGGTGGGCAAAATCGCCATCCCACTGCCTCATAGCTGCTTCGATCCGCTCTTCGATGGAGAAACCCGCGGCCCGGCGCGGATCCGAGCGGACAACCTGATGCTTGAGTCCTCTCCCTTCGAGAAACTCCTCGGTCCCGAGAGCCTCCACGAGCTGGACGGCAATGTCAGCTTCTCCCTGAAGATTTCCGAGGGTATGGATCAGGCCAGGGCGTCCACCAGCGATCCACGCCGCTGCAGTGAGGCGCGAATCCCGCCCTCCTGAGAGATCGACGCGCGGACGTCTCGACATGATCGCGCCGATGTTGGCGGTAGATATCGCGAGTGAATGGGCGGCTTCCTCGATATCGGGATGTCGCTCTCTGTATTCGAAGTGGTCCGAGAGATGGCCGTATTGACGGATACTCACCTCGTCGTGCGTCCCGACCGCGACGACTTCGGCAGCACCGAGACGCCGAACGGCCGTGAGCGGCGAATTCTCCTCTGGCCAGAACCCGAGCTGGGCGAATACGTCCGCGCCAAACTCGTCTGCCTTTAACGGGGTCGCGGAGAACATTGAGACCATTCCGATGTGATTGCCGACAGCGGCAAAGTGATCGTTGGTAACCACGTACGCGCGAGCAAACCCGAAGATATCGTTCCACATCTCCATGCCACCGTTCTCCCAATGGGAGATCCCGAAGTACCCGGGATGCACGGTTCGGCGCCCCGGATCTTCCCGGAGCGTGTCCAGGGCCCAGCGATGCCAGGAGGACTGCGCGATCTCGGTCTGGAATGAGATCGGCGGCTGCGAGAGTGAGAGTGCGCCATGCTCATCCTGGAGCCAAGTCGGAGCTTCCCAAGTCTCGTCTAACGCGCGAGCATTGATCGAAGCTCGCCCCGGCGTTCTCTTGACGGCAGCAGTGTTCAGGTCATACGCCTCTCCGCCGATACGCAGGGCCTCTTCCCAGAGGGCCGGAAGCAATTGACGTCCGCGCCCAGAGAGCGCAGCTACGCCGAAATTGATGTTCATGGGTTTAGATTCCTCTTTCGTCCTCCGGACGGCCACGAGACAATCGATAAGAACCGTGGACGGCATCGGGTGCATGGATCACCGCTCGATCGCTCCCGCGACCTTTTCCCGCAACTCGATGAACTCCGGCAGGCGGCGCATCTCCTCACCGAGCATGTGCCCGGCGTCGGCCGAGAGGGTGACGTCCTGGTCGAGCACCACGCGCCCGGGGCGAGCGCTCATCACCAGGACGCGATCCCCGAGGAACACTGCCTCGTCGACGTCGTGGGTGATGAAGAAGATGGTGCGGTGCTGGGCGCGCTGCAGCGCCAACAGGTCGGCCTGCAGGCGGCCCCGGGTGATGGCGTCCAGCGCTCCGAAGGGCTCGTCCATGAGGATCACGTCGGTCTCGTTGGCCAGCACGCGGGCGATCTGGGTGCGCTGCTGCATGCCGCCGGAGAGTTCGTACGGTTTCGCGTCGCCGGAATCGCCGAGGCCCACCAGTTCGAGGTACTCCTGGGCCTTCTCGGTGCGCTGCTTCTTGCCCACCTTTCGCATACGCATCCCCAGGGCGACGTTCTCACGCACCGTGAACCACGGGTACAGGTTCGGCTGCTGGAAGACGACACCCCGCGCTGCGGCCGGACCGGTGATCTGCTTCCCGCGGTAGTGCGCGGCCCCACCGGTCGGCTCGAGGAATCCGGCGAGGATCTTCAGAAGCGTGGTCTTCCCGCAGCCGGAGGGGCCCACCACGCAGATGAACTCGCCCTCGGGGATCGTTAGATCGGTCTCGGCGAGGGCGTGGACGACGTCTCCGGAGTCGGTGACGTAGCGCTGCGAGACGCCATCGAGCGAGACGACGGCGCTCTGCGCGGCTCTGTCGGTCGCGTTCTGGGTCGCGGTCATGTTGAGGCCTCCTCGATCGCCTCGGAGTAGGGCATCTCCTGGTAGTCACCGTCCTCGGCGAGCGCGTCGATCTCCTGCTGTCCCTCCAGGAACTCGGCGGTGCTGCGGAAGTCGTCTGCGAGCCCGCCGCCGAAGTAGTCGGGGCCGGCCTGCTCCTCCAGGGTGGGGAAGATGTACCCCTCCAGGAGCTGCTCGGCGTCCTCGGGCGGAATGTCCAGCTGCACCGCGATCGAGGTCGCGGCTGTCTCCGGCTCCTCGGTCAGCAGCCGGGCGCCCTCGCCCTGCACGAGTGTCCACATCCGCATGAACTCGGGGTTCTCGGTGACGAAGGAGCCGGTGCCGGCGACCATGTCGTACGTCGGGGCGCCCATCTCGGCGCTGTCCTCGCTGGAGAGGATCGCGTGACCGTCCTCGAGGAGCTCCGCCTGGGTGGGCTGCCAGATCCAGGCGGCGTCGATCTCGTCGCGCTGCCAGGCGGCCAGGATCGCATCAGGCGCAAGATTGATGACCCTCACCGCGTCGCCGAGGCCGGCTTCATCCAGCGCCGTGAGCAGCGAGTAGTGGGCTGTGGATCCGAACGGCACGGCGATCGTCTTGCCCTCGAGGTCGGCGAGCTCTTCCACGGCCGGGTCCTTGGCGACCAGGGATTCGGCCTGGCCGATGACGTCGCTGATCCAGATCGCTTTGATGTCCTTGGACAGCGGCGGGGAGGCAGCTTTCACAGCGGGGCTGGAGCCGACCTGGGCGATGTCCAGGGAGTCGGAGCCGAACGCCTGGATGACGTCGCCGCCCGAGTTCATCTTGACCCAGGAGATGTCTGCCTCGGGCATGCAGGCCTCCAACAGCTCGAGGTCCTTGATCACCAGGTCCCCGTTGGGGATCGCCTGCCACGCGATGCGGGCGGAGGTGGTGATGCTCGGATCCGGCTCGACCGGGCAGGCGGTCTCGCCCTCGAAGTTGTCGGGGTGGCTGGTGCGGCCCGATTGCACGCAGCCGCTCAGGGCCAGCACGAGACCGAGCGAGGCCGCGGCGATCCGCAGCGGGGTGCCCGGGCGGCGATGGCCCGTAGACGGGCGACCGAGAGCGGGGGGCGTGGTGATCATCGGTCAGACCTTTCCCTGCCAGGGCACCAGGCGGTCGCCGATCCAGCGGATGCAGCCGTCGAGGGCGACCGCGACGAGACCGATGACGATGATGCAGGCGATCGTGAGCGACGTGTTCAGCTGCGTGCCGGAGATGTAGGCGAGGCCGCCGATCCCGGGGATGCCGTTGTTGAGCTCTGCGGCCACCACGGTGGTCCAGGCGAACCCGACCGCGAGCCGCACGCCGGAGAAGATGGAGGCGGTAGCGGCCGGCAGCACGACGAAGCGCGCTATCTCCGGCGGCCCGGCGCCCATGCTGCGGGCCGCGGAGATGTAGTCCTCGCGCACGCCGCGGACTCCGTCGATGGTGGCGATGACGATCGGCGGGAAGGCGGCCAGGAACAGCAGCAGGAACTTCGAGAGATCGCCGATGCCGACCCAGACGATGATCAGGCCGATATAGCCCAGCGGAGGCAGCGCCCGCAGGAAGTTCAGGTAGGGAGCGAGTGCCGTGTTCGCCGGTTCCCACATGCTCATGAGGAAGCCGAGGGCGATTCCGGCGACCGCAGCGAGGGCGACGCCGACGCCGATGCGCTGGAGGGAAGCAAGCAGGTGCTCCCACAGGTAGTAGTTCTGCACCCCGCACACAGTCCGGCCGGAGGCCTCGTCGACCACGAGGCACCGGTTGGCGTTGATGAAGGAGCCGAGCACCGACTGCGGACTGGGCAGGTACAAGGGATCGATGAGTTTCAGTGCGGTGATCAGCCACCAGATCGCCAGCACGGCGACCAGAACCCCGGCCTGCAGCAGGCGGTTGCGCCGGATGCGCCGGGACCTGCCGCGGCGCGCGGCCTTGACGACCTGCTGGGAGCTGGCATCGTCCGCGTCGGATCCGGGTGCAGCGGACGCCGGGACGGTTCCTGCCGCGCTGTCTCCGTCACTCATACGTCGTTGCCACTCCATCCCGTCTGCCACATATCGCCGGTGCGCTGCTGGGACAGTACCGCATCGCCGCAGGCGGAAACGGCCCCGCGCCGGACTATGCCCCGACTGGGCGCCTGTGCGGCACACGACAGGGAATATGGTTCCTGATTGTTACGTCAGCGTTCATTCGCGAGGCGCGGCGGCGCCGACGGCAAAGCCCACGGACACGATAGCCTCCGACCCCACGACGATCAGACCCCACGACGATCATTCGCGCCCCGCTCCCCGACCCACAGCGTCCGCAGCGGGACGACGACAAGGAGTTCTCCCCGTGTCAGCGCTGTTCGGCCTGTCCCTCATCGGTGCCTTCTGTCTGATCGGGATGGCGGTACGGCGGTGGGTTCCCGCCTTCCGCAGCAACCTCGTACCGGCATTCGTGATCGCCGGGTTCCTCGGTGCGATCGCCATGAACCTCGGCCTCTCCGGAGTGTTCGACGGCGTGGACAGCGCCATGTTCGCCACGCTCACCGCCGAGCTTTTCACCCTCTCCTTCATCTCCATCGGGCTCACGCCCCCGCCCCCGGGCTCGGGAGGGGGCGGGCAGACGCAGAAGGTGCTGCTGCGCGGCGCGTGGGCGATGGGCCTGACGTGGACCCTTGTGTTCGCCGTGCAGGCGCTGCTCGGGGTCGCGATCGTCGCGACCACCGGGCGCTTCGGCGGCATGGACGCCATGTACGGCTTCATGGTGCCCTTCGCCTTCGCCCAGGGGCCCGGCCAGGCCGTCACGTTCGCGGGGATCTTCGAACAGCAGGGCTGGGACAACGCCGTGGACGTCGGGCTGGCGTTCGCCTCCGTCGGGTTCGCCGCCGCCTTCCTGGTGGGTGTGCCGCTGGCCAAGTGGGGCATGAACCGGGGCCTGGCCACCCACTCGATGGGCATCTCCGACTCCGTCGGCAAGGGGTACTTCCGGGACGAGGAGGAGACCGAGACGATGGGCTCCGAGACGACGTTCTCGGGCAGCATCGACACCCTCACCTTCCACTTCGCCATGATGGGCGTCGCCTACATCCTCGCCCACGGCCTCTCATGGCTCTTCGCGTTCATCCCCGGCTTCTTCGGCGACACCATCAGCGGGATGATGTTCATGAACGGGCTGCTGTCCGCCTACTTCCTGCGCTGGGTGCTGCGCCGGCTGAACGTCGAGCACCTGATGGACCGCAGGCTTCAGGCCAAGATCACCGGCTTCTCCACCGACTTCGTCGTGGTCGCCTCCTTCATGGCCGTCCAGGCCGCGGTCGTCGCCGCCTGGATCGTGCCGATCCTGGTCACCGTGGTGCTGGTCATCGCTGCCACCGTGGTGATGGTCTTCCTGATCGGCCAGCGCTACGGCAGCGACCACGATTTCGAGCGCACGATGGGCATGTACGGCACCCTGACCGGGACCACCCCCACGGGCCTCGCCCTGGTGCGGATCCTCGACCCGCGCATGCGCACCACCACCATGGCCGAGATGGGCCTGATGAACCTTCCCGAGATGCTGTACATCCCCGCGATGCTCACGATCTCCGCGGCCTTCGCCGGCGAGCTCGGCCTCCCCGCGGCGCTGGGCATCATGGCGGCTCTGACTCTCGGCTACTTCCTGATCATGCTCCTGACGCGCTCCTTCGGCTCCCGCACCTGGAGCCTGCGCGGCACTGCCCAGGGAGCCGCTCCCGACACCGATCAGGACGCGGCCTCGGTCACCGGCGCCTGATCTCCCTCCTCCGCGCGGCACGCCCCGCCGTGGCACGATCGCCAGCACAGAACCGCTCGAGAGAAGGACCCACCCCGTGGAGACGCTTTACCGTTCCGGACGCATCCTGACGATGGTCGACCAGGACGACGCACCAGACTCCGTGCTGGTCCGCGATGGCCGGATCGCGTTCGTCGGCCCGCTCGCCGAGGCCCGTACGCAGGCAGGCGCCGACGTCACCGAGGTGGACCTGGCCGGACGCACGCTGATGCCCTCGTTCATCGATTCGCACGGTCATCTGCTCCAGCACGGGGCGCTCTCCGCGCTGGTCGACCTCGAGCACTCCGGCAGCATCGCCGACATCGTCGCCGCGTTCCGCACGCGTCTCGCCGAGCGCGATCCCTCCGACAGGTCCCCGTTGATCGGCGCGAAGTACGACCCGAACCTCCTGGCCGAAGGCCGCCACCCCACCCGATACGACCTCGACCAGGTCGCCACCGACCTGCCCGTGTTCGCTCTGCACCGCAGCATGCACGTCGCCGTCGGGAATTCGTTCCTCGTGGAGAGTGCAGGCCTGACGGCTGAGACCCCGGATCCCGAGGGGGGCCGCTTCGGGCGCGGCGCCGATGGCACCCCGGACGGGTACGTCGAGGAGCATCCCGCGATGGCGGCCTTCGCAGCGATCCTCTCCCCCGGAGGCAGCGGTGGTCTGCTACCTGGCGGCGCGTCCGACCCGGCCCGCTCCGTGCGGCTCGCCGTCCAGGACTACCTGCGTCATGGCATCACCACCGCGCAGGAGGGCGCTGCCGATCCCGCCACCGTCGACGGACTCGCCGCGGCCGCCCGCTCAGGAGGCCTCGGGCTGGACGTGGTCGTCTATCCCGTCGTCCAGTCCGAGACCGTCGCCTACGACCGGTATCCGGAGTTCGCCGGGGACTACGTGGGCCGGCTGCGCCTGGGCGGGTACAAGATGATCCTCGACGGTTCGCCGCAGGCCCGATCGGCCTGGATGAGCGAGCCCTACGAGCCGGTCCCGGGCGATGAGAACCCCGGCTGCGCCTACCCGATCCATACGCCCGCTGAGGTCGAGGAGTTCACGCGCACCGTCGCCGAGCAGGGGCGGCAGCTGATCGTGCACTGCAACGGTGACGCGGCCGCGGAGCTGTGGGTGAGCACCGCCGAGCGCGTTGGCGCCGAATATCCGGACTGGCTCAAGACCCGCCCGGTGATGATCCACGCCCAGACGGTGCGCGATGATCAGCTGGAGCGGATGGCGCCGCTGGGCATGATCGCCTCGATCTTCTCCGTGCACACCTGGTTCTGGGGCGATGTGCACCTGCGCAACTTCGGGCCCGTGCGCGGCCGGCGGGTCTCCCCGGCGCGTTCGGCGCTGGACCGCGGAGTTCGGGTCACGCTGCACCAGGACTCCCCCGTCACGCCGCCGGACATGCTGCTGTCGATTTGGGCGGCCGTGAACCGTGTCAGCCGCACCGGCCGGCCCGTCGGCCTGGAGGAGCGCATCTCCACCTGGGAAGCGCTGCGCGCCGTGACGGCCGAAGCGGCCTACCAGTACGGCGAGGAGCACGACAAGGGATCGCTCCGCGCCGGCATGCGCGCCGATCTCGTGATCCTCTCCGGTGACCCGCTGACCACCGCTCCGCAGGACCTCCGCGATCTCGAGGTGCTGGCAACGATCAAGGACGGGGAGCTCGTCTACGAGGCGTAATGCCCGTGACGACGCAGGACTGCGGGCCTCGGCGCGGCCGCTAGGGTTGTCCCGTGCAACTCCCTGACCATGGCCTGGACCCGTCGGCGATCCGCGGAAGCTGGTCGGCCGCCACCCGAGACGACGTCGACTGGCGCGGGGGCCGCGGCTGGTCCCTGGTCTACGACTCCCCGGACTGGCACCAGCAGCTGGTGGATGAGGCCTCTGCCCTGTTCGCGCACGAGAACGCACTGTCTGCCTCGGCGTTCCCGAGCGTGCAGCAGTTCGAGTCCGAGACGATCGCGATGGTCGCCTCGGTGATCGCACCGGAGTCCGAGGCGTTCGGCGTGTTCACCTCCGGCGGGACCGAGTCGATCATGGTGGCGCTGAAGGGGTACCGCGACCTGCCCGGCAACGAGACCCGTCGCCGCCTGGTGATGCCGGTGACCGCGCACCCGGGCTTCTGGAAGGCCGCGGACTACCTCGGCTTCACCGTGGAGCTCGTGCCCGTCGGCCCGGACGGTCTGCCCGCGCCCGCCGACGTCCTTGCCGCCGTCGATGACCGCACCGCCGCCGTGTGCCTGTCGGCCCCGTGCTTCCCCTTCGGCGTGGTCGACCCCATCGCGGAGATCGCAGGCCACCTGGCCGGAACTGGCGTGGGGGTCCACGTCGACGCCGCCATGGGCGGGCTCTTTCTGCCGTTCCTCGATGCCGCCGGGGTGGAGCCTCCGCAGTTCGGCCTCGATGTGCCCGGAGTGATCTCGGTGTCCGTGGACATGCACAAGTACGGGTACGGGATGAAGGGCGCCTCGGTGCTGCTGTTCGCGAATCCGGAGCTGCGGCACGCCAGCTACTACGTCTCCACCGGCTGGCCCGGCGGCGCCTACGCCGCCTCCGGCGTGATCGGCACTCGACCCGTCGGCCCCGCCGCGGCCGCCTGGACCGCGCTGTCCGCTCTGGGCCGCTCAGGATATCGCGAGCTCGTGGCGCAGGTCATGACCACGGCCCGCACCCTGCAGGCAGGGCTCGCCGCGAACGGTCTCGAGGTGATCGGGACGCCGCCGATGGGCGTGTTCGCCGCCACCTCCGCCGGGCCCTCGATTCCGGCGATCGCCGGAGCCCTCGGCGAGCGCGGCTGGTGGATCGACACCCAGGAGGACCCGCCGTCCCTGCACGTGGTCACCTTCCCCCGGCACGGGGAGGTCGCCGAACAGTTCCTGGGCGACGTCGCCTGGGCCGTGGGGAAGGCATCGGCTGACGATGCCCCGCACAGCGCGGGCGCCTCCTACGGGGTGATGGTCCGTGGCGGCTCGATCGACGACCAGGTTCTGCGTGAGCACCTGGACGAGCGCTTCACCGTGCCGGACTGATCCCCGCCCGGCGGAGGGTCTCTCGGGCGAGCTCGTCGAGGGCGTCCACGACCATCGACCGCGGCGATTCCGCGATCAGGACGGAGAGTTCCGTGCAGGCGACGAGCACGCCGTCGCAGCCGCCCCGCAGCTGGTCATCGATCACGGCGTGCAGTCGTTCCCGCAGCGGCGCACGGTCCGCACCCGTCTTCACCGCGGCGATGATCTCGAGGACCTCCGCCTGCTGCTCGGCCGGCGCGGCGGCCTCCACCCCGTGCGCGGCCAGGGCCCGCTCGTACATGCCGTGCTCGAGCGTCGCCGCGGTCGCCAGCACGCTCGCACGGGTTATGCCCCGGGCGGCGACGGCCCGCCCCGCCTTGTCGATCATGTCGACGTAGCCGCTCTCCCCCAGCACCTGCGGCAGGAAGGGATGGACGGTGTTGCACGGGACGGCGATCACCGCGGCTCCCGCGCCGCGGAGCACCTCGGCTCCGCGGCGCAGAGCCGGCACCGGAGACTCCCCGGTGCCGCGCAGGGCGGCGACCCGGTCCGGGATCTGCGGATCGGACCACGAGATGGTGGTGGGATGGTCCGCATCGCGCTGGGCCGGGGTGAGCTGGACCAGCCGCTGCTGGAAGTGGACGCTGGCGGCCGGCCCCATCCCGCCGAGCACACCGATCGTGGATGTGGTCATGCCGGGACGGTCTCCTTCGTGGCGCTGTAGGTGCGGTTCCAGCCCGTCACGGCCGAGAGGATGATGACGGCCAGCAGCGCCCAGGCGTACGGGTTCAGGAATGCCGCACCGATTCCGGGGGCGGTCAGGTCAGAGGTCGCCCCGACCGTGGTGACGGTGGCGAACCAGGCGATCACCGCGTTGTGCCAGGGCAGCATGTAGAACAGAGTGCAGGCACTGCAGTCCAGGAGGTTCGCGCGGCGTGCCGGGCTCAAGCCGTACTTCTGGCCGAGCGGCTTCGCGATCGTCGGCCCCACCAGCAGGATCGCCGGGGCGTTGGCGCCCAGCGGCACCGTGAAGATCAAGGTGACCACGATAATGGTGAGCTCGGCGCTGCGCACGCCGCGAGCGGCGGCATTCTGCAGCTTCGCGAGCAGCGATTCCATCATCCCGCTCTCGGCGAGGACACGAGAGAAGGCCATGATCAGTAGAACGAGCAGGATCAGTCCGGTCACGCCACCCATGCCGTCCTCCAGCAGACCCGTGGAGTCACCGCGTTCACCCGGGATCGAGAAGATGGCGCCGATCTGCAGCTGGCCGGTGACCAGCCCGATCACGACGGCGCTGACGATGCCCCATGTCAGCGAGACGAACAGGTGGCGGCGCAGCAGCGCGAGGGTGAGCACGAGTGCGAAGGGAATGATCTGGATCAGTCCGATCGCCCCGGTGGCGTTCTGGTCGGCCTCGGTCACGTCGCCACCGCCGCCGAAGATCGCGAACACCACCAGCGCGACCGCCGCTGCCGACAGTGCGAGAGGAAGCCGGGACCGTACGACGGAGCCCAGCTCGGCGTCCTGCGTGAAGGACGAGGTCACCGTGGTGTCCGAGATCGGCGCGATATTGTCGCCGAACGCGCCACCGGCCAGGATCGCGACCGCGAGCATCGTGGGGTCGGCGCCGAGCAGTACGCCCGCGGGGTACAGCACGGGCACCATCGCCTGAACGGTGCCCACGCTGGTTCCCGTGCCGGCACCGAAGACGCAGGCCAGTAGGAAGGCCAGCACCGTGAACCAGGAGCCGGTCAGGCCCGTCTGGAGGCCGAGCCAGAGCAGGCCGTCCACCAGCCCGGCCGCTTTCATGATGGCCCCGAACACGCCGGCGAAGACGAACGCGAGGATCACCATCGCGCCGGTCCGGTCCGTCAGTCCGCGCACGATCGTCTCCGCGTACCGGGTGCGGTTGCGGGCCAAGGCCATGCCGATGACCAGGGCGAGGAACCCCCCGACCCAGAACGCCGAGATCGAGGCGCGTTCGGTGATGGACAGCCACGACATCACCGCGATGAGGACGGCGGCCGGGATCAGCCCGGCCCAGCGGCCTCCGTACAGTTCGAGCCGGTCGTTCGGAAGCAGGGAATCGGGCTGGGCATCGGGGTTCTGCCCTGGGGGAACCGACATGTCGATCCTTCCGGGATCGTGCACAAGGGATGGTGTGAACGCACGTTACCGGAGGGACGGAGATGATCAACGATCACTCGGAGACGACGTCACCGCCCATACGCCCGCGACGGGATCTGCGTGGCCAGCTTGCCGCCGGAGACGTCCAGCAGGGTGCCGGTGATGTAGGAGGCCTGGTCGCTGGCCAGGAAGATCAGCAGGTTCGCGACGTCGTCCGGGGTCTCCCAGCGACGCAGGGAGAGGGTGTCCAGCAGCCGGTCCTGCGCCTCGGTGGGCATCTCGGCGAAGCCGTTCATGGCGGTGGGCACCATGCCGGGGGCGTAGGCGTTGACAGTGATGTCCCACGGCCCCAGCTCGGAAGCGAGCACCCGGGTCAGCTGCACCACGGCGGATTTCGAGGCGGAGTACGCGGCGCTGGCCACGCTGGGGACGATCGCGGCGAACGAGGCGGCGTTGATGATTCGTCCGCCGCCGGCGGCCTGCATCAGCGGCGCGACGGCCTGGCTCATGAGGAACGCCCCGCCCACGTTCACGTCCATGCAGGCCTTCCAGCGCGCCCACTCGATGTCCGCCACCGCGCCCTCGACGTTGATGCCGGCATTGTTGACCAGCACGTCGATGGTGCCGTGGCGGCCGGCCACCTCGTCCACCGCCGCCTGAACCGACTCGGGATCGGCGACGTTGCACACGACCTGCTCGACGGGCAGCTCCTCGCCCTGACCCTCCTCGACGCCAACTCCGTCCGCGGGGTCGGGGAAGGCGAGGTCGAAGGCGATCACCTTCGCGCCCTCGGCGGCGAAGCGCTGCGCGATGACGGCTCCGATGCCGCGCGCCGCGCCGGTGATCACGACCACCTTGTTCCTCAGATCCAGCTCCATCGCGTCGTCCTCTCCGCGGCCCGTCGCCGCTGGCTCGCTCTCGGCATGCCCCGTCGGCAGACCGTCCCAAAAAGCATACTATTGAGATCGGGCGGGCCACCGGAGTCGCCTCCGCGGCGGCCATGCCCGATCCGCACAGCCCCTGAGCAGCCACATGACAACGGCACAGCCCTGATGACGACGGCACGACGAGGAGACCTCATGACTGGCACAAACGCACCCGCCCTGTGGATCACCGGCGGAGGCAGCGGCATGGGCCGCGCCGTGGCCCGCGCCGCGGCAGCCCTGGGCTGGGCCGTCGCTGTCAGCGGGCGCCGCCGCGAGGTGCTGGACGAGGTGGTCGCCGAGATCGCCGCCGACGGCGGCGAGGCCCTGGCGCTGCCCCTGGACGTGCGTGACAAGGAGTCCGTGGCCGAAGCCGCCCAGACCGTCGCGGACCGCTTCGGGAGCCTGGACGCCCTGGTGCTCGCCGCCGGCCAGAACGCGCCGCAGCGCCGCTGGGACGATCAGGACATGGGCGAGTTCGAGCAGATCGTCGGCACCAACCTCACCGCGGTCGCCACCGTCATCGACGCCGCCCTCCCCCACCTGCGTCAGAGCAGCGGCATCGTTGTGGCGATCTCCTCCTACGCGGGCTGGAGCTTCCAGCCGGGCGCGGGCGTGGCCTACTCCGCGTCCAAGACGGCCGTCTCCTCCCTGATCCGCACCCTGAACCAGCAGGAGGCCGCCCACGGTGTGCGCGCCTGCCACCTGTGCCCGGGCGATGTGGCCACCGACTTCCTCGAGCAGCGCCCGCAGGTGCCCGACGCCGCCGCCCGCGCCGTCATGCTCACCCCGGAGGACATCGCCCGCACCGTCAGCTTCGTGCTCGAGTCCCCCGCGCACGTGCGCATCGACGAACTGGTCGTCTCCCCCGTCTCCCAGGCCTGAGCAAGCCGGGATGACCGCGGACTCCACCGCCTTCGAACGCGCCCTGGATCAGCTGGGTCGCGAGATCGTCGCCGGCGAACTGCCCGCCGGGCACGGCGACACCATCGACGCCCTGGTCCAGCGCACCGGCGCCTCCCGCAGCGTGGTGCGGGAGGTGACGCGGGTGCTCGGCGCGCTGGGCATGCTCAGCGCCGGGCGCCGCGTGGGCCTGCGCGTGCTGGGCCGCGAGCACTGGGACGTGCTGGACCCGCGCGTGATCCACTGGCGGCTCGAGAGCAGCGAGCGAGACCAGCAGATCGAGGAGCTGCGGGCCCTGCGCCTGGCGATCGAGCCGGCCGCCGCGGCCGCCGCCGCCCGGGCCGTCCGCAGTGGATCGGCCAGCACGGACGAGCTCGAACGGGCCGTGGCGGCGATGCGCTGCGCGGCGAGCGAGCCCGAGGCGACGGCGTTCCTGCAGGCAGACCTCGCCCTGCACGCCGCGGTGCTCGACCTCTCCGCCAACAGCATGTTCGCCCGGTTGCGGGCGGTGATCGACGAGGCCCTGCAGGAGCGGGCCGTGCGGGAGCGGGCCCACCTGCTGCCCGATCCTCACGACCTGCAGCTGCACGTCGAGGTCGCCGGTGCGATCACCGCGGGCGAGGCGGAGGAGGCGGCGGCGGTGATGCACCAGATCGTCGAGCGCACCTCGCAGGAGGCGGCCGGCCGTACAGGGAGCCCGGCCGGTCCCGCGAGCTGACCGCCGCCTGGGCTCACTCCCGCGCGAACAGCCCCACCGCGTCCCACGCGACCCAACCACCCTCGACCAGGTGCAGGTCAACCACGTTCTCTCCCGCCTGCAGCGCATCGGCCGGGATCGCGAACTCGTGGAAGGAGCGCAGCAGCGTCGAGCCGGGCACGGTCGCATCGCCCTCCCGCGAGCCGCGCGTGGCACCGGTGGGCAGCTCGATGTCGCGGACGTGCTGCCCGCCCACGCTGACCGCCAGGGTCCCGCCGAGGCGAGTGGTGTCCACCAGCCAGATCGCCAGGTCGTGGTCCTCGGCCGGCGCCTCATCGAGGGTCACGGTCCAGCGGGCGCGGTAGCCGTGGTTGCCGGCCCAGCCGTCTCCCGGGCCGGGCAGCAGGTAGGGCCAGGCGCTGCCCGGCCCGTCGGCCCCCTGGGCGTACTCGATGACCGCATCGGGGTACTCATCCGGGATGCTCGAGTAGGAATCCGGGGCGAAGCGGAACTCCAGGGTGCGGCCATCGAAGCTGCCGATGGTGGCGACCTCGCGGCCGGTCGCGGTGACCGAGGGCTGCGAGGTGGCGGTCAGCGGCTGGCTGGGCTTGCCGCGCGCGCCGGCGTCGGAGACGGCCAGAACCGTGTAGGTCCACTCCTCGCCGGCGGCGTCCAGGCCGTCGTGGACCAGGCGCGGGTACACGGTCTTGGCGAGCAGATCCTTCTCACGCGGGGCTCCGCTCGCGCTGCTGCCGCGCACGGCGTAGACCCGGTAGTGGTCTATCAGCGGCTCCCAGGCCAGGGGCTCCCAGGTCAGGGTGATGGTGGCCAGGGCGGGCTCGGCGTGCAGACCGGTGACGATGGCGGGTCGCGGGCTCATGATGCTGTCTCCTCTCGGGCCCGGGTCACGCCGGGATCAGGCGGGGGTCGTCGGCCGGGGCGGTGAAGCGCGCCGAGAGCTGCTTGGGCGCAGTGTCGTCGGCCTCGATCCACTCGACGATGTAGAAGCTGGCGGTCAGCTCCTCGGGCGTCAGGCGCACGTGGAGGTATCCCCGTCGGCCGTCGTAGTGCTTGACGTACTCGTGCTGGGTCCAGTCCGAGGTGTAGCCGTCGGTCTCGGCGCCGTCCCCGTCGGAGGCGATGGAGGTGCACACCAGTTCCACGCCGATGGTCTCGGCATCGGGGTCGGTGAAATCGGCGTGCAGCTCGGCGGCGACGTGCTTGTGGATGTCGCCGGTGAGCATCACAGGGTTGGAGCTGGCGGCCATGGCATCCAGCAGCCGCTGCCGCGCGGCCGGGTAGCCGTCCCACATGTCGGTGCGGTCCTCGCTGATCGCAGTGAGCACCACGCCGTTGGCCAGCAGGTTCCACGTCGCCTCGGACTCCTCGAGCCGCCCGGTGACCCACTGCTCCTGCTCCGCGCCGAGGATCGTGCGGTCCTCCGCGTACTGCTCCTCGGCGCTCTCGGGCACGGGGTCGCGGAACTGGCGGGAATCCAGCAGGGAGAAGCGGGCCAGGGAGCCCACGTCGAAGCCGGCGGTGATGTCGGTGTCCGGCCCGTCGGGCAGTGCCGTCAGGTCCAGCGGCATGTTCTCGTAGAAGGCGCGGTAGGCCACGGCGATGCGGTAAGTGAACAGCTCCGGCGGGATCGCGTAGGCGGATGTATCCGCGATGTAGTTGTTCTGGACCTCGTGGTCATCCCACACCGCGACGGCCGGCACGCGGGCGTGGACGGCCTGCAGGTGCGGATCGGACTTGAACAGGGCGTAGCGCAGCCGGTACTGCTCGAGCGTCTCGATCTCCACGCCGTGCGCGGCGGAGACCGCGGCGCCCTGGCGCCACAGGTTCGACTCGGTGATGCCGTACTCGTAGATGTAGTCGCCGACGAAGACCACCAGGTCGAGGTTCTCCTCCGCGGCCAGATGCTTGTGGGCGGTGAAGTGGCCGTGGTACCAGGCCTGGCAGGAGACCACGCCGAAGGAGAAGGACTCCACGTCGGCGCCGGCCGCGGGCAGGGTGCGCAGGCGGCCGACGGGGCTGATCTGCTTCCCGACGAGGAACCGGTAGAAGTACTCCGTCGCCGGCTCGAGCCCCTCGACGCGCGGGTGCACGGAGTGGGCGAGCTCCGGCTGGGCGAGGGCCTGGCCGCGCTGGACGATGTCACTGAACTCGGCATCGCGGGCCACCTGCCAGCGCACGCTGACGTTGCGCAGCGGCATGTCGCCGTGGCCGTCCTCCGCCAGCGGCTCGGGGGCCAGGCGGGTCCACAGCACCGCGCCGTCGGGCCGGGGTGCGCCGCTGGCCACGCCGAGGCCGAAGAGGTCCTCCCGGTGCGGCAGCGGCTCGGCGTCGGCCTCGGGGGCGCTGATGCCGAGGGCGAGCAGGGCGGCCGAGGCACCGCTGGCCTGCAGCAGGCGGCGGCGGCTGAGCGAGGTGGGCGGGGCAGGTGCCGGCATAGGGTCTCCCGAGCTGGTGTCGTCGTGACGGTGTGACATCACAGTCAAGCACCCGACGGTTGCTCGCAGTTGAACACCGGAGGACGCGTGGGCGACGCGGCGCCAGGTGCGCCTCGAACCCCCCGTGCGCCGTCCGGGTGGTGCATGAGCGAATCCGGCGGCTTGGCCCAGGTCAGGGCTGATCGGTGGGGCGGATGACGATCTCGTTGACAGCGACGCGCCGCGGGTTGGTGACGATGTAGCCGACGGCGTCGGCGACATCGTCGGTGTGCAATGCCTCGACTTCACCGAATGCGGCGGTGAAGTCGGTGTCGGAGTTGGCCTTGTGCTCGAACAGCTCACTGGCGGTGCGGCCGGGCTCGATGACCGAGAAGCGCAGGTTGCGGGTGGTGTACTCCTGGCGCCAGGCTTCGGTCGCGCCGGTCACTGCGAACTTGGTCGCGTTGTACAGAGCGACGGTCGGGGCAGCGAACCTGCCGGCAACAGAGGAGATGTTCACGACGTCGGCAACCGAACGAGGGCCATGCTGCGCCGCCACCAACAGGTGAGGCAGAGCGGCTTTGGTCACGTACATCAATCCGCGCAGGTTGATGTCGACCATCCGGTCCCACTCGGACAGTGGTGTCTCGTCAGAGGCGCCGTTGAGCATGACGCCTGCGGCGTTGACCAGCGTGTCCAGTCGGCCGAGCGCGGTGACGGTGGTCTCGACGGCGGCGGCCGCCGTGTCGGCGTCGGTCAGGTCAGCGGCGACGACCAGGGCGGTGCCACCGTCGGCGCGCAGCTCGGCGGCAAGCTCTTCGAGCCGGCCGGCGCGCCGGGCGACGAGGGCAACGGAAGCGCTCGCGCCGGCGAGGCGGCGGGCCGCGGCGCGGCCGATGCCGCTGGAGGCTCCGCTGATCATCGCGACGGTTCCGGTGAGGTTCTCAGTCATGGTCGTCCTCCTACGTGGGTGGCATCGGGGAACAGATGCCGGTCTGATTGGTGACGACATCCATGCCATCAGCACGCAGGGGCCAGGGGAACCAGATAGCACGCCCTCTGGCAACTGGTACTCGCACTACCTGCTACACCGGCCAGGAGCTTGAGCGCGACGGCAGACTGGGAGGATGACAACGCTGAACGGATTGCGCGAGTTCCTGACTTCACGCCGGGCACAGATTGATCCGGAGGCTGTCGGTTTACCGCCGTCGCCGGTTCCGCGCCGGCGCCGGGGGCTGCGCCGCGAAGAGGTGGCCGCATTGGCCGGGGTGAGCGTCGACTACTACGCGAGGTTGGAGCAGGGACGCATCGGCGATGTCTCGGACCAGGTCCTCACTGCTATCGAGGACGCGCTGCGGCTCGACCCGCTGGAACGGCAACACCTGCGCGGCCTTGTCAGCCCGCAGCCTGCACGCCCGCACACGCAGCGAACGGCCAGGTCGCGGGTGCGGGGCGGGATGCGTGCACTGGTCGACGCCATAGACCCTGTTCCGGCGCTGCTCCAGGGACCGCGCATGGAGATCCTGGCCTGGAACCAGGCAGCCACGATCCTGCTGGCGGACTTCGCCGCCATGCCGGCGCGCGACCGGAATGTTGCCCGATGGCTGTTCCTCGACGCATCCAACCGCACCCGGTACCCGGACTGGGACGAGGTCGCCGGACCCACCGTTGCCGCGCTGCGGGCGGCTCACAACCCCGCCGAGCCAGATACGGAGTTGGAGGAGCTGGTCGGCGAGCTGTCGGTGGCGTCGCCGGAGTTCGCCCGGTTCTGGGCGGACTACCGCCTGTTCAAGCACGGGCACGGCACCAAGCGCATCTTCCACCCCACCGTCGGGGTGATGACACTCAGCTACGAGACCCTGGAGGTCCCGGAGTCAGGAGGGCAGTTCCTCTCCACCTACACCGCCGACGTCGGCTCGCCCGCGGCGGAGAAGCTCAGCATCCTGATGAGCTGGGGGCGCGGAGCCACCGAGCCCTCTGAGTCCGCCACGCAAAACACTGATGAACAAGACACCTGGCAGTCCTAGTGTCGCGTTGCTGAAGTGGTTGGACGCTTGGCTTTCGTGAGGATCTGACCTGAGGTTGCTGGCTGGGCGCTTCCAGGCGCGGTAGGTCCTCGCAGCGATCTCCAGGCCCTGCTGGCGCAGGACGCGGAGGATCGACTCGACTGCGTAGCCCTCGGCCCTCATCTCGTCGATGAACGCGAGGATCAGCGGCCTCGGGGGTCGAGCTCCCCCGCGAAGAAAATCGAGGCCCGCCGGAGGATCTCGTTGTCCTCCCGGAGCCGCTTGACCTCCGCCTTCAGTCGCTTGACCTCGGCAGACTCCTCACTGGTCACGCCCGGCTTCGTCTCGTTGTCGACGTCAGCCTGGGCCAGCCAGCGCCGCACGGACTCCCGCGAGACGCCTTCCTGGCGGGCGACCGCGGCCGTCGCCGCGGTCAGGGTGGGGTACTCCTGCTGGTGCTCGCGCACGAGCCGCACGCACCTCGCGCGCAGCTGGGGATCGATCTTCTTCGGCATGCTGTCCATCCTTCCGGACTCAAACAGCAGCAGCATCAAACCTGGGCCGGTTCATGACCCTCATGGACTCCAGCTGCACCTCGAGGTCACCGAGGCGATCCGGGCGGGCGATGCGGCCCGGTCGCCACGGTGATGCGGCGGGTCGTGGAGTGGATCCCGCAGAGGTGGCCGGGACAGGATCCAGATTCTATAAGGCACTAGCGCGCGTGCAGACCCTGTCTCTAGAAGGGATCTGGAGGGAGGGCGAGGCCGTAGATGGGGCTTGTTCAGCCGTCCGCCGGCGTGATGAAGGCAGCCAAGATTGCGGATTTCAACCGGGACTGCTGCACGGATAGGTGACATCTCGAGGTGCGCCGTCTTCGGATGACGGACCTCAATCAGCCCGTCGATAGTGCATGGCGACCGCGCCGTTGCTGAGCGGCTCCGCCGAGTTCAGATCGAGTCGTCGGGTGCTGGGCAGTCCGTCCTGGTACAGGGTGGGGCCGTGGCCGGCGATCATGGGATGGACGAGGAACGTGTACTCGTCGATCAGATCCAGTCGGTCCAGCTCTGTCGCAAGTTTGCCGCTGCCGACGAGCACGTTGGCCACGCGGCTCTTCGGGAAGCGGCGCTCTGCCGAGGCCGTCTCTCGAGAACGAGCGGCGTTCCGAAATCGGATCCGGTACTCTTCAGTTAGATGAGAACGGACCTCCAGCGGGGCGGGACTGCCTGCCCTCTGAAGCTTCGTGGCAGGTCACCCGGCAGGCGACAGACAGGCTGAAGCATTGAGCACCGTTAAACCGACGACTACGGATCGTGCTGAGCATCCAGGTGGTTCTCCCAAGCGGGAAACGCCTCTGAGCAAGCTTCCACCGGCCGACGCGTCTGAGCCTGCAACGCCGCCACGGTCACCGGGAGCGACGGACCGCAGTCGCCCAGCAGGTGCCCATCACACCTCCCGCGGGGAGGAGGTTCTCGATGGCGCCGCGGAGATGTTCGCCGAGCACGGGTACCACGCCTCGAGCCTGCGAGATATCGCAAGCCATGTGGGTCTGTCTCACCCGGGAATGCTGCATCATTTTGGGTCGAAAGAAGCGCTCTTGAATGCTGTGCTGGATCGGTTAGAAGCGCGCGCGCAGAGTGCCCTCGATCATCTCGACGAGTATTGCACCGACGGTGACGCGCTGCTGCGGGCACTGGCAGAGGTGTGGCATCCGGCGTCTCACCCGATCCAGCTCCTGGCCACTTTGGATGCCGAGGCCGTGAGCAAGGATCTTCCCAGCCGGTTTCGGGTGGCTCGGTTGCATCGGGTGCATGAACACGTGCTCGAGCAGTGCTTTGCCCAGCTCGACGAGAAGTGTCTCCTCCGGGACGGCATCGACCCGCCATTCGCCAGTCGGGCGGTGCTCGCCTTGGTACTTAACCTCGCTGCTCGTGAGGAGACTGTGCGCGCCATGCAGAGCAATCCGCACGACGATGCACCGATGAACGATCTCGCCAAGCTGGTTCGGGCCTTCCTCAAACCTGCCCACGGGGAAGATCCGGCCTCCATCAGCACACAGGCCTGAGCGACGCTGCGGTGACCCGGTGACGGCCGCAATCAGCGCATCAGGTCCGTGCTGAGAATGCTCCTGGGTGAGTCCTGACGTTCATTGCCCCGTCCTGGTCTTCTCGTAGGTGTCGAAGAGCTCACGCCGCTCGTGATACCGCTGGCTGTAGGTGGCCAAGCGCACCGCGTCCTCGTTGTCGAAGTTCGACCCCAGTGCACCTGCCAGAGTGCCCAGAGACGCCGTCAGCCATGCCAGGTCGATGTAGTCGCCCAGGCCGATCGGGTGCATCAACTCGCCGCGGAGATAGCCCGCGTCGATGAGCGCCAGCGACAGCGCGAGCATGACGGCGAAGAGGATGAGATACATCAGCACCACGCTGACTCCCACGGTGATGATCGTGGAGATATTATCCAGGCGCGTCTGCCATATATCGCTCTGCTGGGGCTCACGGTTCCACAAGTTGTTCGACACGATCAGCCAGCTTGTCAGAGCGCCGATGACGAGGACGCTGACCAGCAGCAGGCGGAGGCTCGACAGGGGATCGGCCACGCTCGCCAGGGTCCCGTAGAACACGCCGAAGGCGCCAGATGCGACAGCCACGGTGAAACTTCCGGTCATGGCCGGCAGCAAACGACCCGGGCGGTTGCTGCGCAGCATCCCGGCCAACATGCGCACCGCGCGGAAGCGTCCCGTCAGCATCGTGATCATCAGGTCGTTCTCGTCGGAGGACGGACGCTGCTCGACCTTCACACGACTGACTGCAGCCTCGATGGCCGGCGCGTCCGGGCTTGCAGCGGATGAGGCCGCCCCCACCAGCGTGATCAGCAACTCACGAATCCGCGGGGCAACTCGTACCGCGCCGAGCGGGGGCAGCGAGATCAGCGCGGCGCGGGCATCGGTACTCACTTGGAGCAGCACCGGGTGATCATCAAGGTACCGCGGCAGATCGGTGAGGTAGACGAAGGACTCCCATCCGTGCTCTGCCAGCAACCGTGGCGCGTGCTCGAGCAGCTGAATGGTGCCATCGGGGGCCAGCGGCAGCGCTTCTTCGCTGACCTCCACCCGCCACCGCAGACCAGTTTTGCGGAAAAGCTGTCCGGTCAAGTCGTCGGCGATCGACGCAGCGACACGCTCCGGAACGCCAGGATCGGCACATAAACCAAGGATCGGGGTCGTCGAGTCCATGCCCTCAGCATCGCATCGACACAATTGTCCGCAGCGAGACGGTCCCGGTCCCAGACCCCGCACACGCAGAGGCCCACGCCGCCCGGCATTCCGTTCTGTCGTCGCGATGTCGTACCTACCTCACGGTCGGTGACCATGAACGCGTCGACGCCCGCCTGCACAGCCAGCACCGTACGGTGGGGCTGTCGGCCTCGGGTCGTCACCGGCGGCGGCCAGTCGCCCACCCTCGAAGGACGGACCTCTTTCTCCCTCATGACTCACAACATCTCCGTGATCGTCCGCGCCGAGATCGATAGTAGAGCGATGCGGCTCGTCACCACGGGCTGCCTCACCGAAGAATCCCAGCAGGCGCTGTTCTCCCTGATCCTCAAGGCACGCGATATGCATCCCGCGGGTCAGGTCACCGTCGACCTGACTGAAACGCTCCACATCGACACCACTGGACTGAACCTCCTGCGCGCCGCAGTGGACCACGATGAACACGTAAACCCGGGAGAACCCATATTGTTCCTCATCCCAGACTCCTTGCCGCCCTGCCCAGAGGCTCACGACCTGGAGCCCGTGGGTGTGAAGTAGTGGCTTTCAGCCGCCCACGGACCCCAGTGCTGGAGCCGGGGCCTCCGGGCGCGGGCCTACCAGGGCTCATCGCGGAGGTCTGTCCCGTGGCACGCCCTTGTCCAAGGCCTTTACCGCCAGTCGGGCCTTCATCCGGTCGCTGATGGAGTAGCCGAGGATCCCGCGAGAGAACACGTCCTTGATCGCGCAGAGGTAGAGCTTGCCCTCGTCGGTCCAGTGCTCGGTGATATCGGTCAGCCACAAGAGGATTTTCCCGGCAGGTTCGCCTGCGAGAGGTAGGCGGCCGCGCGGCGCAGGACCTCGTTCTCCTGCTCCAGCGGCCGGATCCGCCGACGCGCATCACCCAGCTCGGAGGACTCCTCGCGGGCTCGAAGGCGGTGCCGTCGCCGATGGCCAGGAGGATTTGAGCGGCGGTTTTGATGCCGATCCCCAGCATGCTCATCAAGACCGAAGCGAGAGCGAAGTCCTCCAACGTTGCCTCGACCTCCCGAGCCACGGTGGCCCGTTGCTCCTTGAGCTGACCAGCAACCCGTGGGACCACCATCTCCACCGCCGCGGTGGCGGGAACGACCACGGTCTGCTCGCCAAGTGCACTGAAGGTCTGGTCGACCAGCGCTTCGGGACCGCGCCGGGAACGGGAGCGGGCGAACCGCAGCACTCTGCCGCGCCCCGCAGCCTTCAGCCCCGTTGGGCCGCCGAACTTCTCCAGGAGGTCGAGGACCAGCCCGTGGCCAGGCTCCCACCGGTGACGACCCATTCGAGGGCGGGATGGATCTGCGCCAGCAGAGAGCGAATCCGGTTCAGAGCCCTCGTGGTCTCATGGGCGAGGTCCTTATCGCAGCCCGCGAGGACCTTCAGGGAAGAGAGGACCTCGCTGTCACGGTCCACGCTGCGAAGGGTGTGGGGCATGGTGCGAGCGGTGTCGGCGATGATGAACGCATCCCGCGCATCGGTCTTCGACCTGCCCGGATACAGGTCCGCGGCCTTCCGCATCGCCAGCCCCGGGAGATAGGCGACGGTGCAACCGACGTCGCGGGCGACTGCAATCGGCAGCGCACCGATGGTGTTGGGGTTGGGCTGGCCGACGACCATCAGCACTTCGCCATGGTTCTGCAGGCTGGTGAACAGCTCTCGGCGCTGGGCCTCGTCCTGCGGCAGAGGCTTGTCGAACAGCCGGTTCCCGTCGGGGTCCAGAGCGCAGGCGTGATGCTCGCTCTTAACCACGTCCAAGCCGACCACGACCGCACATCTCGGTTCCATGATGCTGTCCTTCCCTGGAGCATCACTGCTGGTCGCAGCCACGACACCCGGTGCCGGCACCCACGTTACGAAGAGACCTCAGACTACTCGTGCTGGGTCCAATCCGACGTGTAGCCGTCGTTCTGGGCTCCGTCCCGGTCGGAGGCGACCGAGGTGCACACCAGCTCCACACCGATGGTCTCGGCAGCGGGATCGGTGAAATCGACCCGCAGCTCGGGCTCGGGGTCGCGGAACTGGCGGGAATCCAGCAGGGAGAAGCGGGCCAGAGAGCCGATGACGAAGCCGGTGGTGACAGGCGGCGACGGCCGTGCGGCGTGGCCGGGACGGATGCCGGGATAGGGCCTCCCGAGCCGGTGTCGTTGTGGCAACGTGACGTCGCAGTGAAGCATCAGGTGGTGACCCACCGATAAATTCAGGCGGCCGAGTCCCGCTGGCCTGACGGCCGCGGGAACTAAGCGCCCGCGCAGGTGAAGGGCCCCCATACGTGCGGGCGACTTACCCTGTCGTGCGAGGTTCTGAGAGTCTCGTAGCCTGCGGACATGACCTTCGCCGGGATTCTCGCGTTCTTCGGGCTGGCCGTGGTCACGGTGGACGTGCTGGGCGGCGTGATCGCGATCAGCGTGCTGCTGCGCGGAGGTCGCCTGCGCCATCTGCTGGCTTTCCACGGCGGCTACGCCACGGTGATCATCGCCGCCACCCTTTTCCTGCACCCGCTGCTGACGCTGCTGGAGCGCTGGCTGCGGCCGGTCCTGGAATCCAGCGACGCGATCGGGGCGATCGAGGTCGTGGCCGGCCTCGCTCTCGCGGGCTTCGCCGTGCACCAGGCGCGCGAGGCCGGGCGGCCGCCCACGCCGCACGGCCCGCTGCAGAACCGCAGCTCCCCGCAGCGCCTGGGCGCCGTGCCGCTGGTCATGGCCGGCGTCGCGTTCGCGGGCACCGCCCTGGCCGACCCGGGCTTCGCGATCTCCGTGGGCATGGCGGCCCAGGAGCCGCGGCTGGCGGTGCGCGCGCTGCTGCTGGTGCTGTGGAACCTCGTCTACCAGGCTCCGCTGGTGGCGGTCACGATCGCCGCAGCCGTCGGTCGGCACGAACGCTTCGCGGAGCGGGTGATGGAGCTGATCGGGCCGCGCCGCCAGTTGCTGCAGGGCGCGCTGGCGGCCGTACTCTCGGCCGGCGCCCTGGCCGTGCTCGGGGACGGGATGTTCGCGTTGCTGGGCGAGCACGTGCCGTGGCTGCGCCAGCTGATCCTGCTGCGGTGAGGCCGGGCGTCGCCGCGGTCGTCCCGTGTCACCACAGGCGGGCCGGCCGGTTTCGCTCCGTGCGCCGATTCCGCGGGGGCCGAGGTGCCTGACTCCGCGCGCGCCATCGCCGCCGGGTCGACCCGTCTCACTCGGCGCGCGCCATTTCCGCCGGGGACTCGGTGGAGTCACCGATGCTGCGCAGCCGGTACTTCTCGCGCTGGCCGTAGGCGACCTGCCGCACGGACTCGTCGGACTCGAAGCTGGAGCCGACCGCGCCGGCGAGCACGCCCATGGTCGAGAAGCCCTAAGCCAGCGACATGTACGTGCCCAATGCGGCCTTGTGTATGAGCGTGGTCTCCAAGTACTCCTGGGGCACCAGGAACCACGCCACGTCGAGGTTCAGCACGAACAGGGCCACGTACAAGGTGGCCACGCTGATCGTGACCGTGATCAGAGTGGTCAGGCGCGCCGACGGTACAGACGCGTATGCCACCAGGTCAGCACAGAGATCCTGGCGAGGCGTCGCGGCCCTGCTATGCGCTCGGCATTCGCTCGCGATCGTGGCATGGGCAACGAGCGGGCGCACCCGATATCCGTCGTCGGACCACACGGTGGTGACCGCCGCCGGCAGCTATCGCCACCCCTGTCTCAGGCCTTCCGAGGCTCAGGGTCACCTGGCTCAGGGATGGGCAGGGCCAGGGTCACGGGGCTCCGGGCCGCTCCCGGCCCAAGTCACGGGGCTCAAGGCAGCTCGAGTACCCGGACCACCGACGCGGCGATCTCCTCGGCAGGGATGCGCTGCTGTTCCGGACAGGTCACGTTCAACAGCAACAGCCCGTCGACCAGGGCGAGCACGTCGCGGGCGCGGCGTTGCGCCTCGGCATCCGAGGCCGCGGGGAACAGGGCCGCGACGCGTTGGATGACGCGGGCATTGCCCTCCGCCATGGCGCGCTGGATCTCTGGACGTCGCGCGGCCTCCAGCACCAGCTCGTAGCGGGCGAGAGTGCGGCGCCGGCCGGCTCCGTGCAGCGCGTCGTGGAGGATGGCCACGAGTTGCTGGTGCTGGTCGCTGCCGTCCAGCGCCCAGACGTCGAGCTCGGCCAGTCGGGGCACGGCCGCGGCGAGAAGGGCCGCGCGGGTGCGGAAGTAGTAGGAGGTCGAGCCCGTCGGCAGCCCCGCCACCTCGTCGACCGCCCGATGGGTCAGGCCCCGGCTCCCGCGCTCGGCGAGGACGTCGATGACCGCGTCCGCGATCCGTTCCCGGCGCTCATCCACAGCCGACATGGCCCCTCCTCTCTCGTGCTCGCCCTTGCCACGCATGCCAGATCCTCCGCTCTCGGTGCCTACTCGGAGCAACTCGGTTCCGAGAGGTTCCACCTGGTGGGACCTTTTGGGAACCTACCCCGCTGAGCGGTCCGGTTCCGCGGGGAGGCGGCGCCTCAGATCGGCCGGCGGAGGTCCTTGATCAGCGGGCCGACGACCTGCTCCATGGTGGCGTGGCGCAGGGCCTGGTCGCGGGCCCAGGCCGCGACCGGTGAGCGGACGAACATCAGCGTCGCCAGCCGGCGCGACTGAGTCTGGGCGCCCTCGACCCGCCGGCGCCGTCGGCGTTCGTAGAGCTCCAGCGCCTTGGCCACGTACGTCTCGTCAGTGCGGGAGAGCTCGTCGGCCAGGGCGGCGGCGGATTCCAGTGCCATGGACGCTCCGATGCCGGCGGTGGGCAGGAACGCGGCGGCCGCGTCGCCGACCAGGGCGATGCGGCCGTCGGTCCAAAGCGGTGAGCGCACGTCGGCCATGCGCCATAGGAACAGCGGCTCGTCGTCGGCCGGGAGGTCGGCGAGGTAGCGGTCGACTGGCACGCCGTAGGGCCGAAGCAGAGAGGCGAGGCGGGCGGCGCGGCCGGCCCCGTCGGCGCGGCCGACCCCGTCGGCCGCATCGCCGCGGAGCGTCTCCAGCGGCGCCCCGGCGATGACGCACAGTCGGTCGCGGCTGGGGTAGGTGCCCAGGAAGCTGCCGGCGCCCCAGCGCTCGGTGGTCTCCCCCGGGGCCGCCAGGTCGGCATCGGCCCACCACACGTAGCAGCCCCAGCCGGTGTCGTGGTCGGGTATCCGCCGGCCGAGCATCAGCTCGCGCACCCGGGAGTGAATCCCGTCGGCGCCGACGACGAGGTCGAAGCTCGCCTCGGTGCCATCGCTCAGCTCGGTCTCGACCTGGTCGCCGCGCGGGGTGAGGCGCTCGATGCTGACCCCGTCGCGGAGGTCGAGCTCGTCGGCGGCGCCGCGCAGGATGCCCAGCAGGTCGCCGCGGTCGATGATGCCGAGGTGGCCGTACTCGGCGATGCTCTCGGGCATCGACGAGGAGGTCAGTTCGGTGCCGGCCCCGTCCCGCGCGACGTAGCGGCTCATCGGTTCGCTGCGTTCGGCGAAGGCGTCGTGGACGCCGAGGGCGTGGAAGACGCGGCTGCCGTGCGGCCACAGCGCGAGACCGTAGCCGAGGTGGGCGTCCTCATTGCGGCGGTCGATCACCGTCGGCGACTCGCCCTGGCGCTGCAGCAGCGCCGCGAGCGTCAGGCCGGCGATGCCGGCGCCCACGATCAAGATCCGCATGGTCCATCCTCCGTACGCCACTCACTCCCTACAGATGTAGAGACACTACATCTGTAGAGCGCTGCTGGAAAGGCCACCCGGGTTCTCGCATATCCGCGCCCGAACCACTGTCGCCCCCGTCATCGAGGAGAGCGCGACGTGAGGTGTACGGATAACTTTTATCCTGACGCATCGTGGCGCCCGGGCGACGGAAAGGACCTATGTGAACGCGCATCACTCGATCGGCACCGATCCGGACGGCACCGCCCGCACGCAGTGGCTGCTGCCCATCAACCCGGCCGCCCATCTCGAGCACCAACCCGGTGACTGGCTCGAGAGGCGCGATGCCACCGCCGTGTGGGAGGCGATCGCACGGTCGCAGCCGGTCGAGCGGTGGTGCCTGCGCAGCGGGTTCCGCACGATGCAGATCGGCGACCTGATCTGGGCCTACCTCTCCCGGCGACAGGAGATATGTGCCGTCGGGGTCGTGCGGGACGTTGCCCATGAGGAGGGCGGCTGGTTCGTGCATGTCGACTGGGACGAGGCCCGCACTGCTCGCCTGTGTCGCGACCCCGTGCCGCGCAGTTCTTTCGAGCAGGTGCCGATGTCGACGTGCCGGGCCGACGCCCACGCCGCCGAGGTCCTGTCGCAGCAGTACAAGAACACAGGCTCGGCATATCCTGCCCTGATGCACCTCCACGCCGATGACGTCCGGTCCCTGCCCAAGGTCGCCCTGCACGACCACCTCGACGGCGGCCTGCGCCCCGAGACCGTGCTCGAGCTGTGCCGCGACCACGACATCGACCCGCCCGGTCAGAGCGCGGAGGAGATCGCCGAGTGGTTCCGCGCCACCGCCGATTCCGGCTCCCTGCCGGCCTACCTCTCCACCTTCGAGCGCACCCTCGCCCTCATGCAGACGGCTCCCGAGCTGCGCCGCATCGCCCGCGAATTCGTGGAGGACATGGCCGCCGACGGGGTCGTCTACGCCGAGACTCGGTGGGCTCCCCACCAGCACACCGGCGCCGGGCTCACCCTCGATGAGGCGGTCCAGGCCGTCCAGGACGGGCTCGACGAGGGCGTGGCGGCTGCCGCGGCCGGCGGGCACCGGATCGTCGTCGGCCAGCTGCTGGCCTACCTCCGTCACCTCGAGCCCAGCGATGACCTGGTCGAGATCGCCCGCGCCCGTCGCGATTCCGGCGTGGTGGGCATCGACCTCGCCGGGCCCGAAGCCGGTTTCCCTGCGAGCCGGTTCCGCGCCCAGTTCGACCTCGCCCGGCGCCACGGGGTGCGGGTGACGATCCACGCCGGCGAGGCCGACAGGCCCGCCTCGATCGCCGACGCACTGGACTGCGGGGCCGAGCGGATCGGGCACGGCGTGCGGCTGATCGAGGACATCTCCGATGACGAGCTCGGGCCGACCGCCGCCCGCATCCACCGCGAGCAGGTCTGCCTCGAGGTGTGCCCGAGCTCGAATCTGCAGACCGGCGCGGCGACCGATCTCGCTGGCCACCCTGTCGGTCCCCTGCACCAGCACGGCTTCGCGGTGGCGATCAGCTCGGACAACCGGCTGATGAGCCGCACCAGCACCTCCCGGGAGATGGCGATCTCCGCGAGCACCTTCGACTGGAGCCTCGAGGAGCTGGAGCAGATCGTGCTGACGGGCCTGGATGCGGGCTTCGCCCCCGCGGAGCAGCGGCGGGAGCTGCGCGAGGAGGTCGTGCTGCCGGCCTTCCGTGCCGCGCGGGAGGAATAGGCGCGCGGGAGGGGTAGGCGCGCGGCGCACGGAACAGGCGCGCTCGCTGCAGCGCGGGGCGGCGGGCCGACTCCTGCTGAACGGTACTCACACGACCAGGCGCGGCCATATATGCCGCGTCGGGACGCTGGAGTACCGCCGAGCAGGTCGAAACCGGTTCTCGCCCAACTCTCCTCCGCCGGCGCGGCGGGCGCTGGCACGAACCTGTAGCTGACCGACCCGTGCCCTTCTCTCAGAGGGGTCGCGTGCCGCTGTGCTACACCTTCGTGCCAGATGCCCGATGCCACCCGGGTCCCACTTTCTTGCCAGGTGCCCGATGCCACCCGTGCCCCACCCGACGCAGGCACCGACCGACCACTCGGACCAACCGTTCCCCTGCGCGTTCCCGCCACGTACCCTGCGGTGCCAGCGACCCGGACAGGTCGACGGAAGGAAGCGCACATGGGACACGTCGTCGTCTTCGCGCCCGCACCCGTGCTCACCGTGACGGTGGAGGGGCAGCACGGGGAGCCGGAGATCCACATCCACGCCGGTGGTCAGGGAACCTGGCATGCACGGATGCTGCGCGCCCTCGGCGTCGAGGTGACGATGTGCTCCGTGATCGCCGGCGAGACCGGCCGCCTGCTTCGCCACCTGATCGACGATGAAGGGATCGAGCTGCTCGCCGTCGACGGCAGCGCGCACAACGGCGCCTACATCCACGACCGCCGCGACGGCGAACGGGTGAGCATCGCCGAGGCCGGCGGAGACCGGATCACCCGCCACGACCTCGACGAGCTCTACGGCCTCACCCTCAAGGCCGGCATGGACGCCGGGACCGTGATGCTCAGCGGCGCGGTGAGGGAGGACATCGTGCCCGCGACGATCTACCGCAGACTCGCCTCCGACCTGAACACCGTGGGCTGCCAGGTGATCGCCGACCTCTCGGGGCAGCGGCTGAGCATGGCACTCGCCGGCGGGCTCAGCGTCGTCAAGACCGCCCACGATGAGCTGGAGGCCGACGGGCGCGCCGCGAGCACCGACGTGCCCGAGCTGGTCCGCGCGATGCAGCAGCTGACGTCGGAAGGGGCCTCCCATGCGATCGTCACCCGCGCGGACGAGCCCACCTTGCTGCTGTCGGACGGGGAGCTGAGCGAGGTGCAGATGCCCACGCTCGAGGTCGTGGACACCCACGGCGGCGGCGACTCGCTCACCGCCGGGGTCGCGGCCGCGATGGCCGACGGAGCCGACTTCCAGGAGGCCGTGACGCTGGGCGCGGCCGCCGGGGCCCTGAACGTCACCCGTCACGGACTGGGCTCGGGCACCCGCGAGACCGTCCACCGGCTGCGGGAGCTGGTGAGCATCCGCCCCCTCGACTCCGTGGGAGACGAGTAATGGAGCGGGCGCTCACGGCGCTCGTCACCAACGACGACGGCATCGACTCCCCGGGGCTCCACCGCCTCGCGCAGGCCGCCCTCGACGCGGGGCTCGAACTCCTCATCGCCGCCCCCGCCTCCGAGGCCAGCGGCAGCAGCGCCTCCATCACGGTGGCGCAGGAGGACGGCCGCATCCTGTACGAGCGACGCGAACTCGCCGGTCTCGACGGTGTGACCGCCTTCGCCGTGGAGGCCGGCCCCGGGCTCATCACGCTCCTCGCCGGCCATGGCACCTTCGGGCCGACGCCGGATCTGGTCCTCTCCGGCATCAACCGCGGCATCAACGTCGGCCAGGTCGTCCTCCACTCGGGAACGGTGGGGGCCGCCCTGACCGGAGGCGTCAACGGGCTGAGAGCGCTGGCCGTCTCGCAGGAAGCGCCCACGGAGTCCGAGGAGCTGGACTGGACGGCGGCGTCCGCCCTGGCCCGGCAGGTCATCCCCCGCCTCGCCGAGCAGCCCCGCGGCACCGTCCTGAACCTCAACGTGCCGATCGTCGCCGGGGATACCGTTCCCGAGCTCCGGGCGGCGACCCTGGCCGAGTTCGGCGTCGCCCAGACCACGGCGACCGAGAGGGACGAGGGGTCCGACGACCATGTCCGTCTGGCCGTGTCCTCGCCCTCCGCTCGGCCGCGTCCGGGCAGTGACGCGGCCCTGCTGGCGGACGGCTATGCCACTCTCACCGCCATCCGCTCCATCACCGAGGACCCCGCTGTGCCGCTCGAGGACCTGGTCAGCCGAAGCCGCGGATAGCGGCGTGGCGGCACACGCCGCCCTCACAGACTCGAGCCGCGCACCTCCAGGCGGGGCGTGAGGACCTGGCGCCGGGGCGGCTCGTCCTCGCCCTCGACCAGGTCCAGCAGGGTGCGGCCGGCCAGCCGACCCAGCTCCGTCAGCCCCATGTCGACGGTGGTCAGCGGGGGCCGGGAGGCCAGCGCCATCACGTCCCAGTTGTCGAAGCCGGTCACCCGCACCTGCGCGGGGACATCGATGCCCCTCTCGCGCAGCCGGTCGGTGACCCCGCGGGCGATCTGGTCGGAGCCGCAGGAGAAGCCGTCCACGTCGGGATGGGAGGCCAGCAGCATGTCCACCGCGTTGCGGCCCCACTCCTCGGACCAGTGCCCGAACAGCGGCGGCGCGATCAGGGACTCCCCCAGCGACTCGGCCACCGCGACCGCGCGGGAGGAGGCGGAGTGGTGGCGCTGCGGCCCGGTGACGTGGACGATGCGGCGCGAGCCCATCGAGGCCAGGTGCTCGGCGGCCATCGCCGCGCCGGCCCCCTCGTCGGCCACCACCGCGAAGTCCTCGGGGTCATCGGACGGCGAGAAGGCGTAGACCGTCGGCAGATCCAGGCCGATCGAGGGCCGCGGATCGGTGGTGCGGCCGGTGATGATCAGGCCGTCCACCCGCCGCTCCTGGAGGGACTGCAGGTAGTGGCGCTCGCGCAGCACATCGTCCCGGGTGTCGCACAGGATGATCGCCATCTTCCCGGCGGCCAGCGCATCCTCCACGCCCATCAGCAGCGGGATCGTGAAGCGCCCGAAGCTGTCCGTGGTCAGCAGGCCCACGGTGTACGTGCGGGTATCGGCCGGGCCGCGGCCGTTGGCCCCGATCACGAAGCCGAGCTCGGAGGCCGCCTCCTTGACCCGCGCCCGGGTGTCCGCCCGCAGCTGTCCCGTCTCGTTCAGCGCCTTCGAGGCGGTGCTGACCGAGACCCCGGCGAGCGCGGCGACATCGGCGATGCGCGGCATCGGCTTCGACATGTTCTTCACGTGACCTCCTGGCGTGCTCCCGGGCTCCGCCGGGGTCGGCGGGGTGGACGGCGGGGTTGTGGCACCGCGGGAACGCGTGCCATTATCTCCACAGAAACGCGATTTCCGCACTTTCCGCAACGACGCACACAGTGAGGCTCGTCCCAGATGACCCATGCATCGACCTCCGCGCCCGCCCCCGCGAGCGGCTCCGGCCCCGCCGACGGCGCATCCCCGACCGGTGACCGCCAGGCGCACGACGCTCCCCCCTCCGAGTCGCTGACCTCCGGTTCCGCCGGGAGACACCTCGCCGCCCCCGCCGTCCCGACCGACTCGGCCCGTGCCGTGCTGCGTCCCCTCAGCCCGGGCGCCGCCCGCATCACCGGCGGCTTCTGGCACACCCGCCAGCAGCGCAACCGCACGGCAGCGCTGCGGTCGGGCTACGAACAGCTCGAGGCCTCGGGAACGTTCCGCAACTTCCGGATCGTCGCCGGGACCGAGCAGGGCGAGGCCTCGGGGATGATCTTCCAGGACTCCGACGTCTACAAGTGGCTCGAGGCCGTCGCCTTCGAGCTGGGCCGCGAGGACGACGAGGCCCTGCGCGCGATGGCCCGCGAGGTGACCGCGCTGATCGCCTCTGCCCAGCAGGAGGACGGCTACCTCAACGCCGTCCACACCCTGCGCCACTCCCCCGCCGAGCGCTACACCAACCTCGCCTGGAACCACGAGCTGTACTGCTACGGCCACCTCATCCAGGCCGCCGTCGCCCTGGCCCGCAACGCCGGCGAGACGGAGCTGCTGGAGGTCGCGCTGCGCATCGTCGACCACCTGCGCACCATCTTCGGCCCCGAGGGGCGAGCGGCGACCGGCGGCCACCCCGTGATCGAGATGGCCCTGGTGGAGCTGTACCGGTACACCGGCCGCGAGGAGATCAAAGAGCTTGCCCGCTTCTTCCTCGACGTGCGCGGGCGCGAGGAGACCTTCCCCGGCGCCCGCCCCGGACCCGGGTACTTCTCCGCCCGGGTCCCGGTGCGGGAGACGACGTCGGTCGAGGGTCACGCCGTGCGCGCCCTGTACCTGTTCGCCGGCGCCACCGACCAGGCCATCGAGGACGGTGACGCCGAGCTTCTGGCCCGCACCGAGGCCGTCTTCGCCGACCTCCTGGCCACCAAGACCTACGTCACCGGCGGCATGGGTGCGCGCTGGGACTTCGAGGCCTTCGGCGACCCGTTCGAGATGACCACCGACCGCGGCTACGCCGAGACCTGCGCCGCCATCGGCGCCATCCAGTGGGCGTGGCGCCTGCTGCTGGCCACCGGCAAGCCGGCCTACGCCGACGCCGTCGAGCGGCTGCTGTACAACGCGTTCCTGGCCGGGGTGTCCCTGACCGGGACCGAGTACTTCTACGTCAACTCCCTTCAGCTGCGCGAGGGCGCGCTGGCCGACGAGGGCCGCTCGATCGCCCACGGCCGCCGCGGCTGGTTCGACTGCGCCTGCTGCCCGCCCAACATCATGCGCACGTTCGCGAGCCTGGATCACCTGGTGGCGACGGCCGCGTCCGACGGCCTGCAGATCCACCAGTACGCCACCGGCACCTGGAGCACCGGGGCGGGGGCGGCCGGCGGCTCGGACGAGCTGCGCGTCTCGGTCACCACCGAGTACCCCTACGACGGCCTGGTCCGTCTGCACATCGACGCGGCTCCGGGCTCGGCCCGTCGGCTCACCCTGCGGATCCCGCCGTTCTCCCGCGGCGCCGCGCGGCTGACGCTGCGCGGCCAGGACGTCCAGGTCCCCGGCGACGCCGAGCAGGTCGAGCTCGTTGAGGTCTTCTCTCCCGGCGACGAGCTGGAGCTGCAGCTGGATCTGACCCCGCGCTTCGTCGGCGCCCATCACCGCCTGGACGCCTCCCGCGGCGCAGTCGCCCTCGAGCGCGGGCCGCTGGTCTACGCCCTGGAGAACGCCGACCAGCCGGACGCGGTCACCGTCGACGACGCGGCCGTCGACCCCGCCAAGATCCCGCAGCCCGGCGCTGCGATCGCGGAGCTGGACGGTGCGGTGCCGCTGGCCGTCGACGGCAGCGTCGTCCAGGTCTCCGAGGCCGCTGCGGCCTGGCCCTACCCCGTCCACGGCAGCGCCGACGCCGCCGAGACCCGCACCGCGGCCACGTGGACCGCGATCCCCTACTTCGCGTGGGCCAACCGGGGCGTGGAGCCGATGCGGGTGTGGCTGCCCCTCGAGGAGGAATGATGCTCACCCGGCGCAGTCTCCTCCGCTCGGGGCTCGGCCTCGGCGCCGGCGCGACGGGCCTTGCCGCGCTCGCCGGGTGCGCCGGCAGCCTCCCGCCGACGGACACCTCGGCGCCCGGCTTCGGGGAGGATGCCACCGGCACGGTGACGGTGTGGTGCCGTGCGGCGACCCAGACCGCGATCCAGGCCGTCGCCGCCGCCTTCAACGAGGAGCACGAGGATCTCGAGGTCCAGGTCCTGCCGATCCCCGACGCGCAGTACGTCACCAAGCTCGCCACCTCCATCCGCGGCGGCTCGGTGCCGGACCTGGTCGACTTCGACCTGATCAACTGCCCGCTGTTCTACGTGCGCGACGCCTTCGCCGACGTCACCGAGCTGGTCGAGTCCCTGCCGTTCTTCGACCAGCTCTCGGCGGGGCACGTCGGCCTGGTCACCTACCAGGACCGCATCTACGGAGCCCCGTTCGCCGGGGACTATTCCACCCTGTTCGCGAACACCGAGCTGCTGGGGCAGGCGGGTTTCGAGCTCGGCGAGGTCGCCGGCAGCCTGGACTCGCTGATGGAGGCCTGCCAGACGATCAAGCAGGCCCTGCCCGACGTGCACCCATGGTCCTTCCCCGGCAACGCCGCCGGTGCCATGGGCTTCACGATCCAGCCCATGATCTGGGCCGCCGACACGGACCTGCTCACCGGTGAGCTCGGTGAGCAGTCCGGGAACGTGCAAGGCAACGAGACGGTCGAAGCCGTCCTGGAGTTCCACCGCCAGCTGTGGGTCGACGAGCTCGTGCCGCAGCGCAGCTTCGTCGAGGACGGCGCCCAATGGGGCAACGACTACCGCTCCGGCGAGGTCGTCTTCTTCCCCGGCAACTACAGCGTCTGCGTCACCGAGGCCGAGGAGGACTTCCGGCCCATCTCGCAGAACGTGCTGCTGCCGGGGCCCGAGGGCGGCGTGGCCACCTTCTCCGGCGGGGACAACATGTGCATCCTCAACGGCGCCCGCAACCCGTCCGGCGCCTGGCAGTTCCTGCGCTACTGCCTCGAGCTCGAGATGCAGCGCTCGATGCCCGCCTCGGGCTACATGCCCATCCGCTCCGACAGCGCCGACGAGGAGTTCTCCTCGACCTACGAGCAGGCCGTGGTGCCGGTGACCAACCTCGACGAGGGGTACGTGCCCTCCACACTGGCCTACAACCTGCTCTACAACCAGCAGGCCGGGCCATGGCTGGCGATGATCCGTCGGGCGGTGTTCGACGGTGACGTCCCCGGCGCCATGGCCGAGGCCCAGTCCGAGTACGACCGCATCCTCACCCAGACCCAACTCTAGGAGCCCGTGATGTCCGCACTCGACGCCGAGGCGCGGCTGGGACCGACCGGGGCGAGACCCGTGGCCGAGGCGATGCCGCCCCGGCCCCGGCGCCGCCCCAGTTCGCTGACCCACCGCCCGAGAACCGGGATGCTCCTGGTGGCTCCGGCCATCGCCCTGGTCTCGTTCTTCGCCCTGATCCCGATCGTCTTCGCCGCCTACATCTCCTTCACCAACTGGCCGCTGATCGGCGAGTACCGCTTCGTGGGGCTGGCCAACTACACCCAGGCGCTGGCGGACCCGGGGATGTGGAAGGCGCTGCGCTACACGCTGCTGTACACCGCGATCGTGACCCTGCCGATCCTGCTGCTGGGCTACGGCCTGGCCGTGATCGTGCGCGCCAACCGGCCCGGCTCGACGCTGCTGCGCACGATCTTCTTCATCCCCTTCGTGGTGGGCCTGACCACCCTGAGCTACATGCTGGTGCTGGAGGCGCAGCCGAACTCGGGCGTGATCAACCGGATCCTCGCCGGCCTCGGCATCACCGACGGCTCCACCGCCTGGCTGCTGGATGGCACCCAGGCCACGATCCTGCTGTCGCTGCTGGTGATCTGGGCGGTGCCCGGGCTGACGATGATCCTGCTGCTCTCGGCCATGCAGGGCATCCCCTCGGAGGTGTACGAGGCGGCCGACATCGACGGGGCCAGTTGGCTGCGCCGGGAGCTGTCGGTGACGGTGCCGATCATCCGCCCGGCCATCGGCATGTCGCTGATCATCTCCGTGATCGGCTCGTTCCTCGCCTTCAACCAGTTCTACATCCTCACCAAGGGCGGCCCGGGCACGGACACCATGACCATCGTCGCCTACATCTACAACCGCGCCTTCGTGGAGATGCAGCTCGGCTCGGCCACGGCGATCTCGCTGATCCTCGTGGTGTTCACGGCGCTGATCACCGCGGCCCAGTTCGTGCTCCTGAGAGGAAGTGACGACCAATGAGCCTCTCGCGGGAACACGCATCCGACGCGCAGGCACCGGCCACCTCCGGCCGGCCATCGTCCGGCGACCCGACACGTGGCCGCCCACCCGCCGGCGGCACGACGAGCAGCCGGCCGTCCGGTGGTGGCACGACGAGTGGACGACCACCGGCCAACCCGGTCTCGGTCACCAAGGATCGCCGCCTGGTGCCCTACATCGTGCTGGGCACCCTGTTCGCCCTGATCTTCACCGTGCCGCTGGCCTGGTCGATCCTGCGGGCCTTCCAGCCCAACGACGTGATCCTCGGGACCCCCGGACTCGGCGAGATGTTCGACCTGACCGGGGAGAACTTCGCGATCTTCCTCTCCGGGGAGGCGACGATGTGGCGCCCGGTGGTCAACTCCATCGTCGTCTCGCTGTCCACCGCGGCGCTGACGGCGGTGGTCGCCACCCTCGGCGGCTACGGGTTCTCGAAGTTCCGCTTCCGCGGGGCACGGCTCGCCTTCAGCCTCATCCTGCTGTCGATGATGGTGCCGTTCCAGGCGATCCTCACCCCGCTGTACCTGCTGATGAACTCCGTGGGACTGACCGATTCGCGGTTCGGGCTGATCCTGTTCTCGACGAACTTCGCCCTGCCCTTCGGCATCTTCGTCATGAAGAACACCTTCGACACCGTGCCCCAGGCGCTCGAGGACTCGGCGATCGTCGACGGCGCCGGAACCGGCCGGATGCTGGTCAGTGTGCTGCGGCCGATGATCCTGCCCGGCATGGCCAGCGCCGCGCTGTACGCGTTCCTGACCTCGTGGACCGAGTTCCTGGGCGCCCTGACGCTGCTGACCACCGAGCGGTACTTCACCCTGCCCGTCGCCCTGCTGAACATCCAGGTGGGTACCTACGGCGAGGTCAACTACGGCCAGCTCGTCGCCGGCGCCGTGATCGCGATGATCCCCTGCGTGATCCTCTACGTCAGCCTGCAGCGGTTCTACGTGAAGGGCCTGGCCGCCGGGGCGGTGAAGGGCTGAGCCGTCGGGCGCGCTGAGCGGCGGGCGGGCTGAGCCGCCGGACCTGGGGCGACGGTGCCGGGACCGGAGCCCCGTGCAGGAGCCGGGCTGCGCGGCGGTTGGCGGGCGCGGGCACCGGGGTGGATCCTGCTGGACGGTACTCACATCGACAGGCGCGGCCATATATGCCGCGCCTGTCCCCTGGAGTACCGCCGAGTCGACATCCGTCCCCCGCCAGTCGGCCCGCCCTCCACCGGCCGGCCCGCCATGCGACTCCGAGGGACCGGACTCCGAGGAACCGGGCCTCGGCACAGACACCGGCGCTGACGGTGCGGTGTTCTCACGGGCGGGTCGCCTGCACGAAGCTCACGCGCCCGGTGCGGTCCTGGATGTGGTCGAGTTCGCGGGCCCGGTCGAATCCGGCCTCGGTGAGGAGGGTGACGATCCCGTTGTCGTCGCCGCCCTCGTTGTCGCCGACGGTGGGCACCGGTGCTCTGCGGGTCGGCAGCACGGCGAGGAGGTGGCGCATCGCGTGAGCCGGTCCGTGGCCGCCCGCGCGGCTGTGCGCATGCCCGGACCCGCCTGCGCGTCCACGGCCGTTGCCACGCGCGGACTCGCTCCCGAGCGCTGAGTGACCCCCGTGCGTGTTCCCACCCCCGTGCTCGGCGTCGGACCCTGGCCCATCGAAGTCGGCGATGGTGATGGTGCCGCCGGGTCTGAGTGCCCGGAGCGCCTCGGCGGCGAAGCGCGCCCGGTCCGCGGCATCGACGTGGTGCAGGGCCAGCGCGGAGACGACGTGGTCCAGTGAGGAGTCCCCCACGGGGAGACGGTCGGCGTATCCCTGGATCAGCGTGAGCGGTAAGCCGCGCCGTCGGGCCTTGCGCGCCGCTCGTCGCAGAGCGGCACCGTCCGGGTCCAGACCCGTGACCCGGGCGCCGTGCTGCCGACCGAGAATCGTGAGGGAGAAGTTGCCGGTGCCGCAGCCCACGTCGAGCATCGACTCCCCGGCTTTGATGCCGGCGAGCTCGGCGCCGCGACGGTGCACTGAGCCGGCGCCGGCCACCTTGGTGATGATGTCGTACATCGGCATCAGCCAGGCGCGGCCGATGCCGGGCAGGAAGGAGCGGTTCCGCTCCCGCGTCGTGCGGTGATCGATGATGCGGACGTCGCGCCGGCTCGTCATCTGGTCTCCTTCGTCTTGTACTGGTACCGCTGCGCGAGTCCCATGGCGGCGTGCCATGCGGGCGCCGTCGATACCCGGGTCGCCGTATGGTGGGCCCAGTCTTTGATGTAAATCGGTCGCCGGACAGCACAGAGGCGAGGCAAGATGGCACATTCTTCGGCCAGCACATCTTCTTCGGCCAGCACATCCCCTGCGCGGCGACGGAGATTGCAGACGGTGCGTCCCGATGGCACACCGGTCTATCGCTTCGACCACCGCGCCGGCGCACCGACGGTGAGCGTGAGCGGCTTCGACCCGGACACCGGCGGCGCGACGCCGGCCGCGACCCCGGTGCCGGCTTCGGACCCGTCCCCGGCCCCGGACCCGGACCCGGACCATCGCCACGCCCACGACTTCTTCGTGCTGCTCTATCTCGAGGAACCCGCGGGACCGCTCCAGACTCAAGGCGGTCCGCCCGCCGTCCGCTCCGGGCAGCTCCACGCGGTGCCGCCGGGCACGGTGGTGGACGCCTCCGACCTCGCAGAAGCATCACGATGCCGCGGAAGCGCCATCGCGTTCACCGCCGATGCCGTCCCGGCGCTGTCACCGCTCTCACCACTGGCCTGGGCGCACCACCCGCTGTTCGCGATGTTCTCCCCCGGCTCCGGAACCGCCTTCGTTCCCGACCGTGACCGCGCCCGCTGGTCGACGTGGATCGGTGACCTCGCCGAGGAGATCACGGCACCGGAGCGTCTGGGGACCCGAGAGGCGGTGAGCGCACTCCTTACCCGCATTCTGGTCGCGGCTGCGCGCCTTTTCCCGGGAGAGGCCTTGACACCTGATCCGCTGGTGGAGCGAGTCTTCGAGGAGATCGAGGCGCACTTCCGCAGACCGGTGACCGTCACCGATGTTGCCGAGTCCATCGGCTACACGCCGGGCCATCTCACCACCGTGGTGCGTGAACGCACCGGCCGGCCCCTGCTCGACTGGATCACCGAACGGCGTATGACCGAGATACGACGCCTGCTCCGGGAGACCGATCTGCCGCTCGGGGCGATCGCCGCGCAGACGGGACTGAGGGACGCGTCGTACCTGGTCAGGCGCTTTCGCGTCCTGTACGGCGTCACCCCGCAGCGCTGGCGCCGCGACCAGCGGGCCTGAGGCTCCGCGGTGTCACTGCGCGACGAGTAGACGACCCCTCAGCGCCACGACAGTGCGATCCCCCCAGCGCCACAACTGCACTTGTCAGCGCGTCACCGGCACCGCCCCGGTCACCGACTCCAGGATCACCAGATACTGCCGCGCCAGCACGTCGTCGTCGGCGTGCTCGGCGACCCATTCGCGGCCGCTGGGGCGCACCCGGGCGCGGGAGCGGTCCTCGGCCAGACCCCGCCACAGGTCCACCAGGGCGTCCTCGTCCTGCGGAGGCAGCACGTCGCCGGCGCGGGCCCGGCGGATCACGTCGGCCGCTTCCCCGGCCAGCAGAGCGGTGATGTGCCGGCCGGTGGCGAGCATCTCGTAGAGCTTGGAGGGCACCGTCCAGGCGAACGGGGCCCAATCGCGCAGGGAGACCACGACCGTGTCCGCCCAGGCGTACTGCTCCCCCACCTCGCGGTGCGGGATGCGCGGCAGCACCGTGACCGGGGCATCGAGCTCATGGGCGAGGGCGGCCAGAGCCGGTGCCTCGATCCCGTGCCCGATCAGCCGCACCTGAATCTCGACCCCGTCGTGATGCAGCCGGGCGGCGGCCCTGACCACCGTCTCCAGCCCTTGGGACCGGCCCATGTTGCCCAGGTAGAGGCACCGCAGCTCGGAGTGGTCGCCGGCTGCGTGGTCACGCTGGGTGGGGACCTGGGAGAGGTCGGTGCCGTTGCGGACCACCTCGACCTTGGTCACGCCCCGCTCGTGCAGCACGTCGGCGAAGCGGGAGGTGGTGGTGACGACGGCGCGTGCGGTGCTCTGCCAGCGGGTGACCTGCTGGTGGACCAGTCCCTTGGCCCGGGCGACGATCCAGCGCACGATACGGCGGGCGAGGCCGGGGTGCGGGGCGTGGGCGGCTTCGGCGGGCAGCGCACCGGCGGGGCCGACGTGGGTGACCAGGTCCGGCCAGGCATCACGCATCTCCACCACCAGCGGGACCCGCCAGCGGGCCGCGAGCAGGTGCCCCACCAGCAGCGTCGGGATGGCGGGGGCGGTCGCGATCACCACGTCGGGGCGAGAAGCAGCCCGGGCGAAGCGACGGCGCACCCGGCGCAGCGCGTCCCCGGCTGCGACGACGTGGTCGACGGTCCGCGAGGCGATGTCCGCCCGGTGCGGGAGGTAGGCGGTGCGCAGCACGGTCTCGCGGTGCATGCCCTTCTCGATGGCGCCGACGCGGTGGGCGCGGCGCTGCTCACGGGTGGGGCGCCCGCCCGGATAGTGCGGCACGGGGGCGGCGACGGTGACGTCGTGCCCCGCCGTCATGAAGCGCTCCACCAGCGCCGACCAGCGGCGTTGCGGGGCCCCGAACTCCGGGGCGTAGTAGTGCGTCAGCACCAGGATCCTCATTCGGCCGGTGCCTCCTCGATCCCCAGGACCCGCGCGGCCTCGCGCAGCATCTCCGGGGTGGCGTGGGCGGTGTCCGGGGCGGTGATGCCCTCCCGGGCGACGTCGGCGTCGACCAGCAGCCATAGGGCCTGCGGGTGGCCGGGGTGCGGCGTCGTCCGGCCGCGACGGCGCCGCGTGGAGCGCTCGCGATCGGCGTCAGGCGCGTTCCCGTCGTCGGAGCGCTCGCCATCGGCGTCGGGCGCGTTCCCGTCGGCCGAGTCCCCGTCGGACCCATCGGCCGGGTTCCCGGCGGACCCGGACCCGTCAGCCGCTTCCGCCTCATCCGGGTGCTCCGCCGGCAGCACGGCGATGGCGGAGGCGGGGATCAGCACGCTGCGGGAGCTGAGCTGGCGCCGCGCCACCGTGATCGCGGCGAGCTCCCCGGTCGCATCCTGCAGATAGATGTCGCGCACGCGGCCCACGGACTCGCCGTCCCTCCCGCGCACGGTCGCACCGGAGAGCGCCTGCAGCCGGGAGCGCGCCGCGAAGCGCTCCCGGGCCAGAGGAGGATTCATGTCCTCGGAATGGCCGGGCAGTGGATCGGTCATCGTCGTCCTCCCCCTATCGGTCGTGACCCCCGTGCACGCACCGCGTTCACCTCTCGCAATCAGCCATCGACATAGTGGCTCACGAAGGCGTGGAGCTCTTCGACGGGATCGATCGCGCTGCGCTGCTGCAGCTCGCGCACCGAATGCTCGCGCATCGCCAGGCTCAGCAGCACCGACAAGATTGATCGCGCCACGAACGCGGGCTCGGCGCCGTCACGCAGCAGCCCCTTCTCCGCGTAGCTGGTCAGCACGGATTCCAGCACGTGCTCGTGCACCAGGCGAAGCCGCGCGATGCGGAAGCGGCCCGGATGGCTGGGATTGACGATCTCCGCAGACAGCGTGGCCAGCAGGCACATCGAGTGCTGGGACGGACTCCAGGGCCCGGTCAGCGCCGCGAGCAGGGCCTTCGGTGAGCCCTGCAGGGCCTCGGTCGAGTCCATGAGGCCCTGTGCGTGGGCCTCGAGACGATCGATGACCGCACCCAGCAGGGTCTCCTTCGAGGAGAAGTGGTGCAGCATCCCTGGATGAGAGATCCCCACGCGACGCGAGATGTCACGCAGGCTGGCCCCGTGATAGCCGCGCTCGGCGAACAGTGCGGACGCGCCATCGAGGATGGCCTCCCGGCGCGCCTGGCCGGGACTGGTCTGCAGGCTGGCCAGTTCCGGGGCGGCGTCGATGACGATTCGCGGGCCGTCGTCGGGTGCCTGCTCTCCGGTGGTCAGGGTGTCGAGTGTACGAAGTGCCACGATCATCGGGCCGACTGGGGCGGCCGGTGCCGCCTGGCCGAAATGTTCGCCCCCAGCACGATCCGAAAACTCGGACGACAGCGGAGCGGGCCCGGTTCCGGGTCCGGGAGGCCCGCTCGCAGCGTCCATGTTCATCAGTTCTTCTCCTCGGCGATCAGCTCGGCGATCTGGATGGCGTTCAGTGCGGCGCCTTTGCGCAGATTATCCGCTACGGCGAACAGGATGAGCCCCTTGCCGCCGGGCACCGACTGATCCTGCCGGATACGTCCGACGAACGTGCCGTCCTGACCAGCCGCCTCGAGCGGATTGGGCAGCTCGACGACGGACACGCCCGGGGCGGCCTCGAGCAGCTCACGGGCGCGCTCGGGGCTGATGGCCTGATCGAACTCGGCGTGGATCGCGACGGCGTGGCCGGTCATCACCGGCACGCGCACGCAGGTCCCGGCCACCGGCAGGTCCGGCAGGTCCAGGATCTTGCGCGACTCGTTGCGGAGCTTCTGCTCCTCGTCGGTCTCGCCGGAGCCGTCCTCGACCAGATTCCCGGCGAGTGCGAGCACGTTGAAGGCGATCGGCTTCGCATAGGCCGACGGCTCACCCAGATCGAGGGCAGACCCGTCCAGGGCCAGCTTCTCCACGTCCTCGGCGCCGGCGCGGACCTGCCCGGCCAGCTCCGCGACGCCGGCCACGCCGGAGCCGGAGACGGCCTGGTAGGTGGCGACCTTCAGCCGCGCCAGGCCCGCCTCATCGTGCAGAGCCTTCAGGGTGGGCATCGCCGCCATCGTGGTGCAGTTGGGGTTGGCGATGATCCCGCGCGGGGCCGACGCGATGGCCTGCGGGTTCACCTCGGAGACGACGAGGGGCACCTCGTCGTCACGGCGCCACGCCGAGGAGTTGTCCACGACGGTGGCGCCGGCCTCGGCGAACCGCGGGGCCAGGGCCTTGGAGGTGGATCCACCGGCCGAGAAGATCGCGATGTCCACGCGGGAGCCCTCGGAGGTGATGTCCGCGGCCTCGGCGTCCTCGACCGTCAGCTCCTGGCCGGCGTACTGCACGGTGGTGCCGGCGCTGCGGGCCGAGGCGAAGGCGCGCACCGCGCTGTGGGGCACGGCCCGCTCGGCGAGCAGGGACAGCATCACGCGGCCCACCTGGCCGGTCGCGCCGACCAGGCCGATGACGGGGCCGTCGGCCCGGTAGCCGGGGGTGGTGGTGAAGTCGGGCGCAGCGGTGGTGGCGGTGGTGTTCTGAGTGCTCATCGTCCGGTCCCTCCGTAGACCACGGCCTCCGTCTGATCGGCGTCGAGGCCGAACGCGGAGTGGATGACCCGCACCGCGTCGTCGAGCCGGGACTGCTCGGTGACCACGGAGATGCGGATCTCCGACGTGGAGATCATGTCGATATTGATGCCCGCATCCCCGAGGGAGCGGAACAGCGTCGCCGAGACGCCGGGGTGGGACTTCATGCCGGCGCCGACGATGCTGACCTTGCCGATCTGGTCGTCGTAGCGCACCTCGGTGTACCCGATGGTCTCACGCGCCGTCTCGATCGCCTCGAGCGCGGCCGGCACGTCGGTCTCCGGCAGGGTCAGGGAGATCGCGACGGTGTCGTCGGTGGTCGAGGAGTTCTGGACGATCATGTCGATGTTCGCGCCGGAGCCGGCGACGACGTCGAACAGCAGCGCGGCCTTGCCCGGGGTGTCGGGCACCTCGACGACGGTGATCTTGCCTTCGCTGCGGTCGTGCGCCACGCCCGAGATGATGGGGGCCTCGAGGCCGGGATCGGCGATGTCGTCCATGGGGAGCTCCTTGGTCGGGTCAGCGGCGTCGCGACGGACGACGTCCGCGCTGCGGATGGTGACGTCGGGGTCGATGGGGATCACGCGGTCGGGGTCGTCGGAGACGATCGTGCCCAGGCGGCCGGAGTAGGAGGAGCGCACATGCAGCGGTACTCCGTAGCGGCGGGCGTACTCCACGCTGCGCACCATGAGGATCTTGGCGCCGTTGGCGGCCAGGTCCAGCATCTCCTCGCAGGAGATGTAGGGGACGCGGCGGGCGGCGGGCACGATGCGGGGGTCCGCGGTGAACACGCCGTCGACGTCGGAGTAGATCTCGCAGACGTCGGCGTCCAGCGCCGCGGCCAGGGAGACGGCCGTGGTGTCCGAGCCGCCGCGGCCCAGGGTGGTGATGTCCTTGGTGGTCTGGGAGACGCCCTGGAAGCCGGCGACGATCGCGACCGACCCCTCGTCCAGGGCCTCCTGGATCCGCCCGGGGGTCACCTTGAGGATGTGCGCCTTGCCGTGGATCTCGTCGGTGATCAGGCCCGCCTGCGAACCGGTGTAGGCGCGGGCATCGACGTCGACGGCGTTCAGCGCCATCGACAGGATCGCCATCGAGATCCGCTCCCCCGAGGTGAGCAGCATGTCCAGCTCACGCGGCGGCGGGTTGGGCGTGACCTGCTGGGCGAGGTCGATCAGCTCATCGGTGCTGTCACCCATCGCGGAGACGACGACCACCACCTTGTGACCCGCCTTGGAGTACAAGGAGATCCTCTGGGCGACGCGCTTGATCGAGTCGGCGTCGGCGACGGAGGATCCCCCGAACTTCTGGACGACCAGGCTCATGGGGAGGGGTTTCCTTCACTGTTGCGGACAGGCGGGACAGTCATGCTGTTCGGGCCGTGGCCGGGTGCCGTGGCGATGCCTCGACAGGTGCCGAGGACGACGCCTCGGCGAGTGCCGGGGCGATGCCTCGGCGGATGCCGGGGCAATGCCTCGGCGGATGCCGGGGCGATGCCGTGGTGGTGCCTCGGCCGCAGGGGGCGCTTCCGCCCTGCCCGCGCCGAGGGAACCTCGCAGGTCATCCGCCTGGCACACCGTGGCACCGAGGTTCCGGTGCCAGGCGCACAAGCCCGCCCGTCAGTCTACGAGGCGCGGCGTCAGGTCGCCCATGACCAAGGCATCTGAGAAGAAAGCCCAGGTAGACGGCAGGGTCGCGACGTGTTCCACCCAACATTGACATGGTCTGGGGAGCCCACCCCCCCTCCCGACAAATCATCCAGACCCCTGCCGCTCCACCAGCCGGGCCCCTGACCCATCTGCCAGGGCCCCTCCCGATCCAGCCGGGCCCACCTCGGTCGAGTCGCGACTTCGCTGCACTTAGACCTTGCTGAACGCACTGAACTCGCGACTCGATCGATCACATCAGGCGGGGAAGCTCACGAGGCCACCTGACCGGTACCGCGTCTCATCACGGTCCATCCCCATGCGGACGCACTGGCTCACCCGCCGAGCCGCTGTGGAGGAACGACCGCCCGACCGTCCGACCAGGGAGTTGTGGATGGCCGGGGCGGCTCCCTTTCTGAGTGGCCCACTCTCAGCCTATGTCTCGCCGACGCTCGCCGCTGCCCCCGTCATTAGCGCCCGGCGTCTTCACCACGGCGGAAGCCAGGGCCGCGGGCGTATCGAGCCGTCGGCTGGCGGCAGATGATCTCATCCGCATCGCACAGGGGCTCTATGCGACGCGCACTGGAAACGTGACGGAGCTCGACGTCGTCGCGGCATGCGCTCGGGGCGCCCCGGGAGTCGTCGGCTGCACGCTCACAGCCGCCCGTCTCTGGGGTTTTCCCATGCCGGAGAGGTCCCCGACATGGGACCTGACAGACCGTCGGTGCTCTGTCCACCTGAGTCGGGAGGGATCCCATCGCAGCACCTCAGGACGTATCCGCTGGAGGGAACTGTCGCTCGGTCCGGAGGATGTGTCATCGCTTCGGGACGTCCCGCTCACCAGTCGGACTCGTACGCTGCTCGATCTTTCCACGGTCTTCTCGCATGCCGCGCTGGTGAGTGTCGGCGATCATCTGGTGAGGATCCCGCGGCCGAAGTTCGAACAACGGTCCGAGCCCTATATAGCTCTCGACGAGTTGGTCATGCTCGCCGAGAGGTACCGCGGACGTGGCGCTGCCCGACTGCGGACGGCTCTCGACCATGTGCGGGTGGGCAGCGACTCGCCCGCCGAGACGAAGCTCCGCCTTGCCGTCATACGCGAGGGCATTCCGGAGCCACAGATCAACGTTGAGATCTTCGCCGGGCCGGTCAGCCTGGGCACCCCGGACCTCTCCTGGGCGCAGTGGCAGGTGTGCCTCGAGCACGAAGGGCCCAGTCATCGGACTCCTCAGCAGCAGGAACGGGACATCGAACGCAGCGAGCGGCGCCGCGACCATGGCTGGGTAGAGATCCAGACGACAGCCCGAGACCTGCGTTCAGAGTGCCACCGCGCGGTCGATCGCATCTCCGAGAACATGCGCCGACAGGGCTGGACCGGTTGAGGCGAGCTCGAGTGCTCCGGCATCGAAGGATCCGGCGCTATCGCGGGCTCCCCACTACTCGGGACCCGGCGCGTGTCGATCCGGCGGTCGGAGACGGCGCCGTACTTCCCCACCGCTGTCCCGGCCTGAGCCCACCGGATGGATACCAGCCCGCGGCCGCAAACGATCCGCGAGTTCAGTGCAGAAAGCGCCCGATAAACGCGCCGAACTCGCGACTCGATCGAGGTACCCCAGAGACCCGGGGCCGGGTGCAAGGCACCGACCAGGGGCACCGGGGCCCCGAGGCGGCGCCGGTGCCGCAGGTGGCCCCTGGTCAGGCGGCGCCTTCGACCAGCTCCGTCAGCAGCGCCCGGGCGCCGCGGGTGCGGAGCACCTCGAGGGCGTGGAGGTAGGGCTCGGTGAACGCCTCGTGCTGGACCAGATCGCCGAAGAGCTCCTCGTCGCGGAGGAAGGCGAGCATGTCCTCGTCATGCTTCGCAGCGGCGGCCATCACGCGGCCGTGGAGGCGGTCGACCACCGGCCACTCCTCCCCGTTCTCGCCCGTGCCCTCGGCGTAGCGGGCCCAGGAGGCGACGATCGCGGCGGTGGCGGTGACGTCGCGCCCGGCCCCGAGGTTCTCGCGGATCACGGGCATCATCCAGGTGGGGATGCGGTCGGAGGATTCGGCGGCGAGGCGGGCGAGGGTGTCCTTGACGTGCTCGTTGGCGAAGCGCTCCATGAGCTCGTCCTTGTAGGCGTCGAGGTCGATGCCCGGCACCTCGGGCACGGTGGGCGTGCCTTCGCGGTCCATGTACAGCCGCCGCGTGAACGGGGCGAGATGCTCGTCGACCGCGGCCTCGTCGGCGTAGGTGTGGCCCAGCAGCAGGCCGAAGTAGGCGATGGCCTGGTGGCTGCAGTTCAGCAGACGCAGCTTCATCAGCTCATAGGGCTCGACGTCCTCGACCATCTGCACGCCCGCCTCCTCGTAGGCGGGGCGGCCGGCGGGGAACTCGTCCTCCAGGACCCACTGGACGAAGTCCTCGCTGACCACGGGCCAGGCATCCTCGATGCCGAAGTCGCTCGAGATCATCTCGATGTCGGCCTCGGAAGTGACCGGCGTGATGCGGTCGACCATGCAGTTGGGGAAGGCGACATGCTCCTCGATCCAGTCGGCGATGGGGGCGCCTTCGTGCAGCCCGTTCTCGTCGCGGCGACGGGCGTAGGCGAGGATCATCCGCTTGGCGAGGTCGCCGTTGCCGCGCACGTTGTCGCAGGACATCACGGTGAACGGCGCGGTACCTGCCTCGCGGCGTCGGCGCAGCGCCTCGACGACGTACCCGAACATAGTGCGGGGATGACCAGCCTGATGGGCGGTGTTCGCCCCGCCCCCGTCAGTCGCCGCGAGCCCGGCGGCCTGGGCTCCGGCGGGATCGAAGCGGGTCCGAAGGTCGGCGGCGACGTCCTCGGTCTCGTACTGGAACTGGCCGGTCGAGGGGTTGTAGTTGTAGCCGCCCTCGGTCACGGTGAGCGAGACGATGCGCACCGCCGGGTCGGTCATCCTCGCCAGCACGGCGTCGGGATCGTCGGGCGCGAAGAGGTACTCGGCGATGGAGCCGATGACACGCGGCTCGCGATGGCCGTCGGGAGCCTTGGTGACCAGGGTGTACAACCCGTCCTGCGCGGTGAGCGCGTCGCGCATGCGGGCATCCCCGGGCAGCAGGCCGACGCCGCAGATCGCCCAGTCACGGTCGCGGCCGGCGCGGAAGAGCTGGTCGAGGTACATCGCCTGATGAGCGCGGTGGAAGCCGCCCACACCGAAGTGGACGATGCCCACCGTGCGGTCCTCGAGCGGATAGTCGGGTACCGCGACCTGACCGCTCGCGGCCAATTCGGGCAGGGCAGAAGCGTTCAGAGCGGTCATGTCTCATCCTTCGTCGGTGAGTGATGTGATGGGGCCGACCCTACCAACGTTCTCGTCAGATGAGCAGTACTGCGCGCTCACCTGATCGAACGGTCCGTGCACCCTCGAGGCGCGGCCGGCCGGCGCGCCGATGGCGCGGCGCCCCTCACTCGCACCCCCGGTACGCGGCCGGGCAAGGCGCCGGCGGCGCGTTGCCCCACTCGCACCCCTGGCACGCGACCGTCCGGGACGCCGGCGGCGCGGCGCCCCTCACTCCAGCAGTGCGGCGACCTGATCGGCAAGGTCGGGGGCGAGCACGATGTCATCGACCAGACCGGAGCGAGCAGCGGCCACGACGGCCTCCGGCCGCCCCACGGCGGGCGCCGCCGCGATCACGTGGGCCCGGCGCAGCTGGTCGGGGCGCACGCCGACCACCCTGTCCTCCATCGCGGAGTGCCACACCGCCCCGGTGCCTGTCAGCAGGATGCCGCAGGTCTCCGCCACGACTCCGGCCTCCTGCGCGCGGCGCTGCTCGCTCTCGGCGAGGCGGGCCCACAGAGTCGAGGCCCCCGGGGACCAGGCCCCGACGGATACCACCGCGACGTCGAGGCTGTCGGCCGCATCGAGGGCCGTGCGCACTTCGTCCATGGACCGCAGCGAGGCGGCGACCTGCGCGGAGTCGACGATCAGCGGCGTGGGCAGGGCCCAGACCTGGCCGCCGCTGAAGGAACCCAGGGTGTGGACGAGGGCCGAGGAGTGCGCGGTGGAGTAGCCGGGGGCGCTGAGCGGACCGACCAGCTGGACGATGTCGGCCGGAGGCAGCGAGTCCAGCGACTCGGGAAGGTGCATGAGGGTCCGGGACCAGGCCACGCCGAGCCGGCCGCCCTCGCGCAGGCGGGTGGGCAGCAGCCGGGCCACCTGCCGGGCGATGGCGGCGCGCATCGATTCGCCGGGGCGGGCCGCGGCGACTGTGACCGAGGCGATGCCCAGCTGCTGGGCAAGCTGAGCGTGGTCATGGCCGGCGGCCGCGGGGTCGACGATCTCGATACGCACGATGCCTTCGTCGCGCGCCTCGTCCAACAGCCGGGCCACCTGGAAGCGGGACAGCTCGTGCCGTCGGGCGATCTCGACCTTGGACAGGCCATCGATGTAGTACTCGGTCGCCAGGGCGGCCTTGAGGGAGCCGGACACAGTGGTCGCCTCGGAGCGGTCGCCGGCCGGCGCCACCTCGCTCACCGCCGCATCATCCTGCGCCATGCCGGCACCTCCTGCCACCTGGGGATAGCGATCATCTGTCGCCCAACTGTTGCTCACGTGAGCGTATATGACTACGCTCACTCGCAGTTGAGCATTTCGAGCGATCATCTGTGAGCACCGGCGAGGCCGTCGGCCGCAGTCATCCTCCAGCGGAGACATCGCCGTCCGCGGCGGTCGCGCCGGAGCGACCGTTCCCGCGGCACGGACGCCGGAGGCGCCCGAGAGACCTGATCGACCCGCTCCCCCGAGACTCCAGCCTCGAGCCGTTCAGAGGAGAACAGCGCATGGGACACCGCCGACCACATCCGCCCCGCGAGGCCCACCCGCCGGGCGCCTCGACCCGCGCCGCGGGGTCGACCCCGAAGGCGTCACCACCACGCAGCCCTCTCACCCGGCCCTCCCGTCGGAGCCTGCTCGGTGCGGGCCTGACCGCAGGCATCGGCGCCGCCGGGCTGGGCCTGGCCGGCTGCGCCCCCGCGTCGGCCGGGCGCGAATCGATCGTGGTGGCGATCGTGTCGAACCCGCAGATGCAGGACGCGATCAGCCTCATCGACCACTTCACCGCGCAGCACCCGGACATCGACGTCCGCTTCGTCTCGCTGCCGGAGAACGAGGCCCGCGCGAAGATCACCGCCTCGGTCGCCTCCGGCGGCGGCGAGTTCGACGTGGTGATGATCTCCAACTACGAGACCCCGCTGTGGGCGCCCAACGGCTGGCTCACCGACCTCGAGCCCTACATCGCCCGAACCGACGGGTACGCCCCCGAGGACTTCGTACCCACCATCCGCGATGCCCTCACTGTGGACGGCTCGATGTACTCGGTGCCGTTCTACGGCGAGAGCGCGTTCCTGGTCTACCGCCAGGACCTGTTCGAACAGGCCGGCCTGGAGATGCCGCAGCGGCCCAGCTGGGATCAGCTGCGCGAGTTCGCCTCCGCGCTGCACGATCCCGACAACGGTATGGCCGGGATCGCGCTGCGCGGCCTGGCCGGGTGGGGCGAGAACCTCGCGCCGATGAGCACCGTGATCAACACCTATGGCGGCTGCTGGTTCGACATGGACTGGGCCCCGCGGCTGGATTCCGAAGAGGTCCACGAGGCGGTCTCGATGTACGTCGACACGCTGCGCTCCTACGGCCAGCCTGGCGCCGCCACCTCCGGTTTCGGCGAATGCCTGACCCAGTTCAGCCAGGGCAACGCGGCCATGTGGTTCGACGCCTCCTCGATGGTCTCCGGGGTGGAGAACCCCAGCTCCTCGACCGTCGTCGGCAAGACCGCCTATGCGCTGGGGCCGACGGAGAGGACCGAGTACGCCGGCTGGCTGTACTCCTGGGCGCTGGCGATCCCCGAGACCAGCCAGAAGAAGGACGCGGCCTGGGAGTTCATCGCCTGGATGACCCACCCCGACTACTTCGATCTGGTGGGCAACGAGGTCAGCTGGGAGGCGCTGCCGCCCGGCTCGCGGCTGTCGACCTACGAGATCCCCGAGTACGCGGAGCTCTCGCAGAACTACGCCGAACCCACGCTGGATTCGATGGAGAACGCCACCCAGGAGAACGCGATGACCGTGGAGGTGCCCTACGACGGGCTGCAGAACGTCGTCATCCCCGAGTTCCAGGATCTCGGCACGCGCGTGGGCCAGCAGTTCTCCGCCGCGATCGCCGGCTCCAAGACGGTCGACGAGGCGCTGGCACAGTCCCAGACCTTCGCCTCGTCCGTCGCCCGCACCTACGGATGGGAGGGCTGAGCGATGAGCGCAGCCACCGACACCCCGGCCGACGCCCCACGCACCGGCGGGACCGGGCGCACCGGTTCACTCGCCTCGCAGGCAGGTCCGTCGGCCGACGGATCCCGCGGAGGCAGACCGCGCGGGCAGGAGGGCTCCCGGGCCGACGGGTGGCGTCGCCGCCTGCCGCTGATGCCCGCGTTCCTGTTCGTGGTGATCTGCACCCAGATCCCGTTCCTGCTGACGATCTGGTACTCACTGCGCTCCCGCAACCTGCTGCGCCCAGAGGGCGAGGAGTTCGTGGGCCTGCGCAACTACCTCGACATCTTCATCGACTCCACCTTCCGCACCGCCGCCCTGAACTCGGTGCTGATCACGCTGGGCTGCGTGGGCGTCTCGATGGTGCTGGGCCTGGGGCTCGCGCTGCTGCTGGACCGGAAGTTCGCCGGCCGCGGCATCGTGCGCACCCTGCTGATCACGCCGTTCCTCATCATGCCGGTGGCCGGGGCGATGCTGTGGTCGATCTCGATGTTCAGCCCCACCTACGGGCTGGTGAACTGGCTGATCTCCTTGGTGGGCATCTCCCCCATCGACTGGACCAGCCAGCTGCCGCTGCTCTCGATCCTCATCGCGCTGGTGTGGCAGTGGACGCCGTTCATGATGCTGCTGCTCCTGGCGGGGCTGCAGTCCCAGACCGGTGACGTGCTCGAGGCCGCGCAGATGGACGGCTCCACCACGTGGCAGACGTTCGTGCACATCACGCTGCCGCACCTGCGCTTCTACCTCGAGCTCTCGGTGCTGCTGGGCGCGATCTACGTGGTCAACACGTTCGACCAGATCTACCTCATGACCGCCGGCGGGCCCGGCACCGCCAGCGCCAATCTGCCCTTCTACATCTACCAGCGGGCGTTCCTGGGCTTCGACATCGGCCAGTCCGCCGCGATGGGCGTGATCACGGTGATCGCCACCATCATCATCGCCACCTTCGCGCTGCGCCTGATCTTCACCAGCATCAACTCCAAGGAGCAGTCATGAGTGCCGTCACCGCCGACGCCCCGCGCACCCCCGCCGCTGCACCGGCCGCCTTCCAGCCCAGGCGGCGACGGCCGACGGGGCGGGCCCGCGGAACCCTGCTGACCGTGCTGGCCTGGGCGGCGGGCCTGATCTTCTTCGCCCCGGTGGCGTGGATGGTGCTGACCAGCTTCAAGCAGGAGTCGCAGGCCGCCTCGAACCCGCCCACCTTCTTCTTCACCCCGACCCTGGAGCAGTACGCCTCGATCATCGGCTCCTCCGGGGCCGCCTCCTATCTGGTCAACTCGGTGATCGCCACCGGCGTCTCCACGCTGCTGGTGCTGATCCTGGCCGTGCCGGCGGCGTACGCGGTGAGCATCCGCCCCATCAAGCGCACCCAGGACGTGCTGTTCTTCTTCATCTCCACCAAGATGCTGCCGGTGGTCGCGGTGATCATGCCGATCTACGTCATCGCCGGTCAGCTGCGGATCCTGGACAACATCCTGACGCTGATCGTGCTGTACACGGCGATGAATCTGCCGATCGCGGTGTGGATGATGCGCTCGTTCTTCCTCGAGGTGCCCGGCGAGGTGCTCGAGGCGGCCTCCATCGACGGGGCCACGCTGATGCGCACGATGCGCACCGTGCTGCTGCCGATGGTGGCTCCGGGCGTCGCGGCGACCGCGCTGATCTGCGTGATCTTCGCGTGGAACGAGTTCTTCTTCGCCTTGAACCTCACCGCCGCCAACGCCGCCACGGTGCCGATCTTCCTGATGTCCACCATGACCTCGGAGGGCCTGTTCCTGGCGCGGCTGTCCGCCGCCTCGGTGCTGGCCTCGCTGCCGGTGGTCCTCGCCGGCTGGGTCGCCCAGAAGCAGCTGGTGCGCGGGCTGTCGATGGGTGCGGTGAAGTAGGCCGGTGATCGACCGGGCGAGGGTTCGGGTACCGTGCGACAGTTCCCGCCACAGCCCGAGGTGCAGCTCGTGCACCGCCCCGGAGGATCCGTCGTGCCGCTGAAGAAGTCACCGACCGTCTATGACGTGGCGGAGCATGCCGGAGTGTCCATCGCGACGGTCTCGCGGGTGCTGCGAGGCCCCGAGAAGGTGGCCGCCGGCACCCGGGAACGCGTCCTCTCGGCCGTGCAGGAGCTCGGATACGTCCCCAACGCGAGCGCGCGAGGGCTCGCCGGCCGCCGAACGGGGGTGCTCGGCCTGCTGATCCCCGGCCACGACATCCCCGCCACCAGCAGCCGGCCGACGGACGTCGACGGCGAGGTCGAGTTCCTCGAGGACCATGACGACTCCCACGCGGGCCCCCTGCGCAACCGCTACTTCGAACAGCTCGTCCAGGGAGCTGAGGCCGCGGCCTGGCGCGACGGCTACGCCCTGCTGATCGCGGCCGGCACCAGCGTGAGCCGTGACGTGGTGCTGCGGGACCTGACCGGCCGGGTGGACGGGCTCGCGGTGGTCTCCCGCACGGTGCCCGACGACCTCATCGAACGCGCCGCCCGCAGCGTCCCGCTGGTCCTGGTCGCGGGCGAGATCCGCGGCGCCACCGATTCGGTGCGGGTCGACAACCGCGGCGGGATGTCCGCCCTGACACGGCACATCCTCACGGTGAAGCCGCCCGGCCCCGTGGTCTATCTCGCCGGCCCGCCCAACTCCCCCGACGCCACGGCCCGCGAACTCGGCTTCCGCGACGCGGTGGCGTCCCATGACGGCCCGTGGCACCGCGTCCTGGCCGACTTCTCCTGGCAGGGCGGGTACGACGCGCTCGGCGAGCAGCTGCGCAGCGGGGCCCCCGGGGCCGTGATCGGGGCCAACGACCAGAGCGCCCTGGGCGCCCTGGCCGCGCTCCAGGAGGCGGGGATCCGGGTGCCCGAGCAGTGCGTGGTCACCGGTTTCGACGGGATCGACGAGGCCCGCTACAGCCGGCCGCGCCTGACCACGGTGCGCCAGCCCATGACCGACCTCGGCATCCGCGCCGTCGAAGCCCTGCTGCGGCGCATCGCCGATCCCGACGCCGAGCCCCTCGACCTGCAGCTGCCCGTCGATGTGCTCCTGCGCGACAGCAGCGGCAGAGCCGCGCCCGCCACCTGAGCCCGGGCAGGCTCCCGCTGCACCGCCCACGCCCGCGACCGCCACGGCCACCGCGCCCTCCCGGCGGCGAACGGCACCGCGAGATCCGTGACCCTGTTGCTTCACGGCATGAATACCAACGCGCTCACGGATCCCGCCGGGGCCCGGGTCCGATCTGCCCGCCGGGGCCCGGGTCCGATCTGCTCGGCCGGCCCGCCGGGGCCGCGTGGCACCCCGCCGCGTCCCGGGGTTGCACGAGCGGCATGTAAGCGCATACAGTCTCATCGTTCCGTACGACGGAGCGCCGATGCCGGTGATGGAGGAGGCGCCCCGGTCCGCACGGACACCGGCAGGCAGGTTCCTCCCGCGACGCGGCGGGCACCGGCCCCTGCACCTCCGCTCCCGGAGGCGTCTCCACTGCTGGAGGCACCTCGACCCACGGAGCGGAGTCGTTCACAACGACGGCGTGAGGACGTGACGACGTGGCATCTGCACCACACCTGAACCTGGGCCGGCGCACCCTGCTGGCCGGCGGCGCGCTCGGCATCACCGGGCTCGTCGCCTCGGGATGCTCCCTGCAGATCACGAGCCGGCCCGATCCCACCATCGGCGACGACACCATGCTCATCGCCGGGGACAAGGGCACGCCCACGTTCACCGCGAACTTCAACCCGTACCAGTCCAATGCCCGCACGGCGGCGACGATCATCTACGAACCGCTGATCTGGATCAATCCGCTGGACGGGGAGCTGGAGCCATGGCTCGCCGAGGACTGGGAGCAGCCGGACCCGCAGCAGATCGTGATGACTCTGCGCCAGGGCGTCACCTGGCACGACGGCACCGAGCTGACCAGCGACGACGTGGCCTACACGTTCCGGATGCTCCAGGAGTTCCCGGCCAATGACACCGCGGGCGTGTGGGGCCGGCTCGAGTCGATCGAGACCGACGGGGCCACCATCACCTTCACCCTGCTGGCCCCGGACACCCCCGCCCTGCCCGTGATCGGCAAGACGATCATCGTCCCCCGGCACCTGTGGGAGGGGGTCGAGGACCCCTCGACCTGGCGCAACGAGGAGCCTGTCGGCTCCGGGCCGTTCGCACTGGGCAACTTCACCTCGCTGCAGTACACGCTCGACAGGTACGAGGACTACTGGCAGGCCGCGTCGATCGACATCTCCCACCTCGTCTACCCCGCGGCCAGCGAGCAGCTCGACCTGGTCACCAAGGGTTACGACTGGGCGTACTCGTACATGAGCGATGTCGAGAACACGTGGATGGCGGCGAACGAGCACAACAAGTACTGGTTCCCGCCCGGCGGGATCATCGGCCTGCATCCGAATCACGACGTGGCCCCCTTCGACAGCGCCGACGTCCGTCGCGGCCTCGCCCTGGCGATCGACGGCGAGAAGATCGCCTCGGCCGCCGTCGAGGGATACACCGGCCCGGCCAGCCAGTCCGGGATGCTGCTGCCCAACCAGGAGGACCTGCTGAACCCGGAGCTCCCGGACCGCGGCTTCCTGCAGCAGGACACCGACGCCGCCATCGAGGCGTTCGAAGCGGCCGGGTTCACGTACGACGGCACCACGATGCTCACCCCGGAGGGTGAGCCGTTCACCTTCGCGCTCTCCACCCCGAACGGGTACACCGACTGGCTGCGGGCCGTGCAGGCCGTCCAGAGCCAGCTGGGGGCGATCGGCATCGAGGTCACCATCGACGCGCCGCAGGCCGCCGCCTACGAGGCGAACCTGACCAGCGGCGACTATCAGGTCGCCTGCGGCTCGTCGAACGGCTCCGACGCCTTCCAGGGCTTCACGAACCTGCTCTCGGGCGAGTACTACGCCCCTATCGGCGAGGAGACGCAGAACAATCGCATCCGGTACCAGAATCCCGAGGTCGACGACCTGATCACGCGATACCGCGCCTCGGTCGCAACCGAGGAGCAGACCGAGATCCTGCACGAGCTGCAACGGATCTTCTACCAGGATCTCCCTGTCATCGCCATGTACTACGGCGGGCTGTGGGGCCTGTACAACGACGGTCGCTTCACCGGCTGGCCCACCGCCGAGGACCCCTACGCACCGCTGCAGACCTACGGGTCCTCACCGCTGATGGTGCTGACCAGAGTGCGCCGCGCCGGCCAGGAAGGCGAGTGATCCCCCGATGAGATACGCCCTGCAACGCCTGGGATGGTTCCTGCTGACCCTGTGGGCCGCCATCACCATCAACTTCCTGCTCCCCCGGATGATGCCCGGCTCCCCCGCCGACGCCGCCATCGCCAAGCTCTCCCAGAACGGGCCCGTCACCGAGGCGACGCGGCGCGCGGTCGAGGCCCAGCTCGGGGTGCCCGACGGCAACATCCTCCAGCAGTACGTCGACTATCTGGGCCAGATCTTCTCCCTGGACTTCGGTGTCTCCTACGCCTTCTACCCCGAGCCCGTCAGCGGTCTGGTCTCCCAGGCATTGCCGTACACGCTGATCCTCGTGGGCCTCGTGACCGTCGCGGCCTTCGTCATCGGCACCCTGATCGGTGTGCTCTCGGCGTGGAAGCGCGGCACCTGGCTGGATGCCCTGCCCACCGTCGGCGGCAGCTTCATCAACACCTTCCCCTACTTCTGGACCGCGCTGCTGCTGCTGTTCCTGCTGGGATACGTGCTGCACCTGTTCCCGACCTTCGGGGCGTACTCCGCCACCACCGTGCCGGGACTCTCCCTCGAGTTCGTGCTCGATGCGATCTACCACGCGGCCCTGCCTGCCTTCACGATGCTGATCACGTCGCTGGGCGCCTGGATCATCGGCATGCGCAACGCCATGATCACCACCCTCGGCGAGGACCACGTGACCTTCGCGGAGGCCAACGGCATCCCCGGGCGCACGGTGGCGCTGAAGTACGCGGCGCGCAACGCGATCCTGCCGAACCTGACCGGCTTCGGCATGGCCCTGGGCGGGGTCGTGGGCGGCTCGATCCTCGTCGAGCAGGTCTTCGGCTACCCGGGGATCGGGTTCCTCCTGTTCAACGCGGTGACCGGCCAGGACTACCCGCTGATGCAGGCGATCTTCCTGATGATCACGGTCAGCGTCCTGGTGGCGAACCTGCTCGTGGACATCCTGTACGGCATTCTCGACCCGAGGACGAGGCGATGAACGCACCCACCGACCGCACCCCATCGAATCCCGGGGGCGAGGACGCTCCTGGGACGGCCGGCCCCGTCGGGGCGAGCAGTCCCGCAGGAACCAGCCCCGCCGGCCGTTCCGGACCCGACGGGAGCCCGAGCCCCGTCGGCCGCCCCGGACCAGCCGGCGACCACGGACCAGCCGGCGACCACGGGCCCACCGGCGACCACGGGGCTCCCGGCGACCGCGGATCCGCCGCTGCGGCCGACGCCACCGCGCAGCGCCACCCCGCCCTGGCGGCCCTCGCCGGCGGATTGCGCACCATCTGGGGCAACCGCAAGGCCCGCATCGGCCTGATCATCCTGGGTATCTTCGTGGTGCTGGCCGTGCTGGCGCCGCTGCTGGCCCCCTACGATCCCAAGGACAACACCTTCGAGCGCAACCTCGACGCCTCCGCCCAGCACTGGCTGGGCACCACGGCCGCCGGGGAGGACGTGCTCAGTCAGGTCATCTACGGCGCCCGGATCTCCCTCGTGGTGGGCTTCGGGGCCGGCGGCATCTCCACGGTGATCTCCGTGATCATCGGCCTCACCTGGGGGTACATGCGCGGGATCCTGGCCGACGTCGTCAACTTCATCGTCAACCTGTTCCTCGTCATCCCCGGCCTGCCGCTGATGATCGTCGTCGCCACGTATCTCAGCAACGGCGGCATCTCCGTGATCATCGTGGTCATCGCCGTCACCGGGTGGGCGTGGGGAGCCCGCGTGCTGCGCAGCCAGACACGCACCCTGCGCAGCCGCGACTTCGTGGAATCTGCCCGGTTCTCCGGCGAGCGGGCGCCGCGGATCATCTTCCGCGAGATCCTCCCGAACATGACCTCCATCATCGCCGGCGGTTTCTTCGGCTCCGCCACCGCCGCGATCCTCGCCGAGGCCGGGCTCGAGTATCTCGGGCTGGGCGATTCCACGGTGGTCAGCTGGGGCACGATGATCTATTGGGCCCAGAACTCCAACGCCATGCTGACCGGTCAGTGGGCGCTGCTGTTCGCCCCGGGCCTGTGCATCGCCCTGCTGGCCACCTCCCTAACCCTCATCAACTTCGGCATCGACGGGATCAGCAATCCCCGTCTGCGGGAAGGGAGCACCGGGCGATGAGCACCGCTCCGATCACGACGCAGCACACCACGGCAGAAGTCGAACCCCTGCTCAGCGTCCAGAACCTCTCCGTCGTCTACGAACCGGTGGGGGCACGCCCCACCCATGCGGTCAAGGACGTCTCGTTCGACGTCGGCCGCGGGGAGTTCATCGGCCTGGTGGGGGAATCCGGCTCCGGCAAGTCCACCCTGGGCTTCGCGCTGACGGCACTGGCCAAGCCGCCTGCCCGCATCGAGGGCGGCCGGGTGATGTTCGGCGAGGTCGACATCGCCCACATGAGCCAGGAGGCCCTGCGCACACAGCGCCAGGGCGGCTTCGCGATGGTGCTGCAGGCCGGGATGAACACGTTGAACCCGGTGCGCACCATCCGCAAGCACTTCCACGACATCTTCGCCGCCCACGGACATGTCGCGAGCGGCCGCCGCGACCAGCGGGCCGAGGAGCTCGTGGGCCGGGTGTCCCTGGGCCCGGAGGTGCTGGACCGGTACCCCTTCGAGCTCTCCGGCGGCATGCGCCAGCGCATCACCATCGCGCTCGCCCTCTCGCTGGAGCCGCAGCTGATGGTCTTCGACGAGCCCACGACCGCGCTGGACGTCCTGGTCCAGCACGCGGTGATGGACACCATCCGGGCGCTGCAGGCCGAGGAGGGCTTCACCGCCATCCTCATCAGCCATGACTTGGGGGTGGTGCTCGAGTCAGCGCACCGCGTGCTGGTCATGCACGACGGCCGCATCGTCGAGGACGCCCCCAGCGCCGAGATCCTCCACCGGCCGCAGCACGAGTACACCCAGATGCTGCTGAGCCACTTCGCCGATCCCCGCGCCGAGCACGTCTCGCTGCCCGGGCTCGAGGCGCCCGAGCTGCGCGCCACCTCCCCGCACGGTGAGGCGCCGCCGGCCGGGAATGGCCCGTCGGCCGAGCACCATCCGTCGGCCGAGCACCATCCGCCGGCCGAGCACCCCCCGTCGGCCCCGCCGCCGCATCCCGGATCGACGGCCGACGGGCCGGCACCGGGCGTCGCCGGCTCCGCACGCCGTTCGGGCCCGGCCGTCCCTGACGGCCCCGAGCTCCGCGTCCAGGGCGTGACCAAGCGCTACGCCCCGCCCCGGCGCCGCGCCGCGCCCGTGCTCGCGGTCGACGACGTCAGCTTCACGCTCGCCCCGGGCGGGGCCACGGCGCTGGTCGGGCAGTCCGGCAGCGGGAAGTCGACGCTGGCGAGGATGATCACCGGGGTCGAGAAGCCCACCGAGGGCAGCATCCAGCTGGGACCGGTCGACGTCGGTGCGCTGCGCCGGGGCGGGCTGCGGGATCTGCGGCGCACCGTGCAGATGGTGTTCCAGGATCCGTATTCGGCCCTGAACCCGCTGAACACGGTCGAGTACACCCTCAGCAGGGCGATCGCCAACCTCACCGACGTCCATCGCGACGGCGCCCGCCGGCGCGTGTTCGAGCTGCTGGAGACCGTCGGCCTCACGCCGGTCGAGCAGTACGCCAAGAAGCTCCCCCATCAGCTCTCGGGCGGGCAGCGCCAGCGTGTGGTGATCGCCCGGGCGCTGGCCGCGGACCCGCAGGTGATCATCGCCGACGAGCCCGTCTCGATGCTCGACGTCTCCCTGCGGGCCGGTGTGCTCGCGCTGCTGCGCGACCTGCGCGAGCGCACCGGCATGTCGCTGCTGTACATCACGCACGACCTGCTCAGCGCCCGTCTGATCACCGACGACATCCTCGTGCTGCACGAGGGCCGGGTGGTCGAGCAGGGCCCCACCGCGCAGGTGATGCGGCAGCCGCGCGACGAGTACACGATCCGCCTGCTCGACGCGATCCCCAACCCCGGGCGCGTCCACGGCGCCTGACCGACCCCGACACCCACGACAGGAGACCCATGTCCACGCTCCGCTTCCCCGACGGCTTCCTCTGGGGCGCCGCCACCGCCGCTCACCAGATCGAGGGCAACAACATCAATTCGAACTGGTGGGAGATGGAGCACCGCCCGGACACCCACGTCGTCGAGCCCAGCGGTGACGCGGCCGACAGCTACCACCGGTTCGAGGAGGACATCCGCATCCTCGCCGAGCTGGGGCTGAACTCCTACCGCTTCAGCATCGAATGGGCGCGCATCGAGCCCGAGCGCGGCGTCGTCTCCAAGGCGGAGCTGGCCCACTACCGCCGCATGATCGACACCTGCCTCGAGCACGGCGTCGAGCCGATCGTGACCCTGCTGCACTTCACGGTGCCGCGGTGGTTCGACCGCGACGGGTTCTGGCGGGCCGACGACGCCCCCGAGCTGTTCGCCCACTACACCGAGACGGTGCTGCCGATCCTGGACGACGTGCGCTACGTGTGCACGATCAACGAGCCCAACATCGCCGCGATGCTCGCCGGCGGCGAGAAGGCCGAGAACCTCGTCGCCCACGGCCTCGCCTTCCCCGACCTCCACGTCGCCGACCAGTTGTTGGCCTCCCACCGGGCATCCCGCGAGGTGCTCTCGGGCCGCGGCGACATCCTCTCGGGCTGGACCGTGGCCACCCAGGCCTTCCATGCCACGGGCGAGGAGGGCAGCCAGGAGAAGCTCCAGGAGTACGGCTACCCGCGCGACTTCTGGTACCTCGAGAACTCCGCCGGGGACGACTTCCTGGGCGTGCAGGCCTATACCCGCACCTTCATCGGACCCGACGGCCCGATCCCGGTGGCCGAGGGCGTCGAGACCACGCTGACCGGTTGGGAGTTCTTCCCGCCCGCCTCGGAGCTGGGAATCCGCAGCGCCTGGGAGCTCAGCGGCAACGTGCCGATCATGATCACGGAGAACGGCATCGCCACCGCCGACGACACGCGCCGCCGCGCCTACGTCCAGGGTGCCCTGGAGGGCATCCACCGCACGATCGAGGACGGCATCGACGTGCGCGGCTACCAGTACTGGTCGCTGCTGGACAACTACGAGTGGGCCAGCGGGTTCCGCCCCACCTTCGGTCTGCTCAGCTGGGATCCCGACACCTTCGAACGCGAGATCAAGCCCAGCGCCCGCTGGTACGGCGAGGTCGCGCGCGCCGGCGAGCTGAGCGTCGAGGACTCCTGACCCGACCGTCCCCCGATCCCGATTCCGATCCGGAGAGTCGCCATGACACCCGCAGCAGATCCGCATCCCGCGCCCTCGTCGGCCGCGCCCTCCCGGTCGGCCGCGCCCTCCCCGTCGGCCGCGCCCGCACCCGCCCGCCGTCCCAACATCCTCATGGTCCTCACCGACGACCATGCCGCCCACGCCATCGGTGCCTACGGGTCCGTCGTCAATCGCACCCCGCACCTGGATGAGCTCGCCGAGCGCGGCTGGGTGATGGAGGACTGCTTCTGCACCAACTCCATCTGCACCCCGAGCCGCGCCTCGATCCTCACCGGGACCCACAGCCACGTCAACGGCGTGACCACGCTGTCCACGCCGATGGATTCCTCGCTGCCCACCTTCGTCTCGCGCCTGCACGAGGAGGGGTACCGCACCGGGATCGTCGGCAAGTGGCATCTGGGCGAGGGCCCCGAGCATGCCCCGCGCGCCTTCGACCGCTGGGAGATCCTCCACGACCAGGGCGAGTACTTCGATCCCGTCTTCCGCACCGCCGACGGGGATATCCAGCGCACCGGGTACACGACCGACGTCATCACCGATCTGGCGCTGGAGTGGATCGGGGACTGGGAGGCCGAGGCGCCGAACGAGCCCTGGTGCCTGCTCGTCCACCACAAGGCCCCGCACCGGCCCTGGGAGCCCGACGAGGCCCATCGCGGCCTGTACGCCGACCCGATCCCCCTGCCGTCGACCTTCCACGACGACTACGCCACCCGCGGGGAGGCCGCCCACCGCGCGGCCATGCGCATCGCCGACCACCTCACCCTCGAGGACGTCAAGCAGTACCCGCCCGAGGGGCTCGACCACGAGCAGCTCGCCGTATGGAAGTACCAGCGGTACATGCAGGACTACCTCGAGTGCGTCGCCTCGATCGATGACAACGTCGGCCGGCTCACCGCTGCGCTCGACGAGCGCGGCCTGTTCGACGACACCCTGTACGCGTACGCGTCCGACCAGGGGTTCTTCCTCGGCGACCACGGCTGGTTCGATAAGCGCTTCATGTATGACGAGTCCATCCGGATGCCGCTGATCCTCAGCTATCCGCGGCAGCTGGCCGCCGGCCGGCGCAGCCAGGAGATCGTCACCAACGTGGACTACGCCCGCACCTTCCTCGCCGCCGCCGGCGTGGAGCCGGACCCCGGGATGCAGGGCACCAGCTTCTTCGAGGCGCTGCGCGACGAGCTGCCCCCGCAGGAGGATCCCGCCTTCTACTACCGCTACTGGGAGAACGACGACGGAATCCACGGGGCTCTGGCGCACTACGGGATCCGCACCCGGCGGTACAAGCTGATCCGGTTCTACAACGACGGGCTCGGGCTGCCCGGCACCCGCCGCAACCTGTTCCCGCCGTACTGGGAGCTGTACGACCTGCAGGAGGATCCCGAGGAGCTGCGCAACGTGGCCGAGGACCCGGCGTACTCGACCGTGCGCGCCCAGCTGGAGGAGCGACTGCGGGTGGAGCAGGCCGCGGTCGGCGACGTGCCCTACGAGCCCGAGGTCGACGCCGATGGCAGGCCCGCGCGGCTGGTCTCGCCGCCCCGGCCGCGGGGCTGAGTCGAGAGGCCGGCGAGCAGGCCGGGGCGCCGCCGCTCAGGCGTCCCCGGGCACCTCGCGCTCGATCTCGGCGAGCCAGGCCTTCGCAGTGACGTCCGAGGGCATCCGCCAGTCGCCGCGCGGGGACAGGGAGCCGCCGGCGAGGACCTTCGGCGCGTTGGGCACGGCGGAGCGCTTGAACTGGTTGGCGAAGAAGCGGCGCGTGAACACGGTCAGCCAGTGCTTGATCTCGTCGCGGGAGTAGGCGCGCTTGTCCGCCTCGGCGTATCCGGCGGGCCACTCGCCGGCCTCGGCGTCACCCCACATCTGATGGGCGAGGTAGGCGATCTTCGCCGGCCCATAGCCGCGGCGCAGCAGGTGGTAGAGCGCGAAGTCGTGCAGCGCGTAGGGCCCGATCGAGCCCTCGGTGGTCTGCGCCTCCTCCCCTTCGCGGGTGGGGATCAGCTCCGGGGTGATCTCGGTGTCCAGGACCGCCTGCAGGAGGTCCGCGGTCGACTGGTCGAACAGTCCCTCGGAGATCACCCAGCGGATCAGGTGCTGGATCAGCGTCTTGGGCACGCCGGCGTTGACGCCGTAGTGGGACATCTGGTCGCCCACACCGTAGGTCGCCCAGCCCAGCGCCAGCTCGGAGAGGTCGCCGGTGCCGACGACGATGCCGCCGTGATGGTTGGCCAGGCGGAAGAGATAGTCGTAGCGCATGCCGGCCTGGACGTTCTCGAAGGTGACGTCGTAGACCTCCTCGCCCCGGCCGAAGGGATGGCCCATGTCCTGCAGCATCTGGGTGCAGGCCGGCCGGATGTCGATGGTCTCGAAGCTCGCGCCGATCGCCTTCGAGAGCAGCTCGGCGTTGGAGCGTGTCGTCTCTCCGGTGGCGAAGCCGGGCATCGTGTACGCCAGGATCTCGGAGCGGTCGCGGCCCAGGCGGTCCATGGCCTGCGCGCACACGATCAGCGCGTGCGTGGAATCCAGGCCACCGGAGACCCCGATGACAGGACGCGTGCCGCCGGGCTTGTCCCCGCCGATCGCGCTGAGCCGACGCACCAGCCCCGCGACCTGGATGTTGTAGGCCTCGTAGCAGTCCTGGGCCAGGCGGGCCGGGTCGTCGGGCACGAAGGGGAAACGCCGGTGCGGCCGACGCAGAGGGCCGGTCGCGGGGGACGCAGCGGGCGATGGCGAGCCCGCCCCGTCGGCCGGAGCGCCCCCGAAGAGGTACGTCTCCGGCCCGTAGGTGTAGTGGTCGATGGGCTCGGCGAGGTTGCGGCGGTTGTCGTCGAAGGTGTTCTGGCGCCGGCGCTCGGCGACGATGTGCTCGAGGTCGACGTCGACGACGGTGGCGCGCGGGCCCTGCGGGAACCGCTGGGACTCCCCCAGCAGGTCACCGCACTCGTACACGAACGTCTGCCCGTCCCAGGCCAGATCCGTGGTCGACTCGCCCTCGCCGGCGGCGGCGTAGATGTACGCGGCCTGGCAGCGGTCGGAGGCGGAGCGGGCCAGGAGCTTGCGCTCGTCGGCCCGTCCGATGGTGATGGGGGAGCTGGAGAGGTTCACCAGCACCGTGGCGCCGGCGAGCGCAGCCTCGGCCGACGGCGGGATCGGCACCCACATGTCCTCGCAGATCTCCACGAACAGGTTCAGCCCCGGCACGTCGGGCACCGGGATGATCTGGCCCTGCAAGATCACCGCGTCGTGACCCCCGATCCGCAGCATCCCGCCGGGCACGTCATCGCCCGCCGCGTACCAGCGGCGCTCGTAGAACTCGCGGTAGGTGGGCAGGTACTGCTTGGCGGTGACGCCGAGGATCTCCCCCCGGTGGATGGTGATCGCGGCGTTGAAGACCCGACTGCGGTGGGGCAGCCGCAGCGGGGCGCCGACGACGATGATCGGCAGCAGCTCACGGCTGGCCTCGACCAGGGTGGCGACCGCGGCCTCGACGGCATCGAGCAGCGGCTCCTGCATCACCAGGTCGTCGAGGGAGTAGCCGCTCAGAGAGAGCTCGGGGAACACGGCCAGACCGACCTGCTGGTCGTGCAGATCGCGGAGCACCTCGAGGTGCCGCTCGGCGTTGGTCGCGGGATCGGCGAGCGCGACGGGCAGGGTCACGGCGGCCACACGCACGAAGCCGTGGTCGTAGATCGAGGCGTGCGGGTCGCGACCCTGGTCAGTGATGCCGTGTTCGGTGCTGCCCTGTTCAACGCTGCCCGGAACGCCGTGCCGCTGGTCAATCCCGCCCTGGTCGGCGCCGCTGGAGGCCTCGGTGTCCGTCGCTGAGCTCATGGGGGAAGCCTAATCGAGGGCCGCGCCGGGGAGGCCGCGGACCTCGGTGTCAGAGGCGCATCATGGCGAGCGCGCCGACACGGCGGGGCGTGCCAGCACGGCGGGCGCGTGCCAGCACGGCGGGCGCGTGCCAGCACCAGGACGAGCGTGCCGACACGGCTCCCATTCCCCCGGAACGTGTCAGCGCTGCAACGTTCCGGGGGAACGGGCGCGGCGACACCGCGCGTCGAACCGTCGGGGGCGCTCGAGACTGCCCCTCCCCACCGCCGAGGCCAGCTGTAATAAGTTGTCCCGGTGATCGTGGACAACACAGCTTCTCGCGAGGGGGCTCGGTGAACGCTCGTCGGCCCCTGCTGGGGTGGCTGCTGATCGCGCCGAGCCTGATCGGCGTGACCGCCTTCCTGATCCTGCCCGTCGTCCTGGCCTTCGTGGTCTCCCTGTTCCGCTGGGATCTGCTGGGCACCCGGGACTTCGTCGGCCTTCAGAACTACTCGACGCTGCTCAGCAGCGGCGCCCTGGCCAACTCCCTCATCGTCACGGCACTGTTCACGCTGATCTCCGTGCCGGTCTCGATGGCGCTGGGCTTGGCGCTGGCCTCGCAGCTGGTCAGAGCCGTGCCGGGGTCGGCGGTGGTGCGGGTGATCGTGGTGATCCCCTGGGTGTGCGCGCCGCTGGCCCTGGGCGTGGTGTGGAAATGGATCTTCCAGCCCTCCGTCGGTGCCGCGAACCAGATCCTGGGCATGCGCATCGAGTGGCTGACGGACCCGAGCCTGGCCCTGCCCGCGGTGGCGTTCGTGGCGATCTGGCAGAACGTCGGCTACATCTCGCTGTTCTTCCAGGCCGGGCTCTCGCGCATCCCCACCTCGATCTACGAGGCCGCCCGGCTCGACGGCGCCGGTCCTTGGGCCTCGATGTGGCACATGACGATCCCGCTGCTGCGGCCGACGACGTTCTTCCTGGCCGTGACCCAGGTCGTCGCCAGCTTCCAGGTGTTCGACATGGTCTTCGCCCTCACCGGCGGCGGGCCCCAGCACCGCACCGAGGTGATCGCCTCGCTGGTGTACAACGAGGGCTTCGGCGCCTCCCGGCTGGGCCGGGCCAGTGCGGTCGCCGTGATCCTGTTCGTGCTGCTGGTGATCATCACCCTCATCCAGCAGCGCTACTTCGCCCGCCGCATCACCTACGACATGAGCTGAGGGGAGGAGACCATGCACGCACGACGCGCCCTGAGCTACGCGGGCACCTACCTGGTGCTCGCCCTCGCGGCCGCCGTCACCCTCGGCCCGTTCCTGGTCTCGGTGATGACGGCCTTCACCTCCTCCCAGCAGTTCGCCCAGCAGGGGCCGCTGAGCATCCCGGCCCCGCCGACGCTGGAGAACTTCGTGGGCCTGTTCACCTCCTCCGACGGGTTCGTGACCCCCGTGGTGGTCACGGTGCAGATGGTCGCGGTGATCCTGGCCGGGCAGATGGTGTTCTCGGTGCTGGCCGCCTACGCCTTCGCGCTGCTGCGCTTTCCCGGCCGTGACCTGCTGTTCTGGGTGTACGTGGCCACGCTGATGGTGCCGCAGGTGGTCGTGGTGGTGCCGCTGTACCTGATGATGAGCGAGGCCGGGCTGCGCAACACGTTCTGGGCGCTGGTGCTGCCGTTCGTGCTCGGCTCCCCGTACGCGATCTTCCTGCTGCGGGAGAACTTCCGCGGCGTCCCGACCGAGCTGATGGACGCCATGCGCATCGACGGCGCCGGCACCCTGCGCCTGCTGTGGCACCTGGTGGTCCCGCTGAATCGGCCGATCATCGTGACCCTGATCCTCATCACCGTGGTCACCCACTGGAACAACTTCATGTGGCCGATGGTGATCACCTCCGGCCCCGAGTGGCGCACCATCACCGTGGCGACCTCCGCGCTGCAGTCGCAGTACAACAACAACTGGACCCTGGTGATGGCCGGGACGACCCTGGCGATGCTCCCGCTGGTGATCCTCATGGTCGTGTTCCAGAAGCAGATCACCCGCTCGGTCGGCGAGACCACCCTGCGCTGAGGGCCGGCTGGGGTGGCCGGAGTGGTCCGCGGGCGGCGGGCGGGCTGGGGTAGCCGGGTGGCGTTGGCACGAACCTGTAGTAGAGGAGCATCTGCCCTCCGTATACGGGGGTCGCGTGCCGCTGAGCTACATGTTCGTGCCACCCCTCCCCGGACCCGGCATCCTCGCGTCAACCCTCCCCAGACCCCGCGACATACACCGCCACAGATCCGACCGCCCCGCTGTCCCCGCGCGATAATGGGGACTGCTCCGCGCTGTTCCCAGGCCCCGGAAGGACCTTCCCCATGCTGACCCGCCGCACCCTGCTCTCGACCTTCACCGCCGCCGGCCTGCTCGGGACCGCGGCCGCCTGCTCCCCCTCGAGTGACGACGGGGGCAGCGGCGATGGCGGCGGCAATGGCACGCTGACCTTCCGGTTGTGGGACGAGAACGCCGCCGCGGCCTACGAGGAGTCGTTCCAGGCCTTCACCGAGCAGGAGGGCTGGAACGTCGAGATCGACATCGTCCCCTGGGACGACTACTGGACCCGCCTGCCCCTCGACGTGGCCAGCGGCGATGCGGCCGACGTGTACTGGATGAACTCCGCGAACTACATCCAGTACAAGGACTCCGAGGACCTGCTGGATATCAACGAGGTCGTGCCCGACGGGGCCGAGCAGTGGGAGCCGAGCGTCGTGGACCTCTACAGCCGCGACGGCGGGCTCTGGGGCGTCCCGCAGATCTGGGACTCGATCGCGCTGTTCTACAACAAGGGTCTGGTCGAGGCCGCGGGCGTGGACCCCGCGAATCTGAGCTTCGACCCGTCGGCCGAGAGCGATCCCCTGCGCGATGCCGGCAAGGCCCTCACCGTCGACGGCGAGGGGCGCCATCCCGGGGACGAGGGTTTCGACGTCGACTCCCGCGCGCAGTTCGGTTTCAACTCCCAGGCCGACCGGCAGGCGATCATCGGCCCGATGCTGGCCTCCAACGGCGCGCAGTGGCAGAAGGACGACAAGTACACCTTCGCCTCCCCCGAGGGCATCGAGGCCTTCCAGTACATGGCCGACCTCATCAACGTCGACCAGATCGCCCCGAGCGCCGCCGACACCAACGAGAACGGCGACTTCACCCGCGATCTGTTCACTCAGGGCAAGCTCGGCCTGTTCCAGTCCGGCCCCTACAACCTCACCAACATCGCCGACGGGGTCGGTGACTCCTTCGAGTGGGCCCTGGCCGCACCGGTCGCCGGCCCCGCCGGCGCGAAGTCCCTGGTCCACGGCGTGGTCGCGGTGGGCAACGCCAAGGCCGACGACGACCAGCAGGAGGGCATCGCGAAGCTCCTGACCTGGCTGGGAAGCGTCGACGGGCAGATGCCGCTGGCCGAGAAGGGCGTCTCCTTCCCCGGCCACGTCGACGCGCAGGACGCCTTCATCTCGTTCTGGAAGGACAAGGGCGTGGACGTCAGCGTCTTCGTCGAGGCCGCCAAGAACCCGGCCGAGGCCGATACCGGCACCCGTGCCAACGCCGGCCTCGAGGCCGCGATGCCGACGTTCCAGGAGGTCTTCATCGGCCGCCTGACCGCCGAGGAGGGCATCCCCCAGGCCCAGGAGGAGGGCAACGCCGCGATGGCGGAGTAGGGCAACGCCGCGATGGCGGAATGAGGCCCCGATCCGCGATCGTGGCCGGCGGCCCGCCCCCGACTGAGCCGCTCGTCGGCTCACGTCCCTGTTCATAGGCTCTTCACGATCCTTCTACGGGTTGTGTCCACAACGTGCTCTCCACGGAGCTGGTCGGCGCGCCGCTGCATGCGACGCTGTGCTCATGACGGAGAACACGTCCCCGCTGACCGGGGGAACCGCGCCCGGCCCATCCGGCGTTCCGGAGGTGCCCAGCGGCCCGGGCATCGTCGCCGAGCACGTCAGCCGGGCCTTCGGCAGCGTGCAGGCCGTGCACGACCTGTCCTTCACGGCGCCGCGCGGGGCGGTGACGGCGCTCGTCGGCCCCAACGGCTGCGGCAAGTCGACGCTGATGTTGATGCTCGCCTCGCTGCTGTCCCCGGATGCCGGGCGCGTGCTGGTCGACGGCGTCGACCCGTCGGCCGACTCCCCCGCCGTGCGTGAGCGCGTGGGCTGGATGCCCGATCAGTTCGGCGCCTGGGATTCGCTGCGCGTGGGCGAGGTGCTCGAGGTGATGGGGCGGGCGTACTTCCTGCCCACCGAGCGGCTGCGCCGGCGGGTCGACGAGCTGCTGCGGCTGCTGGATCTCGCGTCCCTGGCCAGCCAGCCCGCGCACGTCCTCTCCCGCGGGCAGAAGCAGCGCCTGGGCCTGGCCCGGGCCCTGGTCCACGAACCGAGCGTCCTGATCCTCGACGAACCGGCCTCCGGCCTGGATCCCGCCTCCCGGCGCCGGCTGCTGCGCGTGGTGCGGTCCCTCGCGGCCGACGGTGCGACGGTGCTCGTCTCCAGTCACATCCTCACCGAGCTCGAGGAGATGGCCGACCACGTCGTCTTCATGGACTCCGGTCGCGTGATCGACGCCAGCAGCGTGCGGGACCTGGCCGACCGGCCACGCCCGTGGCGCGTCTGTTCCCTCGACCAGCGCGCCCTGGAGCACGCACTGCGCCGGCTCGGCGTGCGCCACGGCGAGATCGTCGGCCCCGACCGCAGCTCCTCGGGGCACGCCGAGGTGATCGTCCAGCTGCCCGACGACGCGACGGCCGCGCGCCTGCTGGCCGATCTCACCGGTGCCCGTGCGCAGGTGCTGTCCTTCGGGCCGGCCACCGGGCGCCTCGAGGCCGCCTACCTCGCCTCGGACGCCGCCCAGCGCGAAGGAGCCCTGTGATGACCCGACCGCTCAACGGCACGCTGTCGCTGCGCCCGCGCGGCCTGTGGCTGGTGACCTCGCTCGAGCTGCGTCAGCGGATCCGCTCCGTGCGCTGGTACGTCGCGCTCGGCGTGTGGACTCTGGCGCTCATCGGCATCGGCGTGCTCGCCCTGGCGCCGACGATGTACTCCTCGCAGTGGAGTTCCATCGAACCGATCGCCGCGGTCGTCTTCAGCCTGCAGATCATGCTGGTGATGTTCGCGATGCTGCTGGTGGTCCCCGCACTGTCAGCCGGTTCCATCAACGGCGACCGCACCGCCGGGACCCTTGCGACGCTGCAGGCCAGCCTGCTGAGCCCGCTGGAGATCGTCCTGGGCAAGCTGCTGGCGGGCTGGCTGACGGGCCTGGCGTTCCTGGTCCTGGCGCTGCCGTCGGTGGTGCCGATGGCGCTGCTGGGCGGGGTGGGCCCGCTGTACATGCTGCGCCTCGTGATCGTGATCGCGGGGCTGACGCTGTGCGTGACCGCGCTGGGGCTGGGACTCTCGGCGCTGACGAACCGGCAGCTGGGCTCGGTCGTGCTCGCCTACGTGATCGTGTTCGGCGTGACCGCCGTGCTGCCGATCGCGTGGGGCGTCTCCGCCATCTTCCTGGTCCAGGAGCGGGAGGTCACGACGTACCACATGGACTACCAGTACAGCGCCGGCGAGAGCACCGGCGAACCGGTCTGCGTCCGCGAGCAGGACACCCAGGACATCGTCCGACTCGACCTCACCCAGCCGCTGATGTGGGGCAACCCGGTGGTGCTGCTGGCGGAGGCATCGCCCAGGGTGAATCCGGACGAGGCCTGGAGATCCGATGAGGACGTCGACGCCCTGCAGCTGATCAAGACAGGGATGCGGACCTCGGCGACCCCGACCCACCCGGCGAACCACAATCACTGTGACCCCTCCGCCGAGGGCTACCCCACCGATCTGGGCGAGCCGCCGAACCGTCCGCTGTGGCCCATGGGCGCGGCCCTGTGGCTGCTCGTCGCGGCCGCGGCACTGGCGGTGTCCACCTGGCGTCTGGCGATACCGATCACGCGCCTCGGCATGGGCACCCGCATCGCCTGAGCCCGGCCCGCGCGGCTGCCCGCGGGGCCCGCGGTCCTCCCGCCGGCTCCGGCCTCGCTCCTCAGCCCTCGCGCAGGCTCAGCCCTCGCGCACCTCAGTCCGCGCGCACCTCAGCCCTCGCGCAGGCTCAGTCCTCGCGCAGGCCGGGGACCGAATCGGGGATCCGGTGCGCTCCCGGTCCGTGGGCCGGCCGGTTGCCGCGGCCGGAGCCGTCGGCCCCCGGGCCGCTCCCGTCGACGCCGGAGCCGGCCCCACCGCTGGTCAGCGGGGAGCCCTCCGCGCCGAAGTCGGGCAGCAAGCCACGGGCGAGATCGGCCTCGCGCACGGCAGTGTCCTTCGCGCCGGGCTGGCTGTCGTCGACCCACAGTCGTTCCCCGGCCGCGTCCAGGTCGAAGATGGCCAGGCTGTTCTGGCCGCCCTGCTCCTGCAGGCGCTTGCGCATCGCGGCCCGCACGGCCGGATCCTGGGCGTGCTGGGTGCGCGTGCCGATCTCGGGCGCGACCAGGGCGTAGGGGGTCTCGCGCCGGGTGTAGTTCCCGGCAGGGCCGTACAGCACATCGCGCAGCCCGCCTCGCATCGCGGCGGCCGCACCGAGACCCAGCAGCGGCACCAGGATCAGGGCGTCGCACACGATCCACACCCAGGCGGTGGGGGTGGCCGCACCGGGCAGCAGCATCAGCCCGGCCGCGAACAGCGCCACTCCGGCCAGCCCCGCGGCAGCGCTGATGCAGCCGGTCAGGGACACCGCCCGCGCCTCCCACGGGTTCACGCGGGCCCGATGAGCCCAGGAGGCGTAGGTGCGCTGGTCGATGACCAGGCCGCGCTGGTTCTCGCTGAGCCGGGCGGCGAGGCCGGGGGCGAGAGCGACGCCGAGGAGGACCAGCCCGAGCGCAGGGACGGCGGCGGCGAGCATCTGCCAGCCCAGCGGCGAGGACACCTGGGACAGATCCGACTGCGTCATCCCGCTGATCGTGCTCACCAGGTCGGTGATCCCGAAGATCACCCAGCTCAGCGCGACCACTGCGGGGCCCAACCAGGTCACGCATGCCCGGGCGATCAGAGCCAGAGCTGTCAGCGCGCCGCGCGGTCGCAGCCCGGCGGAGGCGGCGCGGGTGCCGGGGTTCGGCGGGAGGTGGCGGCGGTCCTGGGCCAGCACCCGCTTCGCCGCGGCCCGGCGGCGCTCGAGGTCCCGCTCGAGGCGGGCGGTGGTCTCCACCGAGGAGGCCGGGTCGATGTCCAGTACTTTCGGGGCGCTGACCAGCGGACGCACGCAGATCCAGGCCAGCATGATCGCTCCGGCGGCGAGCGCGAGCGACATCAGCTGGCCGGGTCCGAGGCCCGACCACGGCTGCGGCAGGCCGAGGATGACCGTGAGCGGCAGCGCCGCGACCACCAGTATCGGCGGGGCCAGCAGCACCGCCGTGATCCGGGTGGCCACGTCGCGCTGGAAGCCGCTCTCGCTGAGGTGGCGCCGGGGATCCATCCCGGCGATGGCCAGCGGCGCCAGGGGCACGGTCGCCAGGCTCAGGGCGGCACCCACCAGCGGCAGCACGAGGAACGCCGTCCACAGGCCGCCCGCGGAGAAGCCGAGCTCACTCACGGTCGAGCGCAGAAGCACCGGTTCGGCGAGACCGACCAGCAGGCTGAGCAGCCAGTACGCCGGTGAGGCGCCGCCGACGTACAAGAACACCAGCACCAGCCACAGCCCCAGGACGACCAGGCCGGGAGCCCAGAAGATCCGCAGCAGACGGCGGGCCAGGGCACCCTTGGACTCGGCGATGATCTCCCCGGGCGCGACCAGGTCCGTGCTCTCATCCGGAAGCTCGCGCGGAGGCGGCAGGTCCACCAGGGGCGGCAGAGGGCGGTCGTGCGGGGACGTCATCGGCGCTCCTGGTGGGCTCTCACACGGCTCGTCGGCCCAGGAAGGCGCGCCCGAGGGTCATCTCGTCGGCGTAGTCGAGGTCCCCGCCGACGGGGAGGCCGGAGGCCAGGCGCGAGACGGAGAGCTCCAGGGGCGAGAGCAGACGCGAGAGGTATGTGGCGGTGGCCTCGCCCTCGATGTTCGGATCCAGCGCGAGGATGACCTCCTTCGTCTCCCCCGAGCCCAGCCGGCTCATCAGCTGGGTGATGCGCAGGTCGTCGGGGCCGACGCCGCCGATGGGGTCGATGGCGCCGCCGAGGACGTGATAGCGGCCCTTGAACTCGCGGATGCGTTCGATGGCGACGATGTCCTTGGACTCCTCGACCACGCAGATCACCTCGTCGGTGCGGCGCGGGTCGGCGCAGACGCGGCACTTCTCCTCGGCCGAGACGTTCCCGCAGATCTCGCAGAAGCGGACGGTGTCCTTGACCGTCACCAGCACGTCGGCGAGGCGGCGCACGGAGGCGTCGTCGGCGTCCAGCAGATGGAACGCGATCCGCTGCGCCGACTTGGGGCCGATGCCCGGCAGCTTGCCGAGCTCGTCGATGAGGTCCTGAACGATGCCTTCGTACACGCCCTCAACTCTAGTTCGTGCGGCTGACGGGCCGGCCCACGACGGTCGCCGCCCGCCTCCGGCCGTGCCTCTCCTCACGCGAGCCGTCCTCACCGCGAGATGTTTGTCCATCGCTGGGACATACATCGGTAGCCTGGCGACCGGACCGACCCCCGACGAGGAGAACCATGGCCCAGCTGCCCGACGCCCTGCTCGACGCCGTCCACGCACGAGTCCTGGACGGTCTCGGCGACGTCGCCCCGGCCACGGAGATCGCCCGCCGGGTGGTCACCTATCTGCGCAACACCGCCGAGACCACCGTGCACCGCGAGGACGACGGGACCACCTTCGTCATCACCGGTGACATCCCCGCGATGTGGCTGCGGGATTCCGCCGCTCAGCTCACCCCCCTGCTGCGCCTGGTCGTGGCCGGGGTCGGCTCCGCGCAGGACCGTGCCGTGCTGGTGGAGCTGCTGAACGGGCTGCTGCGCCGGCACTGGCAGTACCTCGTCATCGATCCCTACGCCAACGCCTTCAACCGCACCCCGTCTGCCTCGCACTGGGACGAGGACGAGACGGACCGCGACAACCCCTGGGCGTGGGAGCGCAAGTTCGAGCTGGATTCTCTTTCGTACGGGCCGGACCTGGCCTGGCGGGTCTGGAAGGCCACCGGGGACACCTCCTGGGCCGACGGGAACTTCGTGCCCGCCGCCCGCGCGATCCTGACGACGGTGCGCACCGAGCAGAACCATGAGGAGCGCTCCGAGTACTTCTTCCGCCGGCCCGGCGCTCCGGCCCAGGACACCCTCGCCCGCGAGGGGCGCGGCTCCCTCACCGAGCCCAACGGCCTGGTGTGGGCAGGGTTCCGTCCCAGCGATGACGCCTGCGAGCTGGGCTACAACATCCCCGGCAACCATTTCCTCGCGCTCGCTCTGGAGAGGCTCGCCGAGCTGCTCGAGCATGTCGCCGGCGAGGCCGAGGATGCCGCGGAGGCACGCCGGCTCGCCGCCGAGATCCGGGAGGCGCTGGCGGCGCACGGCCTGGTCGAGGGGCCGGACGGCGAGAAGATCTGGGCGCACGAGATCGACGGCCGCGGCAACCACGTGTTCCTCGATGATGCGAACGTGCCCAGCCTGCTGGCCCTGCCGTACCTCGACTGCGTGGCGATGGACGACCCCACCTACCTCGCCACCCGCGCCGCGGTGCTCTCACGGACGAACCCGTACTACTTCGCGGGCCTGTTCCTGGAGGGCGTCGGGTCGCCGCACACCCCCAAGGACCACGTGTGGCCGATCGGCAAGGCCGTCGAAGGCCTCACCTGCGGTGATGACGGCGAGCGCCTGCGGATCCTCGAGCAGCTGATCCGCACCGACGGGGGCACGGGGATGATGCACGAGGGTGTTCACGTCGATGATCCGACGGTCTTCACTCGCGAGTGGTTCTCGTGGTCGAACTCGATGTTCTGCGAGCTGGCGCTGGATCTGGCGGGGGTTCGCCGCACGGCGGAGTGACCCGGGGCGACCGGGCGGAGTCGCGGCGCTGGGCATCGTGACGGGCGCGTTGTACCGTCGTGGCCACCCGCCGCAGATCCAGCGGGCGTCGCCAGCGAGAACAGGACATGCACGATGCCGTCGTTGCCGCATCCCTACGACTCCAGCGAGCCGGTCTCCGAGTGCAAGGTGACCCAGGCACCGGAGGTCCCCACCGCGGTCGTCTCTCAGCGTGATTTCCCGATGTACGAGATGTCGACCCTCATGGACGGCACGTTCTCGCACCTGGTCCCGGCGCTGGAGGAGGCAGGAGTGCACCCGATCGGGCCGGCCTTCGCGCTGCACCACCGGGCGCCGGTCTCCACGGCGGACGTCGAGGTCGGTTTCCCGGTGGACAAGCCGCTGCCGGCACCCATCACGCTGCCCAGCGGGTACGAGGTCATTGCCTCGGTGCTGCCGGCCGGTCGCGTGGCCTGGGTCAGTCACGTCGGTGGATACGGCGGCCTGGCGGAGAGCTGGGGCGCGTTCACCGAGGAGGTCGGCGACCGCCGGGAGCAGATGACCTACCCGTTCTGGGAGTTCTACGTGAGCCCGCCCTCGCCCGGGGTGGACCCGGCGACGCTGCGCACCGATCTGTTCAGTCTGCTGGAGCCGCGCGAGGGCTGACGGGCGGCCCGGTGGCTCCCGCCGGCCGGATCAGTACCGGTCGGTCTCGTCGATGACCTCGATGATCTTGCCGCCGAGGACCGTTTCGATGACCTCACGGCCATTGCGCGTGGCCACCACGGCGTCCTCGTCGTCGCGGGACGCGCCGCCGGTGGGGTCGACGGGGGCCGAAGCGCCCTCAGCGGGCTCCGCGGTGCCGCTGCGTGTGCGCAGACCGGCCGTGCGAGAGGCCAGCGCAGCTTCGCGGGCCAGGGCGGCTCCGGTGCGGGCGGGGGCGGGAGCCTGGGCCTCCGGCGCTGCGGGCGACTCCGACGGCGCGGAACGATCCGGCGCCGAGACCGGGCTGGGCGCCGAGCTGACCGTCGCCGCGGCACCCCATGACGCGGCTGCCCGCGCAGATGCCGACTCGGCCGGCGGCTCCGAGGGCGTCACAGATGGCGCCGGCGACTGCGAGTCCGTCGCAGACGGCGCCGGCGACTCGACGGGCCCCGCAGACGGGATCGCCCTCTCGACGGGGACTGCCCCGGCCGGCTCCTCGTCACCGGGCGAGGGAACTGCCGGGTCGTCGGCGGCAGGCGCCACCGGCTCCTCGTGTGCTCCGGCGTCGGAAGGCAGTGCGTCCGACCACGGGCGCGTGTCACGGGTGGCGGGGCGGGAATGGACCACTCGGTCTTCGGCGATCGCCCGCCGCAGGGCGTTCTGTCCATAGGTGCGGGGCTGGCCCGGAGGCAGGGTGTCGCGGCCTTCGTCCTCCACGACGGGGATCTCGGTCGCCGGCTCGTCGCGGACGCCCGTCTCCGGCTCGGCACGGATGCCTGCTCCGGGCTCGGCGCGAGGGCCTGGCTCGGGCTGGGCGCTGCTGCCCGTTGCCGGCTCACCGGGAACGTCGGCTGCCGGTGCCGGTGCGAGAGCGTCGGACCAGCGGGTGGAGGGCCCCGGCGCCTCGGGAGCAGGTGCGGACGGATCCCGCTGCGGGGGCGCGCTCTGCTGCGGAGCGGCATGGGCGCGGTGCGGTGCGACGTCCTGAGGCGGAAGATCCTCGGGATCGGGCGGATACGGGTCGTCGGGCTCGGGAGGGAAGTCCTCGGGGCGCTCCGCAGTGATCGTGCCGCCCTCGCGACGGGCATGCGGGGCCGCGGGTGAGGACTGGCTGCGCGCGGGCGCCGTCCCTGCGCCGGAGCGATCAGCGGCCCGGGGTGCGGAGGAGGGCGGGCCTCCGCCCTGCGCGCTGCCCTGCGGCGCCATGGCGGGCTCGGCCTCGCCCCAGGACGGGACCGGACGTTCCTGGCCCGGTGCACCGGGAGCCGCCGACGCCTCGGGGCGGCCCCGGTCCCATCGGTTCCCGGCGGCAGCCGGGACGGACCGGGCGATGCCGGTCTCCGGGCCACCGTCGGCGTCGGGACCGGACCCGCCTCCGCCTCCGTCATCGGGACCGCCATCGTCCGGGCCGCCGTCACCGGGACCTCCGGGCCCCGGGTCCTCGGCCACGATCGCGTCGACCGTGACCTCGACGCGCATGATGCGCCTGACGGCGTCGGCGACGTTCTGCGCGACGGTCCCTCGACGGAACGCCGCGACCAGGCCCTCGGTGCGGAACCCGACCAGCAGCGTCGAGCCGTTCATCGAATTGACGTGCGCGTTCTGGGCGACCAGCACCCAGCTGGGGCGCCGGATCTGGGCGAGCTCGTCGAGGATGGCCGACCAGTGCTCGCGCACCGTGGCCGCGTCCACGATGCCCTGGGCCCGCCCGTCGACGCCGGAAGAGTTCGCCGCTGCCTCCGCCGTGGAGGCCGCGGCCGGTGGAGCGGCCTGCTGCGCGGCAGCCCGAGGTTCCACGGGCGTCTGCGACGGGCGCGAGGGCTGGGCGTCCCAGCCATCCTGTGCCGGGCGCGACGGCTGGGCGTCCCCACCGCCCTGGGCAGGGCGCGAGGGCCCGGAGTCGCGGTCACTCTGGGCCGGCCGGGAGGGCGTGCTGTCCCATCCGTCCGGCGCCGATCGGCCGTCAGGTCGTGCGGCGGCCTGGCCCTCGCGGGCTGCAGGAGCGTTCTGCCGCTCCCCGGGTCCGGGCGCCGGCTGCCGTCCGGGAACGGCGGAATCGGGCCGCTCCCCCGCCGCCTGCGAGGAGGCGGCCTGGGAGGGAGCGTTGCCGCTGCGCGCCTGCCGGGCCGCTTCGACCTTCTCCTGGGCGATCCGGCGAGCCTCTTCGCGGCCACCGGATGCCGCCGGCGCCGGCTGCGAGCCCTGAGCGGCCGACGTCGGACCGGCGGACGGGCCTGCGGCGGCCTGGCCTCCCTGCCCGGGCGGGGCCGAGGCCGGGCGGCCCTCTGCCGGTGCTTGCCCATCGGCTCGAGCGGGGGCAGCGGCCCGCTCGTCGCGCAGCACCAGCCGCGCGGCGAGCAGTTCGAGGTGCAGCCGCGGTGAGGTCGCCCCGCTCATGGTCGAGAGCGTCTCGTGGACGAGGTCACCGCAGACGGACAGGTCCGCGGGCGCGAACATCCCCGCCTGGGTGCGCATGCGCTCGAGCTCGTCCGCCGGGACCTGCGGCAGCAGATCTGCGCCGCGATCCGGCACGGCGGCCAGGACGATCAGGTCCCGCATCCGCTCGAGCACGTCCTCCACGAAACGGCGGGGCTCGTGCCCGGTGGCCAGGACATGCTCGACCGCCTCGTACAGGGAGGCGGCGTCACGCTGGGCGACCGCGGTGATGGCGGTATCCAGCAGCGCGGTGTCGGTGAAGCCCAGCAGCGCGATCGCGGTGGGGAAGTCGAGCCCGTCCTCACCGGCGCCGGCCATCAGCTGGTCCAGCACCGAGAGCGAGTCACGCGCCGAGCCTCCTCCGGCGCGCACCACCAGCGGCATCACGCCCTCGCCGACTTGCACGCCCTCGGCCGCGCAGACCTCATCGAGGTACGGAGCCAGCACCTGCGGCGGGATCAGGCGGAACGGGTAGTGGTGGGTGCGCGAGCGGATGGTGCCGATGACCTTGTCCGGCTCGGTGGTCGCGAAGACGAACTTCACGTGCTCCGGAGGCTCCTCGACGAGCTTGAGCAGCGCGTTGAAGCCCGCGGAGGTGACCATGTGCGCCTCATCGATGATGAACACCTTGTAGCGATCGCGCACCGGCGCGAAGGACGCTCGCTCGCGCAGCTCGCGGGCGTCGTCCACGCCACCGTGGCTGGCGGCGTCGATCTCGACCACGTCGAGACTGCCGGAGCCGCCGCGGGCCAGGTCACGGCAGGAATCGCACTGCCCGCACGGCGTATCCGTCGGCCCCTCGGCGCAGTTCAGGCAGCGGGCGAGGATGCGCGCCGAGGTGGTCTTGCCGCAGCCTCGCGGACCCGAGAACAGATAGGCGTGACCGATGCGGCCCGCGCGCAGCGCACGCCGCAAGGGCGTGGTGACGTGGTCCTGGCCGATCACCTCGGCGAAGGACTCCGGGCGGTAACGACGGTACAGAGCGGTGGCCACCCCCACAGGCTAATGGAGACGACCGACGACCCCGCCTGTCGTGCACATGTTGGGGACAGCACTCCCCTGGGGAGGAACCGCGGCCGTGACGGGCGTGCGACCATCCGTCCACGGCCGGGCGGGCAGAGAGCGCGGCGCACCGGTCGATGGAAAGATGTCGAGCATGTTCGCCCTCACCCCGTCCGAGGAGGACGTACGCCCCCGGCCGACCTCCGCCATGCAGATCGTGCTGGGGCTGGCGCTGGCCATTCTGTGCCCCGTCGCCACCCTGCTGGCCGCCTACTACGCCCCGTACCAGAGCCCGCTGGGCTACGTCGCGGCGGCCGTGGTCGAGCTGCCGTTGCTGATCTACGTGCTCGTCGACGGGGCAGGATGGATCCGCGCCACTCGCCGCTCGCGTCCGGTGGACGCCGTCCCCGCCGCCTGCGCCCTGGTCGCCTCGGGGATCTCCCTGTTCCTCGTGCTGACGCTCGCCGCGGCTCACGGGATCCGCGACAGTGCCCTGCCCCGCCTTCGCCTGGGCATCCCGCTGCCGCCGGACCTGCCGTACCTCATCGCCCTCGGCCTGGTCACGGTCACGGTGCTCATCGCGGTGCTCTTGCTCCTCCTGCTGGTCCTCAACGCTCGTGACCGGCGCAGCGCCGTCCAGGAGGAGCCCGACCGCTCCGCCGATGCGATGGATCGCGCAGTCGAGGACGAAGACGGCACCACTGCCGACGAGCACGCCGAGGACGAGGGCGCGTCCGCTGCCGTGCCGACAGGTCCCCGGGTGGTCACGCGCGCATCCGACGGCATGCTGCGCAGGCTGGTCTCCCCCGGGACCGGGATCCTCCTGCTCCTCGGCGCACTCGCCTCGCTGAGCGCCACAGTGCTGATCACGCTGAGCGGCATCGACGACGACCGGGCCGGCCAGGTGGCGTGGATCGTGCCGCTGTCCGCCGTGCCCGCTCCGCTGTGGGCGGTGATCGAGTCGCTGTGGCGCCGGGACGAGAAGCTCGGCATCACCCTGGCGGCTCTGTACCGTGCGCTCACGCTGCCCTTCGTGACGGTCGGCGTGGTCCTGCTTCCGAGCGTCCTGGTCGGGCTGCTGCCGCCGGTGTGGCGGGGGTTCGCCGCCCGGCCGCTGGGGGCGATCGACTGGGCCGGCTTCGTCACGCGGGACGTGCCGCTGCCGGGATGGGTCGGGATGGCGGCGCTGATGGCCCTGCTCTTCGGGATGCTGGGCGCGCTGGCGCTGACGGTGTTCGTCATCCTGCCGCTCACCGCCGCCTTCCTGCCTCACATCGCGATCGGTGACAACGCCCTGAGCACGAAGCCGGAGGATCACCGGCGCAACGTCCGAGCCATCCGCGCGCTGGCCGCTCTGATCCCACTGATCTTCGTCTTCGCGGTGCTGATGACGGACGCGGAGGCCGGAAGCGTCCGCTGGTGGGCAGCAATGGCGACCGTCGTCGTCATGGTCGCGCTGGCCGTGTACATCCGGCGCACCCAGCGCGTCGATCACGCCCGCCGGCGCAGCCCGGCGTGGGGGTCCGCCGCACCGGATCCGGACTCCGGCACCGGTTCCGGCTCCAGCTCCAGCTCCAGCTCCAGCTCCAGCTCCAGTTTCGATTCCAGCTCCGATTCCGGTTCCGGTTCCGACTCCAGCTCCAGCTCCGGTTCCGACTCCAGCTCCGGTTCCAAGAAGTAGTACGGCGGTCCAGGCGCTCAGCTCCCGCGCCCGTCGCCGTCGTCCGGATCGTCCGGCGTCGAAGCCTCGCTCGACCTGGCCGACGTGCGCGCCGCACCAGGGTCCTCGGAGGCCGGCGCCCGGCCCGAGCCTCCCGAGGTGCGCGCCTCGTGCAGCCGCTTCGCGCGCGCCCGCAGGCGCTGGCGGGTGATGACGAAGACGACGAGCACCACGATGACCGGCACGGCGATGTCGGCCACCCAGTCCGGGATGTCGACGGGCAGATCCAGGTCCGGTATCCATCCCAACAGCCGCTCGCGCAGCCAGGCCAGGCCGTCGCGGACGGGCCGGAGGAGGTTCGAGAGAAATTCCTGCACCGGGCCCAGGATCCTGTCCCGAAGCTCCACCAGAGGCCGCAGCAGATCGGCGATCCACTCCCGGATCGGCGCGATGAAGGCGGCGATCGCATCGGTCACGGGCTGGATGCGGGCAAGGATCCATTCGATCGCCGGTCGGAGAAACCCGCTGAACAGCGCCCCGATCCCGAGCAGCGGCAGCAGGAATCCGGCGGCCTTGGCCAGTGCCGCGAACAGGGCGTAGCGCGTGGGATGGGCGGTGCGCCGACGATCGCGGGCGGCCGACGGGCTGCCTTCCTCAGGCGCGAGCGGGATCCGCTGGAGACCGCTGCGGACGTCGACCTCCCCGGCGCCGCCCAGGCCGGCGGTGCGCACGGCGATCACCTCCGCGTCGGCGAGCTCACCGTCCTTGCCCGGGCGGCGCACCGTGGCGTAGGTGACGGTGAAGTTCTCCTCCAGTCGGAACGCCAGGCCGTCATCCTGCGGATTCCCTTCGGAGGCGGCCTTCTGCTCGGCCTTGGGGTCGTGCTCGACGCCGTCGATGGTGACCGTGAAGGAGGTGTCGAGGAAGCGGTGCCGCACGCGGACCAGATAGTCATGACCGTCGGCCCGGCCGCTGTAGTCGACGTCGGCCGCGAACCGCGTCGGTTCCTGCGCGGCCGGAGCCTCGACTTCCGGACGGCTCGCGGTGTCGGCGAGGCTCTCGGGCTCGGAACGGGCGGCAGGTTCGGCATGAGTCTCGTGCTCGGAACGGGCGGCAGGTTCGGCATGAGTCTCGGGCTCGGAATGGGCGGCAGGTTCGGCGAGACTCTCGGGTTCGGATCGGGCCGCGGACTCGGGGTGGCGACCGCTGCGGGGCTCGGGCATGGTTCCACGGTGCCAACCTGCCGCGGCCGGCACATCGTCCGCGCGGCGACGTTTCAGGCCGCTCCCATCAGCCGACCGGCGGAGGCCACTCAAGGCATAAGCAGTCCTTGTGTGATGCCGTAGGCAAAGTATTGATCCGAACCCCTCACGCGCGTAGCGTCTTCGGCTGTGAATACTTCAACCTCCTCCCCCGCCGGCGAGGCGCCCCCCACGCGCTCTCGCAATCCGCTGCGCGCGATCACGCGGATCCCCTTCGGCTGGCAGGTCCTCATCGGCCTCGTCCTCGGCGTGGCCCTCGGGCTGGTCGCCGCGCAGATCGGCCCCGTGCCCGGCGCGGGCGAAGACGGCGGTGACGGCCCGAACTGGCTGACCACGACCCTCGAGACCATCGGCTCGATCTTCGTGACGCTGCTGAAGGCCCTGGTCCCGCCGCTGATCTTCCTCGCGATCGTCACCTCCATCGCGAACCTGCGCAACGTCACCAACGCCGCCCGACTGGCGTGGAAGACGCTGCTGTGGTTCGCGATCACCTCCATGATCGCCGTGCTGATCGGCATCGGCCTGGGCGCCCTGACCACGCCCGGTGCGAACTCCGGCGTCTCCGCGGACGCCGCCGAGGCCTCCTCCACCCAGGGCACCTGGCTCGACTTCCTCACCGGCCTGGTCCCGGCCAACTTCCTGGGCATCGAGGGCAGCGTGGGCGACGACGGCTCGGTCTCGCTCGGCTTCAACGCCCTGCAGATCCTGGTCATCTCCATCGCCGTCGGCATCGCGGTGCTCTCCGTGGGCGAGAAGGCCGAGCCGTTCCTGCGGTTCACCGGCTCCGCACTGGAGATCGTGCAGAAGATGCTGTGGTGGGTCATCCGCCTCGCCCCGATCGGCACCGTGGGCCTGCTCGGCAACGCGGTGGCCAGCTACGGCTGGGAGGCTATCGGCCAGCTCGGCGTGTTCACGGCCGACATCTACATCGGCCTGCTGCTGGTGCTGCTGGTCGTCTACCCGGTGCTGCTGAAGGTCAACGGCCTCAGCGTCGCCTCCTTCTTCCGCGGCGTGTGGCCGGCGACCTCGCTCGGCTTCGTCTCCCGCAGCTCGCTGGGCACCATGCCGATGACCCAGACCGTCACCGAGCGCATGGGCGTCCCGCGCCACTACGCCTCCTTCGCGGTCCCGCTGGGCTCGACCACCAAGATGGACGGCTGCGCCGCGATCTACCCGGCCCTGGCCGCGATCTTCGTGGCGAACTTCTACGGCGTCTCCCTCGGCGTCACGGATTACCTGCTGATCGTGCTGGTCTCCGTGCTGGGCTCGGCGGCCACCGCCGGCATGACCGGCGCGACCGTCATGCTCACGCTGACGCTGTCCACGCTGGGCCTGCCGCTGGAGGGCGTGGGCCTGCTGCTCGCCGTCGACCCGATCCTCGACATGGGCCGCACCGCGCTGAACGTGACCGGCCAGTCGCTGGTGCCGGTGATCGTCTCCCGCCGCGAGCGGATCCTGGACCACGAGATCTACGACGCCGCGCGCCGCACCTCGTTCCAGGCCATCCAGGCTGAGCAGGCCGAGGAAGCACGAGCGGCCGCGGCCGCCCACGCCGAAGCCACCGAGCCGGGCGCCCCGGCCGATGACGCGATCATCGACCCCGACGCCCGGGAGAAGCAGGCCACCTCGGTCTGACCCCTGGCGGAGGCACCGCTGAGCGGGGCTCCGGAGTGCAGAGTGCGGCGCATGTGCGCCCCTCGGCATTCCGGGGCCCCGCTTCTGCGTCCATGGACGCCCGGTGACCATCACGTCCGACCTCTGACACCCAGGTGGCGCAGTACGGATCACCGATCCGGCTGGTCTGATCCGTCGGCACCGACCCGACGGGCCGGAGCGGCGGCGCGCAGCACCATCCAGGCCACCGCGAGCCACAGCGCCCACGAGGCCACGTCCAACAGCCAGCCGAGGCCCGGGCCGACGGGGCCCAGCACGTTCTGCTCGATCCCGACACGGAGGCTGTTGAGCAGCCCGTGGCCGATGACGGCCGCCCAGACGGTCCCGGAGATCTCTCGCAGCGCCGACAGCAGCGGCGCGACGGCGACGATCGTGCCCAGATAGGCGATCGCCTCCCGCGGAGAGAACCCGAAGGCGACCACGATCGGCAGATGCCACACGGCCCACATCACCCCGATGCTCAGCGACATCGCCCAGAAGCCGAGCGGCGCGAGCTCTCGGTGCAGCCAGCCTCGCCAGCCGGCCTCCTCGCCGATCGCGAACACGGCCTGCATGACGAAGACGGCCGGGACCGCTGCCACGAGGCCGGCCAGCGGCGGGCCGTCGGCCATCGGCGGAGCCCCCGCACCGAACCCGATCAGCACACGGGCCAGCGGTACCACGGTGAAGGCCGCGACGGCAGCGAGGGCGGCGATGCCCAGCGCCCTCCAGGAAGGCACGGCCAGCGCGAGCGAGCGCCACCACGCCTCTCCGCGCCGGCGGACCAGAAGGGCGGCGATCAGCGGGAAGAGCTGGGCCAATGGCACGACGACGCCGACGGCGGCCTCCGGCAGCACTCCGATGGCGAACGGGATCGAGAGGGCGACGGTAGCGGCAGTGGCCACGGCCATGAACAGGGCGACGCGTCCGTAGTCGGGACGAGCACCGGAGGCGGACGCGGACGCGGAGAGCGCCGGGGGCACGGCGGGATTCGAGGACATCGTGCGCTCCTGAGGGACGGTGCGCGGCGCCGGATGCGATTCCGCGTCGGGCTCCACCGTAGGAATCCGGCACCGGCGCCGGATACGGGGCTCCCCGCCGCATCGGGTGGAGGACATCCCCCACGACGAGAGCAGTGGTGCCCTGGGAACTGCCGCCGGGTCGGCCTCGCGCGCACCGGCTGGCCAGAGGACATGAAGGACCCCTCGCGCACCTGCCAGAGCCCGCCTGCCCTTGCTGCCGTCAAGCCCTGGGGGAGTTCAGCGAGGTGACACCGCACGAGGGGTCGCATACAAGTGTAACGGCTCCTCCCGGGCGACTTCGAACCGGTGTGCGCCATGCCGCTTCCCTGACAGTTTGATCACGACCCGGCAACGCGGAGCTGAATACGGGCTCGACGCCGAGACGGTCAGGTAGGTTTCCTCCAGCGCGCGGCCGTGTCCCCGGTCACGCACCTCCGGTGTCGACGTCGCCACCGCTTCCTCAATGCCTCAGGAGGGCTGACATGACTTTCGCCGACGTGGTCGGGATGCTGAACGGGGTGGTCTGGGCTCTGCCCTTGGTCATCCTGTTGCTGCTGGCCGGCCTCTACTTCACCCTGCGCACCGTGTTCCTGCAGATCCGGTGCATCCCGGATATGGTCTCGCAGCTGAAGAAGGGCGAGTCCTCCCCCGACGGCACGTCCTCCTTCCAGTCCCTCATGATGTCCCTGGCCGGCCGCGTGGGCATGGGCAACATCGGCGGCGTCGCCACGGCGATCGCCCTCGGCGGCCCCGGCGCCGTGTTCTGGATGTGGGTGATCGCGCTGCTCGGCGCCGCGACCTCCTTCATCGAGTGCACCCTGGGCCAGATCTACAAGGAGAAGGACCTCGACACCGGCGAGTACCGAGGTGGCCCGGCATATTACATCGAGAAGGCGTACAAGCACACCGCCGCCGCTCCGGTCTTCAAGGTCTACGCGGCCGCGTTCGCGGTGCTCACCATCATCGCCATGTGCTTCTTCCTGCCGGGCGTGCAGGGCAACGGCGTCTCCTCGGCCGTCTTCGAGGCCTGGAACATCCCGCACTGGATGACCGCCGTCGGCCTGATCATCCTGCTGGCCTTCATCATCATCGGCGGCGTCAAGCGCATCGCGCACTTCGCGATGATCGTGGTGCCGATCATGGCGATCCTGTACATCATCCTGGCGCTGGTCGTGTTCTTCGTGAACTTCGACCAGATCGGCCACGTCTTCGGCACCATCTTCTCCAGCGCCTTCGGCATGAACGCGGCCTTCGGCGCGATCGTGGGCAAGGCCATCGAGATGGGCGTCAAGCGCGGCCTGTACTCCAACGAGGCCGGCCAGGGCACGGGCCCGCACGCGGCGGCAGCCGCCGAGGTCTCCCACCCCGCCAAGCAGGGCTTCGCGCAGTCCTTCGCGGTCTACGTCGACACCCTGTTCGTGTGCACCGCCACCGCGTTCCTGATCATTTCGACGAACATGTACCAGGTGTTCGCGCTCGACGAGGAGACGGTGCTGTACCAGGGCGCCATCCCCGAGGGCACCGACTACGGCCCCGAGTACGCGCAGAACGGTTTCGAGACCGTCTTCCAGGGCCTCGGGCCGACGTTCGTGGCGATCGCCCTGTTCTTCTTCGCCTTCACCACGATCGTGGCCTACTACTACATGGCCGAGGTCAACCTGACCTACCTCAACCGCTTCATCCCCAGCCGCACCGTGCGCCGCGTGCTGATCCGCTGCCTGCAGGCGCTGATCCTGGTCTCGGTGGTCTACGGCTCGGTCGCCACCACCGGTGACGCCTGGGCGCTCGGGGACGTCGGCGTGGGCCTGATGGCCTGGCTGAACGTCGTCGCGATCCTCATCATGCAGGGACCGGCGCTGAAGGCCTTGAAGGACTACCAGCAGCAGAAGAAGCAGGGGCTGGATCCGCAGTTCGACCCGCGCAACGTCGGCATCCGCAACGCCGAGTTCTGGGAGCTGCGGGCCGACGGGCTGATCACGCCCGGCGCCACCGGCGAGGAGATCGCGGGCCGCACCAAGGGCCCGGAGACCCGCCCGCTCTGAGAGCCCGCACTGCGGTGAACCGACGCCTCTGAACCGGCGCGGCACGAGCTCCACACAGAGACGACGGCCCGGCCCCACATCGGGGCCGAGCCGTCGTCGTCTTCCGGGCGATGAGCCCGGGCGAGGAGTCTCAGGCGAGGCGCTGCGCCGGGGAGACCGTCTTGGCGGGATCCATCTCGGGGATGTCGCCGAGGACCTCGTCGATGCGGGCCTTGACGTCCGCATCGAGGGTGACGCCGGCGGCCTTGACGTTCTCGGTGACCTGCTCGGGCCGTGAGGCGCCGATGATGGCGCCGGCGACGTTGTCGTTGGAGAGCACCCAGGCCACGGCGAGCTGCGCCGGGGTCAGGCCCTGCTCCTCGGCGATCGGCAGCAGGCCCTGGACCGCCTCGAGCACCGGGTCGTTCAGGAAGCGCTTGATCATGTCCGCGCCGCCCTTCTCGTCCCGCGCCCGCGAACCCTCCGGCGGCTCCGCGCCCGGCTTGTACTTACCGGTGAGGATGCCCTGCGCGATCGGGGACCACACGATCTGGGAGACGCCGAGCTCGCGCGAGGTCGGCACCACGCGCTCCTCGATCACGCGCCACAGCATCGAGTACTGCGGCTGGTTCGAGATCAGCTGGATGCCGAGCTCGCGGGCCAGCTGGTGGCCGGCGCGGATCTGATCCGCGTTCCACTCGGAGACGCCGATGTAGAGGGCCTTGCCGGAGTGGACCACGTCGGCGAAGGCCTGCATGGTCTCCTCCAGCGGCGTCGCGCAGTCGTAGCGATGAGCCTGGTAGAGGTCGACGTAATCGGTCTGCAGCCGCTGCAGCGACCCGTCGATGGACTCGAGGATGTGCTTGCGCGACAGGCCGGTGTCGTTGTGCCCCTTGGGGCCGGTGGGGAAGTAGACCTTGGTGAAGATCTCCAGCGACTCGCGCCGCTCCCCCTTGAGGGCCTCGCCGAGTACGACCTCCGCCGCCGTGTTGGCGTAGGTGTCGGCGGTGTCGAAGGTGCTGATGCCGGCGTCGAGGGCGGCCTGCACGCACGCGCGGGCGCGGTCGTCCTCGACCTGGGAGGCGTGGGTCAGCCAGTTGCCGTAGATGATTTCGCTGATCTTGAGGCCGCTGCGGCCGAGATGACGATGTTCCATACCTCCCAGCCTACGTCGCAGCGGCCGATCAGGCAGGGGTGTTCACCCGGGCTCCTGCTCGCCCCGGATCGCGACCTGGCGCTGGGCGAGCAGGCGCAGAGTGGCCAGCATCGGCTCGGTCATGACGGTGCCGACGATGACTCGGCGCACCGCGTCGTCCGCCCCGGTCGGCACGGACGCCACATCGATCCGGGCGACATGCTCGACGGCGTCGGCGTAGTCGTCGAGCATGGCCTCGTCCACCTCGATCCCTGCCGCGCCGCACGCCTCCCAGGCCCGCTCGAGCCGTTCCAGGAGCGGATCGACCGGGTCGGCGGACCAGCCGCGGCGCGAGGCCCACCGCCGCGCGCGCCCGTCAAGCCCGGCGGGATCAGCGCGGCCCTCTGCTCGCTCGTGATCCTGATCGGTCGCGGCCGCCCGTCCTCGCTCCGCTTCCGCGTGGGCGGCTCCGCTGCCCACGAGAGCGTTGTGCGCGGTGGCCAGGACGTGGTGGCGCTGCGGATCCGGCGCGTCGATCGCGACGACGACCCGGCGCACGGCCGCGATGCCCAGCCCACCCGCGTCGGTCAGGGCCCGCACCAGGCGGATCCGCTCGACGTGGGACTCGTCGTACTCGGCGGTGGTGCGGGAGGTCTGACGGCCCGGGGCCAGCAAGCCCTCTCGCAGGTAGTACTTGATGGTGCCGACGGGCACGCCGGTCCGTTCCGCGAGGGCGGAGATCCTCATCGTGTCACCTTCTGTCGTGCTTCCTCGGGCCCAGACACGGAAACCCCTTGACGTGGGGACGGGTCCGGCCCACTCTTAGAAAGTAGCACTCTCTAATCTCGCGAGGAGCGCGCCATGGCCCGTCAGCCGGACTCTGTCACACCTACCCGCCCGCCGAACCTCACCCATGCCCCGATCGGCGGGGTCGTGGTGTTCAACATCGGCATGACCATTCACAAGCCGTGGCGACCGGACCTCTGGCTGCCGGTCGCCGCGGAGATGCCCCGGATGCTCGCCGAGCTCCAGCGCAACCGCGCCGCCTCCGAGCGGGGCGAGGCCGAGGACCTGGGGTTCCTCAGCGCCGAGAACCTGCTGGGACCGAAGGGGCCGTGGGTGGTGCAGTACTGGAAGAGCGTCGAGCACCTCTACCAGTACGCGCGGATGACCTCCCGCGCCCACATGCCGGCGTGGAAGCGGTTCAACGCGGCGGCTCGGAAGAATCCCGGAGCCGTCGGGATCTGGCACGAGACCTTCGAGGTTCCCGCCTCGGGAATCGAGACCTTCTACGGCAACGGCGCCGAGGTGGGCCTGGCCAAGGCCGCCGGCTCGGCGCCGCTGGCCTCGCGCGGGCGCACCGCCCGCGAGCGGCTGGGCCGGGCGTGAGCCACCTTCCGGGCAGACTTCCTGGCCACCACGTCGTGGACCGTCCACCCCGCGCACAGCGACCCCTGCGCCCACTGCTCCCGCGACAGCGCCTGCAGGTCCTCGGTGAGGGCTGCATGTTCGCGCGCGAGCACGTCGTCGCGCCGGCGGTCCACGGGGCAGGTTCCTCTCATGCCCCGATGAACTGCGGGGCGAGCAGGCGGCTGACACCCGGGATGCTGAGGGTGCGCCGCGCGACCTGCTGGACGCGCAGTTGCACGCCGTTGGCCGGGATGAACGAGGCGGCGCTGCGACGCCCGGCGCGCTGGGCCCGTTCGACGACCGGACGCCACCGCCGCTCATAGTCGCGCAGGCCCACCTCGACGTGCGGCCCTGCCGCGCGCAGGGAGCGGGCGAGCGCCTCCGCGCCGGCGACGGCGAGCGATGTCCCCTGGCCCGCGAGCAGCGAGACCGCATGGGCGGCATCCCCGGCAAGGACCACCCGACCGCGGCTCCACGTCGGGGCGGCCGATTGGGCGACGAGGTCGTCGTAGAACGACGCTGGTGCTTGCTCCAGCGCCGTATCCACCAGCGGGTGGAGCCCGGAGAACTCCGCGCGCAGACGCGAGGGATCCGGTTCCGGTCGCTCCGTGAGGCGTCGGTCGACGCGCTGGGCGCACAGGACGCCGATCCGGCCCGCGCCTGCGGCGTACATCCCGCCGATCCGCTGGATGGTGTCGGTCATCAGGGCATGGTTCCCGAGTTCGTCGGCGAGCTCCGGGGCCTCGAGGAGGTAGCTGGCCGCCCGGTACCCCATCGGCACGATCTCGCCGTGGCCGGGGGCGACATGTTCACGGAACGGGGAGCGCACGCCGTCGCAGGCGACGACGAGGTCGGATTCGAGGGTGGCTCCGTCGGCGGTCTCCACCACGGCGCGGGCCGGATCCATGGCGCCGCTGAGGGCCGCGTCGCGCACTGCGACGGCGCGCTGCCCGTAGCGGACGTCCACGGAGGCCGGGAGCTGTGCGAGCAGGCCCAGCTCCACCTCCGGCCGCAGGATGGAGAAGTAGCGGCCGCCGGCGGCCTCGACCAGGGGGCCGACGTCGATGGTCCCGCTCGGGGTGCCGTCGGGCCGGGCGAAGCGCACCCCGTCGAAGACGTTCCCGCGGGAACGCAGTTCCTCGAGGATGCCCATCCGCTCGGCGGCGAGGAATCCAGGACCGAAGAAGTCGATCATGTACCCGCCGCCGCGCGGCCCCGGGGAGGCCTCCAGCACGGTGACGTCGTGGTCCGGGGCGAGTTCGTGGGCGAGGGCGAGGCCGCTGACCCCGCCGCCGATGATCGTGACCTCCATGGTCTCGAACCTACTCCGCCGGTCGCTGCCGGCGAAGGGGTTCCACCGACACGATTATTCTGCGGCGTGACATTCCGCCGCCACGGAGGCAGGACCGCACCGCTGCGTCGATGCGACCCGGCCCTGCTCTCCGGACACACGGTCACCGGCCCGGGGACGCCAGCCGGCTCCGGCGCCGCCACCGTCTCAGGCGCCGCCACCGATTCAGGCGCCGCCACTTGTTCAGGCGTCGACCGGCTCGCGCTCCCGGGCACCGGCGTCGCTGCCGTCGGCCGCCGCATGGGGCCTGTCATCCTCCATCAGCACCCCGGCGATGCCGGTGACGGCCAGCACCACCACGCCCATGATCAGGTACGAGGAGCTGAAGCCGATGAAGTCGTAGGCGGAGCCGAAGACCCACGAGAAGATCACGATGCCCACCTGCTTGGCCATGTTGAAGCCGATCATGTAGGCGGTCGCGGAGATGCGCACGTCGAACATGCGGGTGATGTACTTCATCACCGCGATGAGCATCAGCGGCATCTCCACCGCTGCCAGCAGCCGCCACAGCACCAGCATGGAGGTCTGGGTGAACAGCGCCGAACCGACCACTCGCACCACCAGCACCAGGGCGAACAGCTGCAGTCCGCGCTTCGCGCCGATCCGGTTGATCACGAACGGCATCGCGATCATCACCAGCGCCTCGAGGAGGATCTGCGCGAACACGACGCGGGAGAACAGCACCTGCGGGTCGAGCTCCCCCACCGCGAAGCGCGCGAAGTAGTTCGGGAACTGCTGGTCGAACACGTCATAGAGGGCGGCGGCGCCGAACATCAGCACCATGAATCCCACGAACGAGCGGTTGCGCAGCAGCTCCAGCAGCACGCGCTTGTCGATCTTCGCGCGGGGAGCGTCGCGGGACTCGTCCGCGTTCAGCGCCGCGTACCCGGGGTCGCCGGGCTTCGGCGTGCGCGCCACCAGCAGCAGCGCGCCCAGCACGATCGCGGAGAAGGTGCCGGCCCACCAGATGCTGTTCGGGTTCGAGGCCCAGATGAACCCGCCGACGAGAGACGCAATGGCCCCGGCGACCGAGCCGAACAGCCTCACGTGCCCGTACTCGAAGCGGTGCGCGCGGGAGTTGCGCTCGTTGAAGGTCTCGACGATTCCCACGCCCGCGTTCAGGGTCAGGGACAGGAACAGGCCACCCAGCACGGCGCCCAGCACCTGGTTGACGTCGACCAGCGGCGTGAACACGAAGGCGAAGAACGGACCCATCAGGGCGCCGACCAGGACCACGAACGCGAACAGGTGCTTCCGGAAGCCGAGTCGGTCCTGGAGGACGCCGTAGACGGGCTGCAGGCAGAACGCCGTCAGCGCCATCACGGAGTTCAGCAGGCCGATGTTGCCGTACGACATGCCCGCTTCGACCTCGAGCCAGCGGCTGAGGAAGGTGAAGGCGAGCTGCCAGATCGCGAAGTAGAAGAAGAACAGGCCGCCGAAGTTCCAGAACGCCGGCTTGCGCACCGGGTTCGCGCGGTCAGGGACGTCGGCTGCGGGGGCGGTACGGCGGCTCATGCGCGCTCTCCGTCCGGGGTCAGGATCTCGGTCGAGGTCGGGGCGGGGCGGGTGGCGGGAGCCGGGGTGCCCCACTGCGGAGTGCCGTCCTCGGCGAAGGACAGCACCTGCGCGCAGGCGTGACGGTTCGGGTCGCGCAGCGGGTCGCCGGCGATCTCGGTGTAGGTGCGGGCGTGGTAGACGAGCACGACGTCGCCGCCCGGAGTGGTGGTGAAGGAGTTGTGCCCCGGTCCGTAGCGGTCCACCGACGGATCGGAGAGGAAGATCGGCTCGGGGGACTTGGTCCAGGAATCAGGGGACAACAGATCGGCGTCGACGTCAGCGGTGAGCAGGCCCATCGCGTATTCGACGCCGGTGGCCGCGGCGGAGTACGTCAGCAGCACGCGCCCGTCGCGCACCAGCACGGCGGGTCCCTCGTTGACCGAGAAGCCGACGCGCTCCCAGTCGTACTCGGGGCGGCTCAGCTCCACCGGCTCGGTGGCCAGGGTCCACGGATTCTCCATCCGGGCGATGTAGAGGTTGGAGTGCCCCTCGACCTCCGGATGCTGCTGCGCCCAGATCAGGTACTGGCACCCGTCCACCTCGACGCTGGTGGCGTCGAGGGCGAACGACTCCCACCCGGTGCGGATCTGTCCCCGCTCGACCCACTCCCCGCTCAGCGGATCCGCCGCGGTGTTCTCGAGCACGTACATGCGGTGGTTGAAGGTGTCATCCATGCCGGGCGCGTCGACGACCACGTCCTCATCGGGGGCGGCGGCGAAGTAGATGTACCAGGCCCCGCCCACCCGGTGGATCTCCGGGGCCCAGATGAGGTGGGACAGCGGCCCCTCTTCGTGGCGGCGCCAGATCGTGGTCTCCTCGGCAGACTGCAGATCATCCAGATGCGCGGCGCGCCGCAGGATGATCCGGTCGTAGAGGGGATGCGAGGCGGTGAAGAAGTACTCGTCGCCGTGCCGGAGCACGCAGGGGTCTGCGCGCTGCAGCACCAGCGGATTCATGGTCGGTGCGTCGCTGCGGGTCATGCCATTCCTTCGTCGAGGGTGGGCGACCCGGCCGCTGAGCCGCGCGGCAGGGCACCCGAGCCCTCCGCGACTCGGCATCCGGGTCACCCGCGGCTCGTCCTTTGAGCCGCGATGCACTCACGACGGTAAACGATGTAAATCACTCCCGGCGCAACGACCGAGCCCAGGTCAGGCGGTATCGATACGAATCCGCACCGTCCGTGACGTGCTGCCCGAAAACACCTCTGACCAGGGCTTCTCGGTGAGCAACGTCACATGGTCACGGTGATCGTCACGGCGACCCGGAACGGCGTCCGGAGCGGCGCTGCGCCGACCGGCGCGAACCTGCTCCCCGCTCGCGCGCGGCCAGGGAGACCGACCCGGCCCCTTCTGACGCGTACACCCGCTCCAGCCAGTCCTTCCAGGCCTGCTGGGTCACCTCCCGATCCACGTCCTCGGTGTAGAGGTAGTGACCGACGGCGACGGGAAGTCCCATCGCCGCTCTGCCGTGGAAGCGGTAGAGGCCGTCGGCGGCGCGCAGGCCGATGAAATCCTCGCCCGGGCGCGAGTAGTCCACTTCGCCCTTGAGCTGCGGAAGGCCCTCCGGGGTCAGCGTCAACTGCTGACCGACCTCGACGGGTCCGTCGACACCGAGAGCCCGCTCGAGCTGCGTCCATGCCTCGGGGCTCGAGGAGGAGGCGGGCCCTTCGGCGACGACGAAGGTCGCGGGACGGTCGGCGAAGTGCTTGAGGTACTCGGCCAGGGTGTGGAAGTACATGTCCCACCCCTGCGCGGTCATCTCGCCGAAGTCGAACTCGGCGTCCCAGTCGTCCCCGAGGTAGCCGCTGTGGACGAACCGGAGGGTGGTGGTGCTGCCGTCACGGGCCTCGACGATGTACTCGAAGGCGTGGAACGCGCCGTTCTCCGCCTCGGGGGTGCGCAGGGCGAAGCGCTCCGGCTCCTGGATCTCCACGTCCATCCCGTCCTGGGAGGCGTACGGATCGGGGGACCAGGCGGCCTGTCCCTCGGGGGTGGCGATCGCTCGCCAGACCTGCTCCGGGGTCGCCTCCAGGACGACCTCCTTGCGGACCTCGAACTCCTTGGACATGGCTGTTCTCCTCATCGGTGGGTGGTGAGCGGTGCGTCGGCGGGCTAGCGGGGCGTCACGTGGGTGGGGGCGTCAGTGGATGCGGCGCGTCACGTGGGTGGGCGGTGCGTCAGTGGATGGGCGGGGCACTACGGTCGGCAGGCACGGCGGGGTGCGTCGCCACGACGAGGCGGTAGAGCTTCCCCTCTCCCCCACCCTCCGCGGGCTTTTCGCGGTGGTACTTGGCGACGAGGTCGGTGATCGTGGTCGTCAGCTCCTCGGTGAAGGCGGCACGGTCCGCGGCCGAGGCGAAGCGGATCTCCCCGTCCATCGCGTAGGTCGCCACCGGCCTGTTCGCCCTCTGCGCCCCCGTCAGCAGCGTGCCCACATCCCGCACGAGACGGGACGAGAGTGCCAGCAGCCAGCGGGCCGAGAGCCGGTCCGGCGATCGCGCCGGATCCGGCTGCATGTCCCCCAGCGCGCCGGGGGAGATCACGTACGAGGCGGCCGATGCCTGAAGCACCCGTTCGGTGAAGTTGCCTCGCCGGCGCTCCTCGACGAGCTCGACCAGGCCGTGCTGCTCGAGCACGCGCAGGTGATAGTTGACCTTCTGCCGCGGCATACCGAGCTGGGCGGCAAGCGTCGAGGCGGAGCCGGGCTCGCTCAGCGCCGCCAGCATCCGCCCCCGCATCGGGTCCAGCGAGGCCTCCGCCGCGGCGGCATCGTCGATCGTCTCCACATCGTGCATGACCCTAGACTCCGCCCGACAAATTAATTTGTCAAGGCCTATCGTCCCGTCGCGCTCCGAAAGGTTCCACCTGGATGGAACCTTTCGGAGCATGCCGCCAGAGCCGGCCGGAAAAGCCGCCTGAGACGAACCGCCGGTGCGTGCTCCCGCGGTCAGCCGGCCGGGGTGGCGTCGGGGTCCACGGCAGAGATCTCACCGGTCACGGCGGTCGAGACCTCCAGCAGCGACTCGTCCTCATCCGGATCCACGCCGGCGGCGAACTGCGACCAGTAGAGGCGGTGGTAGGCGCCCTCGGCCTCGAGCAGCTGCTCGTGGGAGCCCTGCTCGACGATGTCGCCGTGCTCCATCACCAGGATCACGTCGGCGTCACGGATGGTGGAGAGGCGGTGGGCGATCACGAAGCTGGTGCGGTCGGTGCGCAGCGCCGCCATCGCCTCCTGGACGAGGACCTCGGTGCGGGTGTCGACCGAGGAGGTGGCCTCGTCGAGGATCAGCAGGGCGGGGTCGGCGAGGAAGGCGCGGGCGATGGTGATCAGCTGGCGCTCCCCGGCGGAGATGTTCGCGCCCTCGTCCTCGATCGCCGTCTCGTAGCCGTCGGGCAGGGTGCGCACGAAGCGGTCCACGAAGGTGGCGGTCGCCGCGGCGATCACCTCGTCGTCGGTGGCGTCGAGCCGGCCGTAGCGGATGTTGTCCATGATGGTCCCGCCGAACAGCACCGCGTCCTGCAGCACCATGCCGATCTGGCTGCGCACGGCCCCGCGGTCCAGGGCGCGGATGTCCACCCCGTCCAGCCGGATCTGGCCGGCGTCGATCTCGTAGAACCGCATGATCAGGTTGACCAGGGTGGTCTTGCCGGCGCCGGTGGGGCCGACGATGGCGACGGTCTGGCCGGGCTCGGCGGTCAGCGAGAGGTCGGTGATCAGCGGGGCGTCCGGGGTGTAGGAGAAGGCGACGTGGTCGAACTCGACGTGGCCGCGGGTGGGGGTGGCCAGCTCGGCGCGCTCGATGCGCTGGGTGGCGGGTTCGCCGTCGGGCCCGGTGACGGTGGTGGTGATCTCCCCGTCGGCCTCCTGCTCCTCGGCGTCCAGCAGCTCGAAGATCCGCTCGGCGGAGGCGACACCGGAGATCAGCATGTTGGCCATGCCGGCCACCTCGCCCAGCGGCGCGTTGAACTCGCGCGAGTACTGGATGAAGGCGGTGACCTGGCCCAGCGACATCTGGCCGGCAGCGATCCGCAGCCCGCCCACCACGGCGATGCCCACGTAGCCGAGGTAGGTCACCCATTGCATGATCGGCATGATCATCCCGGAGTAGAACTGCGCCTTGAACGACGCCTCCCACAGCTCCTCGTTGCGGGTGTCGAACTGCTCGCGCATGCTGTCCTGCCGGTCGAAGACGGTGACCAGGTCGTGCCCGGTGAAGGATTCCTCGACGTGGCCGTTCAGCCGTCCGGTGTGGCGCCACTGCGCGGTGAACAGCTTCTGGGACTTCGAGCCGATGAAGCCGATGACCACCCCGGAGATCGGCAGGGCCACCAGGGCGATGAGCGCCAGCTGCCAGGAGAGCCAGAACATCATCGTGGTGATGCCGATGATGGTCAGCACGGCGTACACGAGCGAGGCGAAGGCCTGCTGCAGGGCCTGCTGGACGTTGTCGACGTCGTTCGTGGTGCGCGAGAGCAGGTCGCCGCGCTGGCGGGTGTCGAAGTAGCTCAGCGGCAGCCGGTTGACCTTGGCCTCGATCCGCTGGCGCAGCCGGTAGACGATCCGCATGACGATGTCGTTCAGCAGCCGGCCCTGCAGCCAGTCGAACACCGAGGCGATGACGTACATGCCGATCACGATCAGCAGCAGCCGGCCCAGCTGCGAGAAGTCCACTCCCCCGTCGCCGAAGGCGCCGTCGGCGATGACGTCCATCGCGTTGCCGAGAATGGTGGGCGCCCACACGCTGAGGCCGGTGGAGATGAGCCCGAAGACGAGCACCACGGTCAGGGCCAGCTTGTGATCGCTGAACGTGCCGACCAGGCGCAGGGTCGAGGGCCAGAAGGCCTTGGCCTTGCGGGGCGCGGACTCGCCCCATTCGCTGCTGACGGAGTCCTGGAGCTCCAGGATCTCGTCCTCGGTCAGCTCCGAGCCGGCGGCGGCGGTGCTCGAGGCGACGGCGCCGGGGGCGGTCTCGGGGGCCGACGGGGAGCTGGACACCGGCGGCTTGCTGTTCGCGGTCCGGTTCTCCTCGACCTGGCCCTCATCCTCCGGCCGGTCCTGGTTCTCGGGGCTCATGCCGGCTCCTCCGCGGTGATCTGGGAGTCGACGATCTCCCGGTAGGTCTGCGAGCTCTCCAGCAGCTGCTCGTGGGTGCCGCGGCCGACGATCCGGCCCTGCTCGAGCACGAGGATCTGGTCGGCGCCGGTGATGGTGGAGATGCGCTGGGCGACGATGATCGTGGTCGCGCCCCGGGTGCGCTCGGCCAGCCCTTCGCGCACCTTGGCGTCGGTGGTGACGTCGAGGGCGGAGAAGGAGTCGTCGAAGACGTACACCCGCGGCTGGGCGACCAGGGTGCGGGCGATGCACAGCCGCTGACGCTGGCCGCCGGAGACGTTGGTGCCGCCCTGGGAGACGGCGGAGTCCAGTCCGGTGCGGGCCTGCTCGCCCTCCCCCGTCGTCCGGGCGGCGACGAAGTCGGTGGCCTGCGCGGTCTCCAGGGCGTGCCAGAGCTCGGCGTCGGTGGCGTCAGGGTCACCGAAGCGCAGGTTGTGACCGATGGTCCCGGAGAACAGGTACGGCTTCTGGGGGACGAGGCCGACGGTCCGGGAGATGGTCGCGCGCGAGAGCTCGGTGACCGGGACGCCGTCGAGCAGCACCTGACCGGTGGTGGCGTCGTGCAGCCGGGGGATCAGGTTGACCAGCGTGGTCTTGCCGGATCCGGTGGAACCGATGATCGCCGTGGTGCGACCGGCCTCGGCGGTGAAGCTGACGCCGTCGACGACGGGGGCGTCCGCACCCGGGTAGGAGAAGGTGACGTCTCGGAACTCGACGGTGGCTCCGCCGCCGCGGGCCGGCAGCTCGACCGGCTCGGTGGGCTCGGCGAGGGTGGGGACGGTGTCGAGGACCTCGGCGATGCGGCGCCCGCTGATGATCGCGCGCGGGAACATCATGAACATGAAGGTGCCCATCATGACCGCCATGAGGATCTGCAGCAGGTACTGCATGAACGCGGTCAGGGAGCCGACGTCGACCAGGCCGTCGGCGACCCGGTGCCCGCCGAACCAGAGCACGGCGGCGGTGGCCAGGTGCAGCACCACGGTGATGGCGGGGCCCATGATCACGAACAGCCGGCCGATCCGCACCGAGGTGTCGGTCAGGGTGGCGTTGGCGTCGGTGAAGCGCTGGGTCTCGTGGTCCTCGCGGACGAAGGCGCGCACGACGCGGATGCCCATGATCTGCTCACGCATCACGCCGTTGATCGAGTCGATGTTGGCCTGCATGCGCTGGAACAGCGGCATGAGCTCCTTGATCAGCAGGCCCACGATCACCATCAGCACCGGCACCGCCACCCAGACCAGCCAGGACAGCCCCGGGTCCTCCTGGATCGCCATGATGATGCCGCCGATCGACATGATCGGCACCATGACCATGAAGTTCAGGGTCATCAGCACCAGCATCTGGACCTGCTGGACATCGTTCGTGCCGCGGGTGATGAGGGTGGGCGCCCCGAAGCGGCCCATCTCCTCGGTGGAGAAGCGGTCGACCCGGGTGTAGATCGAGCGGCGGATGTCGCGGCCCATGCCCATGGCGACGCGGGCACCGAACCAGACCGACGCAATCGCGGTGACCAGCTGGATCATCGCCACGCCGAGCATGACGCCGCCGACGCGCCAGATGTAGTCGGTGTCCCCCGTCGCCACGCCCTGATCGATGATGTCGGCGTTGAGGCTGGGCAGGTACAGCGTGGCCAGGATCGTGGCCAGCTGCAGGATCACCACGGCGATCACGTGGGGCACGTAGGGACGGAGGTGGCGCCTGATCAGCGTCCAGAGCATGGAAGACCTTCGAAGTTCGTCGGGCATCGTCGCGGCGGCATCACCGGATGACCGTATCGGCGGGGGCGGACAGATCGTGACCGGCCGGAACGTCGACCGGCCGCACAAGACTCGTGACCGTGGGGAGGCCTCTTCCTGCCCGGTCGAGCGGGTCCTGACCGGACGAGCGGGAGGAGAAGACAGCGGCCCGACTCATCCTGCCCCATCGACCCTGGGATCGACATGGGGTTTTCCCCATGATCCGAGGATTGCGCCGCGCACTCCCCAGCTGCAGTCCGCGATCGCCGGGAGGCGGCCCCCGCGTGGACCGGACCGTGGACCAGACTGGGGCCATGGAGACCTCGCTCGACGCTCGCCGCCGTGCCGCATCCAGGTGGTGGCACGGAACCGTCGCAGCAGTCGTCCTCGTCGCGCTCCTCATCCAGTTCGCGCTGGTCCTCACCGGCGGTCAGGACGCGAACTCGGGCGACAGAGCCGAGCAGGCGGGCCTGGCGGTGCGGCTGTGGCGCTTCTTCAGCTACTTCACCGTCGAGAGCAACATCGTGGTCGTGGTCGTCTCCGCGCTGCTGGCGATCGATCCGCTGCGGCGCGGCGCGTGGTGGGAGATCGCCCGGCTCTACTCGTTGCTGGCGATCACCATCACCGGCGTGGTCTTCGCTCTGGTGCTCGCTCCGCAGCTGGAGTTGGAGGGGTGGTCGAGCGTGGCGTCGTTCGGCCTGCACACGGTCTCGCCGGTCCTGACCGTGGTGGGCTGGCTGGTCTTCGGCCCTCGTCGCCGGTTCCGCTGGTCGACGGTCGCGGGCGCGTTCGCGGTGGCCGCGGTGTGGCTGCTCTACATCTTCGGCCAGGGCAGCATCACGCACTGGTACCCGTATCCGTTCCTGGACGCGGCCCATCTCGGCATCATTCCGGCCGTGGTCAACGCGCTGCTCGTGGTGGCGGTTGCGGCGGTGCTGGCCGTGGTGATCCGCGCCGTCGACAGGGCGGTGCCGGCGATGCTCCGGGAGAACGGGCCGAATGCGGCGGGCTCAGGCACGGCAGCCTCCAGCGGCTCCCTGAACAGCCGTGGCTGACCTGGGTGCGTGAGGGAATCGCCGCGGGGGCTCTCTCGGCGCGAGCCCTCCAACCGCGCGGGCCCGTCAGCCGCCGCCTCCGCCGAGCGTGCGGCACCCGCTGCTCAGCGAGCCGCGCCCCGCAGCTCCTCCAGCAGATCCTGCACGCGGGCGTCGATGTCGTCGCGCACCAGGCGCATGCGCTCGATGCCGTCGATGCCGCGCTCGGAGGGTTCGTCGGTGCGCCAGGTGGTGATGGTGCCGCGCATCCCGGGCACCGGTTCGACCTCGGCCTCGGCCCCGAGCACGATGACGCGATCGACGCGGGCCAGGAGCTCGGGATCGATCGGCGTGGGATTGCCTGCCGACATGTCGACCCCGGCTTCGGCGATGACCTCTGCCGAGAGGGCGTTGATGCCGCTGCCGGGCTTCGTGCCGGCGGAGTGGACCTCGACCTCGCCGTCGGCGCGGGCATCCATGAGGGCGGCGGCCATCTGCGACTTGCCGCCGTTCTTGACGCAGACGAACAGGACGGAGGGCGTCGCCCCGGCGGGCGTCGACCCCGAGGTGGCGGCCGTCGAGCTCGCTTCCGTGGGCGTCGGGTCGGAACTGTGCTGGCTCATGCGGAGACCTCTCGAGCGGTGCGGGCGGGGACGGTGGGGTCGTCGGGGAACAGGTGCCTGCCCGCCCACAGCGAGGCGTAGACGAGGGCGACCAGCACCGGGACCTCGATCAGTGGACCCACGACGCCGGCCAGGGCCTGCCCGGAGCTGACGCCGAAGGTGCCGATGGCGACGGCGATGGCGAGCTCGAAGTTGTTGCCGGAGGCCGTGAACGCGACGGTGGTCGAGCGGGCGTAGTCCATGCCGACGGCGCGGCTGAGCAGCAGGGACCCTGCGAACATCACCACGAAGTAGGCCAGCAGCGGCAGCGCGATGCGCGCGACGTCCAGCGGGGCGGAGAGGATCGCGTCGCCCTGCAGCGTGAACAGCAGCACGATCGTGAACAGGAGGCCGTACAGCGCGAACGGGCCGATGCGCGGCAGGAAGCGGTTCTCGTACCACTCACGTCCCTTGGCGCGTTCACCGAGCATGCGGGTGAGGAAGCCGGCGAGCAGGGGGATCCCGAGGAACACGAGCACGCTGAGCACGATCGCCCCGACGGAGAACTCGGCCGATGTGGTGGGCAGGCCCAGCCAGGAGGGCAGCACCTGGAGGTAGAACCATCCCAGCGCGCCGAAGGCGATCACCTGGAACACGGAGTTGACCGCGACCAGCACCGCCGCGGCCTCCCGGTCCCCGCAGGCGAGGTCGTTCCAGATCAGGACCATGGCGATGCAGCGGGCGAGGCCGACGATGATCAGACCGGTGCGGTACTCGGGCAGGTCGGCCAGGAAGATCCAGGCCAGCGCGAACATCAGCGCCGGCCCGAGCAGCCAGTTCAGTACCAGCGAGGTGACCATCAGCCTGCGGTCGGCGCCGATGCGCCGGGTCTGGTCGTACCTGACCTTCGCCAGGACGGGGTACATCATCACCAGCAGGCCGATGGCGATGGGCAGGGAGACACCGGCGATGCTCACGGATTCCAGCGCCGGCCCGATGCCGGGGACCAGGCGCCCCAGGGCCAGGCCGCCCACCATCGCCAGCAGGATCCACGCCGGCAGCCACCGGTCCAGGAACGACATCTCCCGGGCCACGCCGGTCGGTGCGGCGGGGGCGGTGGTCGTCGTCATGGGCGGCCTACCTGTTCCTATAGACGGTCATCGATGAGTAGAGTAGCCTTCACATAGATGACCGTCAATGTCAGACGGTGCTCGCCGAGCCCCACGCCCCCGTCCCGAGTCAGGTGATCCCATGAGTTCCACGACCGCACGCGATCCGGTCGACCTCTCGTGGCCGCAGTCGGCCGCCTCGGCCGATGACGAGTGCCGCTCGCCGGCGGGCGCGGACGACTGCTGCTCGCTGGCCACCGGCCCGATCGAGGCCGACGACGCCGAGCGCCTCTCGGCACGCCTGAAGGCCCTTTCGGATCCCACGCGCCTGCAGCTGCTCTCGCACGTCGCCGCGGGCGGATGCCAGAGCGTCTGCGTCTGTGACCTCGGCGAGGGCCTGGGCATCTCGCAGCCCACCGTCAGCCACCACATGAAGAAGCTCGTCGAGGCCGGTCTGCTGACCCGGGAGCAGAGGGGCCGCTGGGCTCACTACGCCGTCGTGCCGTCGGCCTTCGCCGAGCTGCGCGCCTTCCTCGACCTGTCCTGACCCACGCCCCACACTCCCCCGCCACGACCCCTTCAGCCACGCCTGCGTCACCAGGAGCATCCATGAGCGATCGTCCCAGTGTCCTGTTCGTCTGCGTTCACAACGCCGGCCGCTCCCAGATGGCCGCCGGCTGGCTGCGCCACCTCGCGGGAGAGAAGGTCGAGGTCCGCTCCGCCGGGTCCGAGCCCGCGGACTCGATCAATCCCGCCGCCGTCCAGGCGATGGCCGAGGAGGGCATCGACATCTCCGCGGGCCGGCCCACGATCCTCACCCCGGGCGCGGTCCAGCAGTCCGACGTCGTGATCACCATGGGCTGCGGCGACGCGTGCCCTATCTTCCCCGGCAAGCGCTACGAGGACTGGGAGCTGCCCGACCCCGCCGGCCAGGGCCTCGAGGCCGTGCGCCCGATCCGCGACGATATCCGCGCCCGCGTCGAGCAGCTCATCGCGAGCCTCGAGGTCTGACCGCCCGACGACGGTCGACGTGACCACGTGGCGCTCGTTCAGCCGGCGGGGGTCGTGACCGGGCCGTGGCTCCAGCGGCCGTCCTCGCGGCTGTAGCCGACCCGGGTGTGGTTGCGGTCGTGCCGCGACTGGGTGAACTCGACCAGGTGCGGTTGCAGCGCGTAGACCTGCCACTCGGGATTCGGGCGCCCGTCGGAGGTCGGCCGGGTGAGCCAGTCGGCCTGGGAGACGTCCTCCCCGAGGGCGACCACGTCACCGATGATCTGCACCTGTCGGCCGGACTCGCGCCAGAAGAACGTCATCGCGGCCCGCGGGTTCTGCTCGAGCTGCCGGGCTTTGCGGGAGGTGTTCCGGGTCGAGACGTGGTATCCGTTCTCGTCGACGTCCTTGAGGATCAGGGTGCGGCCGACGGGAGTGCCGTCGGCCAGGACGGTCTGGAACGTCATCGCGTGCGGCTGGCGGGCACCGCTGGCGATCGCGTCGTCCAGCCACGACAGGAAGAGTTCGTCCGGATCCTCCGGGACGTTCTCGGGATGCAGGACGGGCATGTCCTCAGGGAATGCGGGCAGGGCGCGGAGACGGTCGGCGAGTTCGCTCATACCGCCATCGTGGCACGGGACGGGGCGAAGTCCTCGGACTCTGACAGCTCTCGCGTGGACACACACAGCCCCTCGCCCGCCGTCCACAACACTGTTCCTCCACTGGTCGAGGGACGCGCGAGAGGCGGCCGGGAGAACCCGTCACGCCGTGATCCGCGAGGCCCTCGAGACCTACCTCCGCAGCGCCTGATCGACCAGCTCCACGCCGCGGCGGATGCCCGATCGTCACTGCCCCAGGAAGATCCCGTTGCCGGGCCCGAGCGGCAGGTCGAAGAAGAAGAACACCGCCAGCAGGATCGTCCACACCAGCCAGAACGGCACCACGAACGGCAGCATCCGGGACATCAGCGTGCCCAGGCCGGCCTCGGGCTCGTACTTCCGCAGCATGCCCAGCAGCACGATCATGTACGGGTTCATGGGGGTGATGACCTGGGTGGCGGAGTCGCCGACGCGGAACGCGGCCTGAGTGAACGCGGGCTCGTAGCCGATCAGCGAGAACATCGGCACGAACACGGCGGCCATGATCGCCCACATGCCCGAGCCGGAGATGATGAACAGGTTCAGGCAGCTGGCCAGCACGATGAAGCCGAGGATGGCCGCGAATCCCGTCAGCCCCGTCGCCTCCAGACCGTTTGCCCCGGTCACGGCGATCCAGGTGCCGATGCCGGACCAGTTGAACAGGGCGATGAAGTTGCCGAGGATGAAGGCGAGGACGACGAAGGGCAGCATCTCCTTGAGCGCGTCGGACATCATCCGCACCGCATCCCGGCTGCTGCGCAGGACGCCGGTGACCACGCCATAGGCGATGCCCAGCACCATGAAGTAGCTGACCACGATGAACACGATCGAATCCAGCAGCGGGGACTTGGGCAGGAAGCCGCCGTCCTCGTTGCGCCACGGCGAGCCCGGCAGCAGGAATGCCAGCAGGAAGAGCGCAGTCAGCACCACGGCGCTGAGAACGGCGATCAGCAGGCCCCGGTTCTCCACGGAGGTGAGGGCGGCACGCATCTGCTGGGCGTCGTCGGCCGGCTCCTCCCCGTCCACCGCCGTCTCGTCGACGGGCACACCCTGGCGGGACAGTCGGGGCTCGATGATCCGGTCGATGATGAATCCGGCGACGAAGCCCAGGATCAGCGAGGAGACGATGTTGAAGAACCAGTTCGAGATCGGGTTGACCGGCGTGAACTCGTAGCCGGGCAGCGCACCCATCACCGAGGTGGTGATCCCGGCGAACAGCGCATCGAGGCTGGTGGGGAAGATGTTGGTGGAGTACCCGGCGCCGGCGGCCGCGAACCCGCCCAGCAGGCCGGCGACGGGGTGGCGACCGGCGGCCTTGAACACGAGCGCGGCCAGGGGCGGGACCACCACGAAGGCGGAGTCGGCCATGATCGAGGAGACCACGCCGACGAACCCGACCACGTAGGGCAGCATCCACGCCGGTGAGGAGCCGAAGGTCTTGCGGATCGCGGCGCCCAGCAGCCCGGAGTGCTGGGCGATGCCGATCGCCAGCAGGATCGGCAGCACGGTCACCAGCGGCGGGAAGCCGATGTAGTTCTCGCCCAGGGTGGTGGTCAGCCAGGTCAGGCCCTCCCCGGTGAACAGCCCCTTGATGGCCGTCGGCTCGTCGGCGCCGGGCACCTCGACGACCACGCCGGCCATCGCCATGGCCGTGGAGACCACGCCCGTGATCAGGAACAGGATCACGAACAGCATGAACGGTTCGGGCAGTTTGTTGCCCGCTCGTTCGACGCCGTTGAGGATCCGGTCGGTCAGCCCGGCCTTGGCCGGGGTGTTCGGTGCAGTGCTCACGGGGACTCCAGTCGGATCGGGGTGGCGAGGAGGCGCGGGGGTCGGTCAGTCGAAGTAGGAGGGGACGTCGATGGCGCCGCCGGCGTCCTCGAACTCGGTGGCGACGGCCCGGGCCAGCTGCGGGTCGTGGAGGGCGTCGAGCACGGTGGCGGCCAGGCCGTAGGCCCCGTCGGCCGCGGCGGAGCGGGCCTGGTCGGAGACCGCCCAGGTCGCGAACTCACGGGTGTGCAGCGCGACGTGGGAGGGAGCCACCTTGATGACGGGGTGGATGCCGGGGATGCGGTAGCTGACGTTGCCGAAATCGGTGGAGGCGGCCAGGATCGGCGAGACCACGCCGAAGGGCAGCGGGTCGCGGCCGCGGCGGCGCTGCGCCTGCACCCAGCGACCGGTGAGGGCCTCGTTGGTGCGCACCGGCAGCGACGGCGGATGCTGATCCCAGCCGACGGTGACGCCGACCCCCGCCATCAGCGCCGCGCCGCGAGCGGCGTCCTCGACGCGCCGCGAGAGGTCCTTGAGCGTCTCGGGCCGCTGGGAGCGCACGTACATGTCGAGCTTGGCGTAGTCGGGGATGACGCTCGCGCGGTCCCCGCCCTCACGGATCACGGCGTGGATGCGGTCCGACGGCGGGGTCTGCTGTCGCAGCAGCCCGATGCCCTGGTACAGCAGGTTCGCGGCGTCCAGCGCGTTGCGCCCCATGAACGGCTGGGCCGAGGCGTGGGCGGTGTGCCCGTGGTACTCGACGGTCAGGGTCCGACGGCCCAGCCAGATCTGGTCGGCCAGGTCGTACCCGTACGGGTGGGCCATCACCGCGGCGTCCAGCCCCTCGAAGGCACCCTCGCGCGCCATGAACTCCTTGCCGGTGTGGCCCTCCTCGGCGGGGGTGCCGAGGAACACCACCCTGCCGGGCACGGCCGACGGATCCGCGGCAGCGAGCTCGGCCAGGGCGAGGAAGGCACCCAGGCCCATCACGGCGATGACGTTGTGGCCGCAGCCGTGGCCGACGCCGGGCAGCGCGTCGTACTCGGAGAGGATCGCCAGCGTGGGGGCATCCTCGGCGTCGCCGCCCTGCCCCACGATCTCGGCGCGGATGGCAGTCTCCAGCCCGTGCACGCCCACCTGCGCTTCGACGCCGTGGGCTGCCAGCACGTCGGCGATGGCCCGGGCGGAGCGATGCTCCTCGAAGGCGACCTCGGGATGCTCGCCGAGATCCAGCATCAGGGCGGCCATCTCCCCGGCATCGCGCTGGACGAGCTCCTCGAGCCGGTCGTGCAGGGCGGGCGCGGCGCCCTCGAAGGCGGAGCCGGGATGGGACGCGGTGCGCATGGCCAGCTCCCGCTCCTCGTCCAGCTGCTGGAGATAGGCGGTGGAGACCTCGGAATGCTGAGCGCCGGGGCGCGCGGACGGCTGAGAAGACATGGATCGAGGATAAGCATCCGCACCGGCGACCACGTACCCTCGGGGCCGCACGCGTGAACCGCTCTTCTCCGCCCGAGGACGCCCCATGTCTCAGCTGACCGCTCTGATCGACCCTGCCGCCATCCGGCTCGACGTCCCCGCCGCCGACTGGCGCGAGGCGATACGCCTGTCCGGCGATCTGCTGGTCTCCAGCGACGTCACCGGTGCCGCGTACACCGAGGCGATGATCCGCGCCGTCGAGGAGCACGGCCCGTACATCGTCATCACCCCCGGATTCGCGCTCGCGCATTCACGGCCCGACGAGTCGGTCCACCGCACCGGGATGTCCTTCGTGCGCCTGGCCGAGCCGGTCTCCTTCGGGCACGAGACCAACGACCCGGTCCACCTGGTGATGGCACTGGCCGCCGCCGACAGCTCCGCCCACCAGTCGGCCCTCGCCGCCCTGGCCGGAGTCCTGGCCGACCCGGCCGGACGCACGGCGCTGGAGACGGCCTCCTCCCCGCAGCAGGTCCTGGCCGCGCTCGGCGGCGAGAGCGTCGGCACCGCCCCGGCCGACGCCGCACCCGGAACCACCACGTCGGGGGCCGACGACGTCGAGCGCTCCGCGTCGGACCCCGGGCCCGCCTCACCCGATGCCGGTGGCACCGCAGCGGGCGCGGGAACGTCAGCACCTGCCGCCGACGCCACCGAGGACACGGTCCCCTCGAAGAACCTCCTGTTCACGGTGTGCGGCAACGGCCTGGGCACCAGCCTGTTCCTGAAGAACACCGCCGAGCAGGTCCTGAGCCGCTGGGGCTGGTCCTCCCACCTCAGCGTCGAGGCGACCGACACCATCTCCGCCAAAGGAAAGGCGAAGGACGCCGACGCCATCCTCACCTCGGGCGCGATCGCGCAGACCCTCGGCGATGTCGGCGTGCCCGTCGAGGTGATCGAGAACTTCACCTCCCAGACCGAGGTCGACGCGGCGCTGCGGCGCCTCTACGCCGTCTGACCCACCCTTTCCCACCTTCCACGGAGCAGCCCCCATGAACGTGCTCGTCGCGATCGCCCAGTTCCTCGTCAACGAGTTCCTGAGCGTGCCCGCCTATCTCATCGGCATCATCACCGCCGTCGGCCTGATCGCCCTGCGCAAGACAGCCGGCCAGGTGGCGGGCGGTGCCATCAAGGCAGTCCTCGGCTTCCTGTTGATCGGGGCCGGCGCCACCCTCGTCACCGCCTCCCTCGCCCCGCTGGGAGTCATGATCCAGGGCGCCCTCGGCGCCCAGGGCGTCGTCCCCACCAATGAGGCGATCGCCGGCATCGCCCAGGAGGAGTTCGGCGCGCAGGTCGCGTGGCTGATGATCCTCGGCTTCGTGGTCGCGATCGGGCTGGCCCGCTTCACCCCGCTGCGCTACGTCTTCCTCACCGGCCACCATCTGCTGTTCATGGCCACCCTCATCACCGTGGTGATGGCCTCGGCCGGGATGCCCACGGCGATCGTCGTGGTCCTGGGCGCGGTCCTGCTCGGGATCCTCATGGTCTCCCTGCCGGCTCTCTCCCAGCCCTGGACCCGACGCATCTCCGGGGACGACTCGATCGCCATCGGCCACTTCGGCACCGCCGGGTACATCGCCGCCGGCACCGTCGGCCGCCTGGTCGATCCGCGCGGACGCAGTCGTTCCACCGAGGACCTCAAGGTCCCCGAGTCATTGCGCTTCCTGCGTGACTCGATGGTCGCCACCGCCCTGTCGATGGTGCTGATGTACCTGGTCGTCGCCGTCGTCTACCTCGCTCGCGCCGGGCAGGCCACGGCCTTCGAGGCGTTCGAGGGCGGCGCGACCGACGTCGGCAACTACCTCATGCAGTCCGTGACCCAGGGCCTGCAGTTCGGCATCGCCGTGGCCGTGATCCTGTTCGGCGTGCGCACCATCCTCGGTGAGCTGGTGCCCGCGTTCCAGGGCATCGCCGCCAAGGTGGTCCCCGGCGCGATCCCCGCCCTCGACGCCCCGATCGTCTTCCCCTACGCGCAGAACGCAGTGCTGATCGGGTTCCTCTCGAGCTTCGCCGGCGGCCTCATCGGACTCCTCGTGCTCGGCGTGTGGCTCGGCCCGGTGCTGGGACTGGCCCTCATCCTGCCCGGGCTGGTCCCGCACTTCTTCACCGGTGGCGCCGCGGGCGTCTACGGCAACGCCACCGGTGGGCGTCGGGGCGCCGTGGCCGGCGGCTTCGTCAACGGCCTCCTGGTCACGTTCCTGCCTGCCCTGCTGCTCAAGGTGCTGGGTACGTTCGGCTCCGCCAACACCACCTTCGGCGACACCGACTTCGGCTGGTTCGGCATCCTGATCGGCTACGGCGCCCGCACCGGCGTGGTCCCGGGCGTGGTGCTGCTGGCCGTGATCGGAGCCCTCATCCTGGGCTCGGCCGTACTCGTCCAGCGCCGGGTGGTCGACGCCGGCTGGGATCCCGCACCGGCACGGCCCGGGGCACCTGCGGAGGCCGGTGCGGCAGCAGGTGCAGCGACCGCCGTCGCTGATCCCGCCGGTGGGAGCGGTGCGCCGACCGGGCAGCAGGCCTCCGCCGGCGCGAGCACCCGGCGGTACCCACGGGTGACGCCGCCGAGCGGGGCCCCGACCCCTCCGCCCCCGCCACGCGACTGACTCAACGCGGTCACGCTCAACGCGGTCACGCGACCGCGCCAGGCAGGCACCCGTCCGGCTGCGTGCCCGGAACACCCTGCTGCGAATCCGCCGTCGCCCCGCTCCCGCGGCGGCCTCGTGCCGCTGCGGGCTCGCCCGGTGCCATGCCGGAGGTCACGGCTGCATGTCCATCCCCCGCGGGCGGTGTCGCAGGCTCCGTCGGCCGCGTATCATCCCAGCACGATGCGCGGCCGCCCACCCCTGCTGGCCGCGCCCTGTCAGCCAGCGCTCAGCCGCCGCGATCCGGCGGGTCGTCGATGGCTCGGTGACCCCCTGGGCACATCCTTGTCCTTCCCCACCCTTCTTCCGCCGCTCCTCGGCGCACACTTCGGAGGCGAACTGTGAGTGCATCGACCCCCTCCCCCGGCACGACGGGCCGGAGAGCAGACCGCGGCGCCTTCGCCGGGCGCGCCGCCTTCATCTTCGCCGCGATCGGCTCCGCCGTCGGGCTCGGCAACATCTGGCGATTCCCGGCCGTGGCCTATGAGAACGGCGGCGGCGCCTTCATCCTTCCGTACCTGGTCGCGCTGCTGACGGCGGGCATCCCGCTGCTGTTCCTCGACTACGCGATCGGGCACCGCTGGCGCGGCTCCGCCCCGGCCGCGTGGCGTCGCTTCACCCGCTGGACCGAGTTCATCGGCTGGTGGCAGGTGCTGATCGCGACGATCATCGCGGTCTACTACGCCCTGATCATCGCCTGGGCCACGAACTACACGGTCTTCTCGGTCGACCAGCGCTGGGGCGACGACCCGGCCGGCTTCTTCGGCGAGTACACCCAGGCCCTCGGCGGTCCCGACGTGGTCATCAGTTTCGACATCGTCCCGGCCGTCATGATCTCGATGGTCCTGGTCTGGCTGGCGGTGATCGCGGTGATGTGCCTCGGCGTCCACGGCGGCATCGGCCGCAGCGCGATCGTGTTCATCCCGCTGCTCATCGCCATGTTCCTGATCCTCGTGGTGCGCGCCCTGTTCCTGCCGGGCGCCGTCGACGGTCTGGACGCCTTCTTCCGTCCCAACTGGGCGGCGCTGCTGGATCCCGGCGTGTGGGTCGCCGCCTACGGGCAGATCTTCTTCTCGCTCTCGGTGGCTTTCGGCATCATGCTCACCTACGCCTCCTACCTCAAGAAGAAGACCGACCTCACCGGTTCCGGCCTGGTCGTGGGCCTGGCGAACTCGAGCTTCGAGATCCTCTGCGGCATCGGCGTGTTCTCCGCGCTGGGCTTCATGGCCCAGGCCCAGGGCGTGCCGATCGACGAAGTGGTCACCGACGGCGTGGGGCTGGCCTTCATCGCCTTCCCCGCGATCATCACCGAGGCTCCCGCCGGCGCCCTGATCGGCGTGCTGTTCTTCGGGTCCCTGGTGCTGGCCGGGTTCACCTCGCTGATCTCGATCGTCGAGGTCGTCATCGCCGCGTTCCAGGACAAGTTCGGCCTGGCCCGCATCCCCGCCACCCTCGGGGTGTGCCTGCCGCTGGCGATCGTCTCGGTGGCGCTGTTCTCGACCACGATGGGTCTGCCGCTGCTGGACGTGCTGGACAAGTGGGTCAACGAGTACGGCATCGTCGCGGCCGCCCTGGTCTCCACGATCGTGGTGACCTACATCGTGCGCGGCCTGCCCACGCTGCGCGACCACCTCAACCACCAGGGCACCTTCCCCGTCGGCCGCATCTGGATGATCGCGCTGGCCGTCATCGCCCCCATCGTGCTGGGCATCTCCCTGATCTCCAGCACCCTCACCTTGCTGACCGCCGAGGGCACCTACGAGGACTACCCGGGCTGGTTCGTGCTCGTGTTCGGCTGGCTGATGGCGATCGCGCTGGTCGTCATCGCGATCGGGCTCTCCCTGCTGCCGTGGCCGGCTGGATCGAACCTCCACAAGGCCGACTCCGAGGGTGACGAGATCGCCCCCGAGGCGGTCGCCGGCCAGGGCCTCGGCGGAGACGTCGCGACCCCGCACGAGCTGCGGTCCACGCCGGCGCGGTGAGGATCGGGCCTCGCGGCGGGGACACTCTCGCCGCGGGCCCGCCTCCCGGCCGGCGACGCCCCCGTCCCGCGACAGCTCGACCAGCAGCAGAGTCATCCCAGCATCCCGACCGATCGGAGAATCCCGTGTCCGTCTCAGCCATCATCATGATGATCGTCGCGATCGTGACCGTGTGGGGCGGCCTCGCCGCCGCCATCGTCAACCTCGCGCGCCACCCCGAGCAGAAGGACTGACCGCGCGAGCGTCACCCCGTGCACCGGCTCCGGCATCCCTGGGTTGAGCACCCCCTCCAGCGGGCCGGAATGAGCTTCCGATAACGGCCTCTCGGAGAGGGTGCCCGGCTGGCAGCACCCGCGCCCCGGCCTCAGTCGCGCACGGCGGCGCTCGCCTCGATCTCGACCAGCTGAGCGGGGTAGCCCAGCACCGTCACGCCCATCAGGGTGCTCGGTGCAGGATGCTCGCGGAAGGCGTCGCGGACCACGTCCCAGGCGCTCACCAGATCGGCCTGCTCGCTCGAGGCCACCAGCACCCGCGTGCTGACCACGTTCTCCAGGCTGGCGCCGGCCTCGGCGAGGGCGACGATCATGTTCTCCACGCACTTCGCGGCCTGAGCGGCATGGTCGCCCGGGGCGACGACGTCCCCGGCCTTGTCCAGCGGGCAGGCGCCGGCGAGCACCACCAGCCTCGCGGGAGGTTCCACCGTCGCCGAGTAGGAGTACTGGACGGTGTCGGTGAGGATCGCCGAGCTGTTCAGGGTGACGGCGTGGGACATGAGACAGCCTTTCGAGACGCGCTGAGCGGTCGACGGGGAGTCTGTCACCGATGGATCGGGAACTGCGCCCCGGTCCAGTACGCGAGGACCACAGCGACCACCGAGCCGGCCAGCACCACGATGTCCCACGAGGTGACCTTGAGGTACGCCAGGCGCAGCGTCCGCCCGGCGCGGTGATGTGCACCGTAGGTGAATCCCCGGGTCTCCAGCGCCTCGACCGTCGTGCGCACGTTCTTCGCGGTGTTGAGCATGATCGGGTAGAAGGCCGTCACCGCGAGCGTGCTCCACCGCAGGATCACCCGCCACCCCAGCACCCCCCTGCGCTCGACGGGGGCGTGACGCAGCAGCTGACCGTCGAAGACGGTCACGTACTCGTCCACCAGGATCGGCAGCATCCGGTACCCGTAGCTGACTCCGAAGGCCAGCAGCTCCGGCGCGCGCAGTGCCAGCAGCGCGTCGGAGAGCTGCTCCGGCTCCAGTGACACGAAGGCCGCCATCGAGGCCATCGAGACCGCGCCCAGTTTGAGGTTGAGCTCTCCCAGGGCGACGAGTGTCCCGAGATCACCGCCGAACACGAATGCGGCGGCGAACAGGCCGACGGCGTTGCCGATCAGTCCGACCAGGAACAGCCCCAGGACCAGGGGGCCCACCCGAGCGAGCACGACGGCGACCGCGCCCATCACGAACAGGATCATCAGCACGGTGAGGTTGTGCGTGAACCACGGCGCCAACGCGGCCAGCAGGTACCAGGCCAGCACCATGCGCGGATCCATTCGGGCGAACACTCCCCCGCGTGTCGAGTACGCGGTGCGCAGCAGCTCCAGGCGCACCCATTCCACGCTCAGGACGTCTCGGGTCTTGCGGGCCATCAGCGCTCCTCGAGGGTGGTGCCCGCGGCACCGGCCGGGGCGGGGACCGCGCCGGCCGCCGGCTGCGGGACGAGGAATGATGCCGTACCGGTTCCGAGCCGGGAACGCAGCGCGGCCGCGGTCAGCGGCAACGGCTCCAGGCCCAGTTCCCGGGCGATGCGGACGGCCTGCGGCGGCACCAAGCGGGCCCGGGCGGTGATCTCCGGCGCGGAGAACAGCTCGCGCGGGGTGAGGTCGGCCAGGACCCGGCCCTGGTCCAGCACGAGCACTCGACTGGCCCAGCTCGCGACGAGTTCCATGTCGTGCGTGGCCACCACGGCGCAGCGGACCGACTCCGACAGAGAGGCGAGCATGCCGGTGACGTCGTCCCGGGATCGGATGTCCAGGCTCGAGGTCGGTTCGTCCAGCAGCAGCAGCTGCGGGCGCATCGCGAGGCCGATGCCGATGGTGGCCCGGCGCTGCTGGCCGCCGGAGAGGGTGCGCCCGTCGCGGTCTGCGAACGGGGCCAGCCCGACACGGTCGATGACCTCCTCGACCATGGCGTGCGCGCCGGGAACCTGGCGCCCCTCGGGGAACAGCGCGATATCGGCCCGCACGCTGTCCTTGAGGAACATTCGCTGCGGCTGCTGGTACAGGTAGGAGACGTGGTCGGCGAGCTGTGCGGCCGAGCGGCTGCGGGTGTCGACGCCGTCGACGGTGACCGTGCCCTGGCGCGGGACGATCAGACCGGTCAGCAGTTTCATCAGGGTGGTCTTGCCGGCGCCGTTGGTACCGACCAGCGCGATCCGTTCCCCGGCGGACAGGGTCAGGTCGATGCCCTGCAGCACCGGGGTCAGCGCGCCGCTGACGCTGCGGTAGCCGTGCTCCACGGCCCGCAGCGAGGCGACGACCTCCGCGGGCGCTCCCGAGGAGCCGAGCGTGTGGTCAGGGCCGGGCGTCTGCTCGGGCTCTGCTCCGGTCCGACCCGGACGCACGTGCGGTCGCAGGACGCGGGCGGCCGAGGGGACATCCAGCGCCACGGGCCGGGCACCGACCGCCGCGGAGACAGCGACGGCATCCGGCGCGGGAATGCCGTGGGCCTCGAGGTCACCGTGGCGGTCCATCGCCTCCTGGACGGGCAGATGCCACACCGGGGCACCGTCGGCCATCAGCACCACGGAGCGGGCGAACTCGGCGATGAACTCCGCGTGGTGCTCGATGGTCACCACCGTGATCCCGTGCTGCTCGTTGAGCTCACGCAGACGCAGATAGATCTCCCGGGCCCGCGCCGGGTCGAGCTCGGCGACGGGCTCATCGACCACCACCACGTCGGGGCGCATCGCCAGCACCGCAGCGAGGGCAACCAGATGGGACTGCCCGCCGGAGAGCTGCCAGACGAAGCGATCGCGAAGGTGGGAGATGCCGAGCTGCTCGAGGGCCTCCTCGGTGCGCTCACGGTGATCGGCGCGTCCGAAGTTCAGAGGGCCGAAGGAGACCTCGTCGCGCACCGTCGGCCGCACCAGCTGGTTCTGGAAGTCCTGGTAGACGTAGCCGACCCGGCTGGACAGCTCCGCGACGGATGATTCCCAGGTGTCCTGGCCGTCCACGTGCACCGAGCCGGCGAAGTCCCCGTTCCAGTAGTGCGGGACCAGACCGTTGAAGGTCTTGCACAGAGTGGTCTTGGCGGATCCGTTGCCCCCGACCACCGCGACGAAGTCGCCACGGGCGATGGTGAGATCGACGTTGCGCAGAGTGTCGCGATCGGTGCCGGGATAGCGGAAGGACAGGTCCTTCACGCGGATCACCGCATCGGTGTCCACCGGATCGTCACGGTCGGTCGGGGTGGCGGTCTGCACAGGGAGCTCCTGGTCTCGGATCCGGATCAGTTCTCGGTGCCGGTGGGCCCGGGAGCGCCGGTGTGCGCGGGTGTGCCCGAGCGGCGGAACAGCAGCACGGAGACCGCCATCACGACCACGATCGCGGCCACCGAGACCCAGAGGAACCCGTTGCCGAAGCGGTCCAGGAAGTCCGGTTCCCAGGCACCGGCGCTGAGGTCGAACGCCTCGAGGAACGCGAAGCCGAAGGAGGCGATGCTCAGCAGCACCACCGCGCCGACGAACAGCGGGCCGCGCGGGGCGTCCCCGGGGATGGGCTCGCCGGGCACACGGGGCCGCAGTCCCATGAGCGGTTCGATCTTCCCGTACAGGGCGGGCACCAGCCACATGGCGGGGATCGCCCCGAACAGGATGCCGCTGATCACCACGTCGGTGACCAGACCGACGGTCTCGACGGCGATGATCGACTGCGGCAGCCCGGTGACGTACTCGGCGTCCTCGACCCCGATCCACACCTTGGCCATGTCCACGACGGCGGAGAGCACCTTGTCGATGAGGATGATGCAGACGGCGCTGACGCCGACCTGTGCGCGGCTGCGCGGATTGCGGACGAGCGAGCCTCCGATGTAGATCGCGAGGAACATCTGCACGTATCCCTCGACCTCGGCGAGGCCGGAGAAGTCGCCCATGAGCAGGTCGGTGAACACGATCTCGCCGAGCGGGGCACCGAGCGCGGCCCAGAACGGGGACAGCAGCCCGGCCATCGCGACGGGGATGAACATCATGTTCGAGATCGACAGGTCGATGGGTCCGATCGTGATGTCGGGGATGATCTCGAGCAGGATGTTCGACAGCCCGAACAGGGACATCGACAGGACGAAAATCATGAGCTTCTGCGAAGTGGTCAGGTGGGCCGAGCGGATGCCGTCGACGGCGCCGCGCAGGGTGCCGCGGCGCTGATCCTGGTCGGGTTCCGGCAGCGGTGAGGGCGTCTGGGTGGTCATGAGAACTCCTGTCGATGCGTGCGGGGCGAACGGACGGGTCGGGTCGGGTCGGTGGAGCAGGCGCGGGCCGGGGTCAGGGACGGTCCGGGGCGAGTGCGGCGAGCACCTCGATCACCTGGTCCGGCGAGTCGAGGACGTGATCGGCGAGCCCCTCGGCGAGGGCGGCTTCCAGCGTCGCGTCGGAGTCCTTGCCGCCGCGGAGCAGGCAGACGGTGCCGATCCCGGCGTCTCGGCCGCCGCGCCCGTCGTTGAGTGCTTTGTCGCCGACATAGACCACGTCGGCGCGGTCGCTCGGGAGGGCTTCGAGGGCGGCTTCGAAGATCGCCCGGGCGGGCTTGCGCACGCCGATCTCGTCGGAGTAGGCGGCCGGACCGATGTGGGCGGAGATCCCGTAGTCCTCGAGGATCTCGCGGACGCCGCGGCCCGAGATGGTGTTCGAGACGATGCCGACGATGATTCCTCGCTGTCGGCACCACTCGATCAGCGTGAGCGCGCCGGGACGCGGTGCCGGATGCGACTTGGCGCGGTGCAGCGCGAGGGACAGCTCGGCGGCCTCCAGGCGCAGGAGGGGGCGCAGCTGTTCGGGGAGGTCCTGCCCGATGAGGTCTGCCCAGAGCTCGGCCGGGTCGATCTCCTCGTGACGGTGTGCTGGATCCGGCGAGCTGTCCCGGCGACGCTTGTGGGCACGGTGGCGCTCCCAACCGGTCTCGAGGGCATCGAGGACGGTCTGCAGCTCGAGGTGGCACCCGGCTCCCCGGGCCAGCTCGACGATGCGTGAGCCGACGCCGGAGAAGCGCTCCGGATTCGGCGTGGAGGAGGTGATGACCCCGCCGTGGTCGAGCAGCAGCGCCGGACGGCGGCGTGGTGCGGGCGGCGGCGGTCCGGCCGGCGCCGGTGCGCCGTCGATCGGGGTGGAGGCGCGACCCGTGCCCAGTGCGGTGCGCAGCGGGGCGATCAGTCCGCTCGGCTCCTCGACCACGAGGTCGGGGACGTCGAGGACGGGGAAGGGCGGGGTGTCGGTCCTGCGATCCCGCGTGATCATCACGGCGCCGACGCCGGCGCGGCGCCCCGCGGCGACATCGCGATCCAAGGTGTCGCCGACGTACCAGGCCGATCCGGGGTCGACACCGAGGGCCTCCGCGGCTCGCCGGATCATCCCGGGGTGCGGTTTGCGGATGCCGACTTCGTCGGAATAGACCTGCACGCCGAAGGCGTCGGACAGGCCGAGCTGATCGAGGATGCGGCGGTGGGCCCGCCCGGAGTGGGCGTTCGAGACGATGCCCAGGCGCACCCCGCCACATCGCGCGGTCTCCAGCAGCGCGGGAATGCCCTCGCGCACGCGGTGATCGGCGACCAGGCCGGCCATCCGCTCCAGCAGCTCGCCGGCCTCGAGCCGCATCGCAGCCCGGATCGGTGCGGGAAGGTCGGCCAGCAGGAAGTCCCCGACGATCTCGGAGCTGGTCAGCTCCCGCGGTTCCAGTCGGCGGGAGGCGGCGTCCTTCCACAGCGACAGCGCCCGTCGGCCCGCGCGAAGCGACTGCTCGACGCCTTCGGGGTCGAGGTCGCAGCCCAGCGAGCGCGTGCGCTCCACGATCCAACCGGCCAGCTCGCGAGCCCAGTGCGCCCGATGCGTCGTGGTCACGACCACTCCGCCGAAATCCAGCAGCAGCGCGCTCGGAGCGGCGAGTGCCTGGGCCCCCTCCGCGGGGGCATCGAGTGCTTCGGGGGCAGTGGTCACGGGTCTCCTCGGGAAGCTGGTCCGGTCTCGCAACGGCTGGGCGTCGCACCGGCTCGGGGTCTGGATGGCTCGGGCCCTCACGGCCTCGGGGTCTCGGGGTCTCAGGGGCTCGGGGTCCCGGGGTCCCGGGGGCTCGGGGGCTCGGGGTCTCGGGGTCACAGAACCGTGGCGTCCCGGTCTTCTGGTGGGGCCTCTCCGACGCTACGGAGCGCTGACGCCGGGGTCATGAACACCAGGTGACGGGACTGCCACAGCTCGGGGACAAGCCCTGAAAGATTTCAGCCCTCCAGGTCGTGACCGGAATCTCGGCTGATAGACCGAGCAGGTGACGTCCTCAGCGCGCCCCACCCTCGCCACCGTCGCCCGCGCCGCCGGGGTGTCCTCCGCCTCCGCGTCGATGGCCCTCAACGATCGGCCCGGCGTCAGCGCGGAGACCCGGCGGCGGGTGCTCGCAGCGGCCCGCAGCCTGCGCTACGGCCGTCGTGGCCGCGGCACGGGCCTGATCGGAGTGCTCCCGACGGATCTCGGGAACCCGTACCACACCGACGTCATCGCCGGGATCGAGGAGCGCACCGACCACGAGGGCCTGGAGGTGGTGATCGCCCACGGTCGACGGGACACCGCTCATCTCGCACGGGGGCTGCGGCGCCTGCTGGACCTCGGGGTCGACGGCGTCATCGTGGTCTCGTCGTGGCTGGACCCTGCCGCCCTGGAGCAGGCGGCGCAGGTGGTGCCGGTCGTGGTGATCGGCCGCATGCAGGACCAGGTGCCCGGGGTCGACCACGTCCTGAATCACGACGAGGCCGGCGCTGCCCTTGCCGTGCACCATCTGGTGCAGTCGGGGCACCGGCGCATCGCGCACGTGACCCTGTCGGCCCGCCCCGGCCCCGCCCTGCGCCGGACCGGCTTCCTGACCGCCATGGAGCGCCATGGCCTGCGCGAGGGCGCCTCGGTGATCGGGCCGGTCCACCCGGATGACGGCATCGACCTGCTGCTGCGGGCGATTCGCCGCGGCGCGGAGGGGGCAGCCACGGCCGTCTTCGCCGCCAATGACATCGCCGCAGTGCGCGTCCTGCATCGCGCCGCCGATCTGCGGGTCCCGGTGCCGGAGCGCCTGAGCGTGGCAGGCTACGACAGCTCGGCGGTCGCGCTGACCGTCAGACCGCACCTGACCAGCGTGAACCAGCCGCGGGCGGAGATGGGGCGGCTCGCGGCACAGATGATCCGCGAACGGCTCGCAGGACGGACGACGGCGTCGTTCAGCCGTGTCGAGCCGACCCTGCGGGTGCGGGACTCCACCGGGCCCGCGCCCCGGTGAGGTCCGGGAGCGGGCGCCGATGTGACCTGTGCCCGCACGGTTCGCGCCCACCTGGGCTCTCGGGTACGCTGTCCACTGCTCTTCGTGAGCGCTGGAGGATTCGCCTAGCGGCCTATGGCGCACGCCTGGAACGCGTGTTGGGTTAACGCCCTCGGGGGTTCGAATCCCCCATCCTCCGCCGATAGAAAATGGCTCCTGACCCAGGTCAGGAGCCATTTCCTTGTCCCGCTCGATGCCGGCGAGCCCGACCCGGCGGCCAGATCCGCGACCTTGTTGGTATGCGTGGGTCATTCCCACTCGGTCACGGATCCCGCTGCTGAGAGGGAGACGCTGCGGGAGACGCTGAGGGGGGGGAGACGCTGAGGGGGGAGACGCAGAGATCCGCCGGGGACGCAGAGGGCTCTGCAAGCCCCCTAGAAGAGCGCGGGCTGCGGCGCGAGGTCGAGCGCCGACGGTGCCGCGGTCACCCGCTGCGCCGCACCCGCGGCACGCCGCCGCTGCTCCGGCTGGTCCTCGTCCTCACGGGAGTTCAGACCGTGGCGTTGCAGCAGCGGCTCGATCCGTCGGGCGAGGTTCTTGCGGTACGACGCGGGCGCATACGAGGCGTGCTGGTAGAAGCGCCGATAGCCGGTGGCGAGTTCGGGGTGCTCCCGCTCGATCCACTCCAGGAACCACTCCTTGGCGCCCGGCCGCAGGTGCAGCGCGCCGTAGACCACCCGCGCGGCGCCGGCTTCCGCGATGCGCGCGAGCGCTTCGTCGAGCTGTGCATCGGAGTCGGTCAGCCACGGCATGATCGGCATCAGGAACACCGAGACGCTGAAGCCGCGATCCGCCGCGGCCCGCACCGTCGCCAGGCGCGCGGCGGCCGAGGGCGTGCCGGGCTCGATGGCCTTCTGCAGCTCGTCGTCGAAGACGGCGATCGACATGGACAGGTCCACCGGGACCCGTTCGGCCGCCTCCGACAGCAGCGGCAGGTCTCGCCGCAGCAGGGTTCCCTTGGTCAGCACGGACAGGGGCGTGCCGCTGTCGGCGAGCGCGGAGATGATCCCGGGCATGAGTCCGTAGCGTCCCTCGGCCCGCTGGTAGGGGTCGGTGTTGGTGCCGAGCGCGACGTGGCTGCGGTTCCAGGTGCGCTTGCGGAGCTCGGCGCGCAGCACGTCGGCGACGTTGACCTTGACGATCACCTGCTGGTCGAAATCCGCTCCCGCATCGAGGTCGAGGTAGCGGTGCGTGCTGCGGGCGAAGCAGTACACGCAGGCATGCGAGCAGCCGCGATAGGGATTGACCGTCCACTCGAAGGGCATCGAGCTCGCCGGCGGCACCCGGTTCAGCGCGGACTTCGCCGTCACCTCGTGGAAGGTGACGCCCTGGAACTCGGGAGTGCGGACGCTGCGCACGAGCCCGGAGAGGCCGACGAGAGCCGGAGCGTCCTCCTGACCGCTGGTCGTCTCGCCGCTGATCTCCTGCCCGCTCCACCGCATACCGAAAGTCGAACACCTGTTCGATGCAGTGTCAAGCGGCCGCGCCGCGACCGGCTCCGCGTGAACTGTGACCCCGTCGAGACATCCGCACGGGCGGTTCCGGACGCCGCACGTCAGGGCGCCCGAGGATCGACGTCGCAGCCGGCGGGAGCCCGGGACCCGTCGGCCAGGGCGGCGGCATCCCGTCCGCGGCGTCATCGCTTCACATATCCTGCGCACGGCGAGGACGTGACGGGGCAGGGGAGAGAGGCATGACGCACTCGGGACCAGGAGACCGACCCCCTCAGGGCGGATCGCACGGCTGGTATCAGCAGCGGACGTCGGGCCCCGCGGCTGGGGGCGGCCGGCGCGGCGGCCCGCCGTGGGCCGTGATGGTGGTGGCCATGGGCTGCGTCACCGCCCTCGCGCTCGTGCTCGGCGGCGGCGTCACCTACGTCGCGCTCAACCGCGGCGGAGAGGATCCCACCGCCGCGTCGACCACGTCGAGCCCGTCGGAGCCGACGAAGGAGACACCGGAGACCCCCAGCGGCTCCGAGACCGAGGAGCCCGAGTTCACGGTGGTCTCACCGATCGACGTCCCGCCGGGTGACGTGGAGGAGCTCACGACCGTCATGGCCACCAGCCCTCTGACCGAGGGTTCCCTGCCCGACGTCGCCGACTGCGAGCTCCCGGCCACTCCGGTCGACCACGACACCGCCGAGCTCCCGGCGGTTCTCGATGCGGCCGCCGGGTGCCTGAACCAGGTCTGGGCCACCACCAGCTCGGACCGGGGCCTGCCGTGGGAGCCCCTGAGGGTCCAGGTCTACACCTGGCCGGACATCCCCGCCTCCGAGTGCGAGTCGAGCAGTTTCGAGGAGGACTTCCCCCGCGTCTGCAGCCTCGATGCGACGGTCTACTGGCCCGCCGGCCATGGCCTGGGCGCCTCGCGGGATGACGCTGCGGACGTGCCCTCGGCGTACGTCTGGGACCTCTCGTACCTGATCATGATCTCCGTCGCGTGGAACAGCTCGCTCACCGCCTACTTCCTGGCGCTCTCGGAACAGATCTCCCCCGAGGATCCGCTCAGCTCGGAGGTGTGGCGCCGCTTCAACCTGCAGATGAGATGCCTGGCGGCGGCCTCGACCATGCAGCTGCCCTCGGCGGCGCGGCCGTCCGCCGAGCTGCGGGACCACCTGCTCGACGAGACGAACTGGGGCACCGGCGATCCGCCGCAGACCCTCGAGCCCGCCTCCCGTGTGCGGTGGCTGACGGCGGGCTTCGAGTCCGACGGGGAGCTCTCGGCGTGCAACACCTGGAATGCTCCGGCCGAGGACGTCGCCCCGGCGCCCTAGACGCCCGCCGGCTCCTGCGACCCTCGGCCGGAGGACCCGGGCACTTGTGACCGCATCGGAACCTACGGCCGGAGCCTGCAGCGTCCCGCCCGGATATTCTGCGCCTGCAAGCACGCTGTGCAGCCAAGGGGGAAGAACGGATGTCGAGCGCAGGAACCGGCGGGAACGGGCAGGGGCCGTACTACGGGGGGCACCACGGCGGCCCTCAGCAGGGAGGCGGGTTCCCGCCGCCCCAGCCCCACGCCCAGCAGCCACAGGCTCCGTCCTTCGGTGCGGCCCCCGCGCAGCCCGGCATGGGTGGCCCCGCCGGCCCGGGCGGCCCCGCCGGCCCGGGCGGCCCCGGCGGCCCCGCCGGCCCGGGCGGCCCGGGCGGACCCGGCGGCCCATCGCAGTTCGGCCGGTCCCCCTCCCCCAAACGCCCCTGGGGACTGATCGCCGTGGCCTTCGGCTGCATCGCTGTCCTGGTCCTCGTCCTCGGCGGCGGCGTGGCCTTCTACGCCTTCACCCGGGGAGGCGGTGAGGAACCCACCGCCTCCCCGGCCACGACCGACAGTGAGCCGACGAGCGACCCGGCCACCGAGGAGGACACGGCGAGCGACTCCGCGACGCCGAGCGAGGAGACCGAGAGCACCGAGAGCGAGGTGCCGGCGGAGAACGCCCAGTTCGAGGTGATCAGTCCGCTCGACACTCCGCCCGAGGACGCCGAGACCCTCCGGCAGATCCTGATCGAGAACCCTCTGACCGAGGGCTCGCTCCCCGACGTCGGCACGTGCGAGCTGCCCGAGACACCGGTCGAGCACGACGTCGAGCAGCTGCAGTCACTGCTCGACGCCGCCTCAGGGTGCCTGAACCAGGTGTGGTCTCCTGCCAGCTCGGACCGCGGGCTCCCCTGGATCAGTCCCACGATCAAGGTCTTCACCTGGCCCGACGTCCCCTCTGACATGTCCTGCGACCCGGAGGACTTCACGGAGGACACCGCCCGGATGTGCAACCTCGACGGCGTGCTGTACTGGCCGATCGGGGCCGGAACCGGCGCCACCCTGAGCGACGCCGAGCACATCCCGCAGGCATACACGTGGGATCTCGCCTTCCAGTTCACCAATCCGCTGATGTGGAACAGCTCCGTGGGCCTCTACTACGCGGCCCTGAACGAGCAACTCGCCGACGACCCCGATCAGCAGGCTGAGACGACCCGACGGTTCTTCCTCCAGCGGGAGTGCCTGGGGTCGGCCTCGACGATGCAGCTGCCCTCGAGCGCTCAGCTGGACTCCTCGCTCCAAGAGGCGCTCGCCGACCCGGCCACCTGGAACGACGGCGGCGACCCCGATGCCATCGACCCCGAGTCGCGTGCGCACTGGATCCAGGTCGGCTTCGAGGCGGGCGGAGACCTGAGCGTGTGCAACACGTGGGACGCTCCCGCCGAGGACGTCAGCTGAGGGGTGACCGGCGCGTCCCCGTGTCACTCGGCCTGAGCGAATGTCAGCCCTTTCTCGCTCAATGCCTCGGCCAGGATGCGGATCGACTTGGGGCCTACGCCGTGGATCGCCAACAGGTCCGCCTCCGTGCGCCTGCTGACCTTCTCGAGCGAGTCGATTCCTGCCGCCTGCAGCTCGCGCGGCGCGGTCTTGCCCAGCGCGTCCGGCAGGTCGCCCACCGGTCGAACATCCGGTGTCGCCATGGCCCTTCCCCTTCTCCTGGACGTGTGACCGAGCGTCATGCGGCGCATGCCGCAGTGCCAGGGTGTCCGCCCTCCCCCGCACTCGGCCTCGCCCGTACGCTGACGTCATGACCGCCGACGATCGAGGTGCCTCCTCCGGTCCGACCTCCTCGCCCCACCCCGAGGACCCTGCTCTCTACACGGCCCGCACGGACAACATCCACGGCACAACGGGCGAGGTCCGGGTCCATGACGGCCCCACCGCCCACCGGGCCACGCTGCCCACCGGCGGACCGTCGACACCGCACCAGGGGTTCACCCCGGAGCAGTTCCTCGCGATGGCCTGGAGCACGTGCCTCGGGGAGACGCTGCGGGTGGTGCTCGCCGAACGAGAGCTCCCGCACCAGAGCAGCGTGAGCGTCGAGGTCGAGCTTCATCGCGATCCGGCCGGCGGCTACCGATTCGCTCCCCGCGCCCTGGTGAGCATCCCGGACATGGCCGCCGACGAGGCCCGCACCATCGCCGACGCCGCGCACGCCCGGTGCCCCGTCTCCAAGCTCCTCACCGGCCAGGGCACGCCGCGCGTGGAGCTGGTGACGGCTGACGGCTGACGGCTGACGGCTGACGGCTGACGGCTGACGGCTGACGGCTGACGGCTGACGGCGAGGGTCGACGCCGCTAACCGGGGCCGCACGGGGGCCGTTCGTCCAGGTCGACCTGCGGAACCTCGCCCCGGCCGACGACGAGGACGGCATCGCGATGTCTACGACGACCACGCCGCGCCCGGGCTGTCCTCAGCCCAGCGTCGCCGGAGCCTCCCAATCCGTCCCGCGCACATGCTGGTCGAGGAAGCCGAGGAAGGTCTCGTACCAGACCTCGGCGTTGCCGCGGCCCATGATCCAGTGCCCCTCGTCGGGGAAGTAGAGGAAGCGGTGGCGGGTGCGCCCCTGTGCATCGCGCGGGGTGGCGGAGAACTCGTGCAGGTCGTACCAGAGGGCGTGGCCCTGGGCGATCGGCACCCGGTAGTCCTTGTCGCCGTGGATGACCAGCATCGGCACCACGATCTCGCCGACGCTGTCCTTGGGGTTGTAGCGCCGGTTCTGGTCCCGCATCGGCCGTTCCCAGCTCGCGTTGTCGGTGGTGTGACCCATCGATTCGGTGTCCCAGAGGGAGGCGTGGGTGACGATGCAGCGGAAACGGTCCCCGGTGTGCCCGGCCACCCAGTTGGCCATGTAGCCGCCATAGGAGCCACCGGCGAACGCGGTGCGCTCGGCGTCGATGTCCTCGCGCGCCACGGCGCTATCGGTCAGGGCCATGATGTCGGTGAACGGCGCGCCGCCGAGCTCGTGCTGGCCGCGGTCGATCATCGCCTGCCCGTAGCCGGTGGAGATCGCCGGATCGGGCAGCAGCACGGCGTAGCCGGCGTCGACGAAGGGCCCCGGGTTCCAGCGGTAGGTCCAGGCGTTCCACGAGCCCCACGGGCCGCCGTGGGCGAACACGACCAGCGGATGCGGGCCCTCCCCCGCCGGCAGGCGCAGCCAGGCCCGCAGCGCGGTGCCGTCCTCCGCGGTGGCGGCCAGCTCCGTCAGCGAGCCGGTCTGCTCGATCGGATCGGCGGGATTCGGCAGCTCCTGCACGGTCCCGTCGGCCGGGTCGATGCGCACCGGGTGCGGGGCGACGGAGATCCCGGAGGCCGAGGCGACCACCGCGCTCCCGGCGACCGAGATCGAGGAGAAGGCCAGGTCCTGCTGGGGCCCGCCCGCCAGCCGCCGCGGTGCGGGGTCCTCGAGGCCGCCGATCCACACGGAGCCGCGGCCGTGGTCGTCGCTCGCGGCGACCAGGGTCGCCTCATCCAGCCATACCGGGGCGACCCAGTGGTCGAGCTCGGGCCACACTGTCGAGGACGTTCCGTCGGCCAGGTCCAGTACCTCCACGCTCGAGCTGAGGCTCGTCTCGCGGGTCCAGTTCCGGCCGTGTCCGATCAGGGCACGGGTCCCGTCGGGGCTGAACTCGCCCGGGCTGTGCTCGGCCTCGGCCGTCGGCTCGCGCAGCAGCCGCGGTGGCTGGGCGCCGATCAGATCGAGCAGGTACAGGCTCTCGGCGGCCAGCAGATCGTCGCGGGAATCGGCCATGGCCACCAGGGCGCGCGTGCCCTCGCGGTCCACGGTCCAGTCCACGAGACGCCCGGGCGGCATGGTCACGTGACGGAAGTGCAGCACCTGCGGGCCGACGGGGTCCTTCTCGGCCGCCCCGCCCGCGGGCGCCCCGTCCGTGGGTGCACCGTCCGCCGGTGCACCGTCCTGAGCGCTCGCGGGGCGGGTCGCCTCGGCCCAGGCGAGGTCCTCCGGCAGCGCGGCGAGGGCGAGCACCGATCGGGCCGGGCCGAGGTCGTGGTCCCAGTACCGGGTGGGGAAGCCGGCGTGGAGCGCGGCGGTCACCTTCGCCTCCTCGCGCTCGGCGGCCAGGCGGGCATGCTCGATCTCGTCGGACGCCTGCGAATGCACCTCGAGCTCGGCGACCAGCCGCGTCCCGGCGATCCTCAGTCCGCCGAAGCCGCCGGGGCGCGCTGCGACCTCGCGGGCCTCGCCGCGAGCGGGCAGGGCCCACAGCTGGGCGTCGTCGGCCTCCTTGCCGTCCTCCCCGGTGCGCTTGGCGGTGAAGAAGGTGGTGCCGTCCTTCGCGGCGGCGACGGCGCCGATCGAGGCGGCGCCGCGCGTCAGCGGCACCAGGTGGTCACCCTCGATCTCCACCAGGGCGCTGCGGTACGCCGTGCCTTCGGTATCGAGCCTGGAGACCTTCGCGAGGATCCTGCCTCCGTCGGTCGTCTCCAGTCCGGCCAGCCGGGTCGCGTCCAACAGGGTTCGGGTGCTCGCTCGTGTCATGCCTCACCATCCTGCCAGAGGCGGCCGACGGGTCTTGCCCGCACCGCACAGGTAGTTTATTCTTGAACTATCTACAGGAGGCCGAGCCGGGACCGCCACGCACCGTTCCCTCCCGAGCCACGAGACGCGCTAGGAGCGGTCATGCAGTTCGGAATCTTCACCATCGCCGACATCACTCCGGACCCCACCACCGGGAAGGTTCCCACCGAGCACGAGCGCCTGCAGCTCATGGTGGAGGAGGCCAAGCTCGCCGAGCAGGTGGGCCTGGACGTCTTCGCCCTCGGCGAGCACCACAACCCGCCGTTCGTGACCTCCTCCCCCACCACCACGCTGGCCTACATCGGAGCCCAGACCGAAAAGCTCATCCTCTCCACGGCGACCACGCTGATCACCACCAACGATCCGGTCAAGATCGCCGAGGACTACGCGATGCTGCAGCACCTCACCGGCGGCCGGGTCGACCTGGTGATGGGTCGCGGCAACACCGGGCCCGTCTACCCGTGGTTCGGGCAGGACATCCGCAAGGGCATCGAGATCGCGATCGAGAACTACGATCTGCTGCGCCGGCTGTGGAGCGAGGACGTCGTGGACTGGGAGGGCCAGTTCCGCACCCCGCTGCAGCAGTTCACCTCCACTCCGCGCCCGCTGGACGGCGTGGCCCCGTTCGTGTGGCACGGCTCGATCCGCTCCCCGCAGATCGCCGAGCAGGCCGCGTACTACGGCGACGGCTTCCTGCACAACAACATCTTCTGGCCCATGAGCCACACCCAGCAGATGGTCCAGCTCTACCGTGAGCGCTACGAGCACTACGGCCACGGCACGGCCCGTCAGGCCTATGTGGGCCTCGGCGGCCAGGCGTTCATGCGCAAGAACTCCCAGGACGCGGTCAACGAGTTCCGCCCCTACTTCGACCACGCCCCCGTCTACGGCGGCGGCCCCTCGATGGAGGAGTTCACCCGCATGACCCCGCTGACGGTCGGCTCCCCGGAGCAGGTCGTCGAGCGGTACCTGACCATGGCCGACCACGTCGGCGACTACCAGCGCCAGATGTTCCTCATGGACCACGCCGGCCTGCCCCGCAAGACGGTCCTGGAGCAGATCGAGCTGCTGGGCACGGAGGTGGTCCCGGTGCTGCGCAAGGAGCTCGAGGCCCGCAAGCCGGCCGACGTCCCCGAGGCCCCCACCCACGCCGCGCGGGTCGCCGCCGCCGAGGCCGAGCGGGGCAGTTTCGATGACACCTACAAGTTCGAGACCGGTGACAACTGGACCGGCCTGCGCGCCGAGGACCAGCGGCCGTTCGACGCCCGCCGAGGCGCCTGACATGCTCTACTCGATGCTTCAGGGAGGATCCACCTCATGACCGGTCCCATTCGTCTCGTCGCCCTGTCCGCAGGGCTGTCCACGCCCAGTTCGACCCGCATGCTGGCCGACCAGCTCTCCCGCGAGGCGGCCTCCGCGCTCGGCCGGGACGGCGCCGAGGTCGACGTGCGCACCGTGGAGCTGCGCGAGTACGCCCACGACATCACCGACGCCATGCTCACCCGTTTCCCCGGTGAGCGGTTGTCGATGGTGATCGAGTCGGTGCGTGCGGCCGATGCGGTGATCGCCGTGACCCCCGTGTTCAACGTCGGCCCCTCGGGGCTGTTCAAGTCCTTCTTCGACGCGATCGACATCGACATCTGGAAGGCGAAGCCGGTGCTGCTGGGAGCGACCGCGGGGACCTCGCGGCACTCCCTGGCGATCGACTACGCGATCCGCCCGATGTTCGGCTACCTCAAGGCCGAAGTGGTGCCGACGGTCGTGTTCGCGGCCTCGGCCGACTTCGGGGCGGACGCCGACGCCCACGGTGACGAGCAGCCGCTGGCGGCGCGGGTGCGGCGGGCCTCTGCCGAGCTGGCCACCATGCTGCGTTCCGGGATCGAGGAGGCGGCCGGCGAGGCGGCCTCGGATCCGGCGGGCGCGACGGGTGCGACGAGCGCGACGAGCGGGGCGGCCGACGAGACGCAGGGCCCGGCGCTGGACGCGGAGTTCTCCGACTTCGTCCCGATGGACAAGCTGCTCGGCGGGCGCTGAGGAACCCTCAGCGCGGCCACGGGCGGTGCACGCCGCGGGGTTCGTAGCCGAGGGAGCCGGCCTCGCCCAGCAGGTCGGCGAGGTACCAGGAGATGGCCAGCCACATCTCGGTGCCCTGCAGGCCGGGGCAGGCCGTGCCGCGGGCATCGGGTCGCTGGGCGAAGCCGAATCCTTCGCCAGGCCGCCAGGCTGCGACCAGCCGGGGCACCTGGCCTGCCGCCCACGCCGTGATCTCCTCGTCGCGGTGGGCGGTCTGCTGGCGGGCCAGCCACAGCGGATGGGCGATGTCCAGCACGTCGCAGGCCGTGGAGCGGCCCACCCCGAACCGGCGGTCGTCGCGTGCGTGGGCCAGGACCGTGTCGATCACCCGTTCCGGGTGCGGGATCGGGAGCCCGAACTGGGCGAACGTTCCGCGGCTGAGCCGGTAGAAGCCGTTGACCGGCTGACGCAGCCCGTCGGACGCCCGGGGCCGGCCCCACACCCCGGTGCTGCGGTCCACGGTCAGGTGCAGCCACCCGACGAGCGTCTCCAAGTCCCCCGGCAGCTCGAACCACTCGCGGTTCCACGTCAGTGCTGTGCCGACCACGTCCACCCAGTCCCCCGCGCCCCAGGCGCGCTCGGTCCAGGGCTGCTGCTCGAGGGCGGCGATCAGATCCGGGCCCCGCAGGGTGTCGACGATGCCGATCGGATGGGGGAATCGGGCACCGAGCAGATCGAGGGCGTACCCCGCGCTGAGCACGTGATACCGCGCTCCCCCGCCGAGGTCGGCCGCGGTGGGCTCGCCCAGCTCGTGGCCGAGTTCGGGGATGAGCCCCGTGCGCGGGTCCTGGCGCGCGGTGAGCCGCTGGATCACCTCCGGGCGGTCGAGCTGCCGCAGCGCTGCGGGCTCCAGCAGCTCGGCGATCTCGACCGCGTCGCACAGGGCGCGCACGGTGGGTGCGGCGCCCGGAGTGTCGGTGAACGCGCGCTGGTCCTCATCCCAGCACCGCGCCAGAACGCTGGAGGCCTCCTGGCGGGCCCGGTCGGCGAACTCGCTCAGGTCCCGGGCCCCACGGCGCGCGGAGGACCGTCCGCCGGTCTCGCGGCGATCGCGGATGCGCCGTGCCGGGTTGCCGACCATGACCGACCACTCCGGCACGTCCCTGGTGACCACGGCGCCGGCCCCGATGACGCTGTGGGCGCCGATGCTCACCCCGTCGACGACGGCGACGTGGGAGCCGATGTAGACGTCGTCCCCCACGGTGATCCCGCGGCTGACCAGCGGCTGCTTGCGCACCGGCTGATCGGGCGCGAACTGGTGGTCGAACCCGAGCAGCGAGGTGTGGGCACCGATGCGCACGCCCTCGCCGATGCTGACAGCGCCGCGCACCACCACGTACGCGTTGACGGTCGAGTGGGCGCCGATCCGGACGTCTCCGGTCACGTAGCTGAACGCCGCGAGGTAGGCCCCCTCCCCGAGAACCAGGGTCTCCGGGAAGCAGGCGGCCCACTGCGAGACGACACAGCCCTCGCCGAGCTCGGCGCCGTCAGCGGCAAGCTCGGCCAGACGCTCGCGCTGAGCCTGCTGTGCCGCGTCGTCGGCCTGGCGCCAGAAGGACCAGGCGTTGAAATCCGGTTCGGCGTCGCGGAGTCCGGGGCGGTTCGGCGGCGAGCTCATCGACGCTCCTCGACGCCGGCGAGCGCCAGCTCCTCGCTGTAGTGGCAGGCCGCCACCTGGGTGCCGTCCGTGATCGGACGCAGCGGCGGTCGCTCGTCCGGGCAGCGCTCCTGACGGGCGTAGGGGCACCGGGTGTGGAAGGGGCAGCCCGATGGCGGATTCGCCGGGTCCGGCAGGTCGTCCGCGATGGCGAACCCCTGATGGGAACCGCGCATCGCCGGATCCGGGATCGGGACGGCGTGCAGCAATGCCTCGGTGTACGGGTGCTGGGGCGCCTCGTAGAGTTCCCGGGTCGAGGCGCGCTCGGCGATCCTGCCGAGGTACATCACCGCGACCCGGTCCGAGATGTGCTCGACGACCGAGAGGTCGTGACTGATGAACAGGTACGTCAGGTCGAACTGTTCCTGGAGGTCGCTGAGCAGGTTGAGGATCTGCGCGCGCACCGAGACGTCGAGGGCCGAGACCGCTTCGTCGGCGATCACCACCCGCGGGTTCGTGATCAGCGCCCGGGCGATGTTGATGCGCTGGCGCTCACCGCCGGAGAACGCGTGCGGGTAGCGCTTGAGGTACTCCGGGCGCAGGCCGACGGTCCTCAGCATCTCGGCGACCCGATCGCGCAGCTCCGCCCCCTTGGCCATCTTGTTGTTGAGCAGCGGCTCCCCGACCAGCTGTTCGAGGTTCATCCGGGGGTTCAGGGAGGAGAACGGATCCTGGAAGATGACACGCACGTCCCGCCGGTACCGGGTCAGCTCGTCGCCCTTGATCGTGGCGACGTCGACCACGGAGCCGTCCCGGCGCCGGTACTCGATGCTGCCGTCGGTGGGGTCGAGGATCCGGGAGATGGTCCGGCCGAGCGTGGATTTCCCGCAGCCCGATTCGCCCACCAGTCCCAGGGTCTCCCCGGGGCGGAGATCGAGGGACACCCCGTCGACCGCGTACACGCTGCCGGTGGCTCGTCGGAAGGCACCCCTCTTCAGAGGGAAGTGCTTCGTGAGGTCCTGGATCCGCAGGATCGGAGCGGTCTCCTCGCTCTCTGCTCGCCGGCCCTCTGTGACGGGCAGCCGGTCTGCGGTCAGGCGCGAGCCGTCTGCAGCCTCCTCCTGCTGCGGCTCGCCCGCCTGCCCGGTCGTCTCCGGTGGCCGAAGCCCGGCCTGCCCGGAGTCGGCTCCGGCAGCCGCACCGTCCTGGGTCGCCGCTGCGGTGGAAAGGGGCGGCTCCGGCATGCCGGGCATCCCCAGTGAGGTGGCGCCGGCGGCGCCGGCGGTCGTGGCACCGCCGGCCATTCCGTCGGCCGCTCGTGGCCCGTCGGCGGCTCCCGGGTGGATCCCGTTGCCCTGCTCGTCGTACAGGTGGCAGTGCGTGAAGTGGTCGTCGCCGAAGCTCGTCCGCGCCGGGAACTCCTGATCGCAGACACCCTCGAGCGCGTGGTCGCAGCGATTGTTGAAGGGACAGCCGGCCGGGCGGTTCTGCGGGTGCGGGATCATGCCGCGGATCGCGGCGAGGGTCCTGCGAGGGCCGTCGGTATGCGCAGTGGGGATGGAGTCGAGCAGGGCCCGCGTGTAGGGGTGCTTGGGCGCGTTGAAGATCTGCTCGACCGTGCCGTGCTCGACGACGCGACCGAGGTACATCACGGTGACCTCGTCGGCGATCTCCGCCACCACGCCCATGTCATGGGTGATGAACAGCATCGACATGCCGTTCTCGGCCTGCAGGTCGTGCAGGAGATCCAGGATGCGCGCCTGGGTGGTGACGTCCAGTGCCGTGGTCGGCTCGTCCGCGATGAGGAGCTTCGGGGAGCACGAGAGGGCGATCGCGATCATCACGCGCTGGCACATGCCGCCCGAGAGCTGGAACGGGTAGGCGTCGACCCGCTGCTCCGGCTTGGGGATCCCCACGGTGGCGAGCATCTCGATGGCACGCTCGCGCGCCTGGGCTTTCGACAGCCCCTGGTGGATGCGCAGCGGTTCGCACAGCTGCTCGCCCACCGTGTACATCGGCGACAGCGAGGCCAGCGGCTCCTGGAAGATCATGCCGATGTCCCCGCCGCGGAGCCGGGTCAGACGGGGATCCTTCGGGCCCAGCTCCGTCGCCTCGATGACCTCGTCCGACCCCGCGTCAGGACGCCACTGGATCGATCCGTCGACGATCCGGCCGGGGCGTTCGATGAGCTGCAGGATCGAGCGCGCGGTCATGGACTTCCCGCAGCCGGACTCGCCCACGACGCAGACCGTCCTGCCCCGCGGGACGTCGATGTCCACGCCGTCGACGGCTTTGACGACGGCTTCATGGGTCTCGAAGTGGGTCTTCAGCCCGCGGATGCGCAGCAGCGGCGGGGCCGAGGTCTCCATGGCGGGACCGGGGTCGTCAGTTCTTGTAAGGGTCGGCGGCATCGCGAAGTCCATCTCCGAAGAAGTTGAGGGCGAGGACCGCGATCACCACGGCCAGGCCGGGGATCATGATCCAGGGGGCGGTGGTGATGACACGGACGTTCTGGGCCTCCTGCAGCAGCACGCCCCAACTGACCACCGGGGCCTGCAGTCCCAACCCCAGCCAGGACAGCGAGGTCTCGGCCAGGATCATCGCGGGGATCGACAGCGACAGCCCGGCGATGATGTGGCTGGTGAACTGCGGGAGCATGTGGCGTCCGATCAGGCGTCCGCGGCTGGCCCCGTCGATCCGGGCCGCGGTGATGTACTCCTCCTCGCGCACCGACATGAACTTGCCGCGCACCTCGCGGGCGAGACCGGTCCACCCGATCAGCGAGAGGATCACGATGATCGCGAAGTACCGCTCCAGCGGGCTCCAGGTCGCCGGGACGGCTGCCGCGAGCGCCATCCACAGGGGGATGGCCGGCAACGACATGAGGAACTCGATCACGCGCTGGATGATCGTGTCCGTGAAGCCACCGAGCAGGCCGGAGAGCCCGCCGAGGATGATGGCGATGATCAGGGAGATCGCCACGCCCACGAGCCCGATGGTCATGGAGACGACCGACCCGTGGATGATGCGGGAGAGGATGTCGTGTCCGTTCTTGTCCGCGCCCAGGAGGTAGACCGGCTCCTGGGACGTGGGGTCGGTGGGTCCGAACAGGTGCCGATCGGCGGTGATGAATCCCAGCAGCGTGTACTCATCACCCCGGACGAAGAAGCCCACCTCGGTCGTGGCCGTCTCGTCGGTGGTCCAGGTCAGCTGGAGGGTCTCGGGGTCCTGCTCGGCCACCTGCGGGTGCACGTGCAGGCCCCAGTTGCCCTCGGCGTCGACCACCTGCAGAGCCTGCGGCGGCGCGTAGGCGTGCTCGGGGCTGTAGTACGACTTCGCGTACGGGGCCAGGAACCCGGCGAAGATCACCATCAGGTAGAGCAGGAGCGTCACCACGGCGCCCGCCATGGCGAGCTTGTGCCGTTTGAAGGACCACCAGGTCAGCTTCCACTGGGAGGCGACGGCGACCTCGCCGTCCCCGCGCTCCCGGGTGGACGTCTCGGCACTCTCGTCCTCGGGCGTCTCTGCGAGCGGGTCCGACCCCGCGGGGAAATCCTGCAGCTTCTGGGCTTCGGTCATCATCGAAGACCCCTTTCTCATCGTCGGCCCAGCCGGACCCGCGGGTCCAGCCAGCCGAGCAACAGGTCGGAGATGAGCGTGCCGATCACGGTCAGCGTGGCGCTGATCAGGATGATCGAGCCCGCGAGGTACATGTCCTGCGATTTCAGCGAGTCCAGCAGCAGCGGACCCATGGTCGGCAGGTTCAGCACCTTGGAGACGATCGCGTCGGCACTGATGAGACTGGCCAGGACCCACCCGATCGTGGAGAAGAACGGGTTCAGCGCCACGCGCAGCGGGTACTTCACCGTCAGCTTCGTCTCGGCCACACCCCGGGCGCGGGCCGCGGTCACGTAGGGCTTGCGGATCTCATCGAGCAGATTCGCGCGCAGGATCCTGATCATGCCGGCGGTGCCCGCGGTACCCCAGACCACCAGCGGCACCCAGATGTGACCCAGCAGGTCCAGCAGCTTGCCCAGGTTCCAGCTCGCGTCCCGCCACTCCGGGGAGAACAACCCGCCGGCCCCGGTCCCGAAGTACTGCATGCCCAGGTACATCAGCAGCAGCGCGATGAGGAAGTTCGGGGTGGCCAGGCCGATGAAGCCGATCAGCGTGAACGCGTAATCACCGATGCTGTACTGGCGCAGGGCGGAGTAGATCCCGATCGGGAAGGAGACCGCCCAGATGAACAGCAGCGTCCCGATCGAGAGCAGGATCGTCAGCGGCAGCCGATCGGCCAGCAGCTCGGAGACGGGCTTTTGCCAGGCGAAGGACTCCCCGAAGTCGAGGTGGAAGAGGATGCCGCTGATCCACTTCCAGTACTGCACGATCATCGGCTCGCCCACGCCGTAGCGCGCTTCGAGCGCGGCGATGCGGGCCGCGTCGAGCTGGTCGCCCTGCGCGGAGTACTGCGCGACCAGCGTGGTCACGTAGTCGCCGGGCGGCAGCTGGATGAGGACGAACGAGGCGATCGAGATGGCGAACAGCGTCGGGATCATGATGAGCACCCGGCGCAGGAGGTAACGACCCATCAGCGATCAGGCATCCTCGCTGAGGAACCAGGTCTCCGGGTTGGCGTGACCCGGGGTGCGATACACCCAGGTGTCCGGCACGCCCTCGAGGACGTTGTGGAGCCGGTTCTTGACCACCCAGTACGGGTTGGGCGCGGTGCCGATGCCGATGCCCCAGAACTCCTCCTTGGCGATGGCCAGGACCTGGCGGAACAGCTCGTCCCGCGTGTCCGGGTCCGGCTCGTCGTCGAACTGCCACATGAGCTCGATCTGCTCCTTCGCGGCGGGGATGGGCTCCGGGCCCTCGCTGCCGCCGCTGTTGAAGTACTGACCCCACGGGGTCGCCCACACCGATTCATCGCTGAAGGGCATGTACCAGCGCGGGTCGATCGACTCCACGGCGAGACCGCCGTCGCCCTGCCAGACCCCGGCGTCGATCTCGTTGGCGGCGGGCAGCTTCCGGTCGTAGAACAGCGTGCGGTCCACGGTGTTCACGCTCATGCGGATGCCCACCTCCTGCCACATGTCCGAGATCATCGAGGCTGCGGTGGGCCACTCGGGGAACAGTGCCGAGGGCACGTCCAGGGTGATGGTCAGCGTGCCGCCGCCCGGCATGGTGCGGAAGCCGTCGCCGTCCTTCTCGGTGATGCCGGCCTTGTCCAGGTGCTCGTTCGCCAGGTCGACGTCGAACTCGGTGTACTGCTTGGCGAACTCCTCGTCGTAGTACTCGGATTCGGCGTGCGGTGCCCACTGCCACGGCTCGCCCTGGCGCTGCCACACCGCGGTGATCAGCTCCTCGCGATCGATCGCATGGGAGAGGCCGATGCGGAAGTCCCGGTTCTGGTAGAGCTCGGCCTTCTCCGGATCCTTATGGGCCAGGTTCAGGGCGATGCACATGGAGTTCATGCTGGTGGCGGTGGTCTCGACGATCCGAGTGCCGGCCGCCTCGACGCTGTCGGCGTACACCGGCTTGTTCGCCGAGGTGTTGGCGTGGCGGTACATCAGGTCCACCTCACCGTCGGTGACCTTCAGAGTCATCACTTCGGGGTCCGTGACCACCTCGAAGCTGAGGGTGTCGATGTAGGGCAGCTGGCGTCCGTCAGCGTCCGTCTTCCAGTAGTAGGGGTTGCGTTCGAACACCACCGAGTCGCCCTCCCCGAGCGGGGTCGTCACGGTCCAGGCGTCGATGGTGGGCAGGTCCGCGTTCTTCCAGAATCCCTGATCGGCGATCTGGTCGTTCCACAGATCTGTCCACGCCTCCAGTCCGGCCTCCTCGACCTTCGCGTCCAGGTCGTCGTTGTAGGTGGGAAGGAAGTCCTGGGCGTAGTGCTTGGGGTAGTTGATGAGCTCCATATTGCGGTTCACCTCGTCCTCGAAGCGCCCGGTGGGAGAGGCGAAGGTGACCTTGACGGTGGTCTCGTCGACCGCTTCGGCCGTGGCCTTCTCACCGTCGGTGGCGATCCAGTTGGGCGGGGTGGCGAACAGCTCCTCGTTGCCGAAGACGTCCTCGATCGCGAAGACGATGTCGTCCGCGGTGAAGGGCTCGCCGTCGGACCACTTCATGCCCTCCCGCAGGGTGAGCGTGTACTCCGTGCCGTCCTCGTTCATCTCCATACCGGTGAAGACGCCGGGGCCCACCTCGGTCAGCATGGGGTCCTTCCGCAACCCGGGTTCGTACCCGAGGATGCGGTCGGGGGACGCAGAGTCGCCCGGTCCGAGGGTGAGTGCGCGCCAGGTGCCGCCGAAGGTTCCGGGCTCAGCGGCCGCGACGACGAGCGGTTCGGTGGGCAGGCGCTCCTCGAGCGGGGGCAGCTCCCCGGCGTCGACCTTCTCGGTGAGCATCGGAGACTCCATCGCATCGTCGCCCCCGCCACCGCTGCCGCCCTCGGCGTTGGGGTCGGTGGAGAGGAACGAGCAGCTCGAGGCCGTCGCCGTGATCAGGCCGGCCGTCGCGCCGAGGGACAGGACGCTTCGACGCCGGAGGGACGTGGAGGGAATGGACTGGTTCATGGGAGCCTCGCTCATCTCTTCGCTTCATTGCGCGTGCAAGCGCTTGCCACCGTAGCGCAACAAACACCGGACGCACGATCTCGTTATCACTCTGTGACGTACTTCCAGATATCGCACAGGGGTACTCCGACTACCCGTGAATACACCCGTCATCCATGGGCGCCCTCGCTGAGTGAGAATCACGAGGAGTCCGGCGACGCAGGCACCCACCTCCGGCTGCACCGTAAGTGTCAGCCCCTGGGCTCCCGTGACGTCACGGATCAGACTCCTGTCGCGGCGACGATGACACGGACGGACTGTTGACGCAGGCCAGCGGGGAACTGTCGAGCTCGTGGCCGCCTCCTCGTCAGTGAGCCCCCAGCGGGCCGCCGCGACGGCGCGATACGCGGAGATCTGGTGCGGCGACACACGAACGACACGCTGACGAAAATGCAGACGGAAAGCCATGATGAACCACCCGCCGGCGCACCCGGCGACAACGGACAGCAATTATCACCGCAACATCCTGAACAATCTCGGAGCGCATCAGGAAGCACGCCGAAATAATCGACCGGATACCGCGACGGCATCCTGGCAGATCTCTGCGCTCCATCGAGAAGAACAGGAATCGAGAATCACAAGGGACTGCGCGGACGCCGGCCTCGCGGGCCGCAGGACCGGTCCCCGCAGCAGTGCGGGCGGTGAAGCCTCCTCAGGCCGAGCCCCTCGACATCGAAGGGCGCCAGAAACGAACAGGAACAGTCAAGCCCAGCCACTCCGCTCCTGTCAAGCACCGTTTCGATCATTTACGAACAGTCATGGTCACTTGTGAGCTACGATGGCCGGGCCGGTACGGGCACGGACGGCGTCGAGAGACCGCGGTCAGGCCGCCCGAGTGCCGCGCCAGGGGAGAGGAACCACATCGTGACCAGTGAACTTCCGGCCAGCCGTCGGCAACAGATCCTCGACCGAGTGCGCCTGGACGGTGAGGCCCTGGTCAAGTCCCTCGCGGAAGATCTCGGTGTCTCCACCATCACCGTGCGCCGCGACATCGCCGCCCTCGCCGAGCAGAATCTCCTCGAGCAGGTGCGTGGCGGCGCCCGACGGCTCGAGGCATCGGCGGAGGCCGAGCCCTCCGACCTCACCGTCCCCTCCCATCCGGCGGCGAAGATCGCCATGGTGGTCCCCTCCATGCGGTACTACTGGCCGACGATCCTGCGGGGCGCGGGCGACGCCGCCCAGCGACTGGGAGTGGATCTGAGCATCCATGTCTCGATGGCCAATGCCGAGGCGAACCGGCTGGTGGTCGACCAGATCGCCGCGGACTCCGCGACCGAGGCCCTCATCATCGCCCCGGAGATGCGTGCCGGCGCCGCGAGCGAGCAGCTCGTCGAACGACTGGCCGAGCTCTCCATCCCGGTGGTTCTCGCGGAGCGCGGGATCGAGAGCCACGGGGCGCTGGATCGCGTCTTCGATACCGTGCGATCGGATCATTCCTCAGGTGCCGCCATGGCCGTCCGCCACCTCGCCTCGCTCGGACATCGCCGGATCGCGTTCGAGGGCGACCCCCACAGCCCGACGAACCCCTTCGTCGAAAGCGGCTACACGCGCTGTGTGGAGCTGCTGGGACTCAGCGGGATCGCCGCCCCGAGCCATGTGCTGGATCCGCACGGCGCGCAGCCCTTCGAGCAGATCGATGCCGTCCTGGAGCACTATCGCGAGATGGGGACGACGGCGGCGCTGGTCCACTCCGATGTCGCCGCCACCCTGCTGGTCCAGCATGCGACCCGCCGCGGCTGGTCGATCCCCGGGGATCTCTCCCTAGTCGCGTACGACGACGAGCTCTCGGTGACCACGCGTCCCGCACTGACGGCCGTCGCGCCCTCGAAGTATGCGCTCGGCGAGCGCGCGGTCGAGCTGGCCCTGCAGCGCCTCGAGGCCCCGGGTGCCCCGATCGAGCAGGTCCGGCTGCTGCCTGAGCTTCGTGTCCGGGACTCGACCGCCGCCCTGGAGGACGCCCTGGTGGGCGCCTCGGGCCCAGACCCGGCGAGCACGACCGCAGCGGGACCAGCATGATCCGCCCCGGGCTGTGCTCCGTCAGCTTCCGGGAGCTGTCCGTCCAGCAGGTCGCCGGCCTCGCCGCCGACGCGGAACTGCGCTGCCTCGAATGGGGCAGCGACGTGCACGTGCCTGCCGGGGACCTGTCCGCTGCCCGCTTCGCGCGCGAGGTGACGCAGGCGGCCGGGCTGGAGGTGTCCGGCTACGGCTCCTATCTCCGGTGCGTCGGCTCCGCGGAGACCGCCTCGGCGGAGGCCTCAGCGCTGCTCGCCAGCGCCGAGGAGCTGGGTGCGCCGCGCCTCCGCGTCTGGGCAGGTACCCAGGGTTCGCGCGAGACGAGCGCCGAGGATCGCCGGATGATCGTCGCGCGCCTGCGTGAGACGGCCCGCTGCGCCGCCGAGGCCGGGATGGAGCTGGGCCTGGAATGGCATGGCGGCACCCTGACCGACGAGATCGGCTCGACGCTGCAGCTGCTGGAGGAGATCGGCCACCCTGCCGTGCGCACGTACTGGCAGCCTCATCAGGATCAGCCGCGGCGGGAAGCGGTCGCGGACCTACGCACCGCACTCCCCCACGTCTCCACCGTCCACGTGTTCTCCTGGTGGCCCGCTGCGCATCGGCAGCCGCTCGCGCAGCGCGCCGAGCTGTGGCGCGATGCCTTCGAGATCCTCCAGGCCGACGGGCGCGACCATGACGCCCTGCTCGAATTCGTGCCCGGCGACGACCCGGCACTGCTGCGGCGCGAGGCGGACACCCTGTACGAGCTGCTGCCTGCGACCCTCGAGGAGCCTGCATGAGAGCCCTGCTCGCGATGTCGGAGACCATGGCCGGCCTCTTCTTCGACGACGCCCGCCGCCGCCGGCTGGACGAGCTCGTCGACCTCGTCGGGCACGGCCCGGTCACCGACCTGTCCTCGATCCCGGAGCCGGAGCTGGCCACGGCGGACGCCGTCATCACGGGGTGGGGCTCGCCCAGGATCGATGCATCCGCCCTCTCGCGGCTGCCCCGGCTGCGCGCGGTCGTGCACACGGCCGGGACGGTGCGCAGCGTCGTCGGTCAGGCGGTGTGGGAGGACCCCTCCATCACCGTCACCACCGCCGCGCAGGCCAATGCGGTCCCGGTCGCCGAGTACACGCTCGCCCAGATCCTGCTGGCGGGAAAGCACAGTCTGCGGCGCGAAGCGGAGCACCGTCGCCACCGCGGTGCGCACGACGCGTGGAGCCTGCACGACGGCGGGAACAACGGCGCCGTGGTCGGGCTCGTGGGCGCCTCCCGCATCGGGCGGCTGGTCGCCGAGCTCCTGCGCCCGTTCGACCTGACGGTGCTGATCAGCGACCCCTATGCCTCCGAGGCCGAGATCTGCTCGCTCGGTGCCCGGAAGGTCTCACTGGCGGACCTGTTCGCAGGCTCGGACGTGGTCAGCCTGCATGCGCCGGATCTGCCCAGCACCCGGCACATGGTCGATGCTGCGCTGCTGGCACGGATGCGCGACGGCTCGACCTTCGTCAATACGGCCCGACCCGCCCTGGTCGACCTCGATGCTCTGCGCGCCGAGCTGGTCTCCGGGCGTCTCAGCGCCGTGCTGGACGTGCATGACGACCTCGCGCCGGACGACCCGCTGTGGGAGGTGCCGACGGTCTCGATCACCCCGCACATCGCCGGCTCCCAGGGGAACGAACTGCTGAGGATGGCCGATCACGCGCTCGAGGAGCTGCGCCGTCTCCGTGCGGGCGAGCCGCCGCGTCACCCCGTGGACAGATCCGCACTGGCCATCACGGCCTGAGGCCACGGCTCGAGCGCCACGCGCACCTGCTCGCCGTCGCTCCAGCTCACCTGCACGGTCCCCTCGGCACTGATGTCGACGGCCGCCGCCGGTCTCTGCGGGGCGCTCTGGCCGCGCAGCACAACGCTCGCGGCCACGATCTCCCCGGCCCGCAGCGGCCGCCCGTGCAGCTGCGGCACGGCGAACCGCGGACCCAGCGGTGTCACGTCCCGCTCGCGGTGAAGGGCCGGTGACCACGTGCCGCGCAGGGCCTGGATCTCGCTGACCAGCGCCGGCTCCACGCTGCGCGCGAGCCGTGCCCTGATCGCCGCAGCGGACCCGGTGCCCGCGCGGCGGATCTCCTCGATCGCGCCCGAGCCCGACAGCGGCCATCCCCCGATGGCGACCGGGAGGACCGTCTCCTCCTCGGCGCGCACGATGCGCACCTCCTGCGCTCCGCGCACGATGCTCGCCACGGTCAGCAGCGCTCCCGGCGTGACGGAACCCTGACGGCCGCGCCCGTGATCGGCGGCGTGCGGATCGAGCTCGACCCAGTGGCACAGCTGCCGGGACAGGGCGATCCCGACCTGCTCCCCGCCGCTCACCACCTCGGTGCGCAGCTCCACCCGGTCGAAACCGGAGCGGTGGCTCCAGCCGTGCTCGGGATGGACCAGGCCGACGGTGCCGTCGCGAGGATCGGTGACTCCCGGTCCGCTCAGGGCAGGGCAGGTCGCCGTCGAGTAGGTCAGCCGCGCATAGAGCGGGGAGTCGGTGGTCAGCACGCCGGGCAGCCCATGGTCGGTGCCGTGGTTGATGACGCGGACGATGCCGTCCTCGCTGGTGCGGGAGACCAGCCAGCCGGGAGTGGGGATCGCGCGGAGGGCTGACTCGACCTCCACGGGCAGCGGCTGCTCGGGGGCGGTCCACACCGGGTGATCGGCGGGCAGGATCAGACCGAGGAAGCCCTTGGACGCCCAGTACGGGGAGCCCGGGCCGGAGTAACTCTGGGCCATGTCCTCGAAGGCATGGAACCAGCCCAGGCTGAGCAGTCCCCGCTCGTCGGGCACGCCGTGGCGCAGGAAGTGGGCGAGCTCCCCGGAGGCGGCGCGGCGCAGCCGGCCCGGGTCCAGTCGCGGGTCCTCACCGCCGGCCAGGCCGGCGAGCGCCGCGCTCCAGAAGGGCGCGGCCGTGGCCATGCGATAGATGAGGCTGCGGCCCTGGATCAGCGGGGCTCCGTCGGCCCCGACCAGCCCGAGCGCGTCGTCGGCGAACGATGCCACCCGCTCGCGGTGGCGCGCCCGGTCGGCACCGGTGATCAGTCCGTCGGCCTCGAGGTCGCGCGCACCGCGCATGCGCAGCCACAGAATCGGCAGCACGGCGAAGGCCCACGTGTTGTAGTGATCGACGCTGCGCTCGGGGCCGTCGAGGAACCAGCCGCCCTCGCGGGCGCAGCTCTCATGGATGCGCAGGTCGTGGGCGAGGTCCGCGCGCAGCGCGGAGGCGTCGGGACCGGAGGCGAAGCGGTCGTCGACCGAGCGCAGGAACGTGAGCACGATGATCCGGAACCACACCCAGTTCACGGGCGGGTAGGGCGTGCCGATCACCTCGGCGAACCAGTCGACCAGGCGCTCGCGGGTGGTCCCGTCCAGCCGGTCCCAGATCCACTCCCGGGTGAGATCGAGGGCGAGCGCCACGGAGCAGGCCTCGACCTTGGCCTGCGGCAGCTTCGCGGGACGCGGCCACGGATTCGCGCCCTCCGGGTCCACCCCGGCTGCCAGCCCGCGGGCGTACAGCTCGGCGTGGCCGTGCGGGTCCTCCCCACCGCGGCCGTGCTGGGCCATGGCGGCGATCAGGAACGAGCGGGCGAAGCCCTCGAGCCCGTCGGAGTCCCTCCCGCTGTGGCTGGCTCGCCCGGGCGGATGGAACTGTGCTCCGTCGGCAGCCGCATACGGGCGCAGTGCCAGCAGCAGCTGGTCGGCCACGCTTTCCCAGTGGGCGCGGGTGATCCCGGTGCGGGCCGACGTGGAGTGGTCCAGGGTCGGCAGGGCAAGCGTGGGGTGCTCCACGGGGCGCGGGGCGGGCGCGGTCGTCACGGGTAGCTCCTGGTGGTCGTCGTCGGGCCAGGGATGCCCTGTGCCGGAGCGGGACGCGTCCACCACCCCGCAAGGCAATCGCTTTCCGCTGCAGTTTATCCTCCTGGCCAGCAGCGTGAGAACCGCGACCGTGATACCTACCGTGAGCGGCGGACGTGAGAGGCTCGCTGGTCGTATCCTGAGCGGACACGGACAGCGTTTCCCCGCAGGCCCGCGGTCCGTTCCCGATGTCCCGCACCCCTCGCCCCGAGCACCCCGTCACGAGTAGGAGCCCCGATGCCCGCAGTGCGTCTCAGCGACGTCGCCCAGGATGCCGGGGTCTCCCTGGCCACCGCCTCCCGCGTTCTCAACGGCTCCTCCCGCATCCCCGGCAAGGCGGTCGCGGAGAAGGTCGAGGCCTCCGCGGCGAAGCTCGGGTATGTGCCCAATGCGCAGGCGCAGGCCCTGGCGCGCTCCCGCTCCGGGCTGATCGGCCTGGTCGTCCACGACATCGCCGATCCCTACTTCGCGACCGTCGCCCGCGAGATCCAGCAGCAGGCCTTCGCCTCCCAGAGCCAGGTGCTGCTGACGCAGACCGACCGCGAGATCGACACCGAGGTCAGAGCACTGCGGTCGCTGATCGCCCAGCAGGTCGATGCCCTGGTGCTGGTGGGCTCCCACCGCTACGGCAACGACTCCGACGCCGCGATCAGCACGCTGCTGGAGGGCTTCGCCCGCAACGAGGGCCGCGTGGTGGGCATGGGCCAGTCCCTCGGCGTGGGCCGCACCATCGTGCCGGACAACGCCGCGGCCGCTCACGAGCTCGCGACCTCCCTGGTGGTCGAGGGCCATCGCCGCTTCGCCGTCGTCCAGGGCATCGAGGGCATCCCCTCGGCCGGGGACCGCACCGGCGGGTTCGTCGCCGCCCTCACCGAGGCCGGCATCGAGCCCGAGCTGAACATCGGTGCCGGCCTGACCCGGGACGGCGGCCACCTCGCCGCCGAGCAGGTCCAGGAGCACCTGGAGGCGGCCTCCCCCGCCGAGGACCTGCCGCTGTGCCTGTTCGCCCCGGCCGACGTGATGGCCCTCGGTGCGCTCGGCGAGCTGCGCCGGCGCGGGATCGACGTGCCGGGCCAGGTCGCCGTCGCCGGCTTCGGCGGCGTGCCCGACGGGGCCGACGCGAACCCCTCCCTGACCACCATCGCCCTGCCGCTGCACGACATGGCGCGCCAGGCCGTGGAGTGGGTGCTGGAGCTGCCGGAGGACGCCGACGGGAATGGCACGACCGGTGCAGCCGAGGCGGCCGGCGGGAACGGTGCCGATGGCGCCGACGGGCCGACAGACACCGCGGACGTCAGCGAGGTGCATGTGCGCGGTGACGTGCTGCTGCGGGAGTCCACCGCCCTGACCACCCGGGCCTGATCGCCCGTGCTCACACGGAGCCCCGCTCGATCAGAGTGAATCGGCCGGAGTCGCTGTCGGCGCGCTCGCCCAACTCCCCCACCTCCTCGCCCAGCAGGGAGAGCCCCCGGGCGAAGAGTTCTCGGGACAGCTCCGAGACGTCGAGGTCGATCGTGGTCAGCGGTGGCTCGAGGAACGCGCCCATCGGCTCATCGTCCATGCCGATCACCGAGACGGCGTTCGGCACAGAGATGTCCTGGTCGCGGGCGGCGCGCAGCAGAGCGGCCGCCCAGACGTCGTTGTAGCAGGCCACCCCGTCGACGGGCTCCGGCTGGCTGGTCCAGGCGCGAAGGATGCGCTGCAGCTCAGCGCCCGTCCGGGGCGTGCTGCTCATGGTGACGGCCGCTGTCTGCGGGAGCGGCAGGCCGAGCTGCGCGCAGGTGTCGGTGACACCAGCACGCCGGGCCTCCTCGAAGACCCGCAGCTCGTCCTCCGCCACTCCCAGGTATGCCAGGCGAGACCGTCCGGCGGCCGCGAGCGTCTCGACCTGGAGCCGTGCCGCCTGCCCGTCGGCTCCGCCCCGGATCCGCCACCCGTCCACGACGGGGATGCGGAGGCGCTCGAGCGCCCCGAGGTCGGCGGGCTCGAGCGGGAGGATCGACAGCGCCAGCCGGGGCCGCAGATGAGCGAGGGTCGCCTCGAGGGCGTCCGGGGTGTCGGCGTGCTGGGTGACCAGGGAGCATCCGTGACGGTGGGCGAGTGCTGTCAGCTCGTCGAGGATGCCGCCGATGTTCCGCCCGAACGGCACCGGGCGCAGGATCACGAGGATGACCGGTGGCTGCTTGCCCCGCAGCGCCCGCGCACTGTGGTTGGGCACGTATCCCAGGTCGCGGGCGGCCGTGAGCACCCGTTGCCGGGTGGTCTCGGGGAGGGCGTGCCCCGGGCGCTCGTTGAGCACATAGCTCACGGTCGCCCGGGAGACTCCGGCCTGCCGTGCCACGTCGGCGCTGGTCGCCGCCCTTCCCGGCATGTCGCTCATCCTCCCGCTCGGACCGTCACCCGGCGTTGACCGTATCCAGGAATCGCTGGATCTGCTCGTGGCTGTATCCGCCGAGTCCGGTGAAGCGGCCGACGGGGATCTGCTCGGCCATCTTGCGCATCTCGGGATCGTTGAACAGGGGCGAATCCGCCATCAGGGCCTCGAGCTTCTCGCGGCCACCGGGGATCTCCATGATCTCGAGCATGGTGCTGGAGACGGTGGCGGTGGGCACCGGCTCATCGCCGGCTACCTCGACGTCGATGCTGAGACGCAGGTCCCGGCTGGAAGCGCCGAGCTCCAGATGATACGTGCCGCCCTCGACCAGCCACGCACCCTCGCGAACGCTCCAGTACTGCAGGTCGGCGAGTGGGATGTCGATCCGCATGCGCCCGGAGGCGCCCGGCTCCAGTTCGACGTCCCCGAAGCCCTTCAGCTCCCGCGGCGCACGGGTGATCCGCGAGCCGGGCAGGGACGCATAGACCTGGACGACCTCGCGGCCGGTCCGCTCGCCGGTGTTGGTCACGGTCAGCTCCACGGCGATCCCGTCGGCCGTGGTGGTCGCCGAGGCGTCGGAGTACTCGAAGCTGGTGTAGCTCAGGCCGTGACCGAAGGGGTAGGCGACCTCGGTACCGCGCGCGTCCAGTCCGCGGTAGCCGACGAACAGCCCCTCGCCGTAGGTCACCCGCCCGTGCTCACCCGGGAAGTGGAGGTAGGAGGGGGTGTCCTCCAGGCGCAGCGGGATGGTCTCGGCGAGCTTGCCGGAGGGGTTCGTGAGGCCGAAGAGCACCTCCGCCGTGGCCTCGCCACCGGCCTGGCCGAGCAGCCAGGCCTCGAGCACGGCGGGTGCCGAGCGCAGCGTCTGCGAGAGGCGGATCGCCGAGCCGTTGGAGAGGACGACCACGACGCGGTCGTTGACGGCCAGGACCTCCTCGAGCAGGCGCTCCTGGGCTGCGGGCAGTTCCATGTCGGTGCGGTCGTAGCCCTCGGACTCGACATCCTCACCCAGGCCGAGGAACAGCACCACGGTCTCGGCGCGACGGGCGAGGTCGACGGCTTCGGCGCGCAGGGCCTCGTCCTCCTCGGAACCGCCGGGCGTGAAGCCGCGGGCGAAGGGCACGGCCCCGGCGATCCCCCGGATGGAGTCCAGGGCCGTCGTCAGACGGGTCGGGTTGACGTGGGAGGAGCCGGCGCCCTGGTAGCGCGGGGAGGCGGCGAAGTCACCGATCACGGCCAAGCCGCCGTCGCGGCCGGCGGCGCCCGCCTCCAGCGGCAGCGTGCCGTCGTTGCGCAGCAGCACGATCGCGCGGCGGGCAGCTTCGAGGGCCGCCTGATGATGGGCGCCGACGTCGTAGCTCGCGGACTCATCACGCTGGGCGAGGCCCTTGCGGATCAGGTCGAGCACCAGGCCGGCGGCGCGGTCGACGTGCTCGGGCGAGATGCTCCCCTCGGCCAGCGCCTCGGCGAGGGCCTGCTGGGCGCCGGGATCGGCCGGCATCTGCAGGTCCAGCCCGGCGGCGACGGAGCGGGGCCGGTCCACCACCGCGCCCCAGTCCGAGACCACCAGGCCCTCGAAGCCCCACTGCCCGCGCAGCACGTCGGTGAGCAGGAAGGAGTTCTCGGAGACCAGGGTGCCGAGGACGGAGTTGTAGGAGCACATCACCGTCCACGGCTGGGCGCGGGTGACGACGGCACGGAAGGCGCGCAGGTACATCTCGTGCAGCGTGCGCTCGTCGACCTGGACGTCGATGCGCATGCGGTCGGTCTCCTGGTTGTTCAGCGCGAAGTGCTTCACGGAGGTGCCGACGCCGCGTTCCTGCATGCCGTTGACGTAGGCGACGGCCATCTCACCGGTGAGGATCGGGTCCTCGGAGAAGTACTCGAAGTTGCGGCCGCACAGCGGGGAGCGCTTGAGATTCATGCCCGGGCCGAGGACGACGGAGACGCCTTCGGCCAGCGCCTCCTCGCCGATCGCGGCGGCGACGGCGGAGGCGGTCTCCCGGCTCCAGGTCGCGGCGAGGCCGACGGCGGGCGGGAAGCACGTCGCCGGCACGGAGTCGTTCAGGCCCAGGTGATCACCTTCTGCCTTCTGGACGCGCAGGCCGTGGGGGCCGTCGGCGACCATCACGCCGGGCAGGTCCTGCGAGGGCACGCCGTGGGTGTGCCAGAAGTCGGCGCCGCCCGTCAGGGCGACCTTCTCGTCCGGGGTCAGGTCGGCGGCGGGTGCGATGTCATCAGCCATGGAGTTCCTCCTCGAGCGTCCGGATGGACTGGATGGGATCAAGTTACACGAGTAACCAACGGGCCGACAGGGCACGGGCCCTCCCCGGCCGGCCCTCACACCGCGCGCAGCACCACCGCTAGCACTCCGGTCCCCGTCTCTGGATCGGTCGTCGGCCCCAGGCACAGTCGATGCACCGCCCCGCCCCAGGACCGCTGCAGCAGGGGGTCGTCGATCTCGCGTCGCTCCAGGTCCCCCGTTCCCAGTTCGGCGTCCCAGCTCAGCTCGGCGATCGCCCCGGAGAGCGCCCGCACCTGCAGGCTCCCGGCGCGATGATCGAGCACGTCCCCGGCCAGCACGTAGTGGGCCTCCACGCCGTCCCCGAGCGTCGACCCGCCGCGCGGCTCGAGCTGCCAGTGGTCCTCGATGCGCACCGCAGGCGTCGATCCCCGCTCGAGCGCGACCCGCCGCTGGTAGCTGCGCACTCCCGCCTCGGCCGGGTAGGCGCCGGCCAGGTCGAGGGTCAGCGAGGACCCCTCCGCCCGTACCCCCTGCGCCGCATACTCCTCCCCCACGCCCTGCACGCAGCCGCGGATGGTGGGCAGCGTGTGCCACGAGCTGGTCATCGTCCAGATCTCGTACCGCCGCTCGCTGAAGGTCTGCGCGGTGTACGTCGGCTGCCCCAGGTCGATGAGCACAGGGCTGGCCTCGAGCGCGACCATGACGGAGCCGACGTCGAGGTGGTTGTGGGCCTCCGCGTTGTGGCCGCCCTTGACGGCGAGCGCCAGCCCGGCCCGATCGCCGGCTCGCTCACGGGCCACCAGCAGCTGCACCTCGGGCAGCCAGGTCTCGGCAGGCAGCGGCGGGCCCGTCGGACGGCCGGCACGCCACTCCTGGTCCCCGACCGCCCACAGCACCCGCCCCAGGCCCAGCTCCGGCCGCACGGGCGGCGCCGGGTCGTCACCGCGGCGGGCGAGCGCCCCGGCCACCACGTCCCCGTCCCCGAGCGCGCGACCCCACCGATGCAGCACCTCCCAGGGCTGGGGGTCCTCGGGCCGGGCCGGCCCGTCGGCCACGTTGACGAACCAGCCGTCCCCGAGCTCCATGCGATGCGGGAACCGTGCCAGCTCCGAGATCACGGGGATCTCGAGCACTGCCTGGCGTGAGAGCAGCCCGCCGGAGGCCATGCTGAGCAGGTCGATCGCCTCCAGCAGGCGGCACGCGCCGTTCCAGAAGTAGGAGAAGCCTTCGTCGATGCCGCCGTCGGGAGGGAACGAGGCGAGGTAGCGGTCCAGCTGGGCGATCGCGAGGCAGAGCACGGCATCGCGGTCGGCCCGATCCTCCTCGCCGTCCAGCAGGAACAGCGCACCGGCGATGAGGTGCTGGTGGATCCAGCCGGTCCAGTTGTGGGCCCGGCCGTGCAGCCAGTGCCAGTCGCGGCGCGCGAGGTAGGGCTCGAACACCCGGCGGCGGGCCTCGCGGCGCATCCGCTGACGGAGGCCCGGCACATGCTCGTCCAGCGCCGCACCGATCGCCAGATCCGCCCACGCCAGGACGTGCAGGGTCTGGCCGGCGCCGAGGTCGACCACGGGCGCGTCGGGATCGGGCACCATCCAGCCGCGCCGGTCGTGGGACTGCTCATGGGCCACCCAGCACCAGGTGGACATCTCGCACAGCAGCATCAGCCCGTCGGCCGCGCGATCGATCCAGCGCTGCTGGCCGGTGGCGACCGCTGCGAGCACCGCCTCGCCGGTCATGATGCCCAGGCGCCGCGCGTCGTCCTCGTAGTCGGTGCGCACCCCTTCCCGCCAGAATCGCGTGTACTGGCTCAGCAGCGGGAACGGGAGGGGGTCATCGGCGACGGCGAGCGCCGGCGCGGTCATGGCCTCCTGCAGCGAAGCGGGCAGCTCCGGCGGGCCCTCTGCTGCCAGGCGGGGCACCGGCAGGCGTTCGCGCACCTGGCCGAAGGCCTCCGACAGCTCTGGAGGCAGCTGCGCGCGGGCCGCCGCCTGGGGACCGACGCCGTCCGGATCATCGGACTCGACCGGCAGGCCCCAGGCACGACGCAAGGGTGCGGTCGGTCCCCGAACCTCCGGGTCAACGCTCATGCGTACGGCAGGACCAGCTGCTCGAAGCGCTCGGCGACGGTATGGATGGCCTCGGCGGCCGGTGTGGCCCACACGTCTTCGTGGAAGATCTCCACTTCGATGTCGCCGTCGTAGCCGGTCGCGGCGATCATGCGGGTGATGGCGGGGAAGTCGATGTAGCCATCGCCCATGTAGCCGCGGGAGAACAGCGGTTCGGCGGCCAACGGCAGGTTCCAGTCGCACACCTGGTAGCTCAGCAGGCGGCCGGCGTCGGCGGCACGCTGGATGGCGCGCTCGAGGTAGGGGTCCCACCACACGTGATAGGTGTCCACGACGACGCCGGCGGCGGGGCTGCCGGTGGCCTCGGCGATGTCGAGGGCCTGGTCGAGGGTGGAGACCACGGCGCGGTCGGCCGCGAACATCGGGTGCAGAGGTTCGATCGACAGCGTGACCCCGCGCTCCTCGGCGTAGGGGGCCAGGGCCGCGATGTTCTCGGCGACGCGGGCGCGGGCGCCGGCGATGTCCTTGTCCTCCTGGCTGATGCCGCCGACGACGAGCACCAGCGTGGGGGCGCCCAGAGCTGCGGTCTCGTCGATCGCGCGCCGGTTGTCCTCCAGCGCCGCGGCGCGGTCGGCCTCGGCGGCGGCGGTGAGGAAGCCGCCGCGGCACACGGTGGACACGCGTAGGCCGGCGTCATCGACCCGGCGGCGCAGGGCCTCCAGTCCGACCTCGGCGACGTCCTGGCGCCACAGACCGACGGCTTCGATGCCGGCGGCGGCGGTGGCCTCGAGGAACTCCTGGATCGGCGTGGTGCGGCAGGTCCAGCGGTTGATGGACAGACGGGGCGTGCCGGTCGTCTCCGGAGCGGGCGTGTTCATGCGGCGGATCCTTCCGTGAGGCCGTCCGGTCCGTCGGCTCCCCCGGCGGCGGCCCCAGCAGCGCCGGCCCCGGCAGCATCTCGAGCCGCCTCGTATCCGGCCAGGCGCAGCATGGCGTGCCAGCGTTCGGCGGCCAGCTGGGGGCGCTCGAGGTTGCCGGTGCTCGCGGCCAGTTCGATGGTGCGCGAGAGGTGGGGCAGGCTGCGGGCGGAGTGCATCCCGCCCACCATGGTGAAGGCGGGCTGGTGCCCGTTCAGCCAGGCGAGGAAGGCGACGCCGGTCTTGTAGTGGTAGGTGGGGGCGGAGAAGACGTGCCGGGCGAGCTCCTCGGCGGCGTCGAGGATGCGGCGGGCCTGATCCGGCTCTCCGGCATCCAGTGCCTGGACCGCTGCGGAGGCGGCGGGCGCGGTGACGGCGAACGCGCCGAGCAGGGCGTGGGAGAAGCTGCCCTCCGGCTGGTCGGTGCGCGCCGTCGTCCCGTCGGCCCCCTCTCCCACGATCAGGTGGGAGAAGTGGAAGTCGTCCCCGGTGAGCATCTGCACGCCGCGCGGCAGGCGTTCGCGCACGGCGACCTCCGCCTCGGCGTCCAGCAGGCTCATCTTCACGCCGCGGATCCGGGCCGGGTTCGCCTCGATGATCCGCAGCAGCGTCTCGGAGGCCTCGGCGGTGTCGCCGGAGCCGAAGTAGCCCGCCAGCTGCGGGTCGAAGGCGGTGCCCAGCCAGTGCAGCACGACCGGTTCGGTGGCGGCCTCGAGCACGCGGCGGTAGACGTCCTCGTAGTCCTCGGCCGACGTCGCGGCCCGGGCGAGGTGACGACTGGCCATGAGCACAGCGCCCGCGCCGGTGGCCTCGGTCGCGCTCAGCTGCTCGCGGTAGGCCTCGACGATCTGGTCCAGGCTCAGCTCAGGCTCGCTGCGGTGGTCGGTGGAGACACCGGCGACGACCAGGTCGCGCACCTGCGCGCCGTCCCGGAACAGGCCCGCGTACGCGGGATCGGCGAGGGCCTCGCGGGCGGCGTCGGCGGTGCGGGAGATCAGCTCGCGGGTGGCCGCGGCGTCCAGCCCCATGTTGCGCTGGGCGGTGTCCATGGCGTCGGCGACGCCGAGACCGCGCGACCACATGGTGCGGCGGAAGGCGATGGTCGCCTCCCAGTCGATGTCGGCCGGGGCGCCGGGGGTGTTGTCCCCGTGGACGATCGGGACCACATGCACGGCGGCGAACACGGTGCGCGAGCGCAGCGGCGCGGTGGGCGCTGCGAAGGGGACCGCCTCCCCCAGCGGCATGGTGCGCAGATGGCCGTCCTCGTCGAGCAGGGTCAGATCGGTGCTCGTCATGGTGCTCAGACCTCCGTGAGCGGGTCGAGGGTGATGCGGCGGCCCTCGGCAGAGCTGGCCAGTCCGGTCTCGGCCAGCCGCACCCCGCGGGCGCCGGAGAGCAGATCGAACGGATAGGGGCGGCCCTCGATGTAGTGGCGCAGGAAGTCCTCCCACTGCACCTTGAAGCCGTTGTCGAAGGTCTCGTTGTCGGGGACCTCGATCCAGTCGTCGAAGTAGTCGTGGCCGTCCTTGACGTCGGGATCCCAGACCGGCTTCGGGGTCGCCTCGCGCGGCTGGATGTGGGCGCTGTGCAGGCCCACGACGGCGGAGCCCTTGGTGCCGTCGACCTGGAACTCGACCAGCTCATCGCGGCGCACGCGCACGTCCCAGCTGGAGTTCATCTGCACCACGATGCCGTTCTCGAGGCGGAAGACGCCGTAGGCGGCGTCGTCGGCGGTGGCGGTGTACCGGGTGCCGTTCTCGTCCCAGCGGGCCGGGATGTGGGTGGCGGTCTGGGCGTAGACGTCGGCGATGCGGCCGAAGAGGTCCTCGATGACGTAGTTCCAGTGCGGGAACATGTCCGCGACGATGCCGCCGCCGTCCTCGGCGCGGTAGTTCCAGGAGGGACGCTGGGCGGCCTGCCAGTCGCCCTCGTAGACCCAGTAGCCGAACTCGCCGCGCACGGAGAGGATCTCGCCGAAGAAGCCGGAATCGATCAGGCGGCGCAGCTTGAGCAGGCCGGGCAGGTAGAGCTTGTCGTGGACGACGCCGGAGACGGTGCCGGCCTCCTTCGCCAGGCGCGCCAGCTCGAGGGCGTCGGCGAAGGACTCCGCCGTGGGCTTCTCCGTGTAGATCGCCTTGCCGGCGGTGATGGCCTTCTTGAGGTTGGCCACGCGCAGGTTGGTCACCAGGGCGTCGAAGTAGACCTCGTAGTCCTCGTCGGCCAGGGCGGCCTCGACGTCCGTCGTCCACTGCGTCAGGCCGTGGCGCTTGGCCACGGCGGTCAGCTTCTCCTCGTTCCGGCCCACCAGCAGCAGCTCGGGCAGCAGCCGGTCGCCGCCGGTGAGCTCGACGCCGCCCTGGTCCTGGATGGCGAGCAGGGAGCGCACCAGATGCTGGCGATACCCCATGCGTCCCGTGGCCCCGTTGACGATGATCCCGATCCTGCGTGTGGCCATGTGGCGGCTCTCCTTCATGTGCGGCCGCGGCCGGCGCGGCGGCAGTCCGTGCTGGGCTGACTGAGAGGAACGGCCGCGATCCCGGCTGCTCGCGCGCCACGTCGCGCACGAGCTGCATCCGTCGTGAGCGACGGATGACGGTAACCGCTTTCCGTTCCGGGGGCTCAGTAGATCATGTCAGCGCCCGGGTTTCAAGCGCTTTCCCGTCGCGCCCGGTGCCGGACGCCCCCGCGCTCTCGCGCACGCCCTCTCGCCCCCGCGTGGGCCCTCGACGCAACGGCCCCTCAGACATAGGATGTTTAGCGTTGCCGAGACGCGATGCCCAGCGGGCTGCCGCTGCGACCGCGACCCCCGAACCCGAGGAGAAACCTGTCATGACGCCGCCCGATACTCTCAGCCGGCGTCACGCCGCAACGCGCTGGCTGGAGGCATTGCCTCTGGGAAATGGTCGGATCGGTGCCATGGTCTGGGGTGACCCCGAGGTGGCGCGTTTCAGTCTCAACGAGACCACCCTGTGGTCCGGCTCCCCCAGCACCACCCGGAACAGGTGCACCTCGCGCGAGGACGCGGCAGAGCTTCTGACCCGTGCCCGATCGCAGTTCGGCTCCGGACAGATCGTCGAGGCGCAGAACTCGATCGAGGAGCTCGGGGCCGCATGGGCACAGGCCTATCAGCCCGTCGGGGATCTGCAGGTGCGCCTCTCTCGCGCGGACGGGACCCAGCAGCCCGTCGAGCGCACACTCGATCTCACACGGTTCGAGCACACCGCACGGACGCCCGACGGCGAGCACCGCACCTTCGTCAGCACCGCCGACGAGGTCCTGGTCCATGCCGCCCCCTGCCCCGACGGCGCCGACGTCGCGCTCGAGTTCACCTCCCCCCTGGTCGAGGAGCGGCGCACCTCCGGGCCGGACGGCCTCTCCCTCGTGCTCCGCGCCCCGTCGGACGGCGTGCCGACCCGCCACGGCGATGTCGCCGAGCTCGCGTGGGACGCCGAGGGCGAGAGCCGAGCGGCCGTCGTCGTCCGCACCCGGCGCGAGAGGGGCCGCATCCTGGTCGTCTGCGCCATCGTCACCACGTGGCAGGGCATGGGCCGGCACCCCGACCGTCCCCTCGCCGACGCTCTCGCCGAGGCGACGGGCCGGGCCGACGCCGCGGTGGCGCGCGGTGAGCTCGACCTCCGCAGGCGCCACCTCGAGCGTCTCCCGCTCGGGGCCGGCGATGTCGAGCTGGAGCTCAGCGGCTCCGAGCACGCGGAGCTGCTCGCCACCACCTTCGCCTACGGCCGCTACCTGCTCGCCTCCTCCTCGCGTCCGGGCCTGCCGCCGGCGAACCTCCAGGGCATCTGGAATCCCCACGTCCTGGCGCCGTGGAACTCGAACTACACGGTCAACATCAATCTGGAGATGAACCACTGGGCGGCGGGGGTCGCGCACGTTCCCGGCGCAGCCGGGGCCCTGGAGGGCTACGTCGCCATGCTGCGCGAGAGCGGGAGCGAGACGGCCCGCCGTGTGTACGGCGCCGACGGCTGGACCGTCCACCACAACTCGGACCCGTGGGGCTACACCGATCCTGTGCGCGGCAATCCCAAGTGGTCCTCGTGGCCGATGGGCGGCCTCTGGCTCGAGCGCGAGCTCTCCTCGATCGCAGCCTTCGGCGGGGAGGAGCCGCGCTCGATCGCCGAGCGCCGCTTCCCCGCGCTGCGCGACGCAGCGGCCTTCGCTCTCGATCTGCTGTGGGAGACGGAGGGCGGGGAGCTGGTCACCTTCCCCTCGACCTCTCCGGAGAACGAATGGGTCGCACCCGGCGGCACCCCGGTCGGGCTCAGCGAGGGCACGGGCATGGACCGCTGGCTGGTGCGGGAGATCTTCGAGCTCCTCATCGCGGCATCCCGCCTGACCGGCCGCGGTGACGATGAGATCGTCCGGCGCGCCGGGGCGGCGCTGGACCGGGTGCCCGGGCCGCGGACGGGGGCCGACGGCCGCATCCTCGAATGGCACGCCGACGGGCTCGAGGAGGTCGAGCCCGAGCACCGGCACGTCTCCCACCTCGGCTTCCTCTACCCCGGCACCGATCCCGTGCCCGATGAGCTCTCCCGCGCCGCGGCCGCCTCGCTCGAGGCCCGCGGGGACGAGGCCACGGGGTGGTCGCTGGTGTGGAAGACCTGCCTGTGGGCACGCCTTCGTCGCCCGGACCGGGTTCAGGCCCTGCTGGAGCTGTACCTGCGCCCGGCCGAGACCGCCGACGGCGTCGAGCGCAGCGGCCTGTACCCGAACCTCTTCTCGGCCCATCCGCCGTTCCAGATCGACGGCAACATCGGGATCGTCGCCGCCCTCGCCGAATGCCTGCTCCAGAGCCACCGTGGCGAGATCGAGCTGCTGCCTGCGCTGCCGCCGATCATGGCCGACGGGTCGGTCCGCGGGCTACGGGCGCGGCCCGGCATCGAGGTCGACATGACCTGGGCCGACGCCGACGTCACCGCGCTGCACCTGCGCGCGGTGGGTCCGGGGGCGCTGGGCACCCACTCGGTGCGTCGTGGAGAGCGACTGCTCGACGTGGAGCTCAGGGATGAACGGCCCGTGGAGATCGACCTCTCACGGCTGATCTGAGGGCGCCGCCCCATCGGGCACACTGACCGTATGAGCCCGACGGACGATCATCGCGAACTGCTGCACATCGGAGCGGTCGCCGAGCGCACCGAGCTGAGCCTGCGTACGCTGCGGCACTACGACGAGATCGGCCTGGTCACCCCCTCGGAGCGCACCGAGGGCGGGTTCCGGCTCTACTCCGAGCAGGACGTCGAACGCATCCTGCTCATCCGACGGATGAAACCGCTGGACTTCAGTCTCGAGCAGATGCGCGAGCTGCTCGATGTCGCCGACGCGGCCGACGGGCCGGGCGCCCCCGCCGAGGCCCTCCGCACGCTGCGCGAGTTCGAGCAGATCGCGATCGAGCGGCGCAGTGCCCTGGAGAAGAAGGTGGCGATGGCCGATGAGTTCCTGGCGCGTCTGCGCGAGATCGCCGGCCCCGAGGAGAGCGGGACCGCCCTGGACGCGACGAATCGGTAGACCGTCGCTGCCTGCCACCCCTGAGCCCCGTACCTGTGACCCATCGCGCAACGCCCGCCGGGTGCGAGAACCACTGAACCTCCCGTAACGTGAGGGTTGGTCGTCGGCCCTCGGACTCGTCCGCTTCCTCGGGCCTCCCTCCCATCTCCTCTCCCCAAGGATGCTTCGTGACGTCAGTCAGCCCTGCCCTCGGCGGCGCCCCCGCCGCCGCGCATTCCCAGCAGCGCCCGATGGGCGTCCTCGAGGCGCTCCGTGACCCCCGCCGCCTGAAGACCGAGGTGCTCGGCGGCCTCGTCGTCGCCCTCGCCCTGATTCCCGAGGCGATCGGGTTCTCGCTGGCCGCAGGCGTCGATCCGGCCGTCGGCCTGTACGCCTCGGTCACCATGGCGATCTCCATCGCGATCGTCGGCGGCCGCCCGGCCATGATCAGCGCCGCCACCGGTGCGGTTGCCCTGGTGGTCGCGCCCGTCATGGCGCAGACGCAGGACCTGAACTACCTGGTCGCCACGGTGCTGCTGGCCGGCGTGCTGCAGGTGGTCCTCGGCGCGCTGGGCGTGGCCAAGCTGATGCGGTTCATCCCCCGCTCGGTGATGACCGGCTTCGTCAACGCCCTGGCCATCCTCATCTTCATGGCGCAGGTCCCGCACCTGTACGGCCAGGGTGTGGGTCCGCTGGTCTACGCACTGGTGGCCGTCGGCATCGTGATGCTGGTGGTGCTGCCCAAGATCACCACCGCCATCCCCGCCCCGCTGATCACCATCCTCGTCATCAGCGCCGTCGTGTTCTTCTCGGGCTGGAGCGTGCCGACCGTGGGCGACGAGGGCGAGCTGCCGGACTCCCTGCCCAGCCTGTTCATCCCCGACGTCCCCCTCACCCTGGAGACGCTGCAGCTGATCGGCCCCTACGCGCTGGGCATGGCGCTGGTGGGGCTGCTGGAGTCGCTGATGACGGCGAAGTTCGTCGACGACATCACCGACACCCACTCGAACAAGACTCGCGAGGCGTGGGGCCAGGGCGTCGCCAACATCGTCACCGGCTTCTTCGGCGGCATGGGCGGCTGCGCCATGATCGGCCAGACCATGATCAACGTGAAGCAGTCCGGCTCGCGCACCCGGATCTCCACCTTCCTCGCCGGTCTGTTCCTGCTGATCCTGCTGGTGGCCCTCGGCGACATCGTCGGTCTGATCCCGATGGGCGCCCTGGTGGCGGTCATGATCATGGTCTGCGTGGCCACGTTCGACTGGCACAGCATCCGCCCCTCGACGCTGCGGCTGATGCCCGTGCCGGAGACCCTGGTCATGGTGATCACCGTGGTCGCCACGGTCGCCACCCACAACCTCGCCGTCGGCGTCATCCTCGGCACCCTGGCCGCGATGGTCCTCTTCGCCCGGCGGGTGGCGCACCTGGTGCGCATCGAGCCGGTGTGGGAGACCGACATCGACGACGACGGCGCCCCGGAGATCCGCCGCTACCGCGTGGTGGGCGAGCTGTTCTTCGCCTCCAGCAACGATCTGGTCTACCAGTTCGACTATGCGGGCGATCCGGACGTCGTGATCATCGACCTCACCGACGCCGACGTGTGGGACGCCTCGACCGTGGCGGCGCTGGATGCCGTGCAGTCGAAGTACACCGACCGTGGCAAGGAGGCCCGCATCATCGGGCTGGACGGCGCGAGCCAGGAGCGCCTGGAGCGCCTGTCCGGGAAGCTCGGCGACGCGGTCTGAGGCTCAGGCCAGTCGCTCGGCCATCAGCTCCACGGACCGCTCCCCGCGGAAGGCGTGGCCGCCGTCGGTGACGACGAGCTCGGGAGGCGCGGCGTCGAGCGCCTGCCACACCGGGGGCAGCTGCGCGAACGAGGCGCGCGTCGCCTCGATCGGGAAGATCGGGTCGTGCTCACCTGCCTCCAGCACCAGGGGCCGGGGCGCGACGAGGGCGGCGATGTCCGCCATCTCCATCCCCGGCAGCAGGCCGGGGATGATGTTGCAGGGGCAGTGCCGGATCGAGCACAGGCTCGCCTCGAACGAGGAGAAATAGCTCGCGACCAGGGCGCCGGCGACAGTCGGGTCCACTGCCGCCAGCAGCAGCGAGACGGCCCCGCCTCCGGAGCCGCCCGCGACGGCCACCCGCTGCGGGTCCACCCCGGGCACCTCGCGCAGCGCCTGCACGGCGGCGCGGGCGTCAGCCACACGGTGGCCCATCACCGGCCGGCCGTGCAGCAGGTGGCGGGCGGCATCGATGCCGCACGAGTTCTCGGTGTCCTCATAGGGTTCGGCACCGTCCGGGCGGGGGACGCGGCGCCGTCCGAAGCTGATCATCTCCGGGCACAGCACGGTCAGCCCGGCGCGCACCAGCTTGTGGGCGAGGCCGTCGTGGTACTCGTCGGCCGGATCAGTGCTGACCAGGTCGTCGATGCCGCGGCCGTGGCCGGCCACCAGCACGACGGCGGCACCCGTGGCCACCTCCGGAGCGGGGCGCAGGAGGAAGGCGGGGATCACGTCGCCGTCGGCCGTGCGGATCCGGACCTCCTGTGGTTCCGTGCCGCTCGCAGCGGGGAGATCGTCCAGATGCGGCGTTGCGGCGGGGGCCGACGTCTCGGGGGATGCCGCATCCCCCGTCGCGCCGTCGCCCGTCGCGCCGTCAGCCGCCGCGCCGTCGGCCGTGCTGCCGGCGCGGGCGCTGCGCCGGCCCTGGCGGTCCTCGAAGTGATCGGCCAGTCCCAGCAGGAAGCGCAGACGGCGGCGGGCGGTGGCGGCCTCGGCCGTCGCGGGGGTCTCCACGGTGGCCTCGGCGTCGGAGTCGGCTCCGGTCAGGGGCGGTTCCATGTCGTCGTCCTTCGCTGGGGTGGGATGCCGGCGGTGCGTCAGCGGCTCGCGACGGCGCGGTCGAGCCGGCTCGAGATGTCCGCGAGGACGTCGTCGACGGGCTGCTCGGCCAGCTCCTTCATGAACGGCTCGACCTTCACCGGCCCGGTGTAGCCGGCAGCATGGACGGCGCCCATGAATCCGGCCAGGTCGATGACGTCGGTCTGGTACGGCAGGCGACGGTCCAGGTCCTGCTGCTGGTCGCGCTCGCGATCGCTGCGGGCATCGTTGATGTCGACCGAGACGAGGTCGGCGTCGGTGAGGCCGACCAGGTCCTCGGCGCTCTCGCCGGCGGTGTACCAGTGGTAGCTGTCCAGGATCAGGCCGACGTTGCCCGCGCCGGATTCGGCGATCAGCTCCCGTGCCTCGCGCAGCGAGTGGATGAAGGGGAAGCGTTCGGTGGACCAGAACGTCTTCGGGCCGATGTACTCCAGGCCGATGCGGATCCCCGCCTCGGCCAGGAGCTCGGCGACCAGGGCGAGACGGCCGGCGAAGAGCCGCCAGTTCTCGCGGTAGGTGCGCTCGTCGTGCATCGGGCGGATCCAAGTCCCCACCCGGGTGACCTCGGCGGCCTTCAGCAGCTCGAGCGCGGCGGGCAGATCGGCGAGGGATTGGCGGAACTCCTCGGCGGGAGCGTCGAGGCCGATCGGCAGGCCGGTCATTCCCCACTCCAGGCCGCGCTCGCGCACCGCCGCGGCGTGCTCGGCCACAGCCGCGGTGCTGCCGAGCGACCGGAAGTAGCCGAGATCCGGGTCGACGCCGCCGAAGCCGTGCGTCGCGGCGAGGTCGACGGCGGTCGGGTGGTCCAGGGAGAGGCCGAGCGCGCCGGCCGAGAGATTCGAGAACATCCCGAAAGCCTATGCGGAATCGCGGGTCTGACCGTGATCCACGGCACGGAGTCCACGTCGTGGGACCGCGCGCTCGGCGATGGCCGATATTCGCGCCGAGGGGCGTTCCCGCGGGAACGGCCCGTCGGCCGATAGACGCTCCCGCGGGAGGGTCCGCACGCCCCAGCAGCGTTCCCGCGGGAACGCTGCTGGGGCGTGCGATGCAGCCGGACGGAGGTCAGCAGCCTCCGTGAAGACGGCCCGGCGCAGGACCGAACTCGGGACCGGCCCAGGCATCGACCACACCGGCCACGTGCTGGACCTTGTGCTCGCAGGCCCGCAGCGTCGGCTCCCAGCTGGTGTCCTCGGCGAGTTGTTCGTCCTCATCGGCGTTGGCGTTGTACTCGGCCAACAGGTCCACCTGACGATGGTTGACGAGGTTGCCCTCGGTGACGATGACCTCGCCGCGCAGGAAGGACAGGAGCTGCCCCGGTTGCGTGTCACCGGTGATGTCGAAGGCGTTCGCCTCGACCCACAGATGCGATTCGTGGCCGACCCCGAGTGAGTAGCCGTAGTCGACGGTCTGGTCGTCAGTGATGACGTAGTGGTTGTTGTAGACGTCGACCTGTCCCCAGCGGGCGCGCGGTGCCCGCTGGCCCACGCCCTCGTAGAGGTTGTGGTGGAAGGTGACCCGGAGCTTGCCCGGGTCCCCACGGTCGGCGCTGTCGGTCGACCCGACCAGGGTCAGCTTGTCGTGGTCGGAGAAGCTGTTCCAGCTGACGGTGACGAGGTCCGAGCCGTTGGTGACGTCAAGAGCACCGTCGTGCCGCTGGAAAGTCTGTCCGAAGTACGTCGGCAGCTTGTCGTCGGTCATCGGCTCGTCGGTGAAGGCGTTGTGGTCGACCCAGATGTTGGTTGCGCCGTCGACGATCCGCACGCTGTCGTACTCGCTGTTCCAAGCACCTTCGTCGCCGTCGGTGGGGTCCCACGAGGGGAAGCAGTCGTAGGTGTCGGCGAGCACGAGGTTGCGGATGATGACATTGTGGACCCCGCTCGCGGTGAGGTTCGCGCCGGTCAGCCCGGCGCCCTCCTCGGCGCCGATCAGCGTCGTGTTCGAGGGGATGCGGATGTCGACCAGGGCGCGCTGCTTCTGCTCGGCGGCCTCGCGGGCCTCCTCCATCTCACCGTCGGGCTTACGGTCACGGCCCCAGGTCTCGGGGTCGTAGGCCTCGAGGTATTTCTCCAGGGTGTACCCGGTGCCCTCGGCGATCTCCTCGCAGGTGAGGGGATCACCGTTCTCGTCGGCGTTGACCTCGATGGTGCCGTGGACCCGGATGATCGCGGGCTCGTCCCCGGAGTCGGCGAGAGCGTTGACGAGCTCGGTCCGGGTGGAGACGTCGTACACGTGCTCCTCGTTCGCCTCGGCGCCGCCGGTGGTGCCGCCGCCGGCGCTGGCCCAGCCGTCGTCATCGGGAAGGACCTGCCGGTCGGTGATGGCCGGATCGCGCGGGTGCGTATCGGGCGGGCCGTGGGTACCGCCGGGGCCGGCCACGGCGGTGGAAGGAATCATCAGCATCAGGGCGGCCGACGCTGACACGAGTGCGCGGGCCGTGCGCCGGGTTCGGGTGGATGTGGCCATCATGATCTTCCTTGATCTGTTGTGTCGGCTGCTGGTCTTCCCTGGTCAGAGGCGCGGATCCGATATCTCCCAGGGGCCGCCCGTGAGCTGGACGTCCTCGAGCCGGAGTGTGTCGTCGATCGAGCGCAGCGGATAGGCGGCGCGGTCGCCCCCGGTGTCGTCCTCGTAGGCGTTCTCCAGCGTGAGGGCGGCGAGCACGACGTCCCGGGCGAACACGGTGACGGTCGCCCAGTCCGTGGCAGGTTTGTCGTAGGTGACCACGACGTCGGCGGGATCACCGGAGGCACCGCGGATCTCCAGGCCGTCGCACCCCGGCCAGATGGAGATCACCTCGCGGTAGATCCCGGGGTGGACGATGATCTCCACGGGGTGGGGGCTGCGCCACGCGGCCCCGACGGCGGCATGGATGGAGGAGACGTCACCGGTCCCGTCCTGGGAGACATGCAGGCGCCGCGGCGTGCGCTCCGTGCGCCCATGGGGGCCTGCATGCCGGGTGAGCAGGTCGCGCACCTGGTCGACGGGGTCGAGGTCGTAGTCGTAGTGGTCGGCGGGGTCGACGTCGATGCCCGTGTCCTCCCAGTCGCCCCAGGAGTCGGTGCGCAGGTTGCCGTTCTGCGCGACCCGGGACTGCTCGTCACTGGTGCCGATCGGGTTGCGGACGGCGTCGAACACGCTGTGCTCGATGAGCAGCTCGGTGGCACCGCGGGAGGCCATGCCGTACGAGCTGGCGCCCGCGAGCCAGCAGTTGTACACGTGCCCGATCCTCACCTGATCGATGCTGCCGTTGCGCTGGTGGACGTTGGAGAACCGATTGTGGTGCAGCGTCAGCGTGGTGACGAGGTTGTCGGTCCAGCCCACGCCGAGCGTCTTGTTGTGGTCGCGGAAGAGGGACCAGGACACGGTCACGTCGGTCGAGTCCTTGCGGATGTCGACCTGACCGTCGCCGAGCCGGGCGAACTCGCAGTGATCGATCCAGACATGGTGCGAGGTATCCACACGGATGCCGTCGTTGTCGTTGGTCTCGAACTTGCCGTCCCAGTCCCCCGCGACGAAGGAGTCCCGGACGGTGAGGTTGCGGATGATGACGTTGGAGACCTCGAGCAGCCGCAGCCCGCCCCCGACGATCTCGGCCCCGCGGCCGACGCCGAGGATGCTCGTGTTCGCGGAGACGTCCGTGATGGTTCCGCTGGGGAACTCGATCGTCCCGCTCACCAGCACCACCGTCGGCTCGTCGGCCGCGATGGCTTCGGCGAGCGCATCCGCCGTGGTGACGGTGACGACGCGACCGCCGAGTCCGCCCGTGGTGCCCTCCGGCAGCTCGGGGGTGGGCACGGAGGCGAATCCCGTCGGCCGCGGCGACCAGACGCGACCGCCGCCGGCACCGGACCTGCCGGTGGGGACCCGCATCAGGGCCAGCACGCCATCCGGCGTGGTCGCGGTGGGCCGGGCGAGAGCGGGAGCGGTGCCGGCGAGCACGGCGGCGGCGCCCACGGAGGCACCGGCCAGGGCAGGGAGGCTGCGGCGGGGAACTGACGGCATGATCATCCTTTATCGGTGGGGTGCGGCTCAGCCCTTGACCGAGCCGATGAGCGCGCCCTTGACGAAGAAGCGCTGGATGAAGGGGTACAGCAGCAGCATCGGCATCGTGGCCACGGTGATGACGGCCATCTTCACCGACTGCGCCGGAGGCACCACGCTCACCGAGGAGGCGTCCGCGTTGACACCGCTGGCGACGATGACGATCTGGCGCAGCAGCACCTGGATCGGCCACTTCGAGGAGTCGTTGATGTACAGGATCGCGTGCATGTACGTGTTCCAGTAGGTCACGGCGTAGAACAGGCCGATGGTGGCGATCGAGGCGATGGACAGCGGCAGCACGATGCGCGCGAACACACCCAGCTCGGAGCAGCCGTCGATCCGCGCCGCCTCCTCGAGGCTGTCGGGGATGCCCTGGAAGAAGTTCCGCATGATCACGAAGTTGAAGGCATTGACGGTCACCGGAAGGATCAGCGACCACAGCGAGTCCAGCAGCCCCAGCGAGGAGACCACGATGAAGGTGGGGATCATGCCGCCGCTGAACAGCATGGTGAACACGACCAGGAAGTTCATGGTTCGGCGCCCCAACAGGTACGGCTTGGCCAGGGCATAGGCCATCAGCGCCGTGACCACCAGGCTGAGCAGCGTGCCCGCTGTGGTCACGAACACCGACACTCCCATCGCACGGAAGATCGTCGGGGTCGAGAGGATGTAGCGGTAGGCGTCGAGGGTGACCTCCCGCGGGATCAGCAGGAAGTTGGTCGTGGCCAGCTCACCGGGGCTGGCGAAGGAGCTGCCGATGACGTGGACGAACGGGATCAGGCAGATCAGGGAGAAGCCGCTGAGGATGATCACGTTGATCACCCGGAATATCTGCTCCCCCGTGCTGAGGCGGCGCAGGCGCGGCTGGCCGTTTCGGCGTGGCGGGCGCGTGGCCAGGACTGCCTTGCTCCCCGCGTCGGTGGGAGGGCTGGGTGGTGCGGTGGTCATGAAGGGCTCCCATCCGTGAGCGGGCGCAGGGCGAAGAGGGCGGCGGTCGCGAAGAAGACGAACGCGAGCGGGAACAGGATCAGCTGGCTCCCCAGCAGCAGGACCAGCCCCGCGGCGAAGAACCACCAGCCGGTGGTGCGGCGGGTGGGCAGCCGACGGGCGAGGAAGAGCCCGGCCGTCGACAGCAGCAGCACCACGATCAGGGTCGCGCCGAACCAGGCTCCGAGGACGCGAGCCGCCTCGAACGCCTCCTGCGGGCCCATGCCGTGATCCGCGCCGAGCAGGGAGGGCATGACGTCGCGCTCGAAGGTCGCGGCATCCACCCCGTTCATGACCAGGCAGAAGCCGCCGAGGCAGAGAATCGCCAGCGCCATCCCGACACCTGCGATCCACATCTCGGCGGTGCGACGGCGGAGCCGGCGGGACTCATGCAGAACCGTCATCGCTCCCCCTGACCTCCAGTTCGAGACCCTCGCAGGCGTGTGTGGACACCGCGGCCCCGTCGGCGCCGGCGACCCGGACCCGGCTGAGCTCGCCGCCCCGCACGAACCCGAGCTCGATGCCGGATCGGGTCCGGGCCTCCACGGCGAGCGCCATCTCGGGCGCTCCCGGCCGCGGATCGGCGGCGAAGGTGACGTCGAGGTCGTCGAGGGTGACGTTCTCGAGGGGCGCCTCGGGCAGTCCGAAGAGGTGACCCGCCGAGGCGTGGACGTTCCTCGCGGTGACATGTGCGAGATGGAGCCCGCGGATCCGCGGGGTGCCCCCGTCGACGGCGCGCGCGGAGCGGTCCCCCACGTGGGGCTCCTTGCCCTCCGGCCCGCAGAAGTAGAAGGGGTTCACCGTGATCGGGCACAGCACGTCGTCCATGACCACGTTGGTCACCCGCACGTCCTCGATCACTCCCCCGCGCACCCGGCGGGTCTTCAGACGGATCCCACGATCGGTGCCCTGGAACACGCAGTTGCTGATCACGACGTTGCGGACGTCGCCGCTCATCTCGCTGCCGATCACCACCCCGCCGTGACCGCGGATCATGGTGCAGTTGCTGATGACGATGTTCTCGCAGGCGACGCGGTCCGGCGTGTGCTCGGTGCCGGCCTTGATCGCGATGCAGTCGTCGCCCACATCGATGTGGCAGTCGCTGATGCGCACGTTGCGGCAGGACTCCGGATCGATCCCGTCGGTGTTCGGCGAGTCCGCAGGGTTGCTGATCCGGATGCCGCTGATGGTGACGTCGTCGCACAGGGCGGGATGGAGCGTCCAGGCCGGGGAGTTGCGCAGGGAGACGTCCCTGATCGTGACCCGTTCGCAGCCGTGCAGGCCGATCAGGGTCGGGCGCGGATGCGCGAGGTCGCCGCGCCGCTGCCGGAACGTCTCCCACCAGGTCGCGCCGCCCCCGTCGACGGTTCCCAGGCCCGTGATCGAGACGTCCCTCTCCCCGTGCGCGAACAGGCACGGGGAGTGGACGAGGCCTGCCGTGCCTTCCCAGCGCGCCTCGACGGCCGGGTACAGCGCGGGATCCGGGACGAACTGCAGCAGCGCGCCGGCCTCGAGGTGCAGATCGATGCCCGAGCGGAGCCGGATCGCTCCGGTGCGGTGGGTGCCCGGGGGCACGCGCACCTGACCCCCGCCACGGGCCGCCGCCCGGTCGATGGCGTGCTGCAGCCATGTGGTCGCCAGCTCGGCGACGGGCGGTTCGGAGATGTCCAGGGTCGACACGAAGGGACCTTTCCCGATCGGTGGAAGGAGCGGAGGGGAGCGCGGCGGAGACGAACCGTCAGCCGTTGACGGCGTCGTAGGCCTCGGTGTACTCGGCGATGATGTCGTCCAGGCCCTGGGAGCGCACGGCCTCGATGGAGGCCTCGTAGTCGCTCATGGAGGTCTGGCCGATCATGAAGGTGTTGTAGGCGTCGTTGAGCGCCTGCTCGATGGTCGCCCACTGGTTGTCGTACGTCGGGGACGTCAGCGACTGCGCCGGGTTGGTGATGGCGTACTCGGCGTTCTCGTCCATCATCTCGTTCGCCTGGTTCACGTACTCGTCGGACGACTTGTAGATCTCCACCAGGTCTGACGGGCGTGAGCCGTTGTAGGGCTGGACCTGCTGCTCCCACAGGGGCTGATCGATGATGGTCACCACCCCGTCGTCATCCATCTCGTAGTGCGTGCCCTCGATGCCGTTGGTCATGAGCTGGAAGGCGGGCTCCTCGAGCAGCTCGTCGATGAGGGTCAGCCCGCGAGCGAGGTCCTCCTCGGAGGTGAGCGACTGGGTCGAGAAGCACATCAGGCCGCCCATGCCCCCGCCGGTGTCCGAGACGATCCGCCGCGGCACGTCCGCATAGGTGATGTCGTTGATGAGCGTCCACGACACCTCGGTGTCGGGGTTGATCGACTCGGCGAGCGCCACGTAGTTCTTGGCCTCGAACAGCCCGGTGACCACGATGCCGCCCTTGTCCTGCGCGATCGCCTGCTGCTGGTTCTGCTTCTGCATCGTGATGAACTCCTGGTTCACGCCGCCGGCCTCGTAGACCTCGCGGTACCACTGCATGGCCTCCTTCCAGGGGTCGGTGGTGCAGGCGGGGACGATGTTGCCGGCGTCGTCCAGCTGGAACTTGTCGCCCGCGCCGAAGTAGCCGGCGAGCGATCGGAAGCCGACCAGGAAGCTCTCCTGACGGTCGATGAACCCGGTGGCCGCGGCGCCGGTGCCGGTCGGGTCGTCCTCGGCGAAGGCCTTCGCGACCTCGCCGAGCTCCTCGATGGTGTGGGGCACCTCGAGGCCGAGGCGGTCCAGCCAGTCCTGCCGCACCAGCACGCCGTAGCGGGCGAGCGGCTTCTGGAACGGCACGCCGTACAGCGCACCGTCCAGCCGTGCCCCCTCGAGCGTGTCCGGGTTGATCTGGCTGAGGTTCGGATAGTCGGCGAGGAACTCCTCGACCTCCCAGAACAGTCCGGAGCTGAGTGCGTCCCGGATCGACGGCATCGCCAGCTGGTTCAGGGACGTGATGTCGGCGACGGAGCCCGAGGCCAGGGCCGCGTTGACCTTCTCCTCCTTGGAGGCGTCCGGAACCCACTGGAACTGGAAATCGGTCCCCGTGTGCTCGGTCAGCGCGGTCATCACCGGGCCGTCCGCCTGCGGCGTGGACGGGGTGTGCAGCATCGACATCCAGGTCAGCGAGCCGCCACCGGCGCCGGCCGAGCCGCCGCCACTGTTTCCGCAAGAGGACAGGGCGAGGGCGCCGGTGGCGGCCAGGGGTGCGGAGGACAGGAGAGTTCTGCGAGTGATCATGCCGGGGTTCCTTTCGGGAGGGACGACGACCGCTGGGCGGCCTTCGTCGGGCGAGGCGGGGACGCGTCGGTGCGCTCCGCCGGGTGCGCTGGCACGCGCAGCACGGGGTGGGGGTCGGCCTCCGGGGAGATCTCGAGATCACGGAGGATCCGCCGGCAGACGGCGGCGAAGACGAGGGCGGGCAGGGCGATTCCGAACATCACCAGCAGCGGCGCGGCGAAGCGCAGCATCAGGCCGTAGCCGACCAGCACGGTGGTGGTGGCGATGATGGTCCAGTGCAGCGAGCCCACCCCCAGCAGCAGGGCGCTGCTGAGCTGTGCACGGATGCCGGTCACGTCGAGGGCGGCCATCACGAAGAACACGTAGGCGCCGAGGATCCACAGCACGGCGGCTGCCGCGAGGTTCGCCGCCCTCAGGTACCAGTCCGAGAGGCTCAGCAGGTTGACCAGGATGACAGCGCCGGCGAGCAGGAGGATCGCGCCCATCACCACGGGGTGCCACCGCAGCTCCCGGGCGTACCGGAAGAAGGTCGGGGCCACCGGCGGGGTGGTGCCGTCCCGCAGCCAGTGATGGAGATACTTGGCCAGCGCGTAGCTCGCCGGACCGAAACCCACGAGACCGAGACCGGCCACGGTCACCGCGATCCACAGGATGTTCAGCCAGGCCAGGCGCCAGAGCCCGGAGAGCCGGCGGTTCAGGGCCACGAACTGCTCGAAACCGAACATCAGTACACCCCTTCCTCGCCGATCCGCTTCGCCAGCGAGTTCACGCCCATCACGAGCACGAGCCCCACGAGGCCCTTGAACAGGCCCACTGCGGTCGCGAAGCTGAGCTGGCCGTTCTGGATGCCGGCGGTGTAGACGAAGGTGTCGAAGATTTCGCCGACCTCACGGTTCATCGAGTTCAGCAGCAGGAACATGTGTTCGAACCCGAGTTCGAGGAAGTCACCGATCGAGAGGATGAACAGCACGATGATCGTGGGCCGGATGGCAGGCAGGGTGACGTGCCAGGTCTGCTTCCACCGGTTGGCGCCGTCGATCTCGGCGGCCTCGTAGAGCGTCATGTCGACCGCGGTCAGGGCGGCCAGGTAGACGATCGTCCCCCAGCCCGCCGTGCGCCAGACGTGCTGGAACACGTACATCGGGCGCAGCCATTCGGGATCGGTGAGGAAGGCGACGGGCTGCCCGCCCAGCGAGGTGATGAGGTTGTTGATGGCCCCGCCGTCGGTCGTGAGCAGCACGTAGAACAGCGACACCACGATCACCCACGACATGAAGTGAGGGATGTAGATGATCGTCTGCACGCTCCGCTTGAAGAAGCGTCCGCGCAGTTCGTTCATCAGCAGCGCCAGGATGATCGGCACCGGGAACGAGATGAGCATGAGCAGCCCCGACAGCACCAGGGTGTTGCGCAGCAGCATGAAGAACGTGTCCTGCGTGAACAGGCGGACGAAGTGCTCGAAGCCGACCCAGGGGCTGCTGAGGATCCCCAGGAACGGCTGGTAGTCCTGGAACGCGATGATCAGACCGCCCATCGGCAGGTACTTGAACACCAGGAAGTAGACGATTCCGGGCAGTGCCATCAGGTAGAGCACCCGGTGGCGCCAGAGCATCGCGGCCAGCGATTTCTTGCGCGCCTGTACGGCCGCCTTTCCCGCAGGGGGCTCAGGCACGGTTGCGGCGAGCACAGGAGACGAGATCCTGGGGTCGCGTACGGGGTCAGCCGCCATTGGCCATCCTTGTTCGTCGTCGAAGCACGGGCGGGGAACATTCGTGTGAAACCGGTTCCCCGCGGTCTCCCCAGTGTGAGTGGCGATCTCCCGGCTGTCAACGCTGCGGGCGAACACCATTCTGGGCAGCCTGCCGCCCTGGCTCCATCCCTACTGGTCATGACGCCGCCCGGGCGCGCGACACCAAGGACCTCACCGCGGCCGGCCACCTGATAGTGTGCGCGCAGCAGGCTGTGTAACCGGTTCCCCGCAGGTCGCGCGGAAGCGCCCGCACGAATCGGACCAGCGCCCTGAGCAGGCCGTGCGGAGGAGTCACGTTGGAACACCGATCGAACCCTGTCCTCGATGCGGATTGGCCGGACCCGGACGTCATCCGCGTCGGCGGCGACTACTGGATGATCGCCTCCAGCTTCAATCGAGCCCCGGGACTGCCCGTGCTGCGCTCGTCGAACCTCGTCGACTGGGAGCACGTGACCAATGCGCTGCCGGCGCTGGTCCCGCTCGAGCACTATGCGCTCCCGCGGCGCGGCAGCGGCGTCTGGGCTCCCAGCATCCGGGAGCACGACGGCACCTTCTTCATCGTCTACCCCGACCCCGACCACGGGATCTTCGTGATCGACGCACCGCATCCCGCGGGTCCGTGGAGCGCGCCCCGGCTCCTGCTCGCCGGGCACGGATTGATCGACCCGTGCCCCCTGTGGGACGACGAGGGCCGCGCGCATCTGGTGCACGGCTGGGCGCGGTCGCGCGCCGGGGTCAAGAATCGCCTCTCGCTGCTGGAGGTGACCCCGGACCTCACGGCCCCGCTGTCCGCATCCGAGGTGCTCATCGACGGCGCCGAGATCCCCGGCATGCTGACCCTCGAGGGCCCCAAGGCGTACGTCCACGACGGCTGGTACTGGATCTACGCCCCGGCGGGAGGGGTCGCCGACGGGTACCAGGTCGTCTTCCGCTCCCGCGACCTCCGCGGCCCCTACGAGCACCGCGTGGTGCTGGAGCACGACGACACGACGGTCAATGGTCCCCACCAGGGCGCATTGGTCGACGACGAGCAGGGCTGCTGGTGGTTCGTCCACTTCCAGGACCGCGACGTCTTCGGCCGTGTCACCCACGTCCAGCCGGTCCGCTTCGACGCCGAGGGGTGGCCCCACATGGGTGAGCCCGTCGACGCGACCCGCGGCCGTCCGGTCGCCGTCGTCCCCGAGGTCGGCGCCGTGGGCGGCAGCGGTCCGGTCACGGGCTACACGGAGCCGCGGCGTTCCGACGACTTCACCTCGCGCGAGCTCGCTCCGCGCTGGCACTGGCAGGCCAACCCCCGGGCCGACCGGTGGCGCACCGGGGACGGGCGACTGGACCTGGCCTTCGCGCCGAGTCCCCGCGCCGATCTCCGGCAGCTCGGTGACGTGCTCGGCCAGCAGCTTCCGGGGCAGCCGAGCAGCTGGGAGGTGGAGCTCCATCTTCCTGCTGCACCCCCGCGCCGCGATGCCGCCCCCGAGCGGGCGGGGATCGTGGTGCTCGGGCTGAGCTATGCGTGGGCCGGACTGGTCCGGGACGGGGACGGCATAGCCCTCGTTCACGGCACGATGCCGCAGGACGCGGCCGACGAGACGATCCACCGCGCCCGGCTGCTCACGGCGGACCCGACCGCCGAGGCCTCGATACGCCTGCATCTGACCTGCGATCAGGCTGGTCGCATAGCGCTGGGGGCATCGCCGGGCCGAGCGGCCCCGGCCGGTCGCCCTGCGGGGGCGGCACCTCCCCAGTGGCTGCTGACCGGATGGCAGAGTACGAAGGGACGGTGGATCGGCGCGGAGGTCGGCCTGTTCGCCGCGGCCGGGAGCATGGTGGACCATGTCCTGGACGACCGGAGGGCGAGTTTCGGCCCGGTGACCGTGCACTGCGAAGGATGTGACATCTGATGCCCCGAGGCGGAGGTGGGCCGACCATCACCCAGGTGGCGGAGGCGGCCGGGGTCTCCCGCGCCACGGTCTCGCGCGTCCTCAACGGCCGCACCAGCGTCGATCCGTCGATCGGCCTCCGTGTGAAGGAGGCGGCGCAGAAGCTGCAGTACCGTCCGAACCTCACTGCCCGCAACCTCTCGACCGGGCGCACCCTGACGGTGGCGCTGGTGGTCCCGGACCTCGGCAACCCCATGTTCCAGGCGATCCTGCGCGGTCTCTCCCGCAGCGCGGAGGCCGACGGATACAGCGTGCTGGTCGCGGAGGCCTCCTCTCCGGAGCGGGAGGAGTCGATCGCCCGCGAGGCACGCCGCCGTTGCGACGCGGTGGTGCTGGTCTCGCCCCGCATGGACGACCTCGTCCTCGACGAGCTCGTCAGCACCATCGCTCCCGTGGTTCTCGTCAACCGTCGCACCACCGCGGGCCGCGCCACCACCATCAGCATCGACTATGCGGGAGGCATGACGCAGCTGGTCCGTCATCTCGAGGCGTTCGGGCACCGGGATCTGCTGTACGTGGCCGGCCCGCCCCGCAGCGCGGCCAACCGTGCACGTCTGACCGCTCTGAACAGCCTCGTCGACGCCTCCCCGGGGACGACGCTCCGCTCCATCCACGGCGGCTCGACCATGTCCGACGGGTACGAGGTGGCCGAGCAGGTGCTCGAATCCGGGGCCACCGCTGTGCTGGGGTTCAACGACCTCACGGCCTTCGGCATCCTGGCGCGCCTGAACGAGTTCGGCGTCAACGTGCCCGGAGACCTCTCGGTCACGGGTTTCGACGGCATCGAGCTGTCCCGCTTCGCCGTGCCGCGTCTGACCACCGTCGGCCAGGAGCAGCTGGATCCGGGCGCGGTCGCCTGGACCCGGCTGCGCGACCACATCGAGAGCCCGGGCGCCGACGAGACCTTCGGCGATGTCCTGCTCGAGCCGCAGCTGATCGTCGGCGACAGCACGGGGCGCGTGCCGCCGTCGAGGGTGCCCGTTCCCGACCATGCCGATGCACTGTCGGGGGCATACGATGCCGACCTCGCGAAGAAGCCGCTGGGCTGGGTGCGGGAAGGTCGGGACTGGACCCTTCTGCACGGGGGGACGCTGCTGACCGCCGCCGTGACGGGGGCGTCCATGGCCCCCGTCCACAGCCCGCGCCCTCATCTGCACCCCGTGCGCTCTCTGCACGGACGAGCGCTGACGGTCACGAATCCGGTCGATCACCGGCATCATTTCGGCCTGTCGCTCGCCCTGCCCGACGTCAACGGCACCACGTACTGGGGAGGGCGCACCTTCGTCGAGGGCCGTGGCTCGACCCTGCTGGCGAACCAGGGTGTCCAGGAGATCCGCGAGACGGAGACCGCGGAGACCGGGCGCGATCTGCGCTCGGTGGTCAGGTGGCTCGATCATGATGGCCGCGACGTCCTGCTCGAACGGCGACGCCTCCGGGCGTTCGTCCTGCCCGAGCACTATGGGTGGGGCCTTGCCTGGCGCAGCCGCCTGTACGCGGACACCGCCGACGTGCGCCTGACGAGCCCCGCGAACCGGGGCCGGCTGGGGGCGGGGTACGGGGGCCTGTTCTGGCGTCTGCCCGACGCGGACGAGACCCGCATCCTGGTCGAGGACGGTCACGGGGAGTCGATCGCCCATGGGTCGACGAGTCCGTTCCTGGTCGTCCAGCGACGCCACGGCAACGAGTGGACCAGTCTCGTGCTCGTGCAGGACATCCGGACGCAGAGTCGTGTCGACCCGTGGTTCGTGCGCGCATCGGACTACGTAGGAATCGGCACGAGCCTCGCCTGGTCCGCTCCGCGGGACATACCCCGCGGCGCCCACCTCGACGTCCGGGTGCACGCGGCCGTGTTCGACCACCCGGTGACGGCCGATGAGGTGCCCGCGATCGTCGGGGCCATGCCTGTCAGCGACGACGAGTTCCCCGCCTCGAGCGGCGACTCCTGATCGGCGGGCGGCGTGCCGCGAGTGATGTGCCGCGACACGACGTCGACGACCTCGCCCTGAGGCGTTCCCGCGGGAACGCCTCAGCACGGCCGCGAGCGTCCTCCGCGCACCGTCGCGCCGACCCGATGAACGTTCCCGCGGGAACGTGTCTCGTCGTCAGACGTTCCCGCGGGAACGTCTGACGACGAAGGGTCCGCTCGGCGATCGGTCCTGGCGGAGATCAGCCGGCCGCAGCCTCCCATCGCGGATCGCGGCCCAGGAAGGCGAAGAGCTTCTCCTGCTCGGTCGCATCCTTCGGCACGGGCTGCTGCTGCCCGAACTGGCCGCTGGATCGCAGCATCTCCTCCATGGCACTCATCCCGGCCAGCGCCTCGTGGACCATGTCGGGATCGAGCGCATCGTCCTGACCCGACGAACGAGCCAGGTCCCAGGTGTGGAAGAAGACGTCCCCGGTGAAGACCGAGTCGACGACGTCCGGGACCGGCCTGTCCTGGCCGGTGTGCGGATTCGAGTGCAGGTGCTGCGCGGCAGCCGGATCCTCGAACAGCTCGCGGACCTGCGTATCGAGATGGATCCAGGCGCCGACGGGGTCGTCGTCCGCCGACGGCCCGGCCGAGAAGCGGACATCCGAGCCCCCGTGGATCATGGCCGGCAGCCAGGTGACGAGATGGTCGACGACATCCCGGGCACGCCATTCCGCGACGGGCGTGGGTGCGTCCCAGTCCTTCACCCCCGCCGACCGTCTCGGTGAACCGGTCGGAGATGGCGCGGTACTTCGCGTCGGGCGGGAGCTGGGGCAGCGGGGTGCTCACGCTGTCTGCTCCGCTGCAGGAGACTGTGCTCCCGCCGGCACGGAACCGGCCTCGAGGAGCTCGTCGAGCTTCGCGTAGCCCTCGTTGATGCCGACTTCCATGCCGGATTCCAGCATCTGACCGCGAGCCTCGAAGGAGTCGGTCAGCGACTGGCTGTGCATGCGGGTCCAGCCGTCCCCCAGGTCCTCGAATCGCATCGTCTCCAGCGAGACCCCCTCGGGCCAGCCGTCGAAGGTGAAGGTCTGGACGATGCGGTTCTCGGAGACCTCGTGGAAGCATCCGTGGAAGGAGTACTCCTCCTCACCCCGGATGTTGGTGAAGGCCCAGGAGCCGCCGGTGCGGGCGTCCCAGTGGTCGATGCGGGTCGAGAGGTCCTTGGGCCCGACCCACTGGGCGTAGAGGTCCGGGTCGGTGTGGGCGCGGACGATCTGCGCCGGAGTCGCAGGGAAGTCCCGGGTGATGCGGATCAGGGGGACGTCGGGGTCGGCTTCGATGGTGGAAGTGGTCAGACGGTCGGTGGCGTTCATGGCGATGTCTCCTGAGAATCGGTGAGGCCTGCGTCAGGGGTTCCTGCGTGCTCGAGGACCTCGTCGAGGCGGGACATGCGTGCCTCGGCGGCCCTGCGATGTCGGTCGATCCAGGTGGTCAGCTCCCCCAGCTTCTCGGCGTCGAGATGCACGGGGCGGCGTTGGGCGTCGCGCCGGCGGGTGACGAGGCCGGCCGATTCGAGGACCGCGAGGTGTTTGCTCACGGCCTGCAGCGACATGTCGTAGGGGGCGGCGAGCTCGCCCACGGTGGCGTCCCCGAGGGTGAGCCGGGAGACGAGGTCGCGACGGGTGGGGTCGGCGAGAGCGGCGAAGGCCCTCGAGAGAGTGTCGTCGTCCATACCTCCCTTTCTCAACTTCTTGGTTGACAACGGTGACGCTACGCCTACTCCGCTAGGTCGTCAACCCTTCGGTTGAATACAGCTGGTGCGGGCTCGGTCGCCGGGTACGCGCGGGCTGTCAGCGCGGCCAGGCTCGGTTCGTGGCAGCGCGATCAGGAGCGCGTCGAGGCGCCGCGGTCAGGCGCTGGCCGAAGCGCCCTGATCAGCGGCCCCCGCGAGCCACTCCGCGAGCGCCGTGGCGACCGGCTCGGTCGCCTCGATCGGCGCGAGATGCCCGACGCCCGGCAGCACGGTCAGCGGCGGCTCTCCCGGCAGCGCCTCCTGCAGCCGGGAGGCCTGCTCGACCGGGATCCACGGATCCTGCTCGCCCCAGCCGATCGTCACGGGGCAGCGCACCTGGTGGAGCCGTTCCACGAGGGGCTCGGTGTGCTCCGGGCTCAGCGCTGCGATCTGGCCGTAGAACCCGGCCTGCCCCTCCCCCTCGATCCAGGGAGAGACCAGCAGCTCCGACTGCTCCGCGGTCAGCGTGCGGTGCGCGGCGCCGCTGATGTACTCGCGCACCAGGGCGGCGTGGAGCGGGGGCGGCAGGGCGCTGAAGACGTCGGCGTGCTCGGCGACGAGCCGGAAGAACGGCGAGCCCCACGGGTCGAGTGTCACGACGTCCCACAGCGCGAGCGAGGCGAACTGGCTGCCGCCACGCAGGTGGGCGCCGAGGGCGACCGCGCCGCCGATGTCGTGGGCGATCACGTGGGGGTTCGCCAGCTCCCAGTGCTCGAGCAGCCGCGCGAACCGCTCACCCTGGGTCACGAGGTCGAGCGGGACGTCGACCCCCTTGCCGGAGCGGCCGTAACCGGGCATGTCCCACAGGTGCACGCGGAAGGTCGCACTCAGGGCCCGGGCCACCGGTGCCCACACCTGGGCCGACCACGGGGTGCCATGGCAGAACACCAGGTCCCCGCGGGAGACGCCGGCCGCCGGTCCGAACTCGTAGGTGGCGATCTCGGCACCCTCGGCCATGAGGATCGACGGCTCCGGGAGCATTCCGGCGGACGCAGGTGGCGTGGCGGTCATACCCGAAACCTACCTGTACGCGCCCAGCCACGGCCCGCCCTCAGGCCAGCTGCAGCTGCACCGTCGCGAAGGAGTGCGGCGGGAGCACGACCTCGAGGCCGCGCTCGTGCTCGCGCACCGTGGTCAGCTCCACCGGAGCCACCGCGTCGGGCTGTTCCGGGGTGTTGTGCGCGGCAGAGGACGCTCCGGTGAGCACCCGCGCCGAATGCCCGGTGACCTCGCGGCCGCGCAGGTCCAGCACGAGCGTGCGGCCCTCGGAGGCATCCAGGTTCGACAGCGAGATCAGCGCCGTCTCCCCCGTCGTCGACGCCGAGGCGGAGATCGACGGCAGGGTGCGGCCCTCGATCTCGCGCGGCTCCTCGGGCAGCAGCACGTGGGCGTCCAGCGCCGCGGCGTCCTGGTGACCGGCGTTCATCTCGAACACGTGGTACGTCGGCGTGAGCACCAGCGCGCCGGAGTCCGGGTCGGTGAGGACCATCGCCTGCAGCACGTTGACGGTCTGGGCGATGTTGGCTATGACCAGGCGGTCCGCGTGGCGGTGGAAGCCGTCGAAGTGGAGCGAGGCGACCAGGGCGTCACGCACGGTGTTCTGCTGGTACAGGAAGCCGGGGTTGGTGCCGGGCTCCACGTTCCACCAGGTGCCCCATTCGTCCAGGACGAGGCCCACCTGCTTGTGCGGGTCGTAGTGGTCCATGACGGTGGAGTGGCGGGCGACGAGCTCCTCGGTGCGGGCGGCGCGGGCGAGGGTCAGGTACCACTCGTCCTCGGTGAACTCGGTGGCGCTGCCCTTGTCCTGCCACGGCCCGGACATCGTGTAGTGGTGCAGGGAGATCGCCTGGAAGGGCTTGGGCTTGGTCTCGCGACCCTTGAGGGTGCCGATGGCCTTCATCAGCGCCTCGGTCCAGCCGTAGTCGTCATCGCTGGCGCCGGCCGCGATGCGCGTGACCTCGTTGCCGGCGTGATCGCGCACGTAGGTCGAGTACTGGCGGGCCAGGGCGGCGTAGTCCTCGGCGCGCATGTTGCCGCCGCAGCCCCAGGCCTCGTTGCCGATCCCGAAGTACGGCACTTTCCACGGTTCCTCGCGCCCGTTCTCACGGCGCAGGGAGGCCATCGGGGAGTCGTCCGCGCGGGTGAGGTACTCGATCCACTCGCTCATCTCGGCCACGGTGCCGGAGCCGACGTTGCCGTTGACGTAGGCCTCGGTGCCCAGCAGCTCGACGAGGTCCATGAACTCGTGGGTGCCGAAGGAGTTGTCCTCGACCACGTCGCCCCAGTGGGAGTTGACCATGCGGGGGCGCTGCTCGCGAGGGCCGATGCCGTCCTTCCAGTGGTACTCGTCGGCGAAGCAGCCGCCGGGCCAGCGCAGGTTGGGGATCCGCAGGGCGCGCAGGGCGTCGACCACGTCGTGGCGGATGCCGCGGGTGTTGGGGATCTCGGAGTCCTCGCCGACGAAGAAGCCGCCGTAGATGCAGCGGCCGAGGTGCTCGGCGAAGTGGCCGTAGAGATGGCGGGAGATGGTGGCGCCGGGCAGGTCGAGGTCGACGACCACGCGCGCGGGCCCGTCGGTCCGCCTGCTGGAGGGGCCGGTCGATCCGGTGGTACCGGTGCCGGGGCTGGGGGCGCTCAGCGCCGAGGCCAGGCCGGTGGTGACAGTGCGGGCAGGGTTGCTCATCGGAGTTCTCCTTGCTCAGGCGCCGGTGCGGCTCAGGCGGATGATCGACCACGAGATCGCGGGCAGCTCACCGGTCAGGCGGCCGTCGGTGAGCGCGATCGTGTCGTTCTTCTGCGGGGTGACGGTGTCGGGGGCGTCGGCCGTGTTCGCCACGTACGGGTCCTCGTGGTGGAGGGTGAGGGCCTCGACGAGCTCGAGCCCGGCGAAGGCGGTGAGGTCCACGCCCAGGTCGAGCGGCCCCGAGGCGTCGCGATTGACGACGAAGACGGTGAGGTCGCCGGTCTCCTCGTCCCAGGTCGCGACCGCGTCGCCCGAGGTGCTGGTGCCGAAGCGCTGGTTCTCGAACGTCGGCGACTGGAGCCGCACGTCGAGCACCTCGCCCTTGGCGTGGCGGGACGTGAGCGAGAACGGATGGAAGGTGGTCTGCTTCCACACGCGCCCGCCGGGCTCGGTCATGATCGGGGCAATCACGTTGACCAGCTGAGCGAGGGACGCGGAGGCGACGCGGTCGCTGTGGCGCAGCAGGGAGATCAGCAGGTTGCCGAACACCACGGCGTCCATCGCGGAGTAGACATCCTCCAGCAGCACGGGGGCGACGGGCCAGTCGTCGCCGCTCGGCGGGCGGGACTCGGCGCGGTGCTGGTACCAGATGTTCCACTCGTCGAAGCTGACCATGATGCGCTTGTCGCGCTTCAGCTTCGCGCGCACATGGTCGGCGGTGGCGACGACGGAGTCGATGAAGTAGTCCATGTCGTCGGCCGAGGCGAGGAAGGAGGCCTGGTCGCCGTCCTTCTCCGAGTAGTACGCGTGGGCGGAGATCATGTCCACGAAGTCGTAGGCCTCGGTCAGCACGGTGTTCTCCCACGCCCCGAAGGTGGGCATCTGCGAGTTCGAGGAGCCGCAGGCGATCAGCTCGAGGTCCGGGTCCTCCTGACGCATGGCACGGGCTGCCTCGGTGGCCACCCGGGCATACTCCTCGGCGGTCTTGTGGCCCGTCTGCCAGGGGCCGTCCATCTCGTTGCCCAGGCACCACATGCGGATGCCGTGCGGCTGGGGCGACCCGTTGGCGGCGCGCTGATCGGAGAGCTCGATGCCCTGCGGGGCGTTGGCGTACTGCAGCACGTCCAGGGCCTCCTCGACCCCGCGGGTGCCGAGGTTCATGGCGTACATCGGTTCGACCTCGGCCTTCTTCGCCCAGGCCATGAACTCGTCCAGGCCGACGGTGTTGGGCTCGGTGGAGTGCCAGGCGAGGTCGTGGCGGGCGGGTCGCTGCTCGAGGGGCCCGACGCCGTCCTCCCACTTGTAGCCGGAGACGAAGTTGCCGCCGGGGTAGCGCACCGAGCTGACGCCGAGCTCACGGGTGAGCTCGAGGACGTCGGTGCGGAAGCCGTCCTCGTCGGCCGAGGGATGATCGGGCTCGTGGATGCCGGTGTAGACGCAACGGCCCAGGTGCTCGACGAACGCACCGAAGGTGCGGCGGCGCACGGGCGCGACGCGGAAGGCGGGGTTGACGGTGAGGGTCAGCGCAGGAGACATCGGTGTCAGGATCCTTCTGGGAGTGGGCGCCGGTTCGCGCGACAGTGCGACGGGACACGATGCGATGACCAGGTGCGACGATCAGGTGCGACAACCAGGTTTACATCGTTGCAAACACCTTTTCACAGCGAGAGGACCGCGTCAACGGGGTCTCACGGGCGCGTCGGGCTGGTCGCCCGACCCCACCGCTGCGCGCCCTGCAGCCGCCGCGGCCCGGTTCGGTGCGAGAATGATAGGTATGCCCACGCACTCCTCGACTGGCCGCCAGCGCCCTCCGTCGCTGCGCGATGTCGCCGAGCTCGCGGGGGTCTCGATCAAGACCGTCTCGAACGTGGTCAACGACTACCCGCACGTGCGCGAGTCGACCCGGGAGAGCGTCCGCGAGGCGATCCTGCAGGTGGGCTACCGCCCCCAGGTCGCGGCGCAGCAGCTGCGCACCGGGGCCAGCAAGATGGTCACCCTGGCGGTGCCGTCGCTGAACTTCTCCTATTTCTCCGATCTCGCCCAGGAGTTCATCGAGGAGGCCCAGCTGCGCGGCCAGACGATCGTGCTCCACTCCACCTCGGGGGGCCGCGAGGCCGAGCGCACGGTGCTGGAGGGCTTCAAACGCATCTTCGGCGATGGCGTGATCTTCAATCCGCTGGTGCTCGAGGAGGAGCTCTTCGCGCGGATGAAGCACACCAGCCAGCCCACCGTGTTCATCGGCGAGCATCTGCCCGAGACCCTCCCGCAGGGCAGCGACTACGTGCGCATCGACAACGCGGCCGCCGCCTTCGACGCGACCACGCATCTGCTCGAGAGCGGCCGGCGCTCCCTGGCCTTCCTGGGTGCGATCGACACCGAGCAGGGCCACCAGCCCCACAGCTCCGGCTCACTGCGCCGGGACGGCTTCCTCTCCGCGATCCACGAATACGGACTCCCGCCCGAGGCCGCCACGGTGCAGGTGGTCGACGACTGGCGGCGCAGCGATGGCTACGAGGGAGCCACGGCGCTGCTGGAGGCGCACCCCGAGATCGACGGCATCGTGTGCGGCAACGACGATCTGGCGATCGGCGTGCTCGCGCTGCTGCGGCGCCTGGGCCGACGGGTTCCCGAGGACGTCGCGGTGACGGGGTACGACGACACGCCCGACGCACCCTTCACCTTCCCCTCGCTCACCACGATCTCCCCGGACAAGCACGCACTGGCCGCGACCGTCCTGGATCTGCTGACCGAGCGGATCCAGGGCTTCGACGGGCCACCCCGCGTCGTGGACATCCCGTACTCGCTGGTCGTCCGCGAGTCCACCACGAAGGTGACCGGCGCGCCCGGCGCCTCCGGGGCGGTCCATGCCCCGAGAGCGGCCGATGCCTCCGCACCCACGTCCGGCCCCACGCCCACACCAGATATCGAGGAGCGCTCCCGGTGACCATCCCGACCCCGTACGAGGACCTGCTGCGCGAGGTCCTGGAGACCGGCAGCCCCAAGGGCGACCGCACCGGCACCGGGACCCGCAGCCTGTTCGGCCGCCAGCTCCGCTACGACCTCTCGGCGGGTTTCCCGCTGATCACCACCAAACGCGTCCACTTCCGCTCGCTCGCGCTCGAGCTGCTGTGGTTCCTGCGCGGGGACACCAATGTGCGCTGGCTGCAGGAGCGCGGGGTGAGCATCTGGGACGAGTGGGCCGACGAGAACGGCGAGCTGGGCCCGGTCTACGGCGCGCAGTGGCGCTCCTGGCCCACCCCCGAGGGCGGCGTGATCGACCAGATCAGTGACGTCGTCCAGCAGATCCGCACCAACCCGGAGTCGCGGCGACTGATCGTGACCGCCTGGAATCCGGCCGACATCCCGGCGATGGCGCTGGCGCCCTGCCATGCCCTGTTCCAGTTCGAGGTCCACGACGGCAGGCTCTCCTGTCAGCTCTACCAGCGCAGCGCCGACATGTTCCTCGGGGTCCCCTTCAACATCGCCAGCTACGCGCTGCTGACGCACATGGTCGCCCAGCAGACCGATCTCGAGGTCGGTGACTTCGTGTGGACCGGCGGGGACTGCCACATCTACGACAACCACATCGAGCAGGTCACCAAGCAGCTCGCCCGCGAGCCCTACCCCTACCCGAGCCTGCGGATCACCCGCCGCCCGGACTCGATCCTCGACTACGTCCTCGAGGACTTCGAGGTGGCGGGCTACGAGCACCACCCGGGCATCAAAGCGCCGGTCGCGGTCTGATGGGTCCGCGCATCGGGATGATCTGGGCACAGGCGCGCAGCGGCGTGATCGGTGCGGACGGCACGATGCCGTGGCATCTGCCCGAGGACCTCACCCACTTCAAGCGCACCACCCAGGGCTGCCCCGTGGTCATGGGCCGGCGGACCTGGCAGTCCTTCCCGCCCCGATTCCGCCCCCTGCCGGGCCGTACCAACATCGTCATCACCCGCGACGACGACTTCGCCGAGGACGGTGCGGTACGCGCGCGGGACCTGCCGGAAGGGCTGCGCCTCGCGGAGAAGTCGCTGGCCGCGCAGGACGGGACGATCTGGGTGATCGGCGGCGGCGGTGTCTACCGGGAGGCGATGGACGACGCGGATCTGCTCTCCGTCACCGAGATCGACCTCGACGTCGACGGGGACACCACCGCCCCCGACATCCCCAGCGCCTTCCGGCAGACGTCGGCCGATCCGGAGTCCGGGTGGCACGAAGCGGCCAACGGCCTGCGCTACCGCATCCTCACCTACGAACGCTGAGGCGGGCGGGGTCCGTGCCGACGCGGAGCTCGCGCAGATGCATGAAGCGCCCGGTGCGCTCCGCATCCCACGCGTGGAACGCGATCACATCCTGGCCGTCAGGCCCGACGGTGCACGAGTTGTGACCCGGACCGATGAACTCCTCGTCGGTCGCCAGCAGCACGTCCTCCCCCGCCCCCGGCAGTGCCCAGGGACCCACCGGCGAGGAGGCGTGCGCCCACGCGGTGCGGTACCCGGGGCCCTGCCAGGAGCCGCCCGAGTAGGTCAGCAGCAGCACGCCGTCGCGCACCACGACGTGCGGGCCCTCGAGCGTGTGCCAGGTGTACGTGGAGCCGTACATCTCCCGGTCCCGCTCGAAGATCTGCCAATCTGCGTACGGCTCCAGCACCGGGACCGTCTCCCCCAGCGTGGTCGGCGTCGGCAGCGGCGCGGCCGCCAGGTGAGTCCCCGGCCGTTCATGCTCGAGGACGTCGCGGGCGAAGAACAGCCACCACGACCCGTCCGGCAGTCGGCACGGCGAGGCGTCGATCGCGAACAGCTCGTCGGGCGTGAGCACGAGCCCCTGATCGCGGAACGGGCCCCGCGAGTGCTCGGCCCGGGCGACTCGCACCCGGTGGCCGCGGTCGTCGTGGCCCACCGAGTAGTACATCCACCAGGCGCCGTCCCGGTGGCAGACCTCCGGCGCCCAATACGAATCGCCCGCCTCGGATGGCAGGGCCTCGAGCACGTTGCCGATCCCCTCCCACTGCTGGAGGTCCGACGAGACGGCGGCGGGAACGGCCAGACCGTCCCGCACCGGACCGGTCCCGTAGGCGATCCACCCGTCGGGCGTGCGGACGACGGCAGGGTCGGCCAGCGGCACCTCCCACGCCGGTTCAGCGGTCATCACTCATCCCTTCAATCCGGTCGCGGCGATGCCCGCGACCAGGTAGCGCTGGAGCACGAAGAACACCAGCAGCACCGGGAGCAGGCTGACGGTGGCCGCCATGAACAGGCCTCCGTAGTCGAAGGTCTGCGCGGTCAGGAACGAGGACAGGTAGATCTGCACCGTCATCGCGTTCTGCCCGTCGCCCGCGACCACCAGCGGCCACAGGAACGCGTTCCACGAGCCGATCAACCCCAGCACCGTCAGCGCCGAGGCGAACGGCAGCGTGTTGGGGAAGACGATCCGGAAGAACGTGCGGAAGAACCCTGCCCCGTCGATGTACGCGGCTTCCTCGATCTCCCGGGGGAAGTTCACGTAGAACTGCCGGAACAGGAACACGTTGAACGCGCTGAACAGGCCGGGAACGATCAGCCCCTGCAGGGTGCCGATCCAGCCCAGGGAGGCGACGATGATGAAGTTCGGCACGAACGCCGTCGGGGCCGGCACCAGGAGCACCGTGATGACCAGGATGAACATCGGCTTGGCCGCGCGGTTGGGGATTCGCACCAGCGCGTAGCCGGCGAGCGAGGCGATGAGGATCGACAGCGAGGTCGAGAGCACCGCCATGATCGCCGAGTTCATCAGGGCATCGAGATATCGCGGATCCGCGAACAGTTCCGGGATGCGCTGCCACTGCGGGTCGCTGGGCCAGAACACGAACTCGCGCGAGTAGATCTCGTCGTTCGTGGACAGCGCCGTCTTGATCATCGCGTAGAACGGCACGAGGAACACCGCCGCCAGCGCGGACGCCACCACGTACCGAAGCGTCAGGCCGATGCTGCCTCGTCGTTGGCCGACGATGTTGAGCTGGGCGGTCATCGCCCCTCCTTCCCGACGGCCGGCGCTGCGCCCCGGCGGCGGAGGCCCCGCAGGAACCGGAAGCGACCCGTGCGGGCCCCGTCGTCGTTGGATCCGAAGCCCACCAGCCAGGTCTGCAGCAGCCCGGCCATCACCATGATCGCCGTCAGCACCAGGGCGCCGGCCGAGCCGGTGCCGAAGTCCTGCTGTGGGCCGAGAGCGATGTTGTAGAGATAGACCAGCGGAGGCCTGGTCTCGGGATTGTTGCCGGTGAGGTTGTAGAACTCGTCGAACGCCTGGAAGGCGGCGATCAGCAGGAGCAGCAGCACCGCGGCGGAGGTGGTGCGCAGCTGCGGCAGTGTGATTAGGCGGAACATGCGGAACCCGCCGGGGCTGAGCCCGTCGACCGCGGCCGCTTCGTAGAGCTGAGTCGGGATCGCCTGCAGTCCGGCGAGGAACAGCAGCATGTAGAAGCCGACCTGCAGCCACAGCCGCACCGAGACCAGCACGATCCACCAGTACGGCGAGGCCGAGAGCCAGCTCGAGACCGCATCCAGGCCCACGACGCCCAGCAGCTGATTCACGATGCCCGATTCCAGGCCGTTGAACAGCGAGAGCCTCCAGACCACGCACGCGACGACGTAGCTGCACGCGGTGGGCAGGAAGAACACCGAGCGGAAGAACGTCTGGAACCGGGGCAGCCCGTTGATCAGCACGGCGAGGCCGAGGGAGGCGGCCATGGTCACCGGCACGATGAACAGGGCGAACACGATGAACGTGCGCAGCGACTGCAGGAACGCGGTGTCGACGAGGAAGCCCGTGAAGTTCTCGAGCCCGACGAAGCGGGTGGGCAGCACCGTCCCGCGCGCCTCGAACAGGCTCAGCGTGCCGCCCCAGATCAGGGGGAGGATCGTGAAGACCGCCAGCCCGGCCAGGAACGGCGTGAAGAACAGCCAGAAGGCGAGGTTGTTGCCCTTGATCCTCGTCGGCCCGGTGCGAACAGGGCCGGCGCCGTCGGGCCCGTGGCGGCTCCGACCGCCGCGGTCGACAGCGGCCGACGGACGGGTCCGTGGCTCTCCGGCCGAGGAACCGGCGGAGTGCGCGGACGAAGCTCCCGACGGAGTGGTGGCCTGCGTGCTCACGAGTCCAGGACCCGGTTGCTGGCCTCCTCCGCTGCGGCGAGCTCCTCGGCGGGATCGGCGCCGTTCTTGAGGATGTTGCTGATCGCGTCGGCCTGCGGGGTGCTGACCTCACCGGTCCACTCGGGGGTCCCGGTCACGCCCATGTCCTTCGCCATCGTCGCGATCTCGAGGCCGTTGCCGTCCTTGAGGGCGTCTGCGGCATCGGCCACCGACGTGATCGAGGGGATGTGGAAGCCATAGCTGAGCGCCCAGTCGGTCTGGAACTCCGCCTGCTCGATCCACAGCCACTTCACGAACTCCTTGGCCTCCTCGGCCTTCTCGCTGTTGCCGGCGACCTGCTCGTTCCAGGTGCCGATGAACGCGACCTGGCGCCCACCGGCGCCGACGGCCGGGTGGGGGAAGACGCCGACGTCGTCCAGCGACTCCTCGAGGGCCGGCAGCGCCCAGCAGCCGCCCCACGCGATCGCGGCCAGGCCCGAGGCGAAGGCCGATGGATCGGCCCAGTCCGAGGGCGCACCGGTCAGCAGGACGTCGTCGGCGATCATCTGCTGGATCGCGGCGAGCCCCTCGGCGTACTCGGGCGTGTTGTACGCGACGGCGTCGCGGGCCTCGTTCATGGGGCTCCCACCGGCGGCCCAGATCATCGGGTAGGTGCACGCGTCGAAGTTATTGCCGAGGAACAGCCCCTTCTGGTCGGGCGTGGTCAGTTCGGTGGCGGCTGCGACGAGGTCGTCGAAAGTCTCCGGCGGAGCGATGCCGGCGGCCTCGAACATGCTCTTGCGGTAGTAGAAGTGCTGGGGGTCCAGCAGCATCGGGACGCCCCAGATCTGGTCACCGATGGTGACCGGGCCCAGGGAGGCCTCGTTGAACTGGTCCTTGACCGGGTCGACGATGTCGGTGAGCTCGACGTAGCGGCCCTGCTCGGCCTGGTCGACGGCGATCGCGTTGTTCTCGAACACATCCACCCCGCCGCCGGAGAGCAGCGCTGTCGACAGCCGGGAGGCGTAGTCACCGGAGACCCAGTTGACCTCCACGGTGCCCGCCTCGTACGCCTCGGCGTACTTGGTCGCGGCGTCCTGCGTGCCGTCCTCCCCGTACTGGTGGTACCACTGCGAGAGGGTCTCTCCGCCACCTCCCCCGCCACCCGTCAGCCCGCCGGTGTTGCCGCCGCACGCGGTCAGGCCGGCTCCGGCCAGGGCCACCCCGCCGAGGCCCAGAGCGTGACGTCGTGAGAATCCATATCTGCCGGTCATTGCCATCTCCTTCGATGCGCCAGATGCCCCGCGTCGTCGCGGGCTGGCAGGAGTCTAACGTGAGAATCGGTGCGCCATGTCACATCTAGGACACGATCACTCGGGCGCAGCGACCCGCGACTGCCGGGCTCTCCTCGACGTCAAGACGACATATGCGGCTCCTCCTCGGCACGACATGCGCAACACGACGAACCGGTTCCACCGATATGTCTCAGGAGCGAGACGTATCGGTGGAACCGGTGGGCGTGCCGACCGTGCGAGACGCTCTCCTTCAGGTTCCGGCGATGCCGGTGGTCGCGATCCCGCGGATGATCTGACGCTGGAAGAACATGAACACCACGATCAGCGGCAGGGCCGCGAGCATCGCCTGGGCCATGCTCTGGGCGTACTGGACTCCATAGGCGCTGACGACGGTCTGCAGGCCCGTCGGGAGAGTCATCAGGTTCGAGTCGTTGATGACGATGAACGGCCACAGGAAGTTGTTCCAGGCGCCGATGAACACGAATATCGCGACTGCACCGAGGATCGGGCGCGACAACGGCAGCACGATGCTCCAGAAGATCCGCAGCCGGCTCGCGCCATCCATCAGCGCCGCCTCCTCGAGCTCGAACGGTATCTGGTCGAAGAACTTCTTGAGGATGAACACCATTGGGGCCGCGACGACCTGCGGCAGGATGATCCCCCAGTAGGTATCGACCAGATCCAGCGTCAGCATCAGCTGGAACAGCGGCACGATGAGGATCTGTGCCGGGATCATGATCGAGGCGACGATCAGCGCGATGATCATCTGGCGTCCCGCGAATTTCAGCCGCGAGAGCGCATAGCCGGCCAGTGCCGAGATCGTCACGGTGATCAGCGTGACGAGGGTCGAGGTCAGCAGGCTGTTCCAGGCCCACCGGGGTACGAGGCCCTCGGTCAGCACATTCACGTACGCCGCCAGCGTGAAGCCCTGCTCCGGAATGATCGTGACTGGCATCGCGGCGGCCTCGGCCTCCGTCTTGAACGATGTCAGTGCCGCCCACAGCACCGGCACGAGCCAGGACAGCGCAAGCACAGCCAGGATGACGAACGCGATGATGCGGGTGGGCGTGGGCGCGCGACGCCGCTTCGGCACGGCCGCGACGGCACCGGCATTCCGAGCCATGGTGGTCGGGATCCGGGCAGGGCTGGTGGGGGCAGCGGCGCTCATGCCTTCACGCTCCGGCGGGACGAGATCACCATGTAGGCGACCGAGACGATGATGATCATGAAGAAGAAGATGTATGAGATGGCCGAGGCATACCCGAGGCGGTAGCCGGTGAAGCCGGCCTCGTAGATGTAGACGAGAATCGGGCGGGTCGCGCCGCCCGGGCCGCCGCCGGTCATCTGATAGATCTGATCGAAGACCTTCAGCGATGCCAGCAGCTGCAGTACCAGCACCAGCACCGTCGTGGGGGCGAGTTGCGGCAGGGTGATCGAAAGGAACTTGCGAAGCCCTCCGGCCCCATCCAGCGATGCCGCCTCGTAGAGGTGGTCAGGGATGTTCTGCAGCGCAGCGAGGTAGAGCAGGAAGTTGAAACCGATCGTCCACCATACGGTGGTCACGACCACCGCGATCATCGCGGTGCCCGGATCCTGCAACCAGGCCGGTCCCGTCACCCCGAACCAGCCCAGGAACGTATTGATCAGGCCCAGTTGCGGGTTGTACATCCATGCCCAGAATTGGGAGACCACGGTCGAGGCCAGCAGGAACGGCAGGAAGAAGGACAGGCGCCAGAACCACTGCCCCGGGAGCCCCAGGTTCACCAGGACGGCCATCAGCATCGCTACGACGACCAGCGGGATCGTCGAGAGCACAGTGAACCAGACCGTGTTGCCCAGCGAGCGCCACACGATCGGGTCGCCGAGGGCCTCCACCCAGTTGTCCAGCCCCACGAATTCGGTGTTGGTCCCGGCCAGGCTCGCACTGGTGAAGCTCATCCACAGCCCGTAGACCGTCGGCCAGATGAGGAACAGCACGAAGGCCGCAAGGAAGGGACTGCAGTACAGCCACCCGCGTAGGTTCTCGGAGCGGCGCCGGCGTTTCCGGCCGGCTGACAGGTGCTCGGCAGCACCGGGGGCGACAGGTGGCGCGCTTCCGCCCGGAGGGGCGGCCAGGCCGTCGGTCGTCATCATCGATCGTCTCCTTCGACGGGCGAACTGAGCGGTACAGGAAGGACGCGGTGCCGGGCTCTCACACCGGGGCAGGCTTCTGCAGCAGTGCGTTGATGCGGGCGACGAAGGCGTTCCAGCCGTCAAGGGGGTCCGTGCGCCGTGCCCAGACGTTCTGCATGTCGTTGCCGAAGTAGTTGTGGAAGTCGCTGCCGGCGCCGGTGAACCACGCGGGCGGGTCGTAGACGAGGTGATCGATGGCGTCGGCGTAGTGGGCCTGCGGTGTCAGTTCCGCGTACTCCGGCGACTCGACCACCGGCGTATAGGCCGGGATGTGCCCCGCGCCCGCCCAGTTCAACGAGTTCTGCAGGACATAGGCGACCATTCGATGGACATTGCGGCGCCGCTCCTCGTCGGGGGTCGACTGGTGGGGCAGCACGAACGTATGGGAATCCGCGAAGGCGGCAGGATCGCCGAATACGCCAGGAATCACGGTCATGTCGAACGGAAGCCCCTCAAGCCCGCCGATCTCCCAGACGCCGCCGAAGAGACCGCCTGAACTGCCCGTCGCGAATTCGGAGACAGCCGTGCCGCCGTCATGACTGGGGTTGCCCACCTCGCCGTCGATCAGCGAGAGGATCCATTCGATCGCCTCGACGACGATCTCCTCCTGATACTGCATCTTGCCGCCGACCGGCAGGTCTATGGTGCCGCCCATCTGCGCGTAGTACGTCGAGAACATCCGCCACTGGTTCGAGGCGTCTGCGAGATACCCCCAGGACAGGCCGTACCCGCTGGGCGCCTTGGCCCCGAGCTCCAGAGCCATCGCCCGGAAGTCCTCCGGAGTATCTGTAGGCATCAGCAGACCGTCGCTGTCGAGCACACCGGCGGACTCGGCGATCTCGGTGTTGTAGTAGAGGACGAAGGGGTGAGAGTCCAGAGCGATCGCCGTGAGCTTGTCCTCGAAGAACATCTTCTCCCAGATCAACTCGGGGAAGTCCTGCTTCCGGACGCCGAACTCGGCGAGCAGGTCGATGTCCCACTCGTCCAGCAGACCCCCTGGCGCGTACCCGGGAACACGGGAGGCATGCATGACGGCGACATCGGGCGCGCGGCCTCCGGCTGAGGCCATGGCCAGCTTCGTGTAGTACGGAGCTCCCCACGCAAGCACTGTCTGGCTCACCGTGGCGGCACCGTCGGAGGCCATGTACTCATCCACGAGTTCGCCCATGGTCTCGCCGTCGGACCCCGTCATGAGATGCCAGAAGGCGATGTCGTCCGAGGCACGAGCGTTCGCCCCGGCGCACCCGGACAGTGCTCCGAGGCTGCCGAGCGCGCCCAGTGCCCCGGCACCCTGCAGAAGAGTGCGTCGACGTACGGGCGTTCCTCCGCGAGACGTTCCGAGCATGATCCTGTCCACCTCTTCGTGGTCGAGTGCGGGTCGGACGGTTCCCAGCGGGGCCGCCCGGTAGTCCGTGAGCCTCCCGGCCCTGGGAGACCCGCGTGCGCCATGCTGAACTTACAGCGCTGTAAAGCGGCCGTCAACATCACGCGGGCCACCTGCACTCAGGCGCACGACAAACCGGCTCCCCCGATCCGCGCCGAGCGGTATCGGTGAAGCCGGTAAGCGTGTCCTCGACAGGGCGCAGACCCTGGTGACCCGGGAGCGACGGGAATCAGCCCGCCGCTCCGGCGTGCGCTCAGCCCTTCAGGCCGGACCCCGTCACGCCTTCGACGATCTGGCGCTGGAAGAACATGTACAGCACCACCAGCGGGAGCGCAGCCAGGATCGCGCCCGCCTGGATGTCGGCGTAGCGCAGGCCGAAGCTGCCCTGGACCGTCGCCAGTCCGACCGGGATGGTCATCAGCGCCGGGTTGGACATCACGAACAGCGGCAGCAGCAGGTTGTTCCAGGTCCACACGAAGGTGAGGATCGCGACGGCCGCGGTGACCGGGCGCGACAGCGGCATGATCACGCCCCAGTAAATCCGCCACAGTCCGGCGCCGTCGACGCGGGCGGCCTCCTCGAGCTCCTTGGGGATGCCGTCGAAGAACTGCTTGAAGATGAACACGGCGATGACGGAGGGAACCTGCGGCAGGATCACCGCCCAGTAGGTGTTCAGCAGCTGCACGATCCTCAACTGCTCGAAGATCGGCACGATCAGCACCTGGCTGGGGATCATGAGGCCGACGATGATCAGCAGGTAGACCAGCGCGCGCCCTCGGAACCGGAGCCGTGAGAGGGCGAATGCGGCCATCGAGGCGAACAGCAGCGTCAGCACGGCCGTGACGACCGAGGTGACACCGCTGGCGAGGTACCAGTTCCAGATGTCGCCCTGCTGCATCAGCGTCACGTAGGACTCGAGCGTCGGCGTCCAGTTTGTGAGGATCTCCTGGGCGCCGAGCGCCGCGACGCCATTGGGTGACAACGACGTCTTCAGGGCGAACAGGCTGGGGATGAGCCAGAGGATCGCGAAGACGACGAGGATCACGGTGGTGACCACGGTGAACGAGCGTCCGCTGCCGCCGGGGCGGTCCCGGCGAGGGGCTGGCGCTGCGGCGGAGACGCCCGAGCTGCCGCTGCGGCGGGTGTCGGTGGCGGTCATGTCAGGAAGCCCCCTTGCGCTCGGCACCAGCACGTTCGACGACCTGCTGGATGATGGCGATCACGATGATGATGAGGAACAGCAGCACCGACGCGGCCGAGGCGGCGCCGATCCGGTTGTCGGTGAAGGCCGTCTCGGTGATGAGGCCCAGCGCGACCTGGGTCGAGATGCCGGGGCCGCCCGACGTCATCAGGTAGACCTGATCGAAGATCTTCAGGCTGGCGATGATCTGCAGAAGGATCACCAGCGCGGTGGTCCGGCGCAGCAGCGGGATCGTGACGCTGCGGATCTGCTGCCACGGCGAGGCCCCGTCGACGGCGGCGGCCTCGTACAGCTCTCGCGGGATCTCCTGCAGCCCGGCGAGGTAGAGCACGAAGTTGAACCCGATGGTCCACCACACCGTGGCGATCGCGATTCCGATCATCGCGGTGGCCGGATCGGCGAGCATCCCTGCCCCGGCCTCGAGGCCGAGGAGCTGACCGGGCAGTGACCACAGACCGGTGGACGGCGTGAAGATGAAGACCCAGATCAGGGAGATCGTCGCCGAGGGCAGGATGAACGGCAGGAAGAAGGCCAGGCGGAAGAACCACTGGCCGCGGGAGGCCCGGTTGGTCAGCACCGCGAGCACGAACGAGAGGATCACCAGCGGCGGCACCGTGTACAGCGTGAACTGCAGGGTGTGCCACAGCGAGGACCAGAAGTCGTCGCGGGCGAACATCTCGGCGTAGTTGGCCAGGCCCGCGAACGACCCGAGCCCGGTGTGGACGGTCGAGGTGTTGAAGAAGCTGGCGATGAACATCCAGACCGCCGGCCCGATCATGAAGGCCAGGTAGAACAGCCCGAACGGGGCGATGAAGAGCCAGGCCTGCGGGCGATTGCGCTTCGCGTCGACCTGACGGGCAGGCCGTTCGCTCACCCCGGCAGGCCGGGGAACAGCAGGAGACGTCGTCGTCATGAGTGTGCCTTCCGGATCAGAGCGGACTCGGGGTGGACGTGTAGATCTCGAGCTGTTCCTTGATCACCTGCAGGGCCCGCTCGGGTTCCAGGGATCCCTGCTGGACCAGTCCCAGCTGCGCGCCGACGGTGTCCTCGAAGGTCGACCCGGAACCGCCATACCAGGCCGCATCGTCATAGACGGCGTAGTCTGCCGACGGCGCGTAGTACCTCTGCGGCTCCAGGCTCTGGAACTCCTCACTCTCGAAGGTGGGCACGTAGGCGGGCACGTGCCCGCCCTCGGCCCAGGTCATGCTCTGCTCGAGCATCGTCTTGATGAACTGCATCGCCTGCTGGCGCTGCTCGGGCGTGCGGTCCTTCCGGGGAAGGATGAACGTGTGGGAGTCGGCCTGGACAGCAGGCTGGTCGTAGAGCTGAGGGATCGGGGCCATCCCGAAGTCGAGACCCTCGATCGACTGCGCGGTGGCGATCTCCCATTCGCCCTGCATGTAGAAGCCCGCCTGGCCGGTGAACATCTGTGTCTGCGAGGTCGCGTAGTCGAGGCCCTGGTTCAGCCAGCCCTTCTCCACCCAGCTCTGCGTCCTGGAGGTGACCTCGAGGAAGGCATCCTCGTCCACGCTGATCGTGGCGCCGTCGTCGGAGAGGAAGGGAGTGACACCCTCGATCTGGTTGTACAACGTCCAGAAGAAGCGCCAGGGCGTCGCGATCTCAGCCACGTTGGCGACGGTCAGGGCGATCCCGCCCGTGACGGCGCTGATCTCTTCGAGAGCCGCCTCGAAGGTATCCATCCCGGTGAGGTCGACGAGCAGGCCGTCACCGTCCAGCAGCCCGGCCTGTTCGCAGACATCGCGGTTGTAGAAGAGCGTGAACGGATGGGTGTCCAGAGGGATGGCGATGTTCTGGCCGTCGGTGATCTGAGCCTCCCACGGCTGGGAGGCGAAGTCGGCGCTGGAGAGACCGACGCTCGCCAGGTCCTCCTCGGTGATGGGGTCGAGAATGCCGCCGTCCCACAGCGGCTTGGCGCGGGTGAGGTGGGAGACCGCGACATCGGGCGGCTTGTTGCCCACCGTGGCCAGCGTGAGCTTGGAGTAGTACGGATTGCCCCAGGTCAGCGTGGTGGCCTCGAGCGAATCGGCACCATAGATCTCGCGGTAGCCCGCCTGCATGTCCTGCATGCGGACCCCGTCGCCGCCGCCGAAGAGGTTCCAGAACACCACGGTGCCTGGATCGAGCTCCGAGCCGAGCAGGCCGGCGGCCAGAGGTGTGGAACAGCCCGCCAGGGACAGCGAGGATGCAGCGAGCGCTCCGGCACCGAAGAGCCTTCGACGGCTGATGGCCGGTGAGCCGGGCCCGTGCGCGAGGGCGGGGCGGGGTGGACGTGTCCTCATCTCATCGCTCCATCGGGATCAGGTGTCCGTGGTGCCGAGCGGCATCACGGTGAGACGAATGCGCGGGCTCCGTGCGGAACCCGCCGGGTCGGTAGCCATGTGCGACAGGCCGACGGTGGCCTGTGCGTCGTACCGCTCGGACCGCCCACCGACGTGGATCGATGCCCGTGCACCACGAGCGCCCGCGATCAGTGCGAGTGCACTGCGTCACGTGACTACGTGTTCCCGGACTTTACATCGTTGTAGGTCGGTGCGCAACGGATCGGCGAGCGACGATTCGCCGGCTCTCGCGCGACCCTGTGACCAGCACAGACGAAGCGCGCCTCCCGGCGGTGCCGGCTCTGTCCCGGCGGCATGGCACAAATATGTAGCTGAGCGGACCGCGACCCTCTCTGCGAGGGGTCACGGTCCGCTCAGCTACACCTTCTTGCCACGGCTCAGCTGGTCGGCTGAACCAGCTGGTCAGCTTCCCGCTGCCCAGCTGCTCAGCTTCCCGCTGCTCAGCTGCTCAGCTTCCCGCAGATGCCCGCTTCTTGTTCCACACGTCGAAGGCGACGGCGAGCACGAGCACCACGCCGCGGACGACGGACTGCGTGGACTGGTGGATGCCCATGATCTGCATGCCGTTGGACATCACGGCCATGATCAGGCCGCCGATGATCGCGCCCTGGACCTTGCCGATGCCACCGGTCACGGCCGCACCACCGATGAACGCCGCGGCGATCGCGTCGAGCTCGAACATCTCGCCGGCACCCGGCTGCGCGCTGTTCGAGCGCGCCGAGTAGACGATGCCCGCCACCGCGGAGAGCAGGCCCATGTTGATGAACAGCAGCATGTTCACGCGCCGGGTCTTGACGCCGGAGAGCTTCGCGGCCTGGAGGTTGCCGCCCATGGCGTAGACGTGACGACCGATGATGGTGCGCTGGCTGACGAATCCGTAGATCAGGATCAGGGCGGCCAGCAGGATCAGCACCACCGGCAGGCCGCGCGCGTTGGCGAGCTGCCAGGCGAAAGCCATGACCACGGCCGCGACCAGGATGTTCTTCAGGATGAACAGCCACAGGGCCTCGACGGGCTGGCTGTACTTCAGCTTCGCCAGACGCCCGCGGTACTGCTGGATCACGAAGACCACGACCAGCGCGGCCGCGAGGAACAGCGTGAAGGCGTCGTACCCGTACCCGCCCATGAGGCCGTTGAGGAAGCCGCCGGAGATGTACTGATACTCGTTCGGGAACGGCGAGAGGGACACGTTGCCGAGGACCTGCATGGTCATGCCGCGGAAGATGAGCATGCCCGCGAGGGTGACGATGAAGGCGGGGATGCCGACGAACGCCACCCAGAAGCCCTGCCACAGGCCGACCAGCACGCCGGTGCCCAGCGCCGCCAGGACGCCCATCCACCAGGGCATCCCGTTGCCGATCACCACGACGGCCGAGACCGCGCCGGTCAGGGCGACCACCGAACCCACGGAGAGGTCGATGTGCCCGGCGACGATGATCAGCACCATCCCGATCGCGAGGATCAGGATGTAGGAGTACTGCAGCACCAGGTTGGTCAGGTTGCCGGGGCTCAGCAGCGCTCCCCCGGTGAAGATCGTGAACAGCACGACGATGAGCACGAACGCGATGTAGATACCGCTCTGACGCATGTTGCGCGTCAGCAGTTCCTTGAGGTCAGAGGTTCCCGCCATGAGGCGTGTTCACTCCCTCTCCATGGTCATGAGCTCCATGAGGCGCTCCTGCGTGGCGTCCTGGGCGGGGATCTCACCGGTGATCCGGCCCACGGACAGTGTGTAGATGCGGTCGGAGAGGCCCATGACTTCGGGCAGCTCCGACGAGATGACGATGATGGCCTTGCCGGCCTCGGCGAGCTGATTGATGATCGTGTAGATCTCGTACTTCGCGCCGACGTCGACGCCGCGGGTGGGCTCGTCGAGGATCAGTAGCTCGGGCTCGGTGAACAGCCACTTGCTGAGCACCACCTTCTGCTGGTTGCCGCCGGAGAGCTTGCCGACCAGGGACAGGACCGTCGGCGTCTTGATGTTCAGCGAGGAGCGGTACTTCTCGGCGACCGCGATCTCCTGGTTGGAGTCGATCCAGCCGCCCCTGCTGACCTTGCCCAGCCCCGCCGCGGTGACGTTGGTGCGGATGTCCTGGATCAGGTTCAGTCCGTACTGCTTGCGGTCCTCGGAGACGTAGGCGATGCCCTGATCGATCGCGTCGGCGACCGAGCGCATCCGCACGGGCTTGCCGTGCATGTAGGCCGTGCCCGAGATGTCCCGGCCGTAGGAGTGGCCGAACACGCTCATCGCGAGCTCGGTGCGGCCGGCTCCCATGAGGCCGGCGATGCCGACCACCTCGCCCGCGCGGACGTTCAGCGACGCCCCGTCGACGACGGTGCGTCCTGGCTGGGTGGGATGGGTGACGTGCCAGTCCTCGATCCGGAAGATCTCCTCGCCGATCTCGGCGTGGCGCTCGGGGAAGAGGTGGTCCATGTCGCGGCCCACCATCCCCTTGATCAGGCGCGGGATCAGCGTGGTCTGCTGGTCCTCGGCGACGCGCATGTCGATCGTCTCGATGGTCGAGCCGTCACGGATGACCGTCGTGGAGTCGGCGATCGCCGCAATCTCCCCCAGCTTGTGGGAGATGATGATGCTGGTCACGCCTTCGTCCCGCAGGCCGCGGATGAGACCCAGCAGGTGCTCGGAGTCGTCGTCGTTCAGTGCGGCCGTCGGCTCGTCGAGGATCAGCAGGCGGACGTTCTTCGAGAGCGCCTTGGCGATCTCGACCAGCTGCTGCTTGCCCACGCCGAGGTTGCCGACGGGCGTCACCGGGTTCTCGTCCAGGCCTACGCGCGCCAGCAGTTCGGCGGCGCGCGCGTTGGTCTCGTGCCAGCTGACGATCCCGCCCCTGGCCTGCTCGTTGCCCAGGAAGATGTTCTCGGCGACGGACAGGTGGGGCACCAGGGCGAGCTCCTGATGGATGATCACGATGCCCTCGGCCTCGGAGTCGTTGACCGAGGAGAAGCTGACGGGGCGGCCCCGGAAGTGGATCTCGCCGTCATAGGTGCCGGCCGGCTCGACACCGGAGAGCACCTTCATCAGGGTGGACTTGCCAGCGCCGTTCTCGCCGCAGATGGCGTGGATCTCGCCCTCGTGCACCGTCAGGGACACATCCTTGAGGGCGGTGACGCCGGGGAATCGCTTGGTGATGGACCGCATCTCGAGGATGTGATCGTTCAATGGGCCCTCCTTCGGGCGGGAGGGCCCGGCCTGCCGGTGGGCATGGCCGGACCCTCGCCTCAGTGCTCCAGTGGTGGCCGGCTCAGAGCTGGCCGGATTCGACCTGCTCCTCGGTGTAGTACCCGGAGTCGACCATGATCTCCTCGTAGTTCTCGGCGAGGACCATCTGCACCTCGAGCAGGTACGACGGCACGACCTTCACCCCGTTGTCATAGGTCTCGGTGTCGTTGGCCTCGGGCTGCTCGCCCTTCAGGAACGCCTCGGCGGCGACGATGGCCTGCTCGGCGAGATCGCGGGTGTCCTTGAAGATCGTCGAGTGCTGGACGCCGTCGGCGATCAGCTTGATCGAGGCGATCTCGGCGTCCTGCCCGGTCACCACGGGCAGACCCTCCTCGATGGTGGGGCCGAGGCCGGCGTTCTGCAGCGCGTTGATGATGCCGCGGGAGAGCGGGTCGGCCGGGGCGAGCACACCGTCCAGCTCCTCGCCGCCGTTGTAGTGCGTGGTCAGCAGGTTCTCCATGCGAGTCTGGGCGGTCTCCTGCTCCCAGCGCTGGGTGGCGGCCTGCTCGATGTCCATCTGGCCGGACGGGACGACGAGCCGGCCGTCGTCGAAGTAGGGCTGGAGGGTGTCGATGGCGCCCTGCCAGAACAGGTGGGCGTTGTTGTCGTCGAGCGACCCGGCGAACAGCTCGACGTTCAGCGGTCCCTCCGGGGCCTCCGGGGCCTCGTTGAACTCCTGATCCAGGAAGCCGAGCCCGTACAGCAGGGCATTGGCCTGGTTGACCCCCACCTCGTAGTTGTCGAAGGTGACGTAGAAGTCGACGTTCTCACTGTCGGTCAGCAGGCGGTCATAGGCGATGACCGGGATACCGGCCGACGCGGCGGCGTCCAGCTGGGCCGACAGGGAGGCGCCGTCGATCGAGGCGACGAGCAGAGCGGCGACGCCCGAGGTGATCATCTGGTCGATCTGCTGCTGCTGGGTGGGGATGTCGTCGTCGGCGTACTGCATGTCGACGGTGTAGCCCTTGTCCTCCAGGCCCGCCTTGATGTTGTCGCCGTCCTTGACCCAGCGCTCGTAGGTCTGGGTCGGCATCGCGACGCCGACGGTCAGGTCACTGGGGTCCGCCTCGGGGTCGGGACCGCCGGAACCGGCGCCCTCTCCGCCGCAGGCCGCCAGGGTGAGCGCGGCCGCACTGCCCGCAGCTCCCAGCATGAAGCTTCTCCGGTTGTGCATGGTGTTTCCTCCTCGAAATCGCCGTCTGCAACCTGCAGCAGGTGGGTTCGCCCCGGGGCCGCTGCCATGCGACCACCCCGGCAGGCGACTTCGCCGACCGGAGACGCCGACCTGTCGTCGGCGGGGACTGTGCGGGCCCCGGACGGGCCCGTGCTCGATGCGTTCCGACCCGGTGCGGTGCGGAACGTCTCGAATGCTAACGTTCACATTCAAGCAGATGTCAAGGAAGACAGTGACCGCTGCGGTCACAACTCGGCAACGACCCGGCCGACGGCGCAGGGAATGCCCTTTCCGCTGGTCAGCGGCCGGGTCGGGGCGGACCGACAGCCGCCGTCTGCATGCGGACCTCCCCTCCGCGCCGACGCCGACGCCTCGGCGTCGCGGTTCGAGTGCGCCACCGGGGCGCCGGATGCTAACGTTCACATCACGGCGGACGTCATGGTGGACGAACCTCCGACCGGGTCCGCGATGGCCGGCGACCGGCGCATACCGGCCGTCGTCCCCCTCGGCCGTGGCCCCGTGAGCCAGAGCTCGCAGGCCGGAGCCCGCAGAGCCCCGCGGGCAGGCCCGCAGACAGAACCCGCCGGACGGAAGGAACGAGGATGACCACCCCGGCCCGCCGCCCCTCGATGGCCGACGTCGCCGCACGCGCCGGCGTCTCGTACCAGACCGTCTCCCGAGTGCTCAACGAGCCGGAGATCGTCCGCCCGGAGACCAGGTCCCGGGTGGAAGAGGGGATCGCCGCGCTCGGGTACACCCGCAATCGCGCCGCGCGAGCCCTGAAGACCACGCGCTCCTCCCTCATCGGGGTGCTCACCGACGGGTCCTCCCTCTTCGGCCCGGCCGAGACCACTACGGCGATCGAGACCGCCGCCCGCGAAGCCGGATACTCGGTGCTGCTGACGACCGTCGGCGCCGGCGATGCCGAGGACCGCTCCGTCGGCGCCGAGCTGGTGGGCTCCGGGGCCGACGGGATCCTGGTGGTGGCCGCCCATGAGGCGATGGTCCCCGCCGTGGCCGCGGTGGCCCGCCACACCCCCGTCCTGGCGGTCTCGGCGCAGGCGCCCCGAGTGCCGGACGTGCGCGTGGTGGGGGTCGATCAGCAGCTCGGCGCGATGCAGATCGTCGAGCACCTCGCCGGGACCGGTGCCCGTTCGGTGGTCCACGCCGCGGGCCCCGCGGACTGGTTCGACGCCCGTGCCCGCCGCGACGGCTTCGACCTGGCGCTCGAGCAGCATGACCTCGACGGCGAGATCGTCGGCCCCGGGGACTGGACGCCCCGCTCGGGCTACGACCTGACGACCGCTCTGATCGCGCGCGGCCTGCCGGACGCGATCTTCGCCGCCAACGACATGATGGCCATCGGCGTCCTGCATGCCCTGCACGAGCACCGGCTGCGCGTTCCCGAGGACGTCGCGGTCGTCGGATTCGACAACACCCTCGGGGCCGAATTCCTGATCCCGTCCCTGACCACGGTCTCCCAGCCCTTCGCCGAACTGGGACGAGTGGCCCTGGGCCGATTGCTGGATCTCCTCGACGGCGAGGACGTGCCCGCCGGCACCCCCTGCACCCTGCCGCCGCGGCTGGTGGTGCGGCGCTCCACCGGCGCCGAGCGCACCCACTGAGAGCCCCGACCGCTGCCGCGAGTCATCCCGCGGCGGCCGGAGACGCCTAAGGGACACACCGGATGTGAACGTTGACACCGCGTGCTGGGGCTGGTTGGCTGGTGCCATGACGCACGACGCCGTGTCCTCAGCACACCACACCCCCAGCTCCGCCGCGAGCCCCGCCGCCCTCATCGCCGACGGCCGCGCCCACCTCGGACTCGAGCTGGGATCGACCCGCATCAAGGCCGCCCTGGTCGACGATGCCGGCGCAGTGATCGGCACCGGCTCGCACGCGTGGGAGAACGAGCTCGTCGACGGCAGCTGGACGTACTCCCTCGATGCCACCTGGGACGGCATCCGCGCCTGCTACGCCGACCTCGCGCGGGACGTGCGCGAACGCCACGACATCGAGCTCACCCGACTGGCGAGCATCGGAATCTCCGCGATGATGCACGGCTACCTCCCCTTCGACGCCGACGGCGAGCAGCTGGCCCCGTTCCGCACCTGGCGCAACACCTACACGGCCGACGCCGCAGCGCTGCTCAGCCGCACCTTCGAGCTGAACATCCCGCTGCGCTGGAGCGTCGCCCACCTGATGCACGCGGTGATGCACGGCGAGGACCACGTGCCGCGGATCGACTTCCTGACGACGTTGGCCGGATACGTGCATTGGCAGCTCACCGGCCGCAAGGCGCTCGGCGTGGGCGATGCCAGCGGCATGTTCCCGATCGCCGCCTCGGGGGACCGCTTCGACCCCGAGCAGCTGGAGCGGTTCGCAGCCCTCGACGGCGTGACGGAGTTGCCGTGGTCCCTGCCCGACATCCTCCCCGAGGTGCTCGTGGCCGGGCAGGACGCCGGCTCCCTGACCGTCGAGGGGGCCGGCCTGCTGGACCCCTCCGGCTCGCTGCAGCCCGGGGCCGTCGCCGCTCCCCCGGAGGGCGACGCCGGCACCGGCATGGTCGCCACGCACGCGATCGAACCCCGCACCGGCAACGTCAGCGCCGGCACCAGCGCCTTCGCGATGGTGGTGCTGGAGGGGCCGCTGTCCGGCCCGCGCGAGGAGATCGACCTTGTCACCACGCCGTCGGGCGATCCGGTGGCGATGATCCACACCAACAACTGCACCACCGACCTCGACGCCTGGCTGGGGCTGTTCTCGCGCTTCGCCGAGCTGACCGGCCACCCCGTCGGCCCGGAGGAACTCTTCGGCGCACTGTTCGGCGCCGGCGGCCAGGGCGATCCCGACGCCGGCGGCGTGCTGTCCTACAACTACGTCTCCGGCGAGCACCAGACAGGCGTCCCCTCGGGACGGCCCCTGCTCGTGCGGGAACAGGAAGCCCGCTTCACCCTGGAGAACTTCATGCGCTCCCAGCTCTACGGCGCTTTCGGGGCGCTCGCGGTGGGCATGGAGGCGCTGCTGAAGGACGAGGGCGTGCAGCTGGACGTGATGTACGCCCACGGCGGCATCTTCCGCACCCAGGGCGTGGCCCAGCAGGTCCTCGCCGACGCGATCGCCACCCCGGTGGCCATCGGCGAGTCCGCCGGCGAGGGCGGAGCCTGGGGAATGGCGCTGCTGGCCGCCCACACCGCGCACACTGCCGCGGGGCGGGACCAGGAATCCCTCCACGACTTCCTGGCCACGCATGTCTTCGCCTCCCAGGAGCTCTCGACGCTGGACCCGGACCCCGACGGCATGGCCGGTCACGCGAAGTGGCTGGCCGGCTACCGCACCGGCCTGCAGGTCGAGCGACTGGCCGGCGAGGTCCTCGACTGAGCGCCCCGTCCCGTTCCCATCCGACCGCCTCTGACCAAGGAGTCCCCGTGCCGCTGACCCTCACCGAACTGCCGCAGCCCACCCAGGACGCGGTGGCCGCCGCCCGCGAGCGCGTCGCGGCCCTGCACGCCGAGCTGCCCCGGAACGAACTGGTGGTCTGGACCGCCGGCAACGTCTCCGAGCGCGTCGCCGCCACCGGCCCCGACGTGCCGGGGCTGTTCGTCATCAAGCCGTCAGGGGTCTCCTACGACGAGCTGGCCCCGGAGAACATGGTCGTGTGCACGCTGGACGGCGCGAAGATCGACGACGGCACCCCGGAGACCCTGGTGCCCTCGTCGGACACCGCGGCGCACGCCTACGTGTACGAGCACATGGACGAGGTGGGCGGCGTGGTCCACACCCATTCCACCTATGCCACCGCCTGGGCCGCCCGCGGCCAGGAGATCCCCTGCGTGCTGACGATGATGGGCGACGAGTTCGGCGGCCCGATCCCCGTCGGCCCCTTCGCCGTGATCGGGGACGACTCCATCGGCCGCGGCATCGTCGAGACGCTCCGCGGCTCCCGCTCCCGCGCGGTGCTGATGCAGAACCACGGCCCCTTCACGATCGGCAAGGACGCGCGCGATGCCGTCAAGGCCGCCGTGATGTGCGAAGAGGTCGCGCGCACGGTGCACGTCTCGATGCAGCTCGGCGATCCGCTGCCCATCGAGCCGGCCATCATCGACGCTCTCTACGACCGTTACCAGAACGTCTACGGCCAGCGCTGAGAGTCGACGTCACCCCGTCCCGGGTGGTTGCGCCGCCACCGGGCGCCTGTGTCCCGAGACACGCCTATCCGGGCCCGACCACCCGGACTGCGGTGGGGCCGAGGTCCGTTCATCCCGTGCTGAATCCGCCCGGCGTGTGACATGCTCGACGGGCGAGCGACCCGCACCTCGCCCTGATCTGCCGCGTGACCTGCACTGGTCGCGCACCGCTTATAGCACGCCTGCCCGTTTCAGGGTTGAAGATCGACTGGGAACTGACCAAGCTGGGCCGGTAACTGACCTCGAGAGAACGGATGGACATGAGCGCCCCCGAGAACCAAGCAGGCGGAGGCGACCCTTCGCCGGCGTCCGACCCGACCGCGTGGCCGGAGGACCTGCCGGAGACCGTGCACCTGCCCCGCAGCCTCCAGATCGCCGACGACGACAGCGATGAGGCGATCACGGAGAAGCTGCGCCGTCAGGGTGCCCGCATCGGCAAGGGCACCATCGCCCCCGCCGTGTTCTGGCCGGCGCTGATCATCATCCTGGCCGTGGCGCTGCTGGCGGTCCTGTTCCCGGCCACCACCGACACGGTGATGGCCGGCGTCCAGGGCTGGATCGTGGCGGATCTGGGCTGGTACTACATGCTCATCATCGGCCTGTTCGTCGTCTTCTCGATCATCCTGGCCATCACCCCCTACGGCGGGATCCGCCTGGGCCGCGACGACGACGAGCCCGAGTTCCCCCTTTTCTCCTGGTTCGCGATGCTGTTCGCGGCCGGCATGGGCATCGGCCTGGTCTTCTACGGCGTCGCCGAACCGCTGGGCTACACCACCAACAACGTCAAGCCCACCTGGGAGGGTGAGGGCGTCGAGCTCTCCGGTCTGGCCATGGCCCAGACCTTCATGCACTGGGGCCTGCACCCCTGGGCCGTGTACGCCATCATCGGCCTCGCCCTGGCCTACGCGATCCACCGCCGCGGCCGTCCCGTCTCCATCCGCTGGGCGCTCGAGCCCATCTTCGGCGAGCGGGTCAAGGGCTGGGTCGGCGACGTCATCGACGTCCTGGCCATCTTCGGCACCGTCTTCGGCATCGCCACGTCCCTCGGCCTCGGCGTCCAGCAGATCGCCGCCGGCCTCGACGCGATCGGCCTGGTCCAGGGCGCCGGCGACGGCTTCCTCATCGTGCTGATCGTCATCATCAGCTTCCTGGCCACGCTGTCCGTGGTCAGCGGCGTCGGCGTCGGCATCAAGTGGCTCTCGAACATCAACCTGTCGCTGGCCGGTCTGCTGATGATCGTGGCGCTCGTGTTCGGGCCCACCGTCTTCCTGGCGCAGAACTTCGTCGAGTCGCTGGGCTTCTACTTCGCCAACATCTTCCACATGACCCTCGACGTCGGCGCGTACAACCGCTCCGAGGAGGCGCAGTCCTGGTTCTCCGGCAACACCCTGTTCTACTGGGGCTGGTGGATCGCCTGGGCACCCTTCGTCGGCGTCTTCATCGCCCGCATCTCCAAGGGCCGCACCGTGCGCGAGTTCGTCGCCGGCGTGCTGCTGGTCCCCTCGCTCGTCGGCATGATCTGGTTCTCCATCTGGGGCGGCAACGGCCTGTTCCGCCAGTGGTTCGGTGCCGGTGACCTCGGGGACGTCACCGCTGAGGCATCCATGTTCCGGATCTTCGAGGGCTTCCCGCTGACCGGCCTGCTCTCGATCCTGGCCATCATCCTGGTCGCGATCTTCTTCATCACCTCCTCGGACTCCGGGTCGCTGGTGGTGGACATGCTGGCCTCCGGCGGCCACCCGAACCCGCCGGTGTGGTCCCGCGTCCTGTGGGCGCTGCTCGAGGGCTTCCTGGCCATCGCCCTGCTTCTCTCGGGCGGTCTCGAAGCGCTGCAGGCCGGTTCGCTGATCACCGCGCTGCCGTTCAGCATCATCCTGATCCTGATGTGCGTGGCCCTGATCAAGGCGCTGGGCATCGACCACGCCGTGCTCACCGAGCACGCGCGCATCCGTCGCCTGGAGGTCCTGACCACGCATCTGACCGGAGAGGTGAACTCCTCCCTGGCCGAGAGCGGCGAGCTGGAGTCGATCGTCGACGACCGCATCGACTACCGCCTGGAACGCACTCGCGGAGCCTTCGCCCGCCGCAGCGGCGGCCGGCCCGAGGGCGGTCGCGGCGGCTCCGCCCCGACGTCCCGCGAGGCGGACGCCGACACGGAGTGACATGACGTCGGCGTGAGGCCCGCAGCGGCGCCCTCGCGGTTCCGCCCGCCGGGCGTGCACGCCGACTCCCCCACGTCTCGCGCATGAAGGAGGCCGGCCCACTCGGGCCGGCCTCCTTCTGTGCTCAGGTGGCGGGGCCGGAGCTGCGGTCAGGTCCGGGTCCGGTGGTCGAGTCGCGAGTTATCGGCACTTCAGGGCCGGTTAACGCATATAACTCGCGACTCGATCGGCGTACGGCGCCCCAGACCAGCAGGGCTTGCCCCGCACCGCTTGACTCCCGCGATGTGAACGTTCACCCTAGAGAGGTCACCCGGCGGTGCAGCCTGTTCTGCGGCGTACCCGCGCCGCGCGCATCCGCACCACCCCCTTTACCTCTCCCTGGAGGAGTCACTGTGGACAACCCCTTCGAGACCCGCGAGATCTGGTTCCTCACCGGCAGCCAGGGCCTGTACGGCCCGGAGACGCTCGACCAGGTCGCCGACCAGTCCCGCACCATCGCCGAGACCCTCGACGCCGCCGGGGACATCCCCGTCAAGATCGTCTGGAAGCCGGTGCTGACCGACCGCGACGCGATCCGCGAGGTCGCCCTGGCCGCCAACGCCGATCCCGCCTGCGTCGGCGTCATCGCCTGGATGCACACGTTCTCCCCGGCCAAGATGTGGATCCAGGGTCTGGACGCGCTGCGCACACCGCTGCTGCACCTGCACACCCAGGCCAACGTCGAACTGCCCTGGTCCAGCATCGACATGGACTTCATGAACCTCAACCAGGCCGCCCACGGCGACCGCGAGTTCGGCTACATCGCCACCCGCCTGGGCGTGAACCGCAAGACCGTCGTCGGCCACGCGAGCGATCCGTCGGTGCAGGCGAAGGTGGGCCGCTGGGCCCGCGCCGCCACCGGCTGGGCCGAGATGCACTCGCTGAAGCTCGCCCGTTTCGGGGACAACATGCGCGGCGTCGCCGTCACCGAGGGCGACAAGACCGAGGCCGAGCTGCGCCTGGGCGTCTCCGTGAACACCTGGGGCGTCAACGATCTGGTCGAGGTCGTCGACGGCATCGAGGACTCCGCGATCGACGCCCTGGTGGCCGAGTACGAGGAGCTCTACGACCTCGCCCCCGAGCTGCGCCCCGACGGCGAGCGCCACGAGTCGCTGCGCTACGGCGCCCGCCAGGAGCTGGGGCTGCGCTCGTTCCTCGAATCCGGCGGTTTCGGCGCGTTCACCACGAACTTCGAGGACCTCGGCGGGCTGCGGCAGCTGCCGGGCCTGGCGGTCCAGCGCCTCATGGCCGACGGGTACGGCTTCGGCGCCGAGGGCGACTGGAAGACCGCGATCCTGGTGCGCGTGGCCGCTGTGATGGGCTACGGCCTGCCCGGCGGCGCCTCCCTCATGGAGGACTACACCTACGAGCTCAACCCCGGCAAGGAGAAGATCCTCGGCGCGCACATGCTCGAGGTCTCCCCCTCGCTGACCACGTCGACGCCGTCGCTGGAGATCCATCCGCTCGGCATCGGCGACCGCGAGGACCCGGTGCGGCTGAAGTTCACGGCCGACGCCGGCCCGGCCGTCGTGGTGGCCATGAGCGACATGCGCGAGCGCTTCCGCCTGATCGCCAACGTCGTCGACGTCGTCGAGCCCGACGAGGCGCTGCCGAACCTGCCGGTCGCCTGCGCCGTGTGGGAGCCCGCGCCGGACTTCGCGACCTCCGCCGAGTGCTGGCTGACCGCCGGCGCCGCCCACCACACCGTGATGAGCAACGCCGTGGACCTGGAGACCTGGCAGGACCTCGCCCAGATCGGCGACCTCGAGCTCGCCGTCATCGACGAGGAGACGACCGTGCGCTCCTTCGCCCAGGAGCTGCGCACCAACCAGGTCTTCTACCGCCTCGGCCAGGGCTTCTGAGCCAGCCCGGCGACACGACGAGGTGGCGCGCATGACCTCTCCCGAGCCCCGGCACGAGCCGGTCTTCACGGCCCCTGGCTCGAGCTGGTCGGGGACCATCGACTACGGTCCCGGCCCGCTGCACGCCCCGAGATCGCTCGAGGAGCTCCGGGAGCTCGTGACCTCGTCCCCGCGGATCCGGGCGCTGGGCACACGGCACTCCTTCTCCGCGATCGCGGCGAGCGACGCGGACCTGGTGACCCTGGCGCAGCTGCCCGCGGACATCGACATCGACTCCGCGGCCGGCACCGCGCGCGTCGGCGCCGGCGTCCGCTACGGCGAGCTGGCCCTGGCAGCGGCCGAGGCCGGGTGGGCGCTGGCGAACATGGGCTCGCTCCCCCACATCTCGGTGGCGGGGGCCAGCGCGACCGGCACCCACGGCTCCGGCGACGGCAACCGCGCGCTGGCGGCCTCGGTGCGGTCGATCGAGATGGTCACGGCCGACGGCGACCTGCTCGAGCTCACCCGCGAGCGGGACCCGGAGATCTTCGGCGGGGTGATCCTCGCCCTCGGCTCGCTCGGCATCACCACGCACCTGACCCTCGACCTGGTGCCCGCGTTCGAGGTGCGCCAGAGCGTCCACCTGGACTTCCCCGCGGACCGGATGGGCTCGGCGGATCTGCTGGCCATGCTCGCCGGCGGGTACAGCGTGAGCCTGTTCCACCACTGGGACGGCCGCATCGCCCAGGCCTGGGTCAAGCAGTCCGCCGCCGTCGAGGATCCACTGCCCGATGCGTGGCTCGGTGGCCGGCGCGCCCTGGAGGCCGTCCACCCGCTGCCGGGCATGCCGGCGGACTTCACCACCGACCAGACCGGCGAACCCGGCCCGTCCCATGAACGCCTGCCCCATTTCCGGCTCGAGTTCACCCCGAGCAACGGGGAGGAAATCCAGTCGGAGTACCTCATCCCGCGCGAGCAGGTGGGCGAGGCACTGGCCGCCGTGACGGAGCTGGGTGAGCGGATCCGTCCTCTGCTGCACGCCTCGGAGGTGCGCACCGTCGCGGCCGACGAGCTCTGGCTCTCCCCCGCCTACCAGCGCGACAGCGCGTGCGTGCACTTCACGTGGAAGCAGCTGCCGGCAGAGGTGGACGCGCTGCTCCCGGAGATCGAGGAGCGCCTGGCCCCGTTCGCACCGCGCCCGCACTGGGGCAAGGTGTTCACCCTGGATCCTGAGACCGTGCGGGCGCAGTACCCGCGCCTGCCGGACTTCCTCGCCCTGCGCGACCGGCTCGATCCGGGCCGGAAGTTCACGAACGCTTACGTCGAGCGCCTGCTGGGGGCCTGAGGGAAGACCGACGTCGCTCCCGGCTCCACCGCTATCGATCTCGTGGTTCCAGCCCACGGCACCGCTCCGCTGCGCTACCGTGGAGCACGGTAAAACGCTTTCCGGCGAATGACACGACTCGACGAGGAGTCCTCCGTGCCGCACCGCTCCACACCTCTTCCCCGCCGCCGCGTCCTGACCGGCGCTCTGCTCGCCGCACCGCTGGCCGGCCTGGCCACCACCGCCGCCTGGGCCGAGGATCCCTCCCCGGATCCGGCGGGCTCCTTCTCCCCGGGCGAGCCGTGGCAGGACACCGATGGCGAGATCATCCAGGCTCACGGTGGCCAGGTGCTGGTCACCGCGGACGCCGAGGGACCCTTGTACTACTGGTACGGCGAGGACCGCTCGAACGGGTACCACGACAGTCCCGGCATCCACGTGTACTCCTCTCGCGACCTGTACTCCTGGGAGGACGAAGGGCTGGCGCTGCGCGCCCTCGACCACGCCGACCAGCTCGAGAGCGACCCGTACTTCACCGCGCTGTACGGGGACTACACCGACGACGAGAAGGCCGCGGTGATCCGCGACCTGGTCACGGTCAACGATCCCGACACCGAGGCGAACCCCGCGATCCTCGAGCGACCCAAGGTCCTGCGCAACGAGGTTCGGGGGACGTGGGTGATGTGGGTTCACGCCGACGGGCCGTCCGAGACGTCCAACGCGCAGTACGCCAAGGCGCGGGCGGGTGTGGCCGTGGCCGACTCCCCCACCGGGCCGTTCCGGTGGATCGACAGCTACCGTCTGCACGTCGCTCCCGAGGGCGAGGAGAACTACCAGCCGGACAACCCGGGGATGGCGCGGGACATGAACCTGTTCCTCGACGACGACGGCACGGCGTACATCATCTACTCCAGCGAGGAGAACTACTCGCTGTTCATCTCCCGGCTCGACGAGGAGTTCACGTACCTGGCCACCGGCCCGGAGGACGCGGTCAAGGGCGTGGACTTCACCCGGCCCTACATCGGCGCCCACCGCGAGGCGCCCGCCCTGTTCAAGCGCGCGGGCACGTACTACCTGATCACGTCGGGCGCGACGGGCTGGGACCCGAACCCGGCCCAGTACGCCACGGCCACGGAGATCCTCGGCGAGTGGACCGATCACGGCAGCCCCATCAGCGGTGAGGGAGCGTCGGACACGTACGGCTCGCAGAGCACCTGCGTCATCCCTGTCGACCCCGAGCGCGGCGTCTATATCTACATGGGCGACCGCTGGACGCCCTCCGACCTCGCCGGCTCCCCCTACGTGTGGCTGCCCATGCGCTTCGGCGAGGGCACCGAGACCTCGATCCTCTGGGAGGAGAGCTGGAGCTGGGAGGATCAGCCTGCCCAGCCCGTCTACACCGTCGAGGCGCGAATGCCGGCCTCCGTCCGCTTCGGCCAGACCGAGCGCCTGCCGCGCACCGCACGACTGCACATTGACGGGAGCGCTGCGGAGACGCGCCACGTGAGCTGGCAGGCCGAGCTCGACCGCCCCGGGCAGGTCGAAGTCACCGGCACCCTGGCGGGGCCCGAGGGCCTGACGCTGCGCCGGCTGGTGCTGGTTGCTCCCCACCACATCGCCTACCTGGTCAACGCCGGCGGGGCGGAGACCAGCGACTACCTCGCACTGCGCCAGGAGGCGTCGGGCCGACCGCTGCGGAACTCGGCGGCGGATCAGCCCTTCGGCACGGATCCCGGCACCGGCGCCCGGTGGGGCTATGAGGGTCGCTCGCAGTCCTCGGGCAGCGCGACGGACTCGATGGACCGCTCACTGCGCTACGGGACCGATCACGATGACCTCACCTACCGGTTCGGAAACCTCGACGAGGCGAGCTATGCGGTCCACGTCGGCTACTACGACCCCTGGCCGTGGGCGAACCGAGCCGCCGAGGTGCGCGTCAACGGCGAGGTCACCGAGACGCAGCGGTTGTTCACCGGCACCGCGGAGGCGGCGGCGTACACCGGGATCCGGCCCGACGCCTCCGGAGCGATCACGCTGACCCTGCATCCGACACGGTCACCGGACATCCAGGTCAGCTGGGTGGCTGTGATCCGGGAGTGAGAGCGAGCGGCCCCGCCGCACTCAGAGTTCGCCAAGCAGCTTCGCCATCGTGTCCATCGAGGCGAAGGCCTGCGGCAGGCCCACCTTGTTCAGATGCCCGTGGGAGACGCCGCGACAGACGACGTACTCGACGTCGACCCCGGCCTCGCGCAGCTGCTCGGCATAGCGGCGGGCGCTGAGGCGCAGGTCGTCGAACTCGTCGGCCTCGAGGTAAGTGCGGGGCAGCACGGCCAGCTGCTCGCGGCTCGCCAGTCCTGGGAACTCGTACGGGCTCGCCTCCGGCAGCGGCCCGCCGAGATAGTTCTCGGACATCTCCCGCATCCGCTCGGGCGGGAACCTGAGCATCTCCGGCGTGGCGGCGAGCGCCTCGGCCTCCTCGGGGGTCGCCTCCGGCATCAGCGGATGCGCCACCGGGTACATCAGCAGGGACGCCGCCGGTGGTGCGCCCTCCTCGGCCAGCCGAAGCGACCCGGCCGCGGCCAGGGCACCGCCCGCGCTGGCACCGCCGATCGCGATCCGGGCCGGGTCGATGCCGAGGCTCTCCGCGTTCTTCCGCACCCACGCCATGGCCGCGCACGCATCGTCCAGGGGGATCGGGGCATGGACGTGGCCGGGACCGTCGGGGAACCCTCGCGCGGGCGTGCCGTCGGGCTGATCGCACAGGCGGTAGTCGACGGAGACCACGACCGCGTCGGCCCGGCCCGCGACGCCGCGCGCCACGTGGTCGCCCTCGGGCATGTCGAGGTCACCGTGGACGAAGGCACCGCCGTGCAGCCACACCAGGCAGGGGCGTGGGCCGGTGGCCGGGGCCTGCGGGGTGTACAGCCGCACCGGCACCCGACCGTGCGGCCCGGGCAGCAGGCGGTCCTCCACGGTGAGCGGCCACTGCTCGGCGGGCCCGTACGGGGCCTCCCAGGCGCGCTGGGCGTCCTGCCCGGCCTCGTCCCAGGTGGCGTGGCCGCGCAGCGTGCTGAGTCGCGCGACCATGGCCGTCTCCGCGGTAGCGGTCTCCGCGGTGGCGGCCTCCGAGGTGGCGGCCTCCGAGGTGGCGGTCTCCGCGGCGGGAGCCGATTCCTCGGACCTCGCGCGGCGCCGTGGCGTGCTGCGCAGGGCGATCTCGCAGTCGTAGTCCTGTGAGGAGCGCATGTCGCCGCGGAACCACAGCAGACGCGTGGTCTCCGGGTCGCCGGGGGCGATGATCGGGCGCAGGTTGTCGACCTCGGAGTCCTGGGTGAGCGGGGTCCATCGCCAGCTGCGGCCCTCGTCCTCGGTGCGTCCCTCGAACAGCTCGCGCCGGGCGAGGCGGGCGTCATCGCGCGGGTCGATGGGCGTGGAGATGACGACGGTATCGACGTCGTAGGGATCGATCGCGGCCAGGCCGGTGTAGTCCTGCTCGTGAGGCAGCAGTCCGGGGCCTGCCTTGGCCAGCGGCGAGGTGCCCCAGGTCCCGTCGGCCCCGAGGCGGGCGTAGACGAACCGCAGGTCGGGGACCTCGACGTTGCGGCCGAGATCCGAGCCGTCGGGCGCTGCCACGTGGTCGGCGCGGGCCGTCATCACGGCCGCGAGCGTCCCGTCGGCCTCGCGGAGGTCTGTGGTCCACGCGTGGCCGAGGCGTGCGCCGCCGAGCTCGGTGCCGGCCTCCAGGACCGTGGTCAGCAGCGCCTGATCCGGTGCGGGCTCGCTCAGCAGCGGGGACTCCAGCGCGCGGCCCCGGCTGTCGTGGAGCCGGCCGCCGGAGAGATAGCCGTGGTAGATCGAGTTGTCGTGGTCGCGCGGGTGGTGGTCGGTGACCAGGAGGTGCAGGCCGCGCTGGCCGTCCGCGTAGCGGGCGTAGCCGTTGACGTAGCCGATCTTGGGGCGGCCGACGAGCCGGCCCGCGTACTGCCAGCTCTCTCCGTGGTCGGTGGAGACCAGGGCGCAGGGATCGTCGTTCACGGCCCGGGCGAAGCAGTACAGGCGGCCGTCGACCTCGCGCAAGTTGGAGTACGTGACGCCGCCGCCCGCGGTGTGCTCGCTCCAGTCGAAGGTCCGCTCCTCACCCCACGTGGTGGGGTCGCCCGGGGCGCTCACCCGCCAGCGGGTGAAGGGGTCGCTCTTGTGCCGGGTGTAGACGGCGAGCCAGCGACCGTCGGGCCGGTGGAACAGCGCGGGGGCGTTGTGGTCATCGGCCTCCAGGCCGGGGTGCAGAGTGACGACGTCGGCCCGCCCGGAGGCCAGGTCCACGACTGTCAGATCCACGTCTCCCTTGCGCCGGTGGCCGTGCTCGCCGCCGCCGGAGGCGACCGAGCCGACGACCAGGACCCCCTTCTCGGCATCGACCAGGGCGCGTTCGTCCTGGAACCAGCACCAGGCTCCGTTGCGGTTGATGACCTGCGTCGACGTGGTGTTCACAGTCGCTGTCTCCTCTCGGCGGGACGCTGCGCGGCCCGCGCCTCACTGGGCATTCTCATGGCTGGACCCGCGCTCCGTAGCGTTCTTCCTCGATCTGCTCGAGGCTCTTGCCGCGCGTGTCCGGCGCCCCGATCACCCCGATCAGCAGCGAGCCGACCAGCAGCACGATCATGATCGTGCCGACGAATGCCACGCCCTGCAGCGCCAGCAGCGTCGGGAAGAAGTAGCTCAGCAGTCCCACGGCGATGCGGGCGATGAAGAACAGCACGCCCTGGGCGCTGGCGCGGTAGGGCGTCGCGAACATCTCGGCCGTCCACAGGGCATAGAACGCCTGGGCGCCGATGCCGGCGGAGACGCCCCAGATCACGGCGAACATGATCAGCAAAGGCATCGTGACGTGGGTGAAGACCAGCAGAACCCAGGCGATGATCCCCAGCGCGGCGCCGATGCCGTACAGCAGGCGCCGGTCGATCCTGTCCCCCAGCAGCATGAACCCGAAGTAGGTGGCCACGACCGTCATGGTCCACAGCAGCACCTGCAGCAGGTTCTGGTTCGCGGGGTTCTCGACGCCGGCCGACTGATACACCCGGGGCATGAAGATGCCCATCTGGCCGGCCACGGTGTTCCACAGGGTGTAGACGCCGATGAGGAACAGCAGCGCCTTGACGTTGCGGGGGTGGGAGAGGAGCTCGCGCAGCCCCCGGTGCCGCACGGTCTCGCCCCGCGAGGTGGCCGCGTCGCGATCGTCCTTCTGCGCCGTCCAGATCGTCGATTCCGCCAGGCCGCGCCGCACCCACCAGGTGACCAGGGCGATCACGAAGAGGTGGGCGAAGACGATCCGGGTTCCGAGCACACCGAGGGGGACCAGCGCGGTGGCGATCGCGAACACCACCGCAGGGCCCAGCGACCAGGCGAGCTGGGCGGTGCCCACGTGCCGTGCGCGCCGCAGCCGGGGCGCCTGCTCGGCGATGTAGGTCCAGGCGACGGGGACCCCGGCGCCGACGGCGATGCCGGTCAGGACCACGCCCACCACGAGCATCCATGCCTGGGTGGCGAACACGACCAGCAGGGTGCCGACCATGTAGAGCACCAGGTCATAGGTGTAGATGAACTTCCGGCCGTAGCGGTCACCGAGCGGACCACCGATCGCGGCACCGATCGCGGCGCCGAACGCGTTGGCCGACAGCGCGGCGACCAGGCCGACGGTCCAGTCGGAGAAGCCGAAGAACTCCTGCCACAGGGTGAGGCTGGTGGCCAGGGCGATGATGGAACCGGCTTCGATGTAGTTCGACATCGCCACGGCGATCGTCGCCTTCCAGCCGTGGACGGTTCCGGGCCGGGGCCCGGCGACGTCCGTCGCGGCTCGGTCGTCATCCGGCATGTCTCTCCTTCGAGTGCTCGGGGCGGGAGCCCGGGTCTTCGGGCCGGGATCCCAGGGGGTCGCGGGTGGTCGCCGCGGCGCCTGCGACAGGCGTCAGGGCAGGTAGAAGTACTGCGGGAGGACCTGCTTGTCGCCGCCGCCGGGGGCGAAGTACTCCCTCATCGTCTCCTCCCAGCGGGCGGCCACGTCGGTGCGGGCGATGGCGTCCTGGGCGGCGTCGACGTCGTCGGCCTCGAAGTATCCGACGACCATGCCGTCCTCCGGCCGCAGGAACAGGGAGTAGTTGCGCCACCCGGCCGCGGTGAGAGCCTCGCGCATCTCCTCCCACACCCGCTGGTGGACCTCGACGTACTCGGCCAGCCGCTCGGGGCGCACGTGGAGCAGGAAGCAGCAGCGGGAGGGGCTGCGGGCGTCCGTGGTGGTCAGCAGGGTGTCGAGGTCGGGTCGGACCGGTTCCGCAGCAGCGGGCATCAAGACTCCTTCGTCGCAGGCCCATGAATTCTGAATCGTTCCATGCGGAGTGTCAACCGCTTTCCTCTGACGTATGGTCCAGGCATGCAGCCGAGCAACCCGTCGTCCACCGGCCCTGCCCGGCCGATCGACCGTCGCGCCGTCGTCGGCCGCCACGACGTCGTGCTCACCGAGCTCGACCCCGCCGCACCGCTGACCGTCGGGAACGGCGACTTCGCCGTCACGGTCGATGTGACCGGGCTGCAGTCCCTCCCCGGGGCGTACCCCGTGGCGCCGCGCGAATCGTCGGGCCCACCGGGGACGTTGCTGGGCACGCAGTCGACCTGGGGGTGGCACAGCATGCCCGAGGCCGCGAGGTACTCGTGGCGCGATGCTCTGACCGCCTATGACGCCCCGCACGGATCCGTGCCGTACGTGGACCTGCAGGGCGGGCACCACGACGGGGAGAGCGACCGGGACCGGTTGCTGCGCGGGAATCCGCATCGGCTCGATCTGGGCAGGATCGGGTTCCTGCTGGACGGCAAGCCTCTCCACGACGCTGACGTCCGCACGGTCCGTCAGCAGCTATCCCTGCTGACCGGGAGCATCCACAGTCTGGTGGAGATCGCCGGTATCCCCGTGGAGGTGGAGACACTCTGCGATCCTCACTGCGACCTGCTGGCGCTGCGGATCCGGTCCGCGGGCCTCGGGAACCGCCTCGCCGTCGGCCTCGCCTTCAGCTACGGGAGCCAGGACTGGCACAACGCCCAGGACTGGACCGCCCCGGAGCGGCACCGCACCACCTGCACCCCGGTGGGCCAGGGTGACTGGGTGCTGGCTCGTGAGCTCGACGCGACCACGTATCAGGCCAGGCTCCGGGCCGACGAGCCTCACGACGAACGCGGCCAGGACGGGCGCCCCGAGGACACCGGAGGGGAGCACGCCCGTCCCGAGTCCGGCGCCCGTCTCGACGCTGCCGGTGACCACGAATTCCGCCTCACGGCGCAGGGCCCGGTCGCCGAGATCGTCGTGGAGTTCTCCCCCGGCGCCTCCGCGCCGACCCAGCCGCTGCCGGATGTCGAGACCGTCCGCCGCCGCAGCACCGCGCACTGGCGCACGTTCTGGGATTCGGGAGCAGCGCTCGACCTGGGAGATGTCGATGACCCTCGCGCCCACGAGCTCGAACGGCGAGTGGTGCTGTCCCAGTACCTGACCGCGGTCAACTGCTCCGGGCGGATGCCGCCGCAGGAGACCGGTCTGGTGTGCAACTCGTGGCGCGGGAAGTCGCACCTGGAGATGCACTGGTGGCACGCCGCGCACTTCCCGATGTGGGGCAGGCCGGAGCTGCTGCACCGGAGCATGGGGTGGTACCGCTCGATCCTGCCTCGAGCCCGCGAGATGGCCGCCCTGCAGGGATACGACGGGGCACGATGGCCGAAGCAGGTCGGCCCGGAGGGGGAGGAGACGCCCAGCGGGATCGGCCCCTTCCTGATCTGGCAGCAGCCCCACCCGATCTACCTGGCCGAGCTCCTGCGCCGGGCCGGCGGAGTGCCGGACGTGCTCACCGAGCTCCACGAGATCGTCACGGAGACGGCCGACTTCATGGCCTCCTATCCGGAGCGCACCGAGCGCGGCTACGAGCTCCCCTCCCCGCTCATCCCCGCGCAGGAGAGCTACGCCGATGTGCGCCGCGCCGTGCGCAACCCGGCGTTCGAGCTCGTCTACTGGCACTGGGCGCTCGACGTCGCCTGCGCCTGGAACGCCCGGCTCGGCGTGGAGGTGCCGCGGGCCTGGATCGAGGTCCGAGACGGCATCATCGCGCCGGTGGTCCGCGACGGACTGTATCCGGCGATCGAGGGCGACCCGTGGACGATCTACGAGGACCACCCCTCGATGCTCTGCGCGCTCGGCGTGCTGCCGGAGACGTCGCGAGTGGATCCGCACGTCATGCGGGCGACGCTCCAGGATGTGCTGGCGCGATGGGATCTGGGCAGCACCTGGGGCTGGGACTACCCCGTGCTCGCCATGACCGCGGCCCGCCTGGGAATGCCCGACGATGCCGTGGACTTCCTCCTCACCCGGACCACGAAGAACCAGGTGCTGGTCAACGGGCACAACCGGCAGTCGGACTCGCTGCCGCTGTACCTGCCCGGCAACGGTGGCCTGCTCGCTGCCGTCGCCCTCATGGCCGGGGGCTGGGACGACGGCCCGCAGCGCCCGCATCCCGGGTTTCCGCCGCATTGGGCGGTGCGTGCGGAGGGTTTCGTTCCTGCCCCGTAGGGTCCCGGTCCGCTCCTGCGGACGCACGACGCCTCCGGGTGCGACACTGACGCCCATGGACCTCCTCAGCGCGCCGCGGCCATGCCGAATGCTCTCCGGCGCTGGAATCTCCGGCCCCCGCCATCTCGCGAGCGGTGATCGCGCATGAGCACCACACCCCGAGCCACCGTGGTCATCGCCTGCTACGAGGCGGGGTCCCAGCTGCAGCCCACGCTGGAGTCCGTCCTCGCCCAGACCGTGGAGGAGATCGAGATCCTCCTGATCGACGACGGGTCGCGTCGGGATCCGGTGCCCGACGCCTCCGAGCTTCCCGATGACCCACGAATCGTCGTGGACCGCCGGCCGGCCAACGGAGGCTACGCCCGGGTCACCAATCACGCTCTCGACCGTGCCCGGGGCGAGTGGATCACCTTCGTCGACGCCGACGACATCGTGGAGCCGAGCTACCTCGAGGCGCTCCTGGCCGAGGGCGAGGACGCGGAGGCCGACGTGGTGATGCTTCCGCTGATGGCGGTGCGCGGCGGCAAGGAGCTGGGGCCGCTGCCCTTCGACCCGCCGGCGGGACTCTCGACGGGGACCGAGGCGCTGGCCGCCCTCATCCACAACCGGATCGTGGGCAGTCAGCACATGCTGTGGCGCACCGCCCTCGGCCGGACCGAGCGCGACGGGACCCGGCCGGGCCACGGCGACCCGGAACCCCTCCGGGCCCCGGACGGCGAGACCTACTCGGATTTCGTGCTCGTCGCCCGGCTGTTCGCCCGCGCCCGCACCGTGGCCTACCTGTCCGAGCCGCTGTACCGGTACACGATCAGCCCGGACTCCACCTCGGGGGGACTGAGCGAGTCGGTGTGGGACCTGGTCGGAGTACCGGCCATCGTCCGCCCCACGCTGCAGCAGACCTTCCCCGCGGCGGAGGCCGAGGAGCTGTACCAGGAGCTCGAGCGCCACAACGTCACCCACATCCTGCACAAGGCGGCCCGGCAGCAGCAGGATTCCGCGCTGCGGCGCGAGGTGACGGACTGGGCGCGCAGCCGCATCACGCTCGGCGGTCTTCTCGCACTCCTGCGGGGCGGCCACCGCGCCGAGGCCGGGTCCTGGGCGCTGGTGAAGCTCTCACCGGCGGCACACCGGCGCGCGCTTCACTGGCGCGATGCCCGGAAGGGCTGAGCATCGCCGTCGATCTCGCGAGGCGGGGTCGTCTCCTCGATCAGCACCGGTGGCGGCATGGGCCTCTGGGGCGGCAGCAGTTCCCGGGCGTGAGCGGCGAGGTCGACGACCGTGCGGGCCAGCCGGCGGTGGCCACCGGAGCGTCCTGCCCGCAGCAGGTTCCACGGCAGGGAGAGGGCCTCGCGCAGCACGGCTCCGCGTCCCAGCCGCCCAGGGAAGACCTCCGGATGCCGACGCCACACGTCGACGTCCGACCGGCCGCTGGCGTAGATCTTGCGGGTGAACTTCCACTGATCCTCGACGAGGCGGTAGTAGTTCAGCATGTCGGGGTCACGGCCGAATCGGGCACCCTGGGCGCGCAATCGCACTCCGAACTCGTAGTCCTCGCGTCCGTAGCGGCGCCAGGCCTCCTCGAAGCCCCCGGCCGCCAGGTAGATGTCGCGCCGGATCGCGATGTTGCTGCCCACCATCTCCCCGTCGGAGACGGAGTCGAAGCCCAGCAGTTCGGAGTCCGGGTCGAAGGGTTCGGTGAGTCGTCGGATCGGTCCGCCGACCACGTCGTGCTCCTGCAGCCCGCGGTGGGCCCCGGCCAGCCAGTTGGGCCCGACCACGTCATCGGCATCGCAGAACGCGACCGCTGCGCCACGGGCGGCGAGCACGCCGGCGTTGCGCGGATGGGCGACCCCCTTCCGCGCCCCGGCGTCGAGAACCCGCAGCGGCGCCGGGAACCTCGCGCGCCGCGCGAGCACCACTTCCCGCGTCCGGTCGCGGGACCCGTTGTCGGCGATCAGCAATTCCCAGGGCAGGTCGAAGGGCTGGGCGGCGAGCGCGTCGAGCTGCGCATCTATCGTCGCCTCCCCGTTGAACACCGGGATGATCACGCTGATCACCGGCACAGCAGTGCGATCTGACATGGCCCCGCCGCCTCTCCCCGTGCACCGATCGCGAGCGTCGGGCTCACGAGCCGTCGGTGCGCTGTGAGGCCGAGAGTACACGCGGATTCGCCGCCCTTCGAGGGTCCTCCGCCTCCCACCGGATCGCCGCCCTGACGGGTGAGGGGACTTCTCCCCATGGCCGAGAACTCCTCAGCACCACAGAATGACTGGATGAGCGATGACGAGCAGAATGCGCGTGAGGACACCGCTGCGGCGGCATCCGAGATCGATGCCGCCACGTCGCCCCGCTCGTCGCGGCCGGTCCGCCTCGCCGGCGGCCTGACCCTCGCCGTGCTGCTCGTGGTCGCCGGCGTGTGGACCGGGGTGGCGCGCCCCTGGGACACCGCTCCGCGCAGCGAGCCGGGCGAGATCATCGCCCGCGGCCTCTCGCTGGACGAGGAACTCGGCGACCCCATCGACGTCGTCTACCCCACCGGCGGGCTCACGGTGCGGTTCGGCGAACCGACCCGCGAGACGCCGGTCCTGACCATGGACGAGGCCCCCTTCCCCAAGGCCCCGCGCGGCGGCCATTACCTGCCGGTCGAACTGGAGACCGTCGTGCCCGACGGACTCCGTGCGATGCGCCTGCCGGACTCGCAGATGCCCCCGCCGCAGGTCACCGTGGCCGTCGGTGACCAGGCCTATGATCTCGGGCCGTACATCGCCGATCTGTTCTGGGACGACGGACGGATGCAACTGACCAGGGTCGGATTCCTCCTGGCCGTGGACCGCGGGCCGGTGGAACCGGTGATGACCGTCAGCTTCGATGGAGAGGATCAGGTCATCACACCGGACGGTGTCACCGACGCCGGCACGTTCGCCGCCCTCCCCACCTCCGGGTCCACTCCGTCCGGGGAGTGCGACGCGGAGGTCCTGCCGTCGGGGTGGGCCTCCCACGGCGATCCGACGTCGTGCACCCTCGCCGGCCCCGACGAACTGCCCTGGGTGGGTGGCCTCGGGTGGGCGCCGGAGGGACAGGTCTGGCAGGTCAGCACACTGGACCTCGAGATCCCCGCGGTCATCGAGTTCACGACGCCGGCAGAGGAGCAGCAGAGAGCGAGCGTGCAGAACTCCGCGGAGCTGACTCCCGTGGTCTCCGCGGACGACGCTGAGCCCGCCGCCATGTTTCCCACGACGGAGGCGACCAACGCGCTGACGCTGTCACCGCCGGGGACGTGGACGGTGATCTCCGGACCGGTTCCCCCAGGCACCACGACGGAGCTGGGGATCACGGTGCAGGTGCTGGTCGAACCCGTGAGCGATGAGGAGCCCGGCCCCGAGGAGAGCGAACTGGAGCTGCAGTTCTCGGCCCACGCCGCGTGATCTCGGCAGCGTCCGCGCTCTGGCGCATTCCGAGACCCCCGTGCTACGGTTGTTGAGTCGTTTCAACCTGCGCCGGGCGCTGGATACCGTGCAGTCACCCTGCTCGGCACGACGTCTCCGGACGCACAGGATCCGGCCCGTCAGCGTCGACGACCCACGAAGCCCGACCACGAAGGAGCTCCTCATGGCCCCCGCTCCCCTGCCCGCCTTACCCGAGAACGTCGCGCGCGACCTGCGCCAATTCACCATCGAGGTGCCCAGCTGGGGCTACGGCAACTCCGGAACGCGTTTCAAGGTGTTCGGCACTCCGGGCACTCCCCGGGACCCGTTCGAGAAGATCGCCGACGCCGCCCAGACCCATGCGTACACCGGTGCCGCACCGCGGGTCTCCCTGCACTACCCCTGGGACAAGGTGGAGGACTTCGCAGCGCTGCGTTCCTTCGCCGAGGAGCAGGGCGTGCGGATCGGGATGATCAACTCCAACACCTTCCAGGACGACGAGTACAAGTTCGGCTCGCTCACCCACACCGATGCCGCCGTGCGGCGCCGCGCGATCGATCATCATCTCGAATGCCTCGAGGTCATGCGCGCCACCGGCTCGCACGAGCTGAAGATCTGGCTGGCCGACGGCACCAACTACGCCGGTCAGGACTCGATCCGCCGCCGCCAGGACCACCTCGCCGAGTCGCTGAGGGAGATCTACGCGGCTCTCCACGACGGCGAGCGCATGGTGCTCGAGTACAAGTTCTTCGAGCCGGCGTTCTACCACACGGACGTTCCCGACTGGGGCACCAGCCTGCTGCACTGCCTCGCCCTCGGCGAGCAGGCCATGGTGGTGCTCGATACCGGCCACCACGCCCCCGGCACCAACATCGAGTTCATCGTCGCCCAGCTGCTGCGCCAGAACCGACTCGGTGCGTTCGACTTCAACTCCCGCAACTACGCCGACGACGACCTCATCGTCGGCTCCGCGGACCCGTTCCAGCTGTTCCGCATCCTGTTCGAGATCGTCCAGCAGGATGCCCACCGGCCCGCATCGGGCGTGAACTTCATGCTGGACCAGTGCCACAACCTGGAGTCGAAGATCCAGGGCCAGATCCGATCCGTGCTGAACGTGCAGGAGACCCTGGCCAAGGCGCTGCTGGTGGATCGCGAGGCGCTCGATGACGCGCAGCAGCGCCACGACGTGCTCGAGGCGCACGGGATCCTGATGGACGCGTTCTGGACCGATGTGCGCCCGGCGCTGGCGGCGCTGCGCGAGGAGCAGGGACTGCCGACGGACCCGTTCACCGCGTTCCGCTCCAGCGGCTACGAGGAGAAGGTCGCCGCCGAGCGCGTCGGCGGGAACCAGATGGGATGGGGAGCCTGAGTATGAACGAGCACAGCACCACTGCCGGCGCCGCGGGCGGCACGGGCCGTACCGCCGGTGGCACGGCCACCGAGACCGTCGGCGCCCTGATCGCCCGCTCGAACGAGCTGGGCGCGGATCCGCGCAACACCAACTACGCCGGCGGCAACACCTCGGCCAAGGGCACCGACGTCGACCCCGTCACCGCTGAGGAGATCGAGCTGCTGTGGGTCAAGGGCTCCGGCGGCGATCTCGGCACCCTGACCGAGAAGGGCCTGGCGGTGCTGCGACTGGACCGCGTGCGGGCCCTGCAGGACGTGTACCCGGGCGTGGAGCGCGAGGACGAGATGGTCGCGGCCTTCGACTACTGCCTGCACGGCAAGGGCGGTGCCGCCCCGTCGATCGACACCGCGATGCACGCCCTGGTCGACGCGCCCCATGTCGATCACCTCCACCCCGATGCCGGGATCGCCCTGGCGACGGCGGCCGACGGGGAGAGACTGACCCACGAGTGCTTCGGCGAGGCCGTGGTGTGGGTGCCCTGGCGCCGCCCCGGCTTCCAGCTGGGCCTGGACATCGCCGCGATCAAGAGGCAGAACCCGCAGGCGATCGGCTGCATCCTGGGAGGTCACGGCATCACCGCCTGGGGCGAGACGTCCGAGCAGGCTCAGCAGAACTCGCTGCGGATCATCCGCGAGGCCACCGAGTTCATCGAGGCCACCGGCGCCGCAGAGCCGTTCGGCGCCCACGACCCCGCCCGGGCGGCTCTGCCCGAGGCCGAGCGTCGGGCGAAGGCCTCGGCTCTGTTCCCCGTCGTCCGCGGGCTGGCCTCGACGGACGCTCCCATGGTCGGGCACTGGACGGACACCGACGCCGTCCACGAGTTCCTGGCAAGCGAGAAACTGGCGTCGCTGGCGGAGCTGGGCACCTCCTGCCCCGACCACTTCCTGCGCACCAAGGTCAAGCCCCTGGTCCTGGACCTCCCGGCCGATGCCCCGATCGAGGACGCCGTCGCCCGGCTGCGGGAGCTGCACGAGGCCTACCGCGCCGACTACACCTCCTACTACGAGCGCCACGCCGACGCGGACTCCCCCGCCATGCGCGGCGCGGACCCGGCGATCGTGCTGGTCCCCGGGGTGGGCATGTTCTCCTTCGGCAAGGACAAGCAGACCGCCCGCGTGGCCGGCGAGTTCTACGTCAATGCGATCAATGTGATGCGTGGGGCGGAAGCGATCTCGACCTACTCCCCCATCGACGAGTCCGAGAAGTTCCGCATCGAGTACTGGGCTCTCGAGGAGGCGAAGCTGCAGCGCCGTCCGACGCCCAAGCCCCTGGCCACCCGCGTCGCCCTGGTCACCGGCGGCGGCTCCGGCATCGGCAAGGCCACCGCCACCCGGCTGGTTGCCGAGGGCGCGTGCGTCGTGATCGCCGATCTGAACCTCGAGAACGCCGAAGCGGTCGCCGAGGAGCTCGGCGGGCCGGATGTGGCGGTGGCTCTGAAGGCGGACGTCTCCGATGAGCAGGCCGTGGTCGAGATGGTCCGCGAGGCCGTGCTGCCCTTCGGCGGGCTCGACCTGATCGTCAACAACGCCGGGCTCTCGCTGTCCAAGCCGCTGCTGGAGACCACCGCGAAGGACTGGGACCTCCAGCACGACGTGATGGCCCGCGGCTCCTTCCTGGTCTCCCGCGAGACGGCCAGGGTGATGATCGACCAAGCCATGGGCGGGGACATCATCTACATCTCCTCGAAGAACTCCGTGTTCGCCGGGCCCAACAACATCGCCTACTCCGCCACCAAGGCCGATCAGGCGCACCAGGTGCGACTGCTCGCAGCGGAGCTGGGCGGGGACCAGATCCGCGTCAACGGCATCAACCCCGACGGCGTGGTGCGCGGCTCCGGCATCTTCGCCGGCGGCTGGGGCGCCTCGCGGGCGAAGGTCTACGGCGTCGAGGAGGAGAAGCTCGGCGAGTTCTATGCCCAGCGCACCCTGCTGAAGCGCGAGGTGCTGCCGGAGAACGTCGCGAACGCCGTGTACGCGCTGACGGCCGGGGACCTCTCGCACACCACGGGCCTGCACATCCCGGTCGACGCCGGCGTCGCCGCCGCGTTCCTGCGCTGAGGGGACGGGACGGCATGGCGCACGACGAGGTGCAGGGCTCCGCGCAGGCCGCGGCGGTGCCACCCGTGGCGATCGCCGCGGTCGATCTCGGCGCGACGTCCGGCCGGGTGATGCTCGGCGTGGTCTCCGCCGCGGGCATCGAGCTGACCGAGGCACGGCGCTTCGCCCACGAGCTGCGTGACCGGGACGGTCACCTCACCTGGGACATCGACGAGCTATGGGCCCAGATCCAGGAGGGCCTGCGCGAGGCGGCCGCTCTCGCGCGCGAGCGCGGGCTGGAGCTGGCCTCGATCGGCATCGACTCGTGGGCGGTGGACTACGTGCTCGTCGGGCCCGACGGGTCCCGGATCGGGAACGCGATCTCCTATCGCGACTCCCGCACCGACGGGGTGGCCGACGAGGTCGCCGAACGCGCCAGCCGCGAGCGGCAGTTCGAGATCACCGGCATCGCCCAGCAGCCGTTCAACACGATCTACCAGTTCGCCGCCGACGAGCGCCTGCGGGACCTGCCCGAGGGCTCCCACGCCCTGATGCTGCCGGACTACCTCGCCTTCCTGCTGACGGGGCAGCGGCGCACGGAGGTCACCAACGCCTCCACCACGGGACTGTTCGATGTGCGCGGGCGCGCCTTCTCTCCCGAACTGTTGGCAGCGGTCGGGGTGGAGCTTGCGATCTTCGCCCCACTGATCGAGCCGGGTGAGCGCATCGGGGAGGTGCGGGAGGAAATCGCCGTAGAACTGGGCCTGCACCGGGTGGCGGTGACCGCCGTCGGCTCGCACGACACCGCCTCGGCGGTGCTTGCGGTTCCGTCCGCAACGAGCGTCGAGTCCACGACCGACGGCCCCATCGCCTACATCTCCTCGGGCACCTGGTCTCTGGTGGGGCTGGAGCTGCGCGAACCGATCCCCACCGAGGCCGCCCGACGGGCCGGGTTCACCAACGAGGGCGGCGTCGGCGGCACGACCCGCTTCCTGCAGAACGTCATGGGCCTGTGGCTGGTCTCGGAGTGCATGCGCCAGTGGTCCGAGGAGGGCCGCGAGACCGAGCTCGAGGAGCTTCTGGAGGCGGCCGCCGCCGAGCCCGGCGGACGATTCGTCATCGACGCCACCGACTCCCAGTTCCTGCCGCCCGGGGCGATGGCCGACCGGGTGGCCCGGGCCGCACGCCCGGGACCGGCAGCACACGGCGAGCACGACGTCCCGCGGACGAGTGCCGAGATCGTGCGCTGCCTTCTCGACTCCCTGGCCATCGCCTACCGCGACGCCGTGACCACGGCCTGTGAGCTGGCCGGGACGGGGACGCCGGCGAGAGTCCACGTCGTCGGTGGCGGCAGTCAGGGCGCCCTGCTGAATCAGCTGACGGCCGACGCCCTGGGCGTCGAGGTGGTGGCCGGCCCCGTGGAGGCCACCGCCCTGGGGAACGTTGCCGTCCAAGCGGCGGCTGTCGGCGCGATCGAGGACAGCGCGGAGGCGATGCGCGCGCGCATCCGCGCCGGGGCCGAGCTGAGCAGATTCGCACCGTCCTGAGCGGTGTCGGTTCCGTACCGGGTGCGACGCTGACCGGACAGTTTTGCGAACCCGTACGGTGAACCGCCTCGAAACTGCACGGTGAGTGCCTGCGGATCTGTACGGTGGAGCGTTGCGAAATTGTACGGCAGAAGCCTGCGAATCTGTACGGAAGTGCGCTGCACCCGGGAGATCCTCGCGTCCGGCTTTCCCGGGATGCGACTGGCCGCGGAGAGCGCGCGGAACGACCTGCTGGACTCCTACCTCTCCTTCGCGGTCGAGCGGGAGATGCCCGCTCTCGGCACGGTCGTCCGGCGCCCCCAGGCACTCACGGCCTGGCTCCGCGCCTACGCAGCCGCCTCCTCGACCACCGCCAGCTTCGAAGCGATAGCGGACGCCGTCTCACGAGACGCCCGCCCGCGCCGAGCGACGATCGCCGACCATCGGGAAGCTCTCGGCCAGCTCTACCTGCTGGACGAGGTGCCGGCCTGGGCCCCGTTCGGCAAGGAGCTCAGCCGCCTGGGCGGTGCCCCGAAGCACCAGCTCGCCGATCCCGCTCTGGCGGCGCGCCTCCTGCGCGTCGGACCGGATGCCCTGATATCCGCGTCCGGGATCGCCGACACCTCGCCGTCGTTCCGCGCACTGCGGCGCGGTCCGCTCCTGGGGTCGCTCTTCGAATCGTTGGCGACTCTCTGCGTGCGGGTGTATGCACAGCCCCACCGCGCGAACGTCGTCCACCTGCGCACTCACGGTGGGGACCACGAGATCGACATGATCCTCGAGCGGGAGGACGGGCGGATTCTCGCCATCGAGGTGAAACTGTCGTCCTCCATCGATGACGAGGATGTGCGTCATCTGCACTGGCTGGAGGACAAGCTGGGCGAGGACGTCGTCGACCGCATCGTCCTGACGACCGGCCGCACGGCCTACCGACGGGCCGACGGCACGGCGGTCGTCCCACTCGCGCTGCTCGGCCCGTGAGCGCCCACCTCAGCCCGTCGTCGACTCCCGCTCGACCAGCTCCGGCCGGAAGCTGACGTGGCGGTGCGGGGCATCGCGATCCGCGATCTCCTCCTCCAGCAGGGCGAGTGCGGTGCGGCCCATGAGGTCGGAGGGCTGGGAGACGGAGGTCAGCGGCACCACGGTGCTGCTGGCGAAGGCGATGTCGTCGTAGCCGACCAGGGCGATCTCCTCCGGCACCGCGACCTGGTGACGGAATGCGAAGGCCTGCAGCACCCCGACCGCGAGCAGGTCGTTGACGCAGAAGACGGCGTCCGGGCGCTCGGCGCGGGACCGCTCCACGACCTTCTCGCCGACGTGGCGCCCGGCGAGCACCGTGAGGTCCTCGGCCTCGAGCACCTCGATCTCGATCCCGGCATCGGCCGCGGCCCGCCGGGCTCCGCGCAGGCGGTCGGCGACCTGGCGGAGGTCCTGGCGGGCTGCGACCACGCCGATCCGGCGCCGGCCGAGGGAGGCCAGGTGGCGCACCGCGATCTCGCCGCCGGCGATGTCGTCGACGCTGACAGAGGAGCCGTCCGCTGCATTGCGCTCGCTCTCGACCAGCACCACCGGGGTGCCGCGGCGGCGGATCGAGTCGATCAGCTCGGCGGTTCCGCCCGTGGAGGCCAGCAGGATGCCGCGCACCCGCTGCTCCTCGAACAGGGAAAGGTACAGGCGCTCGCGCTGCTCACGGTTGTTGGTGCCGCCGGCGATCACGGCGAGGCCGGACGCCTCGGCGGCCGCCTCGATCCCGCCCACCAGCTGGGTGTAGAAGGGATTGCCGGAGTCCAGGACGATGGCGCCGACGGTGCGGGAGTGGCCGACCTTCAGCTGCCTCGCGGCGTCGTTGCGCACGTACCCGAGCTCGCGGATCGCCTGCTCGACGCGTTCACGCCGGTCGGCCGAGACGATGTCGCGACGGTTCAGGACGTTCGAGACGGTGCCCACCGAGACGCCGGCGTGCCGGGCGACGTCCTTCATGCTCACCGGGCGGCTGGCGGCCACTGCGCACGCTCCTCTCGCAGACGGGTGATCCCGGGCCCATCAGCCCGGGATCACGATGCCGCGACTTTACCGTGCCCGCCTCATTCCAGCAGAGCAGGCGCCTCCTCGACCACGGACGCCGCGGCCGCGGCCGGATCCGCACGCTCGAAGAGCACGTCCTCCATGTAGCGAGAGATCAGGTCGCCGACGGAGCTGCCTCCCGGCGGGGTGATCGGGGGCGGGTCACCGAGCTCCTCGGCGATCGCCTCGATGAAGTCGATGGTCTTGAGGTCGGAGTCGGCCAGCTGCGGGGTGATGGCCTCGCGCACGTCGAGATTGGCGGGCACTCCGCGCTCGGCGAGCAGGGTCCTGCCGGCGTCGAGATCGTTGACGAGCCAGTCGACGAAGGCGACCGCCTCCTCCTGCTTCGCGGTGCCGGCCGCCACGGAGAAGTACATCGAAGCCTTGTACCAGAGCTGCGCATCGGCCGCTGCGCCGGTCCTGGAGGGCATCCGCAGGATCTTCACTGCGCCGTCCAGTGCGCTGTCGAGGGTGACGACCTGGTTCGACCACTGGGACTGCAGACCGCATCTCCCCTTGGCGAACAGCGCCTGGTCCACCGTCTGGCCGACCTCCTCGACCGCCACCGAGGCAGACGGGGCAGCGGCCGAGGCCTGCAGCTGGAGTGCGAAGTCCATCCAGTCCTGGAGCTGTTCGGCGGTGAAGCCGATTCCGTCGTCGCTGAACCGTTCGGCGCCCAGCTGGCGGAGGTAGACCGACAGCGTCGGGTCACCGGCCGCACCGAACTGCTGCGTGCCGTAGGTGCCCTCGGGTGTGTTCTCGGTGATCGCGGTGGCGATCTCGACCAGGTCGTCCCAGGTCCACGTGGTGTCGTCGGGCATCTCTACCCCGGCGGCTTCGAACACGGCGGGGTTGGCCATCAGCACGGGCGCGTTGACGCCGGCGTTGACGGCATACAGCCCATCGTCCACCCGTCCGGCATCGAGCGCGGCCTGGTCGAACGCGGAGGTGTCGAGATCGGTGGAGGCGAGATCCAGGAGGATGTCGCGACTGGCGTACTCCGCGAGATACCCCTCGTCCATCTGCAGGATGTCGGGCGTATCGCCCCCGGCGACCTGGGTGGCGAGCTTGTCCCAGTACCCGTTCCAGTCGACCGGCTCGGGAGAGATGGACAGATCCGGCTCGATCTCCGAGTAGGCCTGTATCGCTGCCTTGGTGTACTCGTCACGCTTGGCGTTGCCCCACCAGGCGAAGCGCAGACCGCCGCCCTCGGAGGATCCGGATCCGCCGCCCGAGGCGTTGGGTCCGCAGGCCGCGAAGCCGGTGAGCGATGTCAGGGCGAGGGGAAGAGCCAGTGCGGTGCGACGAGTGGGCATGGGCGATCTCCTTCGATCGAGGGGAGGCCGAGTCTAGACACGTCGATTGAAACGTGTAAACAGGGGTCCGGGACCTCGCTCGCCGACACCGGCCGGCGGCCCTGCTCCCGAAGCACCGCGCGTCCCGCCCGTCAGCTAGGGTCGAGCGTGAGTCGTTTCACTGCGCCTCCGCCGACGTTCTCGGCCCGTGCCGCCCGGCGGCGCGTCCGCGGAACGCTCGCCCTCAGCCCGACGATGTGATCTCGAGGAACCCGCCCATGCCCGCTCCCGTCCGTGACCGCCCATCGGCGCCCTCCAGCGCCGCCCAGGCACTGACCGATGCACTCGCCATCACGGCTCCGCAGGACACCGGCCGGCTTCCGGTGCTGATCCGTCGCCTCGCGCTCGAGGCCGACCCTGCTCGCGTCGCCCGCGCCGAGCTGGTGGCCACGGCTCACGGTGTCTATGACGCGCGCATCGGCGGCCATCCGGTGACCGCTTCCGTGCTGAACCCGGGTTGGACGGTGTACGAGCGACGGCTGCAGGTGCAGCGATTCGACGTCACGGAGCAGGTTCGCGACGCGGCCGGAGGCGCCAGCGAGCGAACCCTCGATCTCGCCGTCACTCTTGCCGGAGGCTGGTGGCGCGGCGACTTCGGCTTCGACGGCGGCGTCAACTACGGTCCGGACCTCGCCTTCCTCGCCGCGGTGGAGATCACCTTCGACGACGGCTCCACGCAGCGTGTCGTCACGGACGAGTCCTGGAGCTCGCACCTGAGCCCGATCGACCTGGCGAGCCTGTACCACGGCCAGCGCGAAGATCGTCGGCTCGCACCGACGCCCGCGGAACCGGTCCGGGTCGTGGAGATCGACCGCGAGACCCTCGTCGAGCAGGCCTCACCGCTGATCATCCGGCACGAGACCCGCCGCCCCGAGAGGATCTGGACGTCCCCATCCGGCAGGACCCTGCTCGACCTCGGGCAGAACCTGGTGGGCCATCTGCGCTTCACCGTCACGGGCGAGGCCGGCGCCGAGATCACGCTGCGTCACGCCGAGGTCCTCGAGCACGGCGAACTGGGCACGCGGCCGCTGCGCGCCGCCGAGGCGACCGATCGGATCGTCCTCGTCGGCGATCCCGCCGGCGAGACGTTCGATCCGAGCTTCACGTTCCACGGCTTCCGCTACGCGGAGATCACCGGCTGGCCCGGCGACCTGCGCCCCGAGGACGTCGAAGCCGTCGTGGTCCACTCCGATATACCCCGCACCGGGTGGTTCGAGTGCTCGCACGCCGGCGTGAACCAGCTGGTGCAGAACTCCGTCTGGAGCCAGCGCGGAAACTTCCTGGCGGTTCCCACCGACTGCCCGCAGCGCGATGAGCGTCTGGGCTGGACCGGTGACATCTCCGCGTTCGCTGCGACCGCCGCCTATCAGTTCGATGTCTCCGGGTTCCTGCACAACTGGCTCATCGACCTGGCCGCGGAGGTGCGGATGAACCCGCGGTCGGTGGTGCCCTTCGTCGTGCCCGATCTGATCAAGCTCGGCGACGCGGACGGCCCCGCCTCCGGCACGAGCGAAGGCTGGGGCACGCCGACGGCCATCTGGGGCGATGCCGCCGTCTGGGTCCCGCAGGCGCTGTGGAACGCCTACGGAGATCTCGACCGGCTGCGCGAGCACTACCCCGGCATGGTGCTGCATCTCGAGTCCGTCGAGCGCGCCCTCTCCCCCAGCGGCCTGTGGGACACCGGCTTCCAGTTCGGTGACTGGCTCGATCCCGATGCCCCGCCGGACGCGCCGGCCGATGCGAAGGCCGACAAGGGCGTGGTCGCCACCGCCTGCCTCGTGCGCTCGGCCCGTTTCGCGGCGGAGACCGCACGGCTGCTCGGCGAGGACGATGATGCCCGGCGCTGGCAGGACCTCGCAGAGAGCACGCTCTCCGCGTTCACCGACGCCTACGTCGAGGCCGACGGTCGCATCCGCTCCGACTGCGCGACCGTGTATTCGCTGGCCATCGTCTTCGACCTGCTCGACGAACCCACCCGAGCCGCAGCCGGTCAGCGGCTCGCCGAGCTGGTGCGCGAGGCCGGCTACAAGGTCTCCACCGGCTTCGCCGGCACCCCGTTCGTGACGTGGGCACTGTCCGAGACCGGGCATGTCGAGGACGCGTACCGGCTGCTGCTCGAGGAGGAGAACCCTTCCTGGCTGTATCCGGTCTCGATGGGCGCCACCACGATCTGGGAGCGCTGGGATTCGATGCTGCCGGACGGCTCCATCAATCCCGGCGAGATGACCAGCTTCAACCACTATGCCCTGGGCGCGGTCGCCGACTGGATCTATCAGGTCGTCCTCGGTATCCGGCCGGCCGAGCCCGGATACCGCACGATCCTGCTGAAGCCCACACCGGGGCCCGGCATCGATTGGGCGAAGGGTGCCTATGACTCCGCCGTCGGCCGGATCGAGGTCGAATGGTCCACGGCGGAGGGCGGCTTCACCTGCACGGCGACCGTGCCCGCCGGCATCGACGCGCAGGTCGAGCTGCCCGACGGCACCGCCCGGCAGATCACCGGCACCGGGGAGCCCCGCACCCTGGCGTGACGCGCGCGCGTCGCAGCAACACTCGGAAAGCGTTTGATCCGCGTGGGGCGATCAGGAAGCATCATGCGTTCTCGGCAGGACAGGCCCCGCGGGGCCCGTGGGCGAAGCTGCTCACGTCGTCTCCTGCCGGGTCACTCCGACCCATCGATGTGCAGGAGAACGACATGCTCACCCGACGCCACACCCTGGCCCTGCTGGCTGCTGCCGGCGCGGCGCCCGCCCTCGCCGCCTGCGGCCCCAACGCCGGGTCCTCCGCGAGCGGGATGCGGATCTACTGGTGGGGTGGCGACCTTCGCAACGACCTCACCCGCGAGGTGCTGGACATGTACACCGCCGAGAACACGGAGGTGGAGGTCTCGCCGGAGTACAGCGAGTGGTCGAGCTACTGGGACAAACTGGCCACCCAGACCGCCGGCGGCACGATGCCCGACGTGGTGCAGATGGACGAGGCCTACATCGACTCCTACGGCACCGAGGGTTCGTTGCTCGATCTCGAGACCGTCTCGGACTCCCTGGATCTCTCCGCGATGGACGACGCCATCCTGGAGACGGGCCGCCTAGCCGATGGCACTCTGGTGGGCGCACCGAACGGCTTCAACCTCTTCGCCACCGGCATGAACCCGACCGTGCTCGAGCAGGCCGGCATCGACGCCCCGGACGACACCACGTGGACCTGGGACGACTTCCTCGAGCTGTGCCAGCAGATCTCGAAGTGGGGGAAGTCCACCGGCGAGGACGTGTTCGGCACCAGCTCCTTCGGGCTCGGCTCCGCCGACCTCGCCGCCTGGGCCCGCCAGACCGACAACCAGCAGCTGTTCCCACGCGAGGACGAGGAGCTGGTCACCAAGGACACGATCGTCGACCTGCTCGAGTTCAGCCGCAGTCTGGCTACCACCGGCGCCGCGCCGGGCGCCTCAGCGCAGATGGAGGACGACTCCGCAAGCCTCGAGCAGGGACGCTTCGCGACCAACCGCTGCGCCTTCATGCAGGTTCCGAGCTCGCAGATCCTCACGTTCCAGGAGTCCTCCGGCTCCCCGCTGCAGCTGCTGCGCATGCCGGCCCGCACCAGCGGAGAATCCCGCATGGTCAACAAAGCCTCGATGTACTGGTCCATCGGCAAGTCCACCGCGGACACCGCGCAGGCGGCCGACCTCACCAGCTTCCTGCTCGCCGATGACGCGGCGGCCGAGATCCTGAAGATCGAGCGCGGGATCCCGGCCTTCCCGGAGCTGCAGGAGACGGTGCGGCCCCTGCTGAGCGAGAACGAGCTGGTCTCTCTCGACTTCGCCCAGAAGATGCAGGAAGAGGTGGTCAAGCCTCCTGCGGTGACTCCCGCAACCGGTGTGGGCTTCGGCGACGAGTACGCCAATCTCGCCGAGGAATCCCTGTTCGGCAAGCGCTCGACCTCGGAGATCGCCGACGACATCCTCAGCACGCTCGAGAGCATGCAGCCACAGCGCTGACCTCCGTCACGCGCCCTTCCTCGGCGCCCTGCGTCGGCGCCGCCCGTCGCGCGCCGACCTTCGCGCGCCGACCTCCGCGCGCCCTGCGCCGGCGCCCGCGTCATGCGCCGAGATCCGCGACCTGGTGGAAATGAGCGAGACATTTCAACCAGGTCACGGATCTTGCGCGTGCCCTACCGCTCAGGGGCGCCCGGAGCGGACCATCCACGGCGCGATCACGCTCGTTCAGTCACCCTCGCGCGATCACGCTCGTTCGGTCACCCTCGCGCGATCACCTCGTGCGGTCACCCTCGTCCGGTCACTCCGCGACCGGCTCGATCGTGCCGCGGAACATCTCCAGCACCACGAAGTTGTCCGCATACGGGGCGTTGGCCAGGATCGGATCGTCCGTCGCCGGGAAGCCCTGGACGCGCACGCCCTCCAGGGCCGGGTTGTTCCCGTACCGCTCGAAGATCGGGATGATCGGCAGCAACTCGTTGAACGCGAGCGCCACGGTGGAGACGTTCTGCTTCTGTTCCTCCACGTCCAGGCCCTCGCCCGAGGTGGTCACCAGGGCCTCCAGGTCGACGGTGCCCGCGGACGTCTCGACGTCCTGCAGCGGGAACGCGTACCCCTTGCCTCCCTGGTTCTTGGCGATCGGGATGTTGTGCAGGAACAGGTCCGTCACGTACGAGAAGTAGGGATGGGGGTGCGTGGAGGAGCCCCAGGCCTGGATGGCCATCTGGAAGTCGCCCTTGTCGATGTCGATGGGCGCCTGCTTGTCGTCCAGCCCGCGAGCGGTCACCTGGATGCCGAACTCCGTGAGCTGCTCGGCGATGTTGGTTCCCGAGGCGGACCAGTCCGCGTACGTCTGGGGGAACTGGATCTCGTACTGGGCAGGGTTGCCCTCGGGCGTCATCCATGCATCGCCCTCCTTGGTCCAGCCGGCCTCCTCGAGCAGCGCGGTGGCCTTGTCCAGGTCCTGCTCGTACGTATCGAGCTTGCCCTTGACGTCTTCGGTCAGCCACTGCTCCACGAAGTTGTCGGAGAAACCGACCATGTTGACCACGGCCTTGCCGGAATCGGCCAGGGCGACCTGACCGTTGACCTCCCGGTCGATGAGATAGGCGAAGGCGCGGCGGGTGCGCACGTCGGCGAACTCCGGGAACTGATCCTGGTTGAGGTACAGGGCCGGGCCGGAATACACCGGGGGCCGCAGGATCGTGTACCCGGCGGCTTCGAAGGGCTCCTCCGAGGCAGGGGCGAACCCGTGAGTGGCGTAATCGATGTCCCCGGACTGGACCAGCGAGGTGATCTCGGTGGTCTCCCCGTTGTAGATCACGATGTTGTCGAAGGTGACCTTGTCCGCGCCGTACCCGGAGTCGTTGCGCACCAGGGTGAGCTGGGTGTTGGTGATGGTGTCGTAGTCGAAGTCGTACGGGCCCGAGACGATCACGTTCTCGGGCTTGAAGCTCTGGAACTCGGTGCCCAGGGCCTCGCCGTCGCCCTCGTCCATCGTGCCGCCGGCATCGACGATCGCCTTGGCGCGATCGGCCCACTCGCCGTACTGCGCGGTCGAGAGGATGTTGCTCTTGAGGATGTAGCGCTCGAGCACCGCCGGCGGGTTCTCGAAGTTGACCACGAACGTGGTGTCGTCCGGCGCTTCCATGCCCTTGATGAAGTCCCAGGCCGGGGAGCGCTGGATGAACTGGACGTAGAACGTGGTGAGGTAGTCCTGGGAGGTCAACGGCTCGCCGTCGCTCCAGGTCAGTCCGTCCTTGAGCGTCACGGTCAGGGTTCCGGCATCGGTGTCGAGGGTGTGGGAGTCCGCGATCAGGTATTCCCACTTCTCCTCGTCCCACAGCCACAGCGCGGGCGGCGGGACCAGCAGGTCCCGGTAGAGCCCGTCCCCGAGGATGGAGGTGGGCACGGCCGCGTACGGGATGCCGGCGAAGTTGAAGTGCCCCTCGGGAGGCTGCTTGTACGGCCACGCGCCGTGGAACGCCCCGCCGCCGCTGCCGCCCTCACCACCGCCCTCGGGCTCGGCCGGCGCGCACGCGGCGACCCCGGCTCCGGCGACCGAGGTCAGGCCGACCGCCTTCAGGACATCACGCCTGCTCCAGGTAGTGCTCATGTCTCCTCCTTGTGTGTGACGACGGAGTCGTCGGTGGGGTCGGACATCGCGTCCTCGCGATGTCGTCGTCGGGTGCTGATGCGCTGCGCCGCCACCGAGGCGATGACGATGCCGATGCCGAGCAGGAGCGCGATGATGCTGACGATCCGTTCGGCGGTCCCGGCGCTGGTACCGGGGATCATGAGGGCCGAGCCGACGGCCACGAAGCAGCCCAGGGACAGCAGGGCTCGGGCCGCGGTGTCGATCATGGCGAGGCACCTCCCCCGCCGGTGGGTGCCGGGGCGCGGGGCCCCGGCGTCGGACCAGCCGGATCAGCTGCCCCGGCCGGGTCGGTGAGCACGGTGCAGGCGACGTCCTGCGCAGGGGCCTGCGGCGAGGGCAGCAGCACCGGTCGGATCTCCCGGCAGCGGTCCTCGGCCAGCGGGCAGCGAGGGTGGAAGGTGCACCCGCTGGGCAGGTCGGACAGGCTCGGGAGGTCGGCGCTGAGCAGCCCTCCCCCGGCCTTCTTCTGCTTGCTCAGCTCCGGGTCCGGCTCGGGGACGGCCTCGAGCAGCGCCCGGGTGTAGGGATGCTGAGGATTGTTGATCACCTGCGGGGTCGGGCCGGCCTCGACGATCTTGCCGAGGTACATCACCGCGGTGCGCCCCTCCCAGGCGAAGTACTTCGCCAGGGCCAGGTCGTGGGTGATGTAGATGAAGCCGACGCCCTCCTCCTTCCGCAGGCGGGTGAGCATGTTCAGCAGGCTCACCCGGATGGAGACGTCGAGCATCGAGGTGGACTCGTCGGCGATCAGCAGTCGCGGCGAGAGGGTGAGTCCGCGAGCGACGGAGACGCGCTGGCGCTGCCCGCCGGACATCTGGTGGGGGAACTTCGCGCGGTAGCTCTCCGGTGGGGTGAGGTCGACCCGCGTGAGCAGCTCGTCCACCTGCTGGTCGACCTCGGCGGCGCTGCGGGCCAGGCCGTGGCGCCGCAGCGGGACCGCAAGGGTGCTGCGGATGGAACGGATCGGGTTCAGCGAGGCGTAGGGATCCTGGTGGATGTACTGGACCGCACGCCGGTACTCACGGCGTTCGGCGCGGGTCATCTCGGCCAGGTCCTTGCCCTCGAAGCGCACCGAGCCGGAGGTCGGAGAGGCGAGGCCCGCGGCCAGGCGGGCAGTGGTCGTCTTGCCGCTGCCGGATTCGCCCACCAGGCACAGCACCTCGCCGGGGCCGACGCTGAGGGAGACGTCCGAGACGGCGGGCAGATCCTTGCCTTTGACGTGGAAGACCTGGGAGGCGTGGTCCAGCTCGATCAGCGGTGTGGAGGGCGACGGCGCATCGTGGCTCGTCGCCGGGTCGTGGGCGGCCTCAAGCACGGGCGATCACCTTCCGTTCGTGGTTGACCTGGTCGTGGTGGATGCAGGCCGCCGCGTGGGTCATGTCGCGGGGACGCTGGGTCAGGGTGATCAGCTCGGGCTCTACCGGCAGGCACTCGTCGGTGGCCAGTTCGCACCGGGGCGCGAAGGCGCAGCCGGGTGGCAGTGTGGCCAGGGACGGCGGAGCGCCGGGAATGGAGGCCAGCTCCGGCAGGTCGCCGACGACGGGCGGGACCGCGTTGATGAGCTTCGAGGTGTACGGGTGCTTGGGCGCCGAGAAGATGTCCCGGGTGGAGCCGGTCTCGATGACCTTGCCGGCGTACATCGTGATCACCCGATCCGCGAGCTCCGCGGCGAGTGCGAGATCGTGGGAGATGAAGATCATCGCGAACTTGAACTCCTCGCGCAGCTCCGCGAGCAGGTCGATCACGGTGCGCTGGGTGAGGATGTCCAGTGCCGTGGTCGGTTCGTCCAGCACCAGCAGCCGCGGGCGCAGCAGCAGACCGGTCGCGATCAGCGCACGCTGCTTCATCCCGCCCGACATCTCGTGCGGATAGCTGCCGAGGACCCGTTTCGGCTCCAGCCGCACCGAGCGCAGCGCCTCGCTGGAGCGTTCGATGATCTCGCGCCGCGAGATGCGACCGTGGGCATGGTCGATGAGGGTGTCGGCCATCTGCTGTCCGATGGTCAGCACGGGGTTGAAGGCGTTCTGCGCGCCCTGGAACACCATGGCCGCCTCCGACCACCGCCAGCGGCGCAGCTGGGAGGTCGACATGGCGGTGACGTCCTGCCGGACGCCGTCATCCCCGGTGTAGGTCACGGTGCCGCCGGTGATCTCGCCGAGGGTGGGCAGCAGGCGCAGCAGAGCCAGCCCCAGGGTGGTCTTGCCGCAGCCGGATTCGCCGACCAGCGCCAGCGAGGATTCCGGGTAGAGGTCGAAGCTCACCCCGCGCAGGGCGCGCACGGCGGTGTCCTTGCCGGTGCGGTAGGCGACCTGGAGATCGCGCGCGGACAGCACGGGAGCGTCCTCGGTGGAGGCGGGCCGGCTGGTCTCGGACGTCGTGGAGGCAGTCATCAGCGGTCCCTCAGTCGTGGGTTCAGGATCTCTTCCAAGGTGCGGGTCAGCAGGATCAGCCCGAGCTGGAGGAGGACGATCATCGTCACCGGCGCGACGATGTACGGCATCGCATCGGGGTTGAACATCGCGCCCTTGGTCCACGCGTCGTTGATCATGATTCCCCAGTTGGTCCCGCGCTGCGGGGCCAGGCCCAGCAGGTACAGGCCGACCATCGCGTAGATCGCGTTGGTCACGGCGATGATGAAGTTGATGAGGATGTAGCTGGCCATGTTGGGCACGATCTCGCCGAACACGATGCGCAGCCATCCCACGTCCAGCAGCTGCGCGGCCTCGACGAACTCGCGCTCCTTGAGGGAGAGCACCTGGGCGCGGATCGACCGCATCAGCACCGGCCAGGTCAGCACGCCGATGATGACTCCCAGCAGCAGGGGCGAGTCGAGCTTGTAGAACGCTCCGACCACCGCGAGCAGCACGATCTGGGGAATCGTCATGACGATGTCGGTCAGCTGCAGCATGGCGGCGTCGAAGCGGCCACCGAAGTAGCCGGCCAGGGAGCCGATGGCCACGGCGATCACGGTGGTGATGGCGGCGGCCAGGAAGCCGACCATCAGCACGGTGCGTCCGCCGATGATCACGAGGTGGACGGTGTCCTTGCCGTTGCCCTCCAGGCCCAGCCAGTGCTGGGCGCTGGGGCCTTCCCAGGCGCGGGCCGCGTCGCCCGGCACGGAGGTGCCCATGACGAGAGGACCGATCAGGGAGATCGCGAGGATCATCAGCACCAGGCACAGTCCGACGAAGCCGGAGGTGCTGCGGGTGAGTTCGCTGAACAGACGGCGCAGCGGATTGGTGCCCTTCGCCGCGGTCGTGCCCTCGGTGGGGGCCGGGACGGCGGGCCCGGGAGCCGTCGGCGGTGCCTCGGCGCTCATGCCGCACCTCCTTCGCCCAGTCGGATCCGCGGGTCGAGGGCGGCGTTGATCAGGTCGGCCGCCAGGTTCGCGAGCACGACGGTGATGGTCACCACCAGCAGAACTCCTTGGATGGTCGGGTAGTCGCGGGTGTTGATCGACTCGAACAGCAGCAGGCCGACGCCCTCGTAGGAGAACGTCTGCTCCACGAAGATGGCGCCGCCGACGACGAAGCCGGCCTGGGTGGCGATCTGGGCGATCAGCGGCAGCAGGGCGTTGCGGCCGACGTAGTTGCCCTGGATGCGGGACTCCCGCAGACCGCGCGCCTTGGCGACGGTCACGTAGTCCTCGCCCAGGACCTGGGTGGTGGAGGACTTCATGATCAGCGCCCAGGTGCCCACCGTGGTGAGGATGTAGGTGATCATCGGGAGCGTGGCGTGGTATCCGATGTCCGAGAGGAACCGCAGCGAGAACTCGGGGTCGACGCCGGGCGAGACGTTCCCGCGCATCCGGGTGTAGTCGATGACGCCGAGCTGGACGGCGCCGACCACCACGATGAGGATCGCCAGCAGGTAGTTGGGGATGGCGTGCAGGCCGCTGCCGATGACGGAGACGGCGTGGTCGATGACGCCGCCGCGGCGGTAGGCCATGATCATGCCGAGCAGGAGCCCGATGGTGATCGAGATGAGCAGGGCCATTCCCACGCTGTACAGGGTCCACGGGAGGTAGGTCGCGATCTTCTCGGTGACCGTGACGCCGGGGGTCGCGATCGACGTGCCGAGGTCGCCGCGGAGCACGCCCGCCATGTAGTCGATGTACTGGCGCCACAGCGGCGTGGACGGATCGAACCGGAAGAAGGTGGCGGCCTCGGAGGCAGCCTGGTCGTACGACTTCCCGTACAGCGCGATCTGCTGATTGATGTAGACGTCCACCGGGTTGCCCGGCAGCAGGCGGACCATCAGGAACACCCCGGAGGCCACCACCCAGATCACGAACAGCGACCGCAGCAGGCGGCGCAGGATGAATGAGTGGTAGATGCGGTGCCCGAGAGACGGTCGGGGCGCGGCATCCTGCGGTGGGGCTACCGATGTCGATACGTCGGTGCTCATGCTCCTCCTCGGGCAAGCGACAGTGCTCGTAGCGAACACTAGCCACGAAGCCACCGTGTGAACGTCATACATTGCGTAACAGTTTGAGCACTTTTGCTCATTTGATCCCTCGAGCGGTCACGCTCACCCATCAAGGCCCGTCACGACGATGATCACGCGCCGCGCCGAGGCGGTCGCTACCGAAGGGGCGTCGTTGCGCATTCGTGACCCTCGGGCACGCTCCTCGGCCCGGCACGCCCAGGTGGCTGGTCACGGGCCTCACCGCCTGGCGCACTCAGCACCCGTTGCCGGAACCTCCCACCTCACGCCCCGGTCCGCTCAACGCCTCGTCTCAAGCCACCCGGCCCCACAGTCACCTCGTCGTCGCCGGGTCCCACGGCTCGCGCACTCGCCTCGTCGTCGCCGGGTCCCACGGCTCGCACTCGCCGGGATGCTCCGACCCCGCCGTCGTCGCCGACTACTGGCGAAATAGCGGGTGCCGATCGTTATATGGCATCGGCACCCGCTGAGCCGCCAGTAGTCGACGGGATCGTGTGCGCGGCCGGGTCGTCCAGCGATCCCGGGCCTGGGTGACCACCGCGAGCGGGCGCCCCGGGCCTGGGCTGCCCCGGCGAGCAGGAGCCCCGGGCTGGGCTGCCCCGGGCCCCCGGGCTCAGCCCGACGGGGTCCGGCGCACCCGCAGCAGTACCGGGACGGCCTGCAGTCCCGAGGAGACCTGGTCCATCGCCAGGTCGAGGTCCTGCTGCTGGAAACGGGCACCGTAGGCCCGGTGGCTCTCGTCGACGATCCGCGCGGCGTGCTCGTCCACGGCGACGGCTCCGGCGGCGGTGTTGTACACGGCCAGCTCCAGGGTGTTCGCGCCGGCGCGCAGGAGCTCGGTGAGGTCGATCCGGTGCGGGGCGTCCCAGAGCACCCCGGCCTCGACACCGTTGACGGAGACCACGGCGACCTCCCGCACCGGCGGCGCGACGAGCGCGCGGTAGCTCTTCACCTCGCGGGAGGTGTTCTCGATGACCCGGCTCGGGCCGAGGTCGAGCACCAGGCGGCTGTCCGGCTCGAGCCACGAGGGATCGATGTCGAGCGTGGCCCGATAGAGGCCGGAGCCCGCGAACCGCGGATTCTCCTCGTCCCAGCGGTGCGGGAGGGACACCTCTCTGAGCGTCCCCGCCTCGGAGAGTGACTCCGGGCCGCCGCTGACGGTGGGAGCACCGAGGGCGAAGTGCCACGGCCCCTCGAGCCGCAGGGACTCCGTGCTGTCCGCAGTGCCTGCGGTGCCTGCGGTGCCCGCGGTGCCCGCGGTGCCTGCGGGACGAGGCGGTATCGACGTCTCTCCGTCCTCAGGCTGGTCGGGAAGCTCGACGGACGGCTGGTCGGTGAACTGGTCGGTCGGCTCATCGGGAAGCTCGTCGGCAGGCCGATCACCGGGCGCGTCGCCAGGTCCGCGGAGCTCTCCGGTGGCGACGAGAACGGTGGCCTCGTACGGATGCAGAGTCACCACCACGGCCTCACCGCTGCGCTCGGCCGCCGTCACCGGTGCGCCGCGCGGGTCCCACACCTCGTAGCCGGTCCGCCGGGTGCGCGGCGTGAGGTACGCGGTGCGCACTTCGGGCCCGGTGTTGGCCACGAAGTACAGGTCGCCGTCGGCCAGCCGCCGGTGGACGACGCCGACCTCCCCGCCGTCCCCCTCCAGCGCGACGTCGGGAGCCAGGGCGGCGCGCAGGGCGTCGGGGAAGCTCTCGGCGCTGGTCGCCATGGCCTCGGGGTAGGCCGGGGAGTCGATCGCGATGACCATGCCGCCGGCCTCGCGGACGGTGTCGAGCCAGGCCCGGGTGCGCACCGGCAGGGTCGTCACACGCGGCAGCACCACCACGGGCGCCGCGTCGGCATCCAGCACGTCCAGGGCGTCGTCGTCGATCAGATCGAGGTCGTAGCCGGCGCGTCGGATCGTCGCCGGGATCTCCGGGCCGATGTGGTCGCGGCAGGCCTTCCACAGATCGAAGCCCTCGCCGTGGCCGGAGTAGACATCGGCGCAGGGCACGTAGAGCTTCACGTCGGCGACCGGTTCCCCCTGGCGCAGCACGCTGCACAGCCGGGTGAGGTATGCGGTCAGCTCGGGCATGGCCGGCCACCACGGATTGCGGTCATCCAGCGCGCCGGCGGCGTAGAAGTACCAGCCCACCCCGGGGATCTCTGGCGGCGAGTACGGCCAGCCGTGCCCGACGAAGTGGGTGATGCCCAGCAGCAGGTGCTCGTGCGCCTCGCCCTTGAGATCCAGCGGGGTGGCCCGGAACGACGGGGAGTGCACCCAGGTCCAGGTCTCGCTGGAGATCACCTCCCGGCCGTACAGGTGCCCGGCGGAGGTCGCCCACTTCGACTGCGGCAGCCCGTCCCAGCCCCAGCCCTCGCCCTCGATGTGGTCGGTGAAACGGTTCGAGCTGACCGTGACCGGAGGCTCGCCGTAGGCCTGGATCCGCAGCGGGACGTCGTGCTCGCGCGCCCAGTCCCGGCAGGTGGCCACGAAGTTCTCCTCGACCAGCTCGGTCAGGGTGCGGCCGACGTCGATGCGCAGCTCGGCCGAGCCCGGCTCATCGACGACCAGGCGGTGCAGCACGGGCAGCGGGTCGTAGCCGCGGCGCCTGGCGAACTCCTCGGGGAAACGCGGGGTCCAGTTCGCGCCGTACACCTCGAGGCTGTCGCAGAACACGGACCCGAGCAGCTCGCCGGGGACGGCCTCGAGCAGCGCCTCGCCGACCACGTCCAGATGGTGCCGGGTCGCCTCGGCCGAGAGGTGATCGAGGACCGGGCCCTCGGCGCCGGCGGAGGAGCGCTTGACGTGCTGACCGGTCACCCGCGACCAGGCCAGCAGCACGGTGCGCGGGCCGTTGCCGGCCGGGATGCGGAGGGACTCGCCGTCCAGGGTCAGCGGCTGCCAGTCCGTGGCCGGGATGCCGTGGCCGACGAAGGCGGCGACGAGCTGGTCGCCGGGCCAGGGGGTGGTCACGGGCACCTCGAGCGGGGCGACGGAGATCTCGCGTCGCTCCCAGTGCAGGCGGCGGGAGGCGTGCTCGGGGCCGATGTGCCCGCCGCCGTAGGACCAGCCGCTGGAGAGGGTCACGTCCAGCCGCAGCCCGAGCTCGCGGGCGGTCTCGGCGGCATGGCGCAGATGGGTGAGCATGGTGGTGGAGAGGAACTCGTCGGAGCCAGCGCGCAGGGGGTAGACGAAGGCGACCTCGGCGCCGCCGAGACCGGCCTCGGCCATGGCGCGGAGCTCGCGGTCGAGCTCGGCGTCCTCGACGTCGGGCCCGAACCACCACCAGCGCATCATGGGTCGCGCGGCGGGGTCGGGCCGCTCGAAGCTCTCACGGGCCTGGGTGACCGTCGCCGGGCCGCTCAGCGACCGGGTGACCGTCGCGGGGCCGCTCCCCGTCCGGGTGCTCGTGGTCGCTCCGCTCGTGGCCTGATCGATCGTGGCCTGATCGATCGTGGCTCGGTCGCTCGTCGCCGGGGTGATGGTCGTGCCGGTCATATCGCTCCTCGTCCGGGGTGCCGGGCGCGTCCCTGCGGGCCGCGCCGCGACCGGGGTCAGCCTCGACGGATCCCGGGGGCGGGAGGCGTCCAGGTGCGGACCGCGTCGGGCCGGGCCCAGGGGACGCCGAGCTCGCTGAAGGCCTGCCCGGCGTCGAGGGCGGCGAGCAGAGTCTGCTCGATGTCGCGCACGACCGGGACAGCGGCCTCGCCCTCGCCCTGGATGTCCACGGCGTCGCCGTCGATGGGCAGCGGGTCGGGCGCGCTCTGGATCGCTTCGAGCACGGTGCTGAAGGCGCCGGTGGTCTCGAGCGGGGAGATCAGGGGGACGCTGCGGTCCCGAACGTGAGCGGCGAGGTTCTCCATGAGATCCGTGCGCTCGTGCCGGAGCTGCTGTGTGCCGCCGTCGGGCCCGGTGCGCACAGAGACGTCGTCGGTGTAGTAGAGCCGATGGCTCCCCCGGGGGCCGACGGCTTCGACCCAGGCGGTTCTCTGCTCCGGTGCGGTGGTGGTCAGGGCACAGACGACGGCGGGGCCGTCCCCGGCCGGGTCGATCCGCAGGAAGGTCGTGTCGTCGGCCTCGATGTCGTGGGCGCGGCGCAGCTCGGTGGTCACCGAGGCGATGTCGCGGGCCTCGTCGATGCCGGCGATGACGAGGCCGGCGTGGACGGCGTGGGCGAGGGGGTTGGTGGCGACCCCGTCCGCCACCCTCCGCCCGTCCAGCTGCCGTTTCCCGGCCCAGGCAGAGCGACGGTAGTAGGCGCGGTCCCGGCGCCACGCCCCATGGACCCGCACCGTGTCGACCGGGCCGAGCGCACCGGTGGCGACCTCGTCGCGCAGCACGTCCACGCCCGCGCCGCCGCGGGCCTGGAACCCCACCTGGACGGAGCGCCCGGCGGCCTCGGCCGCGGCCAGCAGCTCCCAGTGGTCCTCGAGGGCGGGCACGGGCGGCTTCTCGAGGTAGACGTCGACGCCGGCGTCCAGAGCCTGCCTCGCCAGCGGCAGATGGGTGCCGATCGGGGTGGCGATCGCGACGATCTCGGGACGGTCCGCGGCGGGCACAGCCGCCAGCAGGTCGGGCAGCGAGCGATGGTGGATCCCGGCCACCTCCTCCGGCGGCTCGGCCACGTCGACCACTCCGACCAGCCGGGAGATCCCGGCGGATCCGAGGCGGGCGAGGTTCTTCAGGTGGATCCGGCCGAAGCCGTGCGTGCCGATCAGGGCGACGCGGACGGGACCTGCCGGCCGACTGCTGGAGGCCGAGGCCGGCCCGGGGGCCACCGCCGGCCCGGGGGACGTGGCCGCGCCAGGGGCGGCGGCCGGCCCCGCGCCGGCGATGGCCGTCGTCCCCGGGCCGGAAGCGCCCGTCATCTCCGGCTCGGTCATCGGGCCGCCCCGGCTGCCGCGGCGGCGAGGGGCCCGGATGGCGCGGGACGGGTGAGGTCCACGCCCATGTGCTCGGCGACGTCGACGGCCTGCCCCGTCTCCAGCGAGGCGTTGCCGCAGACGCCGACGGCGATGGCGCGCAGGCCGTCCCGGTGATCGGAGGCCCGCCCCAGCGGGTCGTCGGAGACGCCCTGGAAGATGTCGCGCAGCATGAGGGCGTCGCCGCCGCCGTGGCTGCCCTCACCGGTGGGGATCTCGATCTCGCGGGCGGGTTCGAAGTGCTTCTGGACCACGAGCCGGTCTCCGCGGGTCCGCGCCCCGTCGTCGGCCGCCGTGACCGCGCTCGCGCTGGGATCGACCACGGTCTCGTCTCCCTTGGCGACGACCTCCGCGCGCTCGACCACCTCGAGCTCGGCGCGGCCGGCGGTGCCGTTGACAGCGACCCGGTAGCCCTCCCACGGGCAGTGCGCGTTCAGCGCGTAGGTCAGCACGACGTCTCCGCTGTAGTCGACGATGGCGGTGAGGTTGTCCTCGGTGGTGATGCCGGGGCCGAACACGGACTGGTCACGGTGGTACCCGTCGTGCTGCTCCGTCTCGAGGTACAGGCTCCTCAGTCGCTCGTCCTCGCGCAGGTCCAGTTCGAAGGGGTCGTGGTCGCCGTCGTGGGTGCCGCGCTCCGGCAGCGGGTCACGGCCCTGGCGGGCGGCGTTGTCCTGCCCGTAGAAGCGCAGCCCGCCGCGGGCGTAGACCCGCTGGGGCACCGCCGCGGTCCACCAGTTGACCAGGTCGAAGTGGTGGGAGGCCTTGTGCACGAACAGTCCGCCGCTGTTGATCTTGTCGCGGTGCCAGCGGCGGAAGTAGTCGGCGCCGTGGGAGGTGTCCAGCACCCATTCGAAGTTCACCGAGACCACGTCGCCGATCTCCCCGGAGGCGATGATCTCCTTCAGTGCGGTGTTGCGGGGGCTGTAGCGGTAGTTGAAGGTCACCAGCACCTTGCGGCCGGTGCGGGAGATGGCGTCCTCGATGCGGCGGGCGCTGGGCGCATCGATCGTCAGGGGCTTCTCGACGATGACGTCGGCCCCGGCCTCCAGCGCGCGCACCACGTAGTCGGCGTGGTAGCGGTCCGGGGTGGTGACGATGACTCGGTCGACCCCGTTGCCGATGATCTGGTCGAGCTCGTCCGGTCCCGCGAGGGTGACGTCGGCGAATGCCTCGTACCGGTCGCGGTGGAACTGGCGGCGGCCGGGATTGGAGTCGAGCAGCGCCACCAGCTCGGCGTCGGCGGCGTGGTCTCCGGCGATCGCGTCGAGATACATCTGGGCGCGGTGGCCGGTGCCGATCAGTGCATAGCGGGTGGGCATGTCTCTCCTGGGTCGGATCGTACGTGCGGTCGGGTGCGGGAAGCGGGAGCAGCGAGCGGGTGGACACGTGCCGCGAGGGCCGGCGGGACCGTGGCCCCGCCGGCCGCCGCGGTCGGGTTACTTGATGCCGGTGGTGGCGAATCCCTTGACCAGGAATCTCTGGCCGAACAGGAACACCAGGAAAAGCGGGACGAGGGACAGGATGGACATCGCGAACATGGCGCCCCAGTTCGAGGTGCCCTGCGTATCGAGGAAGGACTGCAGGGCCAGCGGCACGGTGAAGTTCTCCGGGGTGGTGAGGTAGATCAGGGACCCGAAGAAGTCGTTCCACATCCACATGAACGTGAAGATGGTCGTGGTCGCCAGTGCCGGCAGCATCAGGGGCAGGATCACCTGGATGAAGATCCGGAAGTGGCCGCAGCCGTCGATGCGCGCGGCCTCGTCGAGCTCGCGCGGGATGCCGCGGATGAACTGGACCATGAGGAACACGAAGAACGCGTCGGTGGCCAGGAACTTCGGCAGTATCAGCGGCAGCAGGGTGTTCACCCATCCGGTCTGGGAGAACATGATGTACTGCGGCACGATCACCACGTGGATCGGCAGCATCAGCGTCATCAGCATAATCGCGAACGCGATGTTGCGGCCCCAGAATCGCAGCCGCGCGAACGCGTACGCGGTCAGGGAGCACGCGATCAGATTGCCGATCACGCAGCCCAGCACCAGCAGCGTCGAGTTCATCAGGTAGTGGGAGAACGGCTGCGCGAGCGCGTTCCACCCCTCGACATAGTTCTCCGTGTTGAAGCTGATCGGGAGCAGGCCCGGGTTGCGGAAGATCTCGTCGTTGGGCCGCAGGGAGGAGACGATCATCCACAGCAGCGGGTAGATCATCGCGACGCTGGCCGCGATCATCACCAGGTGCTTGAGGGTGCGGCGGACCAGGCGCCGGGGACGGGGCTTCGGGACGATCGGCGCGGACGCCGTGTCATCGCGGGAGGCGGCTGCCGGGCTCGGCCGGCTCTGCAGATCAGTCATCGTAGAACACCCAGAACTTGGAGACGAAGAAGTTGATCGCGGTGAAGATCGCGACGATGATCAGCAGCAGCCACGCCATCGCCGACGCATAGCCCATGTCGAACTGGGCGAAGCCCTTCTGATACAGGTACAGCGTGTAGAACATCGTCGAATCCGAGGGCCCACCGGTGCCGCCCGAGACGACGAACGCCTGGGTGAACGACTGGAAGGCATTGATCACCTGCAGCACCACATTGAAGAAGATGATCGGGGTCAGCAGCGGGATCGTGATCCGGAAGAACTGCGCCACCTTCGAGGCGCCGTCGACCGAGGCCGCCTCGTAATACATCTGCGGGATCTGGCGCAGCCCGGCGAGGAAGATGATCATCGGCGAGCCGAACGTCCACACGTGCAGCAGGATGATCGTGCCCAGCGCCGTATCGGGATTGGACACCCAACCGGGCAGGTTCTCGAATCCCAGCATCTCCCCGATCTGATTGACCAGACCGCTGGCGCCGAACATCTGGCGCCACAGGATCGCGATCGCGACCGAGCCGCCCAGCAGGGACGGCAGATAGAACACCGAGCGGTAGAACGCCAGGGCCTTCATGCCCTGGTTCAGCACCACCGCCAGCAGCAGCGCCGCCAGCAGCTGCAGCGGCGTACCGACGAACACGTAGATGAACGTGACCACCAGCGAGTTGTGCAGCCGCGAATCACCGATCATCTCCTTGATGTTCGCCAGTCCCACGAACTCCGGCGGAGCCAGCAGGCTGTAATCGGTGAATGCAAGGGCGAACGAGGCGATCATCGGGATCAGCGTGATCCCGAGAAACCCCAGCAACCACGGCAGCATGAACAGCATCGCCGGCTTGTTGTCGGGGTGCTTCTCCTTGACACCACCCTTCTGGCGGCGCCGCGACGCCAGTTGCGTCAGCTCTCCCACAGCGCTCATGAACTACTTCCCTTCTCGGATTCTGCGATGCCGCCGGCCCGGTGAGGAGTTCTCCCCACCGGGGCCGGCGACGTGCGGCTGAGCTCAGGTCGGACCACGATGAGCCGGATCAGCCGATGGCCGCGTCGAGCTCGTCGAGCAGTCGCTGCCCGCCCTCCTCGGCGGTGATCGTGCCGAACAGAACGTCCTCCCCGACCCGCTTGAGGATCGCCTCGAACTCGCCGCCGCCCTGCGGGGTGAGCTCGGGGGACGGCCCGAGCTCGCTCTCGATGGACTCGAGGAAGTCCACGGCCTTGAGGTTCGCCTCGTCGAGGTCGGGGACGATGGCCTCGCGCACCGTGAGGTTGCCGGGGACCCCGCGCTCGACGGAGAGGATCTTGCCCGCTTCGGGTGAGTTCACGAGGAAGTCCACGAAGGCGACGGCCGCCTCGGGGTTCTGGGAGGCCTGGGAGACCGCCCAGTACATCGAGGCCTTGTACCACAGCTGCGCATCGGCGGCGGAGCCCGTCACCGACGGCGGCCGCAGCACCTGGACGCCGCCGGGGATGACGGCGTCGTGCGCGACGACCTGGTTGGACCAGGCCACGGTCATGGCGACGCGCCCGGTCGAGAACAGGGTCTGGTCCAGGGTCTGGTTGGCGTCCTCGACCGACGTGCTCGCGTCGGGCCCGGCCCCGGAGTCCTGGATCCGCAGCGCGTACTCGAGCAAGGAGGTCGCCACCGAGGCGTCGAAGCCCGGACCCCCGTCCTTGTACTGGTCCTGGCCCTGCTGGCGCGCCCAGACCTGGAACATGCCCTGGACGGGGCCCAGCTGGGAGACGCCCCAGGTGCCCTCCGGCGTGGCCTCGGAGATCTGGACGGCCGTGTCGATGAGGTCGTCCCAGGTCCAGGTGGTGTCGTCGGGGATCTCGACGCCGGCCTCCTCGAACATGGCGGGGCTGATGAGGAAGGTGAAGGAGTTCAGTCCGGCGTTGATCGCGACCAGGCCCTTGCCCTCGACCTCGCCGACCTCCACCGAGCCCTCGGCGAACTCGTCGGTGGCCAGGCCCGCCTCGGCGAGGTCCAGCAGCTGGTCACGGCCGCCGTATTCGCTGAGGTACTTCTCGTCCATCTGGACGATGTCGGGGAAGTCGCCACCGGCGGCCTGGGTGGCCAGCTTGTCCCAGTAGCCGCCCCACTCCCCCGGCTCCGGCGTGATCGTCACGGAGTCGTCGACCTCCTTGTAGGCCTCGACCACGTTGGCTGTGTTCTCGTCGCGAGTGGGGTTGCCCCACCAGGCCAGGCGGAGGCTGGCGTCCCCGTCGGAGCCGCCGGAGCCGGATCCGCCGGAGGCGTTGGGGCCGCAGGCCGCTAGCCCGGCCAGACCGGGAGCGGCGAGACCGAGCGCGAGGGCTGAGCGTCGGGTGTACATGAGATCTCCTTTGATCGTCGAGAGCGCCGCCGGGGCGGCTGGGTACGGAATTCTGGAGCCGCCCCGAGCGAGAGGCGGCGGGTCGGGACGACCGCCGTGGTCGCCGTCGACCGGAACGGCCTCCGGGTCCCGGGTTCTGACTCCCGGTGCTGGGTCCTGACTCCTGTGTCGTGGGTCCTGGTTCCCGGGTGCTGGGCGCTGCGTGGCTCGCGGCGCCGGGACCCCGGTGATGGGGCTCTTTCCTGATGAGACGTGGCGTGAACGGTGCCGGCTCCGTGGCCGGTGCCTGCACCGGATCGTGTGGTGGCCGTCACGGAAAACGACCACCTAAGGAAAGCGCTTGACCGTCAGCTTGTCAACCCGGCTCCCGAGGGGCCCCGACGCAGGATTTCCCACCGTTGCCCAACCGTTGCCTGGCGCGACTCGGCGGGCTCTTGTGTGTCCCGCGCCACATGATTAGTCTGAGCCCACAACTAACCCTGAAACGACTCAGTCCGTCTCCCGCCCATTATGCCCTGCCTCCCGCAGGCGGGCCGGGATCGCCCGCTCCTCAGCCCCGTCGGCCCCGTGCTGACGGGTCCGCCCCTTGTCGAAGGATCAATGATGATCTCCCGCCGAAGCACGCTCGGACTGCTCGCCGCAGCCGGCACCTTTCCTGCTCTGTCCACGCTCGCCGCCTGCGGCCCGAACGCCGCCGACGAGGGCGACGAGAACTCCGTGCGGATCTACTGGTGGGGCGGTGAGCTCCGGGACGGCATGACCCGGGAGGCCCTCGACCTCTTCTCCGAGTCCCACCCGGACATCAGCGTCTCCCCCGAGTACAGCGAATGGACTGGCTATTGGGACAAGCTCGCCACGCAGACCGCCGGCGGCGACTCGCCCGACGTCATGCAGATGGACGAGGCCTACATCGACTCCTACGGCACCCGCGGGTCCCTCCTCGACCTCGAGAGCGTCTCGGACGTGCTGGATCTCAGCGCCATGGACGAGGACATGCTCGAGACCGGGCGCCTGGCCGACGGCACCCTCGTCGGCGCACCGCTGGGCATCGGGATCTTCGCCGTCGGGGTGAACCCCACGATCCTCGAGCAGGCCGGGGTCGAGATGCCGGACGACACCACCTGGACCTGGGACGAGTTCGCGCAGATCGCCACGTCGGTCACCGACTGGGCGCAGGGCGCCGGCGAGGACGTCGTCGGCTTCGACTTCTTCGGGACCTCCGCCGCGGAGCTCGCCGCCTGGGCCCGCCAGAGCGGTGAGCAGCTGTTCCCGCGCGAGGACGAGACATTGATCAGCAAGGACACGATCGTCGCCTACCTCGAGTACGCGCTGGGCCTGGTCGAGAGCGGCGCCGTCCTCGCCCCCGGCGAGCAGCTGGAGGATTTCAACGCCGGCGTGGAGCAGGGCCGGTTCGGCAACAACCGTTCGGCCTTCCACCTCCAGTTCCATACCCAGGTCCAGACGTTCCAGGCCTCCTCGGGCTCCCCGCTGCAGCTGCTGCGGCTGCCCGCCCGCAGCAGCGGTGACCACCAGATGGTCAACAAGGCCTCGATGTACTGGTCGATCTCCGCCGACACCGCCAACCCGGACGGCTCGGCGACGCTCGTGGACTTCCTGCTGCGCGATCCCGAGGCGGCCAAGATCCTCAAGATCGAACGCGGGGTGACGGCCTTCCCCGACCTGCAGGAGGAGATCGAGCCCGCCCTCGACGAGAACGAGATGGTCTCGCTCGACTTCGCCCGCGACATGCAGGCCGAGGTAGTACGGCCACCACTGGTCACACCCGCCTCGGGAGTCGGCTTCGGCGACGAGTTCAGCCGGCTCAGCGAGGAGTCGCTGTTCGGCAGCCGCCCGCCGGAGGACGTCGCCGACGAGATCCTCACCCAGCTCGAGAGCATGCAGCCCGAGACCTGAGGCAGCCCGGGCTCTGAGGCAGCCCGTTCTCTGGGGCAGCCCGCTCTCGGGGCAGCCCGTTCTCCGCTGCCACCACCGCCCCACGGTGTCGCCAGCTCATCATCCGCATGCAGGAGGAACCATGACGTTGACCAGACGCACCGCGATGACCACGGTGCCCCTCGGCGCCCTCGCCCTGAGCGGTCTGGCCGCCTGCGGCCCCAACAGCGGCGGTGGAGGCTCGGGCGAGGACGGCGGCGACTCGCTGCGCTTCTCCTGGTGGGGGAATCCGGAGCGCGCCGAGACCACCCAAGCCGTGATCGACCTGTTCATCGAGCGCAACCCCGACGTCACCATCAGCGGTGAGCCCGCGGACCTCGCCGGCTACTTCGACCGGCTCGCGACGTCGGTCGCCGCCGGGGACGAGCCCGACGTGATCACGATGGGCGGTGCCTATCCCGCCGAGTACGTCGCTCGCGACGTCCTGCTGGACCTCAGCACCGTCGAAGGCACCCTCGACCTCTCCGAGATGGACGACGTGGCTCTGACCAACGGTCAGGTCGACGGCATCCAGTACGCCGTGACCACGGGCATCAACGCCCCCGGGATGATCGTCAATCCTGCCGTGCTGGAGGCCGCCGGCGTCGAGATGCCCGATACGGAGACCTGGACCTGGGAGGACTACCGCGAGATCGCCACGGCCGTGAGCGAGGGCAGCTCCGAGGGCACCTTCGGGTCCGGCACGGTGTTCACGCACGACTCGGTGGACCTATGGGCGCGTCAGCACGGGGAGATCCTCTACACCGAGGACGGGCAGATCGGTGTGAGTGCCGAGACCGTGGAGGCGTTCTTCGAGTACTCGACATCGTTGATCGATTCCGGGGCGAGCCCGAGCGCCGAGCAGATCGTGGAGCTCACCGATGTCGGGCCCGAGCAGACCCTCATGGGCCGCGGGCTCGCCGGCTTCGCCCTCGACTGGTCCAGCTCTCTGACCGCCCTGGCCACGGCCTCCGGCGCCGCCCTGGAGATCGTCAAGATCCCCGGCGAGTCGCAGGAGCCGGGCGCCTGGCTGCAGTCCTCCCAGTTCTACACGATCTCCGCTCGCACGGCGTCCCCTGACCTCGCCGCGAAGTTCGTCAGTTTCCTGGTCAGCGACCCGGACGCCGCGAAGCTCATCCTCACCGACCGCGGGGTCCCGGCCATCGAATCGGTGCGCCAGGCGATCCTCGAGGAGCTCTCCGAGACCGCACAGCGCGAGGTCGAGTACATCTCCGCACTCGGCGAGATGGACCTGAAACAGACCTGGATCGGTCCCGCGGGGTCCACCGCGGTCGAGGAGATCACCCCGCGCCACCAGAACGCCGTGCTGTTCGGTGATGCGACTCCCGCCGACGCCGCGGAAGCGTGGCACGAGGAGGCCGTGGCGGCCGTAGAGGGATGACCCCGTCCGCTGCCGGCACCCCGCCCGCTGCCGGCACCCTGCCCGCCGCGAGCCCCCGCCCGCTGCCGGCAGCCCGCCCGCTGCGAGCCCCCGCCCGCTGCTGGCACCGGACCCGCTGCGAGCGCCCCCTCCCGGAGGCCGTTATGGGGAGGTCGAAGCGGCCCTGCAGAGGGGGTGCTCCTCCGACGCCCCGGGCCGCCACGGCGACGGCGCGCGCCCGGCCCCGGGTCGCCGCCGGCCACGCGCCGTTAAACTCCGCGACACACCGGAGCGCTAACGTGCCCTGACACGACAGGCCGGGCGGACGGAGACGGGCATGAACTTCACCGAGTGGTCCCTCCGCCTCATGGACTTCCTCGGCGGGCCGGGACTGGCCCTGGTCATCGCCGCCGAAGCACTGTTCCCCCCGGTCCCCGGCGAGATTCTGCTGCCGTTCTCCGGGGTCAGCGCCGCGGCGAACGGGCAGAGCTTCCTGGTGCCGCTGTTCTGGACCACGCTGGGATCGGTGGTCGGTGGGCTCGGGGTGTACACCGTCGGCCGGGCACTGGGCCTGGCCCGCACGCAGGCCCTCGTCCGCCGGATCCCGCTGATGGAGACCAAGGACGTCGACGTCGCGATGCGGTTCTTCGAGAGGTGGGGGTTCCCGGCGGTGGCGATCGCCCGCTTCGTGCCGATGGTGCGCACCTTCATCTCCATCCCGGCGGGGATCGAGAAGATGCCCGTCTCCCTGTTCGCCGTGGCCACCGGGCTCGGCTCGGGCATCTGGAACGCCGCGTTCGTGATCGCCGGGTACTTCTTCGGCCAGGCCGGCGGGGAGGCGCTCGAAGCGTTCGTGCGGATCTACTCCTCGATCCTCGCGGGCATCGGGATCCTGGCGCTGATCGGTTTCATCATCCAGCGGGTGCGGGGCTCGCGCGAACTCGCCGACGGCGAGAAGACGGCGCTCGACGAGGGCGAGGACGAGGACCGGGCCGAGGAGCCCGCCGACGACGAGGGCGAGGGCCGGCGCCGGACACAGAGCGAGAACCAGCCTGCCGCCGGGGCCGACGGCACGGGCGGCGCCGCGCCCTTCCCCGCCGCCGATCCCGGGAGCCGGGCCGATGCCGAGCGCGGCAGCGGCGCGGGGACCGGCGCCGACTGCGAGAACGAGGTGCGCGCCGACCCCGGGACCGGCCCCGATCCTGATGCCGGTCACCGCAGCGGTCCCGGTCCTGGGCGCGTGCGGCCTACATTGGAGAGATGAGCACCGCGCACGACCCCGTCGAGGACGGTCGCCCCGGAACCGGCGCCTCCGCCGGCCGGACCGGTTCCGCGGCGGGCGCCGGCCGGACCGGTTCCGCTACGGGCTCCGGCCGGGCACGGCACGCGGCCGATGCCGATCCTCGCGCGCATGCGGCGGACACGGGCCGGGCCGGCCCTGCGGGAGACGTCGGCCGCTGGTTCTCGACCGCCGCTCCCGTCGGCCACTCCCCCGCCCCAGCACGTTCCCCGCGTCACAGTCGCCGGGCCGCCTGGGGGCCGATGTCCAGCGCGCAGTACGGGCTCGAGAGCCCGATGGCGGATATCGAGGCGGGTCTCGATCTGCTGCGTGGGAAACCGGTGGCGGTGCTGACCGGTGCGGGGATGTCCACCGGTTCGGGACTGCCGGACTACCGCGGCCGCGACGCCGTGCCCCGTTCGCCGATGACCTATCAGGAATTCATGGGCCGCGACCTGGCCCGCCGCCGCTACTGGGCGCGGTCCTCCGTGGGCTGGGAGCAGTTCGCCCGGGCCCGCCCCGGCCCCGCGCACCACCTGCTGGCCGCCCTGGCCGGCCCCGCCGTCACCACCACCGGGGTGATCACCCAGAACGTCGACGGCCTCCACCAGGCGGCCGGTTCCCATCCGGTGATCGACCTGCACGGTCGCCTGGACCGGGTGCGCTGCCAGCAGTGCGGCACCCTCACCTCCCGCGCGACGCTGCACTCACGGATGCTGGTGATGAATCCGGAGCTGGCGGCGCGGCTGCCGGAGCTGGCGGCCGACGCCGCCCAGGCGCCCGACGGGGACGCCGAGGTGGACCGCACCAGCAGGTTCCGCTACCCGGGCTGCCCGTTGTGCGGCGGGATCCTCAAGCCCGACGTGGTGTTCTTCGGCGAGTCCGCGCGAGGCGAGGTGGTCGCGGCGGCGTTCGCAGCGCTCGAGGCGGCCGACGCGCTGCTGGTGCTCGGCTCGAGCCTCTCGGTGCAGTCGGGACTGCGTTTCGTGCGCGCCGCCGGCCGACAGGGAAAGCCGGTGGTCATCCTCAACGACGGCCCCACCCGAGCGGACCCCGACGCCACGGTGCGCCTGCACGGGCGGATCGAGGAGGTGCTCGCCGTGTGGGCGCGAGCGACCGGGGCCGGGTCCGGTTCCTGACAGGTCGGCCCGGGGTCAGCGGCCCTGCCCGGCGTCAGCCGCCCTGCGCAGGGTCAGCGGCCCTGCGGGCTCCAGGCCGAATAGCCGCCCTCGAGGTGGCGCAGGCGCCCTTTGCGCCCGTGCCAGGATCCGCGCAGCCGTTCCAGGGCCCGGGCTGAGCGTGACCCGGCCTGGCAGTACAGGACGGTCTCGGTACCCAGCGTGCCGTCGGGAAGCGCGTCCGCGCCATGCTCGAGGATCTCCCCGACCGGCACGTGCACTGCCCCCTCGATGGTGCCGGCGGCGACCTCCCAGTCCTCGCGCACATCGATCAGCGTGATCCCCGCGCTCCGCGCGAGCAGCTCCCGCAGCGCGGAGGCATCGAGGGTCTCCTCCGGCCCCGGACCGCCGCTGCGGCAAGCGGGGTCCGCGGCGGCCGGGACCTGCACCCGGGTGGCCGGGGCGCGATCCGGTTCCAGCTCCAGGCGCAGCGTGCGCGAGCTGCTGGTGGCCTCGTCCCACAGCAGCAGTCGCCCCACCAGCGGGTCGCCGGTGCCGGTGACCAGCTGGATCACCTGGGCGGCCATGATCGTCCCCAGCAGTCCGGGCAGGGAGCCCAGCACGCCCGCCTCGGCGCAGGAGGGTGCGTCCCCGGGGGCCGGGGGCTCGGGGAACAGGTCGCGGTAGTGGGCGCCGCGGCCGGGCCAGAACACGCTGGCCTGTCCCTGGCCGCGCAGCACGGCCGCCCACACCATCGGCACCCCGGTGATCTCGCTGGCATCGGCGACCATGTAGCGGGTGGCGAAGTTGTCCGAGCCGTCCACGACCACGTCGTAGCGCCCGACGAGGTCGACAGCACCCTCCGGGCTGAGCCGCTGGTGGTGCGCCTCGACCGCGACCTCGGGGTTCAGCCGATGGGCGGCGCGGGCGGCCGATGCGACCTTCGGGGTGCCGACGTCCTCAGTGCCGTGGATGACCTGGCGATGGAGGTTGGAGACGTCGACGTCGTCGTCATCGATGATGCCGATCGTGCCGATCCCGGCTCCGGCGAGATAGCTCAGCGCCGGGCTGCCCAGGCCGCCGGCCCCGATCAGCAGCACCCGCGCCGCGCGCAGGCGGCGCTGGCCCAGGGTGCCGATCTGGTCGAGGGTGATCTGGCGCCGGTAGCGCTCGATCTGCTCCGCCGTCAGCTCGGGGCCGGGTTCGGCGAGCGGTGGGAGCCTCTGGCCGTGGGAGACGGCGGCCGACGGGCTGCGGCCGGGGACTGCGCTCACCATGACTCGGCCATCCGTCCGGTCGCGGCGGGCGCCCCGGCCGCGCCGACCGCCTCGGTGTCCCCGGCATCGTCGGCGTCGACGGCGTCGCTCTCGATGAGTCCCTCGAAGCTGGAGGAGGCCAGCGCCAGGCGGCGCTGCGGGATCCGTCCCGCCCCGGCGGCGGCGCGTCCCGCGCGCACGGCCCAGTCCATCGCCCGGGCCATGGCCTCGGGGTCCTGGGCGCGGGTGACGGCGCTGGCCACGAGCACGGCGTCGCATCCCAGCTCCATGGCCAGCGCCGCGTCCGAGGCGGTGCCGATCCCGGCGTCGAGCACGATCGGGACGCTGGCCTGGGCGGTGATCAGCTCGATGTTGTGCGGGTTCAGGATGCCCAGGCCCGTCCCGATCGGTGAGCCGAGCGGCATCACCGCGGCGGCGCCGGCGTCGGCGAGGTGACGGGCCAGGACGGGATCGTCGGTGGTGTAGGGCAGCACGGTGAAGCCGCGCCGGACCAGCTCGGCGGTCGCCTCGACCAGTTCGATGCCGTCGGGCAGGAGGGTGTCCTCGTCGGCGATGACCTCGAGCTTGATCCAGTCCGTCTCCAGCGCTTCACGGGCGAGCTCCGCGGTGAGGATGGCGTCGCGGGCGCTGAAGCAGCCGGCGGTGTTGGGCAGCACCTTGATCCCGAGCCGCTCGAGCAGCGTGAACACCGAGTTGCCGGTGGCCGCGGAGAAGCGGCGCATCGCGACGGTGGTCAGCGCGGTGCCGGAGGCGACCAGGGCGCGTTCGAGCGCGGCGAGGTCGGTGGCCCCGCCGGTGCCCATGATCAGGCGCGATGTCAGGGGCGTGCCGGCGATGGTGAACGAGTCGTCGGCGAGGTCGGGACGTGCGGAGGGACGGGTCATGGGTCAGCCTCCCTGCACGGCGGTGACGAACTCGCAGCGCGCGCCATCGGGCACGGGCGTCGTGGCCCAGCGGGTGCGGGGCACGACGGTGTCGTCCAGGGCGACGGCGACGCCGAGCGGACTGCCGTCGCTCGCGCGGCCGTCCTCGCCGATCTCCTGGCCGAGGCGGGAGCTGACCAGGTCGCGGACGGTGCTTCCCGGCGGGAGTGCGACCTCGTCGCCGTTGACGGTCAGGGACAGATTCATGGGTTCTCCTGGGCGGATGAGGCGGTGGCGCTGGGTACGGGGGATGGCGGGAGGGACGCCGTCGGCGGTGGGATGGTGAAGCGTTCGGGCCGGACCGCGTCGAGCAGCTGCGAGCGGGGCGCGGCGGGGTCCTCGAGCAGCTCGGCGGTGCGCTGGGCGGCCCAAGCGGACAGCAGGATCCCGTGGCGGTGGTAGCCGGTCGAGACGATCACGCGGTCATCGCCGGGCACGGGGCCCAGCAGCGGGAGGTCGTCGGGGGTGCCGGGGCGTGCCCGGGTGGTGACCTCGACCAGTTCGGTCTCCCGCACGGACGGGGCGATCTCGATCGCGTCCTGGAGCAGCTGGTGGACGCCGCCGGTGGAGGTGCCGGCGAGGTCGTCCTCGCGGCTGGTGGCACCGATGACCAGGTGGCGATCGGCGCGCGGGACCAGGTAGACGGATCGTCCCCGCACGGTGGCGCGCACGGTGCGGGCCACCAGGTTGTCCTCGCCCGGGGCCAGCAGCGAGGTCGGCACGCGCACGCGCAGGATGTCGCCGTGGACGGGGCGCAGGGCGAGGCCGAGGCGGCGGTGCGGGCCCGCGATCTCTCCCGCACCCAGCCCTGCGGCCAGCACGATCCGCTCGGCGTCGATCTCCTCGAGCGAGGTGAGGCGGCGACGGTGGATGGCAACGGCGGGGCCGTCCCCGGGTCCGCCCGCTCCGGCCAGGATGTCTTGGACGGCGGCGGCCAGGCGCCGCGGGTCGACCTGGTGGTCGTGCTCGATCAGCTGCGCGCCGGCGATGCCGCGGGCCAGGGCGGGCTCGAGACGGCGCAGCTCCCGGGGTGTGAGCTCGCGGACGGCCGCTCCGGTGGAGCGCTGGATCTCGGCCAGGTCGCGCAGCGCGGCGGCGTCGGCGTGGTCCCGTCCGATCATCACGGTCGAATCGTCCCGGTAGCCGGGGTCCACGCTGGTGCGCGCGGCGAGGCGGCTCGCGAGATCGCGGTGCGCCTGGGAGGCCTCGCGCATGATGGCCCACAGCGGGCCCTGCCCGACCTGGATCTCCGCGGCGGGGGCGAGCATCCCGGCGGCCGCGAACGTGGCCCCGTCGGCGACCCCCTCGGCGTGGATCTCCACGCGGTGACCACGCGCTCGCAGCTCGGCGGCGGTGAGCAGGCCGACGATGCCCGCGCCGATGACGGCGACATGCATGGCACGCATCCTGAGATTCCTCCTGACGGCGGCATGATCCGCATCCAGTGCTGGTGGTCGGCGCGCTGCGCCCTCTCAGCCCGGCGTCTCGGGCTCCCACGGAACCCCTCGAGTCTACGCGCCGGCGCAGACGCCGACGAGCCGGCGGGCCAGTGCCTGCGGCACGGTGCCGGCGGCACGGCGCCGGCAGGCCGGAGGTTCCGGGTCCCGGTCACGCTCTGTGCCAGGCTGTGCCCATGAACGCTCACTCGTCGGCGACCAGCGAGGCCGGTGCCCGGCGCCGCGAAGCCCTGCGCGCCTCCCGCCTGTACGTCTGCGTCGACCTCTCGCGCGGGCTCGAGGGCCTGCTGGCTTTCGCCGAGGCCGCCTTCCGCGGCGGAGTGGACATCCTGCAGGTGCGGGACAAGGCGGCCGAGGCCCGCGCCGAGGTCGAGGCCCTGCGGGCGCTGCGGCCGATCGCCGACGCGCACGGCACGCTGCTGGCGGCCAATGACCGGGCCGACGTCGCCGCGCTGGCCGGCGCGGACATCCTCCACCTCGGCCAGGGCGACCTGAGCACGCTGGATGCCCGTGCGCTGCTGGGCCGCGACGTCCTGATCGGCCGCTCGACCCGCACCATCGAGCAGATGGAGGCGGCCGACGCCGATGCGGGTCCGGACTACTTCTGCACCGGTCCGGTGTGGGCGACGCCGACGAAGCCGGACCGCGCCCCCGTCGGCCTCGACCTGCCGCGCGCCGCCGCCCAGCGGACGGGGGACGCGAAGCCGTTCTTCGCCATCGGCGGAGTCGACGCGGAACGTGTCCCCGAGCTGCTCGGCGCCGGTGTCGAGCGGATCGTGGTGGTCCGCGCCGTGACCGAGGCCGACGATCCCGAGGCAGCGGCCCGGACGCTGCGGGACGCCCTCACGAGCTGACCGACGCTGAGACGTCCTCACGAGCTGAGGGGCCCCGCGGAAGCCTCTGACCAGCGCGATGGGCCGCGCGCGGGCCGGCGAATCCTGCGGGAGGCGCTCAGGAGACGACGGCCGCGGCGAGTGCGACCAGGTCGCCCGCGTCGACGGGCCGGAACTCCAGCGGCGGGTCCTCGGCGGCCGGGTCCAGCGCCTCCATCGTGAGCACCTCGCTGCCGGTGACATACACGCTGACCTGCTGCACGCTGTCGTCGTCGGCGTGCACTGTGGTCAGCACGCTCTGGGCACGGGTGTCGGCGAGCCGGGCGGCGAGCGGGTGTCCTGAGGCGAGCTCGGTGCGGCGCACGGTGACCGGGGCGCCGCCCTGGCCGGCGACGGAGTTCGGGTCGATCAGCGTGGCGATCCGGGCGGGGACCTGCTCGACCCGCAACGGTGTGAAGTGGTGGATGCCCGACGGGGTCACTTCCTCCTCGAGCACACCGGTCTCATGGACGTAGTAGTACGCGCGGCTGACCAGCGGGCCGCTCTCGGACTGCACCGTGCGCTCCGCGGTGGCGAATCGCGCGGCGGTGCGGCGCAGCAGCTGGCAGCCGCGGAGCTCGGTGCCGGCCACCCATCGCAGCCGCCCGGTCGCCCCGTCCCGGGCAGCGCTGACCCGCCCGTCGGCGATCAGCGAGCGCAGTCCGACCTCGGCCGCGACGGCGGCCTGGTCGGGGCGCTGGTCGAGCCAGGGCATGGCGGTGAACTGGGGCTGCTGGTGCCCGTCGAGACCGGCCAGCTGCTCATCGCTCAGCGACAGCAGCCGGCGGGGCTCGCCGCCGTCGGCCTGGTCCAGGACGTGGTGCGCGGCGGAGCTGTCCGGCGCCGAGGAGCCCGCGCGCGGCGACGGATCGGTCTGGTCGGTCGGGCGCTCGCTCATGGCCGCGACACTACCGCCCGTCACCCCTGGCCGCGCCGGCGCCGTGCGCGGACAATGAGCGGTGACCCCGTCGTCGTGGCGGGCAGAGCGAAGGAGAGCAGCCGCATGAGCGCCGACCATCCCGTGTGCGACCTCAACGCCGATCTGGGTGAGGGCTTCGGCGCGTGGTCGATGGGTGATGACGCGGCCATGCTCGAGGTGGTGACCACGGCGAACATCGCCTGCGGAGGGCACGCCGGGGATCCGGGGACGATGCGCGCCGCCTGCCGGGCCGCCGCCGAGCACGGGGTCGCGATCACCGCGCACGTCGCCTACCCGGACCTGGCCGGTTTCGGCCGGAGATTCCTGGACATCGCCCCGGCCGACCTCACCGATCTGCTGATCGTCCAGGTCGGCGCGCTGGAGGCGATGGCCCGCGCCGAGGGCACCGCGGTGCGGGGCGTGAAGCCCCACGGCGCCCTGTACAACACCCTGGCTCGCCACGAGGCCCAGGCCGGCGCCGTGATCCAGGCGCTGCGCGACCTCGGGGACCTCCCGCTGGTCGCCGCGCCGGGCGCCGTGGTCGTGGAGAGGGCACGGGAGGCCGGGATCGAGGTGGTGCTCGAGGGCTTCGCCGACCGCGCCTACCTGGGCGATGGCACCCTGATGCCGCGCAGTCGTCCGGGCGCTGTGCTCACCGACCCGGAGGCGGTCGCCGAGCAGGCACTGTCGATCGCCTCCGAGGGACGGGTGCGCACGGCCGACGGCAGCGGGCTCGACCTGCCGTGCCGCTCCCTGTGCCTGCACGGGGACACTCCCGGGGCGGTCGCGCTGGCCCGCACCGTCCGGGACCGGCTCGAGGCGGCGGGCGTGCACCTGGAGGCGGCGCTGTGACCGGCGCCGCCGCGCCCGAGGCGGGATGGCTGCTGGCCCCGCCGCTGCGCGTGCACCGGGCCGGGGAGACCGCGATCCTGGCCGAGTACCCCGACACCCGTGCCGTGCTGGCCGCCGCGGCCGCGGTGCGCGGGCTGGCTCCCCCTGCCCTGATCGAGCTGGTCCCGGCGGAGCGGACCCTGCTGCTTCGAGGCTCCGTCGCGCGGGACCTGCGGGAGCTGACGGAGCTGCTTCAGCACCTGCGCGCGGCTCCGGGCGAATCGGCCGGGGACACGGAGCACCGGATCGGCGTCGTCTACGACGGGGAGGATCTCGTCGAGACCGCCGAACTGCTGGGCATGAGCACCGAGACGCTGATCCATTCCCACACCGCGACCACCTGGACCGCGGCCTTCGGCGGCTTCGCCCCCGGTTTCGCCTATCTCGTGGCCGACGAGGCGGGGGATCCCGACGGAGCAGGACGCACTGCCGGGGCAGGACGCACCGCCGGGCCTCCGTGGGAGGTGCCGCGCCGCACCGAACCGCGGGCCACCGTGCCGGCCGGCGCCGTCGGCCTCGCCTCCCGCTACTGCGGGATCTACCCGCGCCCCTCCCCCGGCGGCTGGCAGCTCATCGGCCGCACCGACGTCGACCTCTTCGATCCCAGCCGTGAGCCGCCCGCCCTGCTGACGCCCGGCACCCGGGTGCGGTTCACCGCGCAGCGGCCGACGGCGCGGACCGCCCGGCCGGCCACGACCCTCGCGCGCGCCGGGCGCGAGGCCGCGGCCGCACCCGCCCGACTCACCCGACGGCGAGGCGCGACAGGGACGCCGATCACCGAGGGCACCCCGGCGCTGGAGGTCCTCTCCCCCGGTCCGCTCACCCTCCTCCAGGACGACGGCCGGCCCGGTCGCGGCGCGATCGGCGTGAGCCCGTCGGGAGCGTTCGACCGCGGCGCCCTGGTCCAGGCGAACCTCGCGGTGGGCAACCCCGCCCACGCCACCGTGCTCGAGACGCTGGTGGGACCGCTGCGGCTGCGGGCGTCGGCCGCCACGGTGATCGCGGTGGCCGGGGCCCCGGCCCGGCTCACGGTGCGGCGGGACGACCCCGAGGCCGCCCCGCTCGACCTCACCGCCGGAGAGGGACGCGGCGCCCCGATCGCCCTGGACCGCGGCGACGAGGTCGAGCTCGGGCCGGCGGCGGCCGGACTGCGCCTGGTCATGGCCGTCCGGGGCGGGATCCGCGCGGTGCGACGGTCCGAGCGCTCCGGCGAGACCGGCGCCTCGGCGGAGCAGCCCGACGGGACCGTCGGCCGGGCCGGCGGCGCGAGCAGGGCCGCGGCGGCGCCCCCGACCGGCGGGGCGGTGCTCGGGTCGCGCTCGCGCGACACCCTCTCCGGTCTCGGCCCCGACCCGCTGGCCGCCGGGGACCACCTGCTGACCGGTCCCGTGCGCGGGCTCGATGCGGTCCCCGGCCAGATCGCGCTGCTGGTGATCGATGCTCCCGCCGGCGGGGACTCCCTGCCCGCCCCGTCACCGCTCGAGATCCCGATCCATCCCGGCCCGCGCGATGACCTGCTCGGCCCGTCGGCCCTGGAGGCGCTGCTCGCCACGGAGTGGACGGTGCGCCCGGACTCGGATCGCATCGGCGTGCGCCTGGACGGCACTCCCCTGCCCGTGCCCGAGGGCGCGGCGAGCCTTCCCAGCGAGGCGATGGTCCCCGGGGCGATCCAGGTGCCGCCCTCGGGGCTACCGGTCGTGTTCGGCCCGGATCACCCCACCACCGGCGGCTACCCCGTGATCGCGGTGGCCACCCGCACCGGGCTCGATCTCCTGGCGCAGGCCGCGCCCGGCGTGACCGTGCGCTTCGAACGCGCAGAGTGACGCCGACAGTGACACGCCGACAGTGACACGATGGGGACATGCCGCGTCTGCTGCCCGATCCCGCCTACTTCGCCTCCCTGCCCAAGGTCATCAGTTCGGGGGCGGTGATCCTGCGTGACGAGGACGACCGGTTCGTGGTCGAGAAGCCCAACTATCGCGATCACTGGCTGCTGCCCGGCGGCGGCGTGGACCCCGGGGAGGATGCCCGCAAGTGCGCGCAGCGGGAGGTGCTCGAGGAGCTCGGGCTCGACCTCGAGGTGGGCCGGCTGCTCGCGGCGAACTGGTCCCCGGCGAACCCGGCGCGCAGCGCCCCGATGGCGGTCCACTTCGTCTTCGACGCCGGGGTGGTCCCCCGCGCCGAGCTGGAGGCGAACATCGTGCCGCAGGCCTCCGAGCTCGACGACTGGGCACTGATCGACGAGGCCGACGCCGACATCCTCTCCCCCTGGGGAGGGGCCCGCGCGCGCCGCGCCCTGGCCGTCCTGCGCGGCGAGGCCCAGCCCGACCTGTTCTGACGGACCGGTCTGGTCCGAGGCGCTGACCTGATCCAGTGCCGAGCCGGACGCGCCGTGGCAGGCCTGACCGGCCTGACCGGCCTGCCCGGGCGCGCTCAGCTGCCGGTGACCGCCCGGCGGATCTCCGAGATCGGCATCTTCGGGGTGCGGTCCGCGTTCAGCAGCCCGTTGGTCTCCTGCATGGTGTCGGTCAGCTGCGTGTAGCAGGAGCCGGACAGGAAGCTGCTGGCCCGGATCCCGTCGTACAGCGCGGTGATCCGTTCGATCCAGTCCTCGCCGTCGGTGGCGCGGGTGTAGCCCCACCCGTCGGCCCGCCGGGTCCCGTCCTGATAGTTCACGCCGCCGAACTCGGTGAGCATGACCGGCTGCCCGTGGTCCTCGGCGCCGCCGACGAGCTGGAACCGGCCGGACGGCGCGATCCCCTCGACGGCGCGCGTGCGGGCGGCCTCGTCGGCATAGGTGCGGGCCAGGGCGGCGCCGTCGCCCTCGTAGTCGTGGATCGTGAGGATGTCGGTGTTCTGCTGCTGCCAGCCGTCGTTGCAGACCACGGGGCGGCTGGGGTCCAGAGCGCGCGTGAGATCGGTCAGCGCCCTGGCGTAGGCCTGCTGGGCCGGGTCGTCGGTGACGTGCTGGATGCCCCAGGACTCGTTCAGCGGCACCCAGGTCACGATCGAGGGATGGGAGACGTCCCGCTCGACGGCCGCCATCCACTCGGAGGTCAGCCGCTGGACGGCGAGGGCAGAGAACTCGTACGCCCCCGGCGCCTCGCCCCAGACCAGCAGACCGAGCCGGTCGGCCCAGTACAGGAAGCGCGGGTCCTCGATCTTCTGATGCATGCGGGCCGCGTTGAACCCGAGCGCCTTGATCAGCTCCACCTCGCGGCGGTGAGCCAGCGGCTCGGGCGCCGCCAGGTGGGACTCCGGCCAGAAGGCCTGGTCCAGCACGCTGCGGACGTCGTAGGGCTGGCCGTTCAGCAGGAACGCCCCACCGCCCACGGCGGTCGAGCGCATCCCGAAGTAGCTGGTGACCAGGTCCAGCGGGCGGGAGCGGGCATCCAGCAGGGTGACCTCGGCGTCGACCAGACGGGGCTTCTCGGGAGACCACGTCAGCTCGTCCTGGGCCTGGCCGTTGCGCTGGCGCGCGACGGGGACCGTGAGCTCGAGCGTGGGGCGCGCATTCGTGACCTCGACCTCGATCGTGCCGAGGTCCTCCTCACGCTCGAGGAAGCGCAGCGTCACCCGCAGGCGGGACCCGGCCGGCGGGGTGCCGCGGAACCGGACCGTCAGGGACTGGGTCGTGGGGGTCACCGGGCTCCAGCGCAGGTCGCGCACGGAGACGTCGGGGACGGCCTCGAGCCACACCGTCTGCCAGATGCCGGTGGTGCGGCGATACCAGATGGCGTGCGCCTCCTCGTGCCAGTCCTGCTTGCCGCGCGGCTGGGTCACATCCAGCGGATCGTCGGCGGCGCGGACGACCAGCAGGTGCTCGCCCTCCGGCGCGAGCAGCTCTGTGACGTCGAAGCTGAACGGCGTGTGGCCGCCTTCGTGCTCGCCGACGAACTGCCCGTCGATCCAGACCGAGGCGCGGTAGTCGACAGCGCCGAAGTGCAGCAGCAGACGGGGCGCGTCGTCACCGGAGCCGGCCTCGGCCAGCTGCGTGGCTCCGATGGTCCGTGAGTACCACACGACCGGATGGAAGCCGGGCTCGGCGATCCCCGAGGCCTCGGACTCCGGCGGGAAGGGGACCTGGATCTCGCGCGGCCGGTCGAAGCCGCGGCTCCAGCCCTCGGCGAGGCCGACGTCCGCGTCGTCATGGCGGAAGGACCAGGTCCCGGTGAGGTCGGCCCACTGTTCCCGCAGCAGCTGCGGCCTCGGGTAGGAGCCGTCCTGGCGGCTGGCCGGCGTCGGCGCGGGGCGGGCGGCTCCGTCGGCGGGGCCGGCAGTGGTTGCGGTACCCGCAGGGTCGACGGGGCCGGCGGGGTCTGCGGAGGCGTCAGCGGTGCTCATGCCCGCCGAATTTACAGCGCTGGAAACTCCCGGTCAATCGGGATCCGGGAACGTCGCGGTCCGGGTACCGTTGGACGGATGAGCCGGGTCACGCTGCAGGACGTCGCCGACCACGCGGGCGTCTCGATGAAGACGGTCTCCAATGTGGTGCGCGGGTATCAGCACGTCAGCGACCCCATGCGCACTCGGGTGCAGGCCTCGATCGATGCGCTGGGTTACCGCCCGAACGTCTCCGGGCGCAGCCTGGCCACGGGCCGGTCGAACATGCTGGCCTTCGCCTTCGCCGACCTGCGCCGGCCCTACTTCGCCGAGCTCGCCCACGTCATCTCCCGGGTCTGCGCGGCTCGTGGCTACCACCTGCTGTTCGAGGAGACCGGCGGCACGGCCGACGGCGAGCGCTCCGCAGTGCGCGGGCGTGAGGCCGGGGTGGTCGACGGCGTGATCATCCACCCCCAGGACCTCACCCCGGCCGAGCTCGACGAGCTGCGCGGGGACACTGCGGTCGTCTTCCTCGGCGAGGCCGAGCGCCCGCGCCATTCCGACCAGGTCGCCATCGACAACGTCCGCGCAGCGGCCGAGGCGGTTGCGCACCTGGTCGCCCTCGGCCGCCGCCGCATCGGCTTCCTCGGGCACGAGCCCGCTGCGCTGTCGCAGACCTCGCTGCTGCGCCTGCAGGGCTACCGCGACGGGCTGGAAGCGGCCGGCCTGGCCGCCGAGGACTCACTCCTGGTCCCCCGCGGGGTCGGGGACGCCCAGGGGGCCGAGGCGGCCTTCGGACGAGCGCTGGATACGGGCCTGGAGATCGATGCACTGCTGTGCCGCGACGATCTCGCCGCTCTCGGTGCCCTGCGGGCCATGCGCCTGCGCGGGCTCGAGGCCCCGAACGACATCGCCGTGATCGGGTGGGATGCGATCGGTCTGGCGGCGAGCCTGGCCCCCAGTCTCACGTCCGTGGCACCGGACACCGTGGCCCTCGCCGAGAGCACGCTGGAGCTGCTGCTCGAGCGGATCGAAGGGCACGACGGGCCCGGCCGGCACCGCACGGTCGGCCACCGGTTGCTGGTCGGAGAGAGCGCCCCCTACCCGGACGGGTCGGTCGACGAGCCTGGCGCTGGCGACTGACTCGCCGCTGCCCCGTCGGCCGGCTCCGGCACGCTGACCGGTCGGCTCCGGCTGAACGGTACTCCAGCGGCACGGTGCGACATATATGTGCTCCGCTGGACGCTGGAGTACCGCCGGGCCGGGTCGCCGGCCAGCAGCGCCGGCCAACAGGCCTCAGGCCTCGCCGGTCTGGATGCTGCCGAGCAGCTCGATGATCACGGCGCGCAGCGAGGCGGGCAGGCCGACGGTCTCCAGCTCGGCGATCCGCTCCGCCACCGGCGCGTCCCGGGAGACGATCTCCCAGGCGCGCAGCTTCTCGGGGTTGCCGGCCTGGGCCTGCTCGAGCACCTCGCGCACCACGCGGCGGGCATCGAGGCCGATGCGCGGGGGCCCGGCCAGCTCCAGCACCGCACCGTCTGCTGCCTGCACCGGGAGATCGACGCTGAAGCGGCCCGGCGAGCGCTCTGCGACCTCCTGCCCGGTGGCCGGTTCGCCCAGCACGGTGATCCGCCAGGTGCGCTGCTGCGGGACGACGCCCGCCTCACCCTCGACCGGAGCGATCCGGAGGGTGGAGGTGGCGGCCTCCCAGCTCAGCCGGGTGCGGGCGACGTCGTGCTCGGCGCCTTCGCGGTCCTCGACGAGCTCGAAGGTCCCGTCGGCCGTGGGGTTCAGGAGCAGCTCGAGCGTGTCGGGGTTCTGGGTGACGTCGAGCTGGTCCTCGGCCGCGAGCGGGAGGATGCCGCCGGAGCGGAGCAGGGCGGGGATGGTCTCCAGTGGCCGGTGGAGGTCCGCGATCCGGTCCCCCGCGTAGGCGGCGGAGGTGAAGATGTCGATCCACTGGCCGGGCGGGAGCCAGGTGCGCGCGCTGCCGTGCAGGCTGGCCGGATCGCGGGGCGAGACGATCGGGGCGATGATCAGCTCCGAGCCGAAGGCGTAGGCGTTCGGGGCGCGGTAGGCCTCGTCGCGACGGGGGTGGAGGTGGTACAGCGGCCGCACCAGCGGGGTGCCGTCGGCCGCCCGGTGGTTCATGGTGTGCAGGTAGGGCACCAGGCGGTGCCGCAGCCGCAGGGCCTCGCCCATCGCAGCCCGGTGGCCGGCCGGGAAGGTCCACGGCTCCTTGCGGATGAAAGGGTTGTTGGCCGAGTGCAGGCGCATGATCGGCGAGAACACGCCGAACTGCACCCACCGCGTGGCCAGCTCGTCGTCGCGGAGGCCGCGGGTGTGGCCGCCGATGTCGTGACTCCACCAGCCGTAGCCGATGTTCGCGGCGGTGGCGGTGAACTCGGGCTGGAAGGCCAGCGAGTCCCAGGAGACCACGGCGTCGCCCGAGAAGCCGACGGCGTAGCGATGGCTGCCGGGGCCGGCGTAGCGGGAGAAGGTCATCCCGGCGCCGCCGTCGCGGGCCGAGTCCAGCTGATGGAAGTGGTTCAGCAGCCACAGCGGGTCCACCCCGGGCAGGCGGCTGGTGCTGCCCTGCTGCCAGTCGATCCACCAGAAGTCCACGCCCTGCTCCTCGAGGGGGTGGTGGAGGTGGTCGAAGTAGGCGCGCAGGAAGTCGCGGTCGGTGGGATCGAAGGGGATGGTCTGCTCGGTCCCCGGGTCGATCCCCAGCTCGCGGGCCATCTCGGGGTAGGCGTCCTCGAAGGCGCGCACGCCGTCGGCCGGATGCAGGTTCAGCGTGGTGCGCATGCCGCGCCGGTGCAGCTGCTCGAGGAAGCCCGCCGGGTCCGGGAACAGCGAGGGCTCCCAGGAGTAGCCGGTCCAGCCGCTGCCGAAGCGGGAGGGGACGGACTCGACCCGGTGCCAGTCCATGTCGATCACCGCGACCGAGAACGGGATCTGCTCCGTCTCGAAGCGGTCCATCAGCTCGAGGTAGCTCTCCGCGCTGTAGGGGTGGTAGCGGCTCCACCAGTTGCCCAGTGCCCAGCGCGGCAGCAGCGAGGGGCGCCCGGAGACGGCGTAGAACGCCGCCAGCGCGGCGTCGTAGTCGCGCCCGTAGGCGAAGATCGTGAGGTCACGGCGGCCCGGGGCGCGGGTGCCGATCCATCCGTCGGCCTCGAACAGGAACGAGTCGCTGTCATCGAGCATGGTGATGCCGTCGCGGGCGAGGATGCCGGGCTCCAGCGGCATCCGCCCGTCGACGTCGTCGAGGGTCCGGCCGGTGCCGCCGAGGTCGCGCGGCTCCTGCCCGTAGGTCCACCGGTTCGCATCCGGGCCCAGGGTCTCCACGCTCAGCCCCGCCGCGGAGAAGCGCTGCCCGTCGTAGCGCAGCTGAGCACGGCCGGTGCTGATCTCGACCCCGGCGCCGCTGCGGACCACCGAGAACTCCGGCACCTCCAGGCGCCGGCGGATCGCGAACGTGGAGGCACGGTCCTCGAAGCCGCCGTCCTCGCTCCACTCCAGCCGGAACAGACCGTCGGCCAGGACGCTGATCCGCCAGTTCTCCCCCGTGACCACGGCCTCGGGATGGGCCACCGGGTCGGTGCCGGGAAAGGGACGGACGACGGGCAGGGACGCGGCATCGTGCCGGGAGGGGGTCATGCTGGCTCCTGGTAGGTCTGCGACGGGGAGGGCGGGCGACCGTGGCCGCACGGCCCCGGGATATCGGGGATCAGGACTTCACGGCGCCCTGGGTGATGCCGCTGATCACCCAGCGCTGGGCGATGAGGTACACGATGACCGTCGGCGCCATCGCCATCAAGTAGGACGCGAAGGCGACGTTGTAGTTGGTGCCGAAGTCGCTCTGGAAGATGTTCTGGACCACGGGCAGCGTCTGCAGGCGCGGGTTCGATGTGATCAGCGAGGCCAGCATGAAGTCGTTCCAGGAGGCCAGGAAGGCGAAGATGCCGACGGTCGCGTTCATCGGGCCCAGCAGCGGCAGGATGATCCGCCAGAAGATCTGCCAGGTCGAGGCGCCGTCGATGCGGGCGCTCTCCTCGAGCTCGCCCGGGATCGAGCGCAGATAGGCCGAGTAGAGCAGCACGGAGAAGGAGAGCTGGAACATCGCGTGCAGGATCGCCACCCCGACGGGGTTGTCCAGACCCAGCTGAGCGGTGAGCTTGATCTGCGGCAGTGCCACCACCGGGAACGGCAGGAACATCGCGGCCAGCAGGTAGATGAACGACCAGCGGAAGAACCGCCGGTGCCAGTTGCGCACGATCGAGTAGGAGGCCAGCGAGCTCAGCAGCAGCGTCAGCGCCACCGTCAGCACGCACACGAGCACCGAGACGCCGAAGGCGACGGGGAAGTGCGTAAGCTTCCAGGCCTCGGCGAAGCTCCCCGGATTGACGGGACTGGGCAGGGAGAGAGCGTTGCCGTCGGCCGACTGCGGGCTGGTCTTGAAGGCCATCGCCACCGTGACGTACAGCGGGATGATCACGGTCAGCGCGGCGAGCGCGAGCAGGATCGTCAGCGGCCAGTTCGCCCGGCCGCCCTGGTGGCGCAGGAGACCGGTGCGGCCGGGACCGGAGGGCGTGCTGCCGCCCGGGGCGCCGGCCGGGGCGCCGGCGAGGGACGGAGCGGCCGGGCCGGTGCCGGTGGAGGCGGTGTCGAGAGTGCTCATGCGAGTCGGAGGTTCCTTCCTCGTACAACGACCAGCTGCACGACGGAGATGAGGACCGTGATCACGAAGAAGATCGTCGCGTTGGCCATCTGGTAGGCGTACTCACCGCCGGTGAAGCCGGAGAAGATGCTCATGGCCACGCTGCGGGTGGAGGTTCCCGGCCCGCCGCCGGTGAGGCCGACGATGACGTCGTAGGCGCCCAGGTAGCCCTTCACCCCGAGGATCGTGTTGATCAGCACGAAGCCGCTGATCAACGGCAGCGTGATCGCCCACAGCTGCTTCCAGGTGGAGGCGCCGTCCAGGGAGCTGGCCTCGTAGAGGTCGTCCGGGATGGAGGTGAGCCCGGCGGTGTAGATCAGCAGGGCCCCGGGGACCGTCTGCCAGGCGGTGACGATCACGATCGAGAGCCACGCGAGGTCGGGGTTGCCCAGGATGCTCTCCTGGAGCGGCCCGATGCCGAGCGCGGTCGCCAGCGCCGGGACGGTGTTGGAGAACAGATAGTTGAACACGTAGGCCACGACGATGCCGGAGACCACCATCGGGATCACGAAGATCGTGCGCAGCCCGGCCGCGAACCGCACCCGCTTGGTCAGCGCGATCGCCAGCGCGAGGGCGATGGTCTGCGTGACCACCACGGTGACCAGCGCGAAGCCGAGCGTGAACGAGTAGGAGCTGAGGATGGAGGGATCGGAGAACAGGGCCTGGTAGTTCGCCAGCCCCAGCAGCTTCCACTCGCCGAAGCCGACGTAGTCGGTGAAGCTGTAGAAGATGCCCACGCTCGCCGGGACCACGACGAACCCGGTGAAGGCGAGCAGGGCGGGGACGAGGAACAGGTAGTGGATCAGATCGGTGCGCGGCCCGTGGCGGCGCGAGCCGCGGCCGGCGCTGGTGCCGCGGCCGGTGCTGGTGCCGCGGGTGGCGGACGTGGTGTCGGTGGTGGTCATGTTCGCTCCTGGATCGACGTGTGCCATGGCGCTCAGACCGTGGCGTCCCGGCCGGCCACGCGGCGCCAGTCGGCATCGAGCTGGCGCAGCATCGTGGTGAAGTCCCCGCTGCGGATCGCCGCCTGGAGGTAGTTGCCCAGCGGGATCGAGGTGGGCACGAAGGTGCCGGCGCCCTGGTAGAACGCCGCCTCGTCGACGTAGGCCTGCAGGCCCTCCAGCCGCTCATCGGTCTGCGGCGGCGCGTCCTTCGTGGTCGAGTAGGCGAGGTTGTCGCGGTTGTAGGCGTCGATGATCTCGGGCTGCATGAGGAACTCGACGAGCTCGCGCGCGGTCTCGACGTCCTGCGCCTCCTCGGGGATCCACAGTCCCAGGTCGACGTTCACGCGCGCCTGCCGGTCGGCCGGGTCGTTGGTCACCGGCAGCGCGAAGGTGCCGATGTCGAGCGTCTCGTCGATCAGCGCGATCTGGCCCAGCGCCCACGGCCCCTGGAGGTACATCGCCGCCTCGCCCTTGCCGAAGGCGAGGTTGCCGTCGGCGTAGGACCGGGTGGCGTGGTCGGGGTTGAAGAACGAGGAGATGGTCTTCGCGCGCTCCATGGGCACGGCGAAGTCCTTCTCGAAGGAGACCTCCGAGTCGGGGCCGACGTCCTCGCCGATCTCGGTCATCTTCGCGAAGAACTCGGCGGGATCGACGAGGCTGCCCACGGAGTAGTCGAACAGGCCCTGCCACAGGGTCCAGGTGTCGCGGTCGGTGGCGTAGATCGGGGTGATCTCGGCCTTCTGCAGCTCGGTGCACACGTCGACGAACTCGTCCCAGGTCTCCGGCACCGGCAGGTCGTGCTCGGCGAAGATCGTCTTGTTGTAGATGACACCGGCCGCGGCCAGGGAGTACGGCAGCACGCTGGTGCGGCCGGGGTAGTCGGCGTACTGGGTGGCGAGCACGCCGATGCTGTCGCGGATCCGAGCGGCCGACGGCAGATCCGAGAGGTCGCGCAGCACGCCGCGCTCGATGTACCGGGCGAGCTCGAGGTTGGTGTTGAAGCAGCCGACGTCCGCCGGGTCCCCGCGCACGAACTGCGGGGCGATCGCCGTGGTGGAGTCGTGGACGACGGAGGTGCCCGGATGGGCGCTCTCGAACTGAGTCAGCAGGTCACCGAAGTACCCGATGACCTCCTGCTTCTGCATGAAGAAGCGCAGGCTGCCTCCGCTCGCGGCTCCACTGGAGCAGCCGGCCAGGGCGAGCGCGCCCACGCCGAGGCCTCCTGCGGCGCCGGCGAGGAATCCTCGCCGGGCCACCTGCTCTGGTCCACCACGTGTTCTCGTTCGCACTATCGGGCCTCCTCGGGCGCACCGTCACGCGTCGTCGTCGCGCGTGCTCGCGCCGACGTCGCGCAATCCTCCTCGGCCGCGGGCACCGGCCGGTCGAGGAGACCGGGCAGTGCGTCCGCGACCGCGGTTGCCACGCCCGGCCAAGTTTGCAGCGCTGTAAACCGGCTGTCAAACGTTCTTCCCACGTGAGCATGACGTGATGTGAGACACGCGACGCTGCCGACGGTGGCCGCCTCGCGCCCGGACACGCCGCGGGCGGACTTTCGCAACGGATCCGAGACCTTCGAGGCTTTTTATCACAGTGACCAGGAGTCTTGCGGGGCCGGCCGTGCGCGATCGGCCGCGCGGGGCCCCGAGAGGGGGTTGCGCCCGGTGGGGCGTGCGCCATCATGGCTCGGGAACCGCCCAGCCATCCCGGAGATGACGATGAGCCCCACCCCCGCCTCGCCCGACGCCTCCCCCGTCGGCGCCGCCCGCCCCCTGACCAGGTCGCAGCGCCTGGATCGCCTGCCCTTCACCCGCAAGCACGGGCGGATGCTGGGCGCCTCCGGCATCGGCTGGGCGCTGGATGCGATGGACGTCGGCCTGATCTCCTTCGTCATCGCCGCCCTCAGCGTCCACTGGGAGCTGAGCAAGGGCGACGGCTCGCTGATCGCCTCGGCGGGGTTCGCGGGCATGGCCATCGGGGCGAGCCTGGGCGGGCTGCTCGCCGACCGCCTCGGCCGGCGCAGCGTCTTCGCCCTCACCCTGCTCGTGTACGGCCTGGCCACGGGCGCCTCCGCCCTGGCGATGGGCGTCGGCGTGCTGATCCTGCTGCGCTTCGTGGTGGGCCTGGGACTGGGGGCCGAGCTGCCTGTCGCCTCGACCCTGATGAGCGAGTTCGCCCCGGCCCGCATTCGCGGACGCGTGGTCGTGTGGCTCGAGGCGTTCTGGGCCCTGGGGTGGATCCTGGCCGCGGTGATCGGGACGTTCGTGGCCGCCTCCGGGCCCACGGGCTGGCGCTGGGCGCTGGCCATCGGTCTGGTGCCGGCGCTGTACTCGGTGGTGGTGCGCCTGGGGATGCCGGAGTCGGTGCGCTTCCTGGAGAAGCAGGGCCGTCACGACGAGGCCGAGACCATCGTGCGCGGGTTCGAGGACTCGGCCGGACTCGCCTCCCCGGTGGCCGCTGAGCAGGACTCCTCCGAGTCCTCGCAGCAGGTCTCCCCGGAGTCGCCCGCAGCGCCCGCCGCGCGGGTCACCACCGAACCGCCGCCCGCCGATCCCCTCAGCTCCGAGACCGCCGGGGGGATCTGGTCGCCGCTGCTGCGCCGCCGTACCGCCGGGCTGTGGGCGGTGTGGTTCTTCATCAACCTCTCGTACTACGGGGCCTTCATCTGGATCCCCACGCTGCTGGTCGATCGCGGCTTCACCCTGACCCAGTCGTTCACCTTCACGCTGATCATCACCCTCGCCCAGCTGCCCGGCTACGCCGTCTCCGCGTGGCTGATCGAGGTCATCGGGCGCCGCTGGACGCTGACGCTGTTCCTGGCCGGCTCCGCCCTCTCCGCCACCGCCTACGGCCTGGCGGACACCGAGGTGCTGATCATCGTGGCCGGCTGCTGCCTGAGCTTCTTCAACCTCGGAGCCTGGGGCGCGCTGTACGCGATCGGCCCGGAGCTCTACCCCACGGCCGTGCGGGGCACGGGCACCGGCGCGGCGGCCGGCTTCGGTCGCATCGCCTCGCTGCTGGCACCGTTCATGGTGCCGCTGCTGCTGGCCACCGGCGGGCAGGTGCTGTCCTTCGCCGTCTTCGCGGTGGCCTTCGCCCTGGCGGCGGGCGCCGCGTTCACCCTGCCCGAGCAGCGGGGGCGGGCGCTGGCGGAGTGACGGCCCGACCCCGGGGCGCGTGACCTGGCGGACTGCGCCGAGGTTCGCGGGGCGGACGTCGTCGACCATTGGGCCGCCCGACGGTGCCATCGCGACCGCGGACGCATCAGCCTTCCGGCACACGGGGACGACGGGCCTCACCCCGTAGCCTCGTGCCATGGCAAAAGTCTTCGACTCCATCGACGAGGGTCTCCGGGGCTGGATCGCCGAGCAGCCGATGTGGTTCGTCGCCACCGCCCCTCTCGGCGCCGAAGGGCACGTGAACGTCTCGCCCCGCGGCCATGATTCGTTCTCCGTGCTGGGCCCGCACCGCGTCGCCTGGGTCGACTACACCGGCAGCGGCGTCGAGACCATCGCGCACCTCCGCGAGAACGGGCGCGTGTGCCTGATGTTCCTCTCCTTCGAGGCACGGCCACGTATCGTGCGCCTGCACGGCAACGGCCGTGTCTTCGTCCCGGGAGACACGGAGTTCGACGAGGTCGTGGCACTCCACCCCGCGCATCCCAGCACGCGGGCCGTCATCACGGTCGACGTCACGCGGATCAGCGACTCATGCGGCTGGGGAGTGCCGGTCATGGAGATGAGCGGCGAGCGCGACCTGCTCCGGCTGCAGGCCGAGAAGAAGGGCGAGGACGGCATGGAGCGCTACCGCGCGGAGAAGAACACCCACAGTATCGACGGCCTGCCCGGCCTGCCAGGCCTGCCGGGCCCGCCCGGCCTGCCTCAGTGACGCCTCGACCTCGGCGCGCGTGACCTGGCGGACTGCGCCGAGGTTCGCGGGGCGGACGTCGTCGACCATGGGCACGCCCGACTACTGGCGACATAGCGGGTGCCGTGGCGTATATGGCCACGGCACCCGCTCACACGCCAGTAGTCGGTCACGCCGCGATACAGCACTGCCGGGCGCCGAATCCGGGCTTGCGACCCGGCCGCCGCCGCGCGGCGGCCGGGTGTCGGGTCAGGACTTGTCGAGCGACCCGTCGTAGGCGCAGATCGCGTCGACCTTCGCCGCCGAGGAGGAGTTGGGGTCGAACTCCAGGTCCAGCCACACCTTGACCAGCTCCTTGGCGAGCTCGAGGCCCACCACGCGCTCGCCCATGCACAGCACCTGCGCATCGTTGGAGAGCACGGAGCGCTGGACGGAGTAGAGGTCGTCCGCGGTCACGGCACGGATGCCGGGGACCTTGTTCGCGGAGATCGCCACGCCCAGGCCCGTGCCGCAGATCAGCAGCGCCCGGTCGGCCTCGCCGGCGGCGATCTTCTCCGCCGCCTCGATGGCGACGTTGGGGTAGTAGGTGCCGTCCTCCCGGCCGGTGACGCCGACGTCGATCACGGAGTCGACGCGGGAGTCGGATTCGAGCAGTTCCTTCAGTGCACTCTTGTGGCCGAATCCGGCGTTGTCGGATCCGGTGATGATCTTCCAGCCCATGGCTGCTCCTTCGGGTGATGGATGAGGATGGCTGATGGAGACGATGTCGGTCTATGCAGTTGTCAGCGGGCCGGCGGGGCTGCGGCCCGGGACCGGCCCTGCCGGACCGTCGCCGGTCGACCGAGCGGTCAGGCCGAGAGCAGCTCGCCGAGGCGGGTCACGATCCGTGCGAAGGAGATCGCGCCCGGGTCGGGCGTGCCCTTGGACTTCTCGCCGTGGGTGCGTGCTCGGCCCAGGTGGGCGACGAGATCCGCGGTGGATTCGGCGGCCGCTGTGGCGTTCTCGGCGGCGGCGGTGACCGCCTCGGCGGCGGGTCCGTCGGCCGACTCCAGGGTCTCACGGAACGGCACCGCCGCGTCGACCATGGTCTTGTCCCCGGGCTTGGCCCCGCCCAGGCGCTCGACCGCCTCGACGGCCTGTGCCAGGGCGGAGGGGATCTGCTCGTCGCTGACGGCCTCGTCGTCGCGGAAACCGCCGCCGACGCTGGTCAGCACCGCGCCCCAGAGGGCACCGGAGGTCCCGCCGGCCTCGGCGGACCAGGCGGCTCCGGCCTGGACCAGCACGGTGCGGGCGCCGGCACCGCGCTCGAGCGCGCGGGAGGCGGCGGCGTGGGCACCGCGCGCGCCGAGGACCATGCCCTGGCCGTGGTCACCGTCGCCGGCGATCGAGTCCAGCTGGCCCAGCTCCGGCTCCAGCTCCTCGAGCAGGCTCTGGAGGTCGGCGAGGATCTCGGTGATGCGGCGGGCGCTGTCACGCGAGGCGTCGGTGGCCTCGGGGATCGGGTCCTCGCCGGGGGTGTAGAGCTCGCCGCGCTCCTGGCCGGCCGACCCTTCGACCGTGCCGCCGCGACGGAACGCCGGGGTGTCGGCGGGGGCGAGCCAGTGCTGCTCGAGCTCGTCGTCCAGCCGCATGACCGTGAGCGAGAGGCCCGCCATGTCGAGGCTGGTGACGTGCTCGCCGACCTCGGGGCGCACGAGCGTGAGGCCCTTGTCCTGCAGCAGCGCCGAGACGTGCTTCCACACCACGAACATCTCTTCGTACTTCACGGTGCCCAGTCCGTTCAGGACCACCGCAGCCCGCTGCGAGTCGAGCTCGGGCGTCTCCTTCAGCACGCCCTCGACCAGCACCTCGGCGAGCTCGGCGGCGCTGGGCATCGGCTTCTCGTCGATCCCGGGCTCCCCGTGGATGCCCAGGCCGATGGCCATCTTGCCCTCGGGCACGTGGAAGAGGGCATCCTCGGCCCCGGGCAGCGTGCAGCCGTCGAAGGCCACGCCCAGGGAGCGGGTGGCGTCGTTGGCCTTCCAGGCCAGGCGCTCCGCCTCGTCGAGGTCGGCGCCGGCCTGGATGGCGGCGCCGGCCACCTTGAACACGACCAGGTCACCGGCGATGCCGCGGCGGTCGCGGTGGTTGTCCTCGGAGTTGGAGGCGATGTCATCGCTGACCTTGACGATGCGCACGTCGATGCCTTCGGCGCGCAGCTTCTCGGCGGCGACCCCGAAGTGGAGCACGTCGCCGGCGTAGTTGCCGAAGCCGAGGATCACGCCGCCGCCGTTGTCGGAGTTGCGGGCGACGGAGTAGACCTGGTCGGCCGACGGGGAGGAGAAGATGTTGCCGCACGGGGCGCCGTGGGCGAAGCCGGGACCCACCCAGCCGGCGAAGGCCGGGTAGTGACCGGATCCGCCGCCGACGACCAGCGCCGGGGCGCCCTCCGGAGTGGCCAGTGCGCGCACCACCCCGCCGTGCACCTGCAGCAGTTCGTCGGGGTGGGCGGCCACGAGGCCTTCCACGGCGTCGGCGGGGAACGACTTCGGGTCATCGAAGAGGTAAGTCATCGTCGAACTCTCTCTGCAGGGATATGAGGGGCGGGTACAGGGCCAGCCTGCCTGATGGGCGGTGCGCCGACCAGATGGGCCCGGGTCGTCGGCCGGCCGCGGCCGACACGGCGCCCGTGCCGGGCGATCAGCCCGGAAGGACGGGCGGACCGTCGACGTCGGCCACTGCGTCGGTGCCGCCGGGCGGGACAGGACGGAACGCCTCGCACGCAAGATCCTATAGGAAAGTGTGTGCCGGGAGGCAACCAGGCTCCGTTCGACCCGTCAGACATCGGTGGGCCGGCTCTCAGCGGGCAGCCGCCGGCGTGGCGGCCTCGTCGGAGGACCGGTCCTCACCATGAAGGCTCGGCTGATGGACCTTGAGGAAGTAGGTCATCACGAAGGCGCAGGCGTACAGCAGCACGAACGCCCAGACCACGCCGACGTTCCCGCCCCACGGGCGGACCACGGCGACCACGGCCGAGCCGAGGAACGTCGCCCCGCCGGCAGCCGTGGTGTACATGGCCATCGCCGCGCCGGTGTGCTTGGGGGCGATGGCGGGCATGATCGCCCCGAGCGGCACGAAGCCGGCCAGCAGGATGCCGAACACGGTGCCCGCGGCGACCGCGACGACGAAGCCCCAGTCGGAGCCGGCGGGGACCCAGTGCGGCACGTACCACCACAGCAGCAGGCCGATCGAGGAGCCGACGATGCCGAACCAGCGCACCGTCCTCGTCCAGCCCCAGCTGTCGCCGAGCGCACCGAAGGCTGCGTTGAACAGGATGTTGCCGGCATAGACCACGCTGGTCATGACCAGCCACTGCGACATGCTCCAGCCCAGCCCGCCGTCGGCGATGGAGCCGGCGATGACGCTCGGCAGGATGATGAACATCCCGAACTCGGGGGCGGTGTTGATCAGGCGCGTCAGGAAGCCCATGGCGATGCGCTTGTTGGTGAAGGTCAGCCGCAGGCCGGAGAGGATCACGGAGCCCCTGCTCTCGCCCGCGGGGGCCAGGCGCATGCTGCCGTGGCGTTCGCGCACCCCGAACCAGGCGATGAGGAAGCCGATCGTGACGATCCCGGTGGAGGCGAGCATCGCCCAGTACTGCCCGAGGAACCCGCCGCCGAAGCCGTCGATCAGGAACACGGCGACCAGCGAGCCCAGGGTGGGCAGACCGCCGGTGAACATGACGTAGAACCAGCCGACGGCCGCCCCGTTGCGCGCCTTGTTCACCACGGCGTTGATCCACACCAGGAACGCGAAGGCGAACAGCGGGAACCCGAAGCCGCGCAGGAAGTAGGACAGCGCCACCAGCGGCACCGACTCCAGTTGCAGCGAGCCGAGGAAGGCCAACTCGAACACGACCCACACCCCGAAGCCCAGCGCCATCACGCGGCGCGGGCCCCAGAGATCGGACAGGGCGCCGGCCAGGTAGGAGCCGACGAGCACGGCCAGGCTGTAGGCGGCGATGATCCGGGCGGCGAGGTCGATCTTCGCATCCCCGCCGCCGAAGGTCTCGGCGATGTGCGGGGAGACGATGTTGGACTCGACGCCGTTGCCAGTCATGAAGATCAGCACGCCGAGGAAGCCCCAGCGCAGTGGGTGCGGGATCCCGATCCGGTCCAGGAAGCCCTCGCGGACTCCCGCCTCGTCGTCGGCGCCGGCTGCGCCTGTCGCCATCGGTGCCGAACTCATACGGACACTCCTTCGTGTGCGGTGGTCGCTCTCGCGGCCGTCACTGCGGTGCCGGGCGTACCGCCCGGCGGTCGACGCGGCGACCCTAGGACGAGCACCGAACATCCGTCAAGCACAAATGTTCCGCCGCACCCTCCTCCTCACTCGGTGTAGGTGAACGGTGCAGTCATCTTGTCGACGTTCTCCTCGGTGATGAGGATGCAGTCCAGCGCCTGCTTCTCCTGCTCCGGCTCGGTGCCGTTGCGCAGCAGATCGTCGGCCATCTCGATGACCTGCTCGGCGAACTGCGCCACGGGCTGGAGCACGGTGTAGGCGAGCTCGCCGTTCTTGATCGCCTCCACGGCGTCCGGCGAGCCGTCGAAGCCGCCCACCACGATGTCTTCGAGGACTCCGGCCTCCTGGAAGGCCGCGATCGCGCCCAACGCCATCTCGTCGTTGCCGGAGATCAGGCCCTTGATATCGGGATTGGCCTGCAGCAGCGACTGCGCCTTGTCGTGCCCCAGGGTCCGGTCCCAGTCCGCGACCTCCTCACCGACCTTCTCCAGGTCGGGGTACTGGCTGATCGTGGTCGTAAAGCCGTTCGAGCGGGTCTGGGCGTTGTTGTCCGAAGGCAGGCCGAACAGCTCGACGTAGGTGCCCTCCTCCCCCATACGTTTGACCCATTCCTGGGCGCCGAGCGCCGCGCCCTGCGCGTTGTTCGAGACCAACTGCGCCTTGGCGACGCCCTCCTCGTTGATCTCGGCGTTGATGAGGAAAACGGGGATGTCGGCCTGGACGACCTTCTTAATGGTGCCGATCGAGCCGTCCGCGTCGGCCGGGTCCATGATCACCGCCACCGACTGGTTCGAGATGGCTGTGTCGACCAGCGTGTTCTCGGTGTTGGTGTCACCTTTGTGGGCACCGACGGTGGTGGTGTAGCCGAGCTCCTCGGCCTTGGCCGCGGCGACATCGCCCTCGGTCTTCCAGTACGGGTTGGAGGGATCGTTGACGATGATCGTGATCAGGCCGCCGTCGGACGAACCGCCGCCGCCAGCACTGCCGCCGTCGGACGAACCGCCGCCGGATCCGGTCGAGCACGCCGCCAGGCCGGCCGCCGCGGCGCCGATGCCGAGTGCGGAGAGGAAATGCCTACGTTCCATGATGTGTTCCTTTCGAGGGGATGCAGCCCGGCCGGGGTGCATCGGGGCTCTTGCAGGGTTCTGGTCCCGGGTCTGTGAGGGCCCGGAGGGGGTCATTCCGGCGGTCGAGCTGGTCAGTGCCGACGGTCTGGTCCCGGGTCCCTACTGCCCGACTTCTCGGCCCGGTCGGGGGCCGGCGTACCGGGCGAGGGGTCGCTGTCGGCCGTGGCGCCGTCGGCCGACGTCGCACCGGCGGCGGGAGCAGGCGTGGGCGTGCCGCTGGGCGGTGTCGTCGTCGGGGTCTGCTTGGCCCTGCGCGGCCTCCCGTACTGCAGGGAGTTCAGCAGTACGGCGACGATGATCACTGCGCCGACGAACACCGTCTGCCAGTACTCGGAGACGCCGACGAGGACGAGCCCGTCGGAGAGGAACCCGATCACGAAGGCGCCCAGCAGGGTGCCACGCACGGTGCCGCGACCGCCGGAGAGAGCGGCGCCACCGATGACGACGCCCGCGATCGCGGTCAGCTCGTAGGTATTGCCGGCGGTGGGGCTGGCACTGGTGAGGGTCGAGGCGAGGATCAGCCCGGCCACGGCGGAGCAGAGCCCGGAGATCACGTACACCCAGATCTTCACCGAGCGCACGGGCACGCCGGAGAGCTGGGAGGCGCGCTCATTTCCGCCGGTGGCGTACAGCCAGCGCCCGAACGTGGTCCGGGCCAGCACCACGGCGAGGACCAGCGCGATCACCGCCATGATCAGGACGCCGGCGGGGATTCCCAGGATGCGGTTGAACCCGAGCCACTCGAAGCCGGAGTTGCCCAGGCCCTCGGTGCCGGAGAGGTCGTTGATGGTGCGGCCGTTGGTCATCAGCAGCGCGAATCCGCGCACCACGTAGAGCATGCCGAGGGTCGCCACGAACGGGGCGACGTGGAACCGTGCCACGAGCAGGCCGTTGACCAGGCCGATCACTCCGCCGAGGGCGACGGAGATCAGCACCGCCACGGGCACGCTCGGGTAGAGCGTCACCCCGAAGATGTCCAGCGGCACGCCGCGCAGCAGGAAGCCGGCGATCACGGCGGTGAACCCGAGGGTGGAGCCGACGGAGAGGTCGATGCCCCCGGTCAGCACCACCAGCAGCATCCCCAGCGACAGCAGCGCGAAGATCGCGACGTGGGAGGCCATGATCAGCAGGTTGTCGACGGTGAGGTAGTTCGGCGAGAGCAGCGAGAAGACGACGATGATCAGCGCGAGGGCCAGGAAGGCCCGTCCCTCGATGAGGAGCTTGGAGAGGTCGAGCTTCTTCGCACCCTCACCTGCGGCGGTGGAGGTCTCTGCGGGGGTGGTCGCTGCGGTGGAGGTCATCGTGCTGTCCGTTCCTGGGTGCGGGATCAAGAGGTGACTACTTCGCCGGAGGCGGCCATGACGTCGGACTTCGCGGCGTCGGGTCCGAATTCGGCGGAGATGCGACCGCGTCGCAGCACCACGATGCGGTGGGCGATGCTGAAGCACTCCTCGACCTCGGAAGTGGAGTAGACGACGCCGAGGCCCTCGCGGGCCCGGTCGGCGAGGAGGCCGAAGACCTCGGCCTTCGCCCCGATGTCGATGCCCCGGCTGGGCTCGTCCAGGAGCATCACGCCGGGTCCGGTCGCCAGCGCCTTGCCGATAACGACCTTCTGCTGGTTGCCGCCGGACAAGGAGCCGATCGGGGTCTGCGGCCCGGGCGCTTTGACGGTGACGTCCCGGATCAGCCCGTCGGCCAGGGCAGTCTCCTTGCGGCGCGAGAGGAAGCCGCGCGTGAGGAACTGCCGGATGCTGGATAGGGTGAGGTTCTGGCCGACGGACATGGTCTGGACCAGCCCATCGCGCTGGCGATCCTCCGGCACCAGCCCGATCCCCATCGCGATGCGTTCGCCGATCGATTCGGGGCCGAGCTGCTGCCCGCGGTAGAGGATCCGGCCACCGGCGATGCGGCCGCGACCCGCGACGGCTTCCAGCACCTCGGTGCGGCCAGCGCCCATGAGCCCGTAGAGGCAGACGATCTCGCCTTCGCGCACCGTCAGCGACAGTTCGTCGACGACGGCACGCTCGGGGTTCTCGGGGTCGCGGACGGTGAGGTCCTGGATCTCCAGCACGGGATCGCCGAACGCGTGGCCTTCCGGTGGGGAGCCCAGGTCGAAGTGTTCGCCGACCATGTGCTGGACGATCCAGGCCAGGTCGATCTCCTCGCGGTCCCCGCGGGCGGTCATGGTGCCGTCCCGCAACACCACGGCATGGTCGGTGACCTGCAGCGCCTCCTCGAGATGGTGGGAGATGTAGACCAGGGAGACGCCGCGGGCCGTGAGCTCCTCGATGATTCCGAAGAGGATCTCGACCTCCTTGGCCGCCAGGGCCGACGTCGGCTCGTCCATGATGAGGATGCGGGCGTCGATGGACAGGGCCCGGGCGATCTCGACTATTTGCTGCTGGCCCACGCGCAGGTCGCCGACCATGGCCGCGGGACTCACATCCAGTCGCAGGTCGGCCAGGAGTGCGGCGGCCTGTCGCGTCTCCTCGGCGTAGTCGACGCCGCCGGCGCGGGTGATCTCCCGGCCGAGGAAGATGTTGTCGCGCACCGAAAGGTTCGGGGCGAGGCTCAGCTCCTGGTGGATGATCGCGATGCCGTGGTCGCGGGCGTCGTTGGTGGTGGCAAAGGTGACCGGCTGCCCGTCGAGGATGATCGATCCCGAGGTGGGCTGCTCCACGCCCGAGAGGATCTTCATCAGCGTCGACTTCCCCGCGCCGTTCTCCCCGAACAGCGTGGTGACCTGGCCGCGGTGGACGCCGAAGTCCACGCCCTTCAGCGCCCGGGTGCCCCCATAGGTCTTGACGATGTCGCGCGCATGAAGAACCACGTCGTCGGTGTTCACTGGACCTCCAGGGAGACGGGGGTGACGAGCCAGCCCTCGGGGTTGATCGCGGTGAAGGCCCCGGTGACAGTGACCGTCTCGCCCGGCAGCGAGGTCGGGTCCACGGGCTCGAGGACCTGCTTCTTCGCCTCATCGTTCAACGCGGCGCCGGCGTCCTGGTACTCGATCTGGTTGGTGAACTGGCCGAAGCCGTAGGAGCCGGTGGCATCGCGCAGGTCGGTGCCGTTGATGGCCGGGCCGGTCTGGATGCGCACGGTGACGTCCTGGGGCATACCCTCGACGTCGACCTCGTAGATGCCGGCCTCGCCCTCGCCGACGGTGCCGGTGAAGGTCGTGGAGTAGACGGTGTTCCCGGCGGCCTCGACCCCGTGCTCGGAGGCCGCGGCGTCTGGGTCCTCGGCGATCGCGGCGGCCAGCTCGGGAGCCTCCACGGCGCGCTCGGTGATCTGCTCCTGGACCTTCGGGAACTCCTCGGCTCCGAACGTGGCCTTGTCGAACTCCTCCGGTCCGGCGGCCTGGGACTCCTCCCCCTGAGGCACCACTTTCGTGCCCAGGACGACGACGAGCAGGGCGATCAGGGTCAGGGTGGCCGCGACCCAGCGGCCGGTGTGCTTCCTCGGCGATGCCGGGCGCCCGGTGCTGGGTGCCGCGGCGGATGCGGTGCTCATGGTGAGCCTTCCTCTGGTAGCTCCGACCGGTGGGTGTCCGGCCGGTGGGTGGTCAGCCGGTGGGGCCCGGCCGGTGGGTGTCCGGCCGCCGGATGACCGGCGGGTGCGTGTGCTGCGACGGGCACCGTGCTCCGCTGGCGCCGTGGAGGGTGGTGTGGCTGGTGCGGTGGAGAGTGGTGCCGTGTTCCGGCTGGTGCATTGCGGGCCGAGCACGGAGCGGATACGCGTCCGTCAGCATCGACGGGGTGCCGGATGTGCGTTCGGCCGGCGATGTGGGCGATCAGGTGGAACGCACCGCCGGATCGGATGGATAGGAGACCGCGGCTGTGCACGGCAGCGTGCACGGGACGGGAACCGCCGGCTCGAGAGACGGGGCCCAGGTGCGGGACGACGAGGGGCGGCGCCGCACCCGGGCTGCGAAGGCCGTCCGCAGACGGCTCAGATACCGGGCAGGATGGAGACCTTGACGGAGGCGCCGGCGGAATCGGCGACCTGGTCCAGGGCGGTCTGGACCTCACCGAGGCCGTACTGGTGGGTGCAGATCTCGTCCATGGGCAGCTCGCCGGATTCGATCATCTTGATCGCGGCGGGCCAGCAGTTCGGGCCGAGGTGAGCCCCGAGGACGTCGAGCTCCTTGTCGTCGGAGATGATCGACCAGTCGACCTTCACGTCCTCCTTGAACACCGAGTACTCGACGTAGGTGCCGAGCTTGCGCAGGAGGTTCAGGCCCTGGCCGACCGCGCTGGGGTGACCGGTGCACTCGATGTACACGTCGGCCCCGTAGCCGCCCGTCAGGCCGCGGATCTCCTCGTAGATGTCCGTCGTGGACGGGTTCAGGGTGAGGTCGGCGCCGCACTTCCTCGCCAGCTCGAGCTTGTGCTCGTCGAAGTCGAGGGCGATGACCGTCTTCGGGTTCTTGTGGGCGGCGCCGATGATGGCGCCGAGCCCGATCGGCCCGCAGCCGGCGACCACGACGACGTCGTCGAAGCTGAGCTGGGCGCGCTCGACGGCGTGCAGCGAGCAGGACAGCGGCTCGGAGAAGGCGGCGTGGTGGGCGGGGATCTCCTTGGAGACCTGGTGGGCGCGGGCCTGCGGCGGGACCAGCATGTACTCGGCCATCGCGCCGTTGAAGTGCTTGAAGCCGAACATGTCGTGCGGACCGCACATCCAGTACCAGCCGCGCTGGCAGTACATGCACTCACCGCACGGCACGATCTGCTCGCAGGCGATGCGGTCACCGAGCTGGACGCCGTGCTGGGCGAGCGCCTCGGTCGAGCCGGAGACGACCTCGCCGACGAGCTCGTGACCGGGCGTGATGCCCGGATCGACCCAGCGATCACGGTTCTCGTCGCCCCAGAACTTGGCGGCCCCGTGGTAGCACTTCAGGTCGCTCGCGCAGACGCCGACGGCCTCGACGCGGATCAGCAGCTCGTCGTCGCCCGGCTCCGGGACCTCGAGCTCCTCGAGGCGGTAGTCCTCCGGGGCGTGCATGACCACGGCCTGCATGGTCCGTGGGATCTCGTGCTGGGGGGTCTCGGTCATCTCGACACATCTCCTTCGATACGTTCCGGGCGCCGTCATGGCGCCTGCCGGATCGGGGTGCGGCTCTGCGGTGTGCCCCGTCTCGGTGTGAGCGTAGGCACCGTCCCGCACATTCGTCAAGCACAAATGTTCCGCCTCGAACCGCGCGGCGCCCGCGGGCATGGGGCGGCGGGCGTGGGGACCTGCCCCACCTGAATAGCCCGGTGACGGTGGTGATGATTCGGAGTCGACGGCGTCTCGGACGCGCGGGGACGCCTCGGGGCCGGCCGCGACTACGCCGGGTCCGCGTCCCCGTAGTCGGCCAGCACCTGCTCTGCGGTGGGGGCGTCGGTGATCAGCGTCGTGAACAGCCCGGCCTTTGCGCCCGCCCGGATCGAGGCGGCCTTGCCGCGGCCCGCGGCCAGCGCGATCGAGGTGGGGATCTGTCGCAGCTGGTCCAGCGTCGGGCGTACCAGCAGATCGGAGCCGGGATAGACGACCGGCTCGCCGTCGGCGTCGAAGAAGTGCAGGCAGATGTCGCCGACGGCGCTGCGCAGCGAGGGATCATCCCGCGGCACCACCGAGGTCAGCGACTCCCGTTCCAGGTACGGGGCTCCGATGCCGGTGACCAGCACGCTGGCACGCGCCCACAGGTCCATGATCTCCACGAAGCTCGGGTCCGCCTGCAGCGACCGCCACAGGCTCCGGCTCGGAAGGGCCGGGGCGAAGATGAATCGCGGCTGCGCCCCGGTGCGGGTGGCGAGGTTCCGCACCGTCTCATTGGTCTGGAACGCGGGATCGGACTCCTGCTGGCCGCCGACGGTGGGGGCGACGACCACCCCGGCGAGCTGGGGCAGCTCCATCCGGCTGACGGCATGGGTGGTCCGGCCCGAGGAGACCAGCAGGACGTCGTCGCGGCGCAGCGCCAGACGGCGCAGCTCCTCCCCCAGCTGGTCACCGAGACCGCGGTAGTCGCGCTGCGCCTGGTCGCCGGGCGCGATCCGCACCCGTTCGACCCCGAGCAGAGCCCGCAGGCGGCTCTCGAGCTCGGTGACGTCCTCCTCGGGGACGTCGAGCACCTCGAAACGCACCATCCCGATCCGGCGCGCCTCGCTGAGCAGCTTGCTCACGGTGGGCCGGGAGACGCCGAGCTTCTCGGCGACCTCGGCCTGGCGAAGATTCTCGACGTAGTAGGCGGACGCGGCGCGGTGCAGGAGCTGCAGATCCATATGGCTCTCGAGCACGTCCACCTCATTCACCGTCATCGCGTTGTCGTCGACCGCTGCGTCGGCGCCTTCGAGCCGCGGACGGGTCGTCCGTGAGCGCTGATCCTATAGAGTCCGACGGCCCCTCACGCAACCGCCGGACCATCGCCCGACGGGCGCAGCGGCGCCACCCCTCCTGGTCGGCGGCGTGGAAGCTCCCCTCGGCGAGGGGTGCACACGGCTCGGTCCCGGCGCCGACAATGGCAGGATGGGCACACCCCGCCGGACCCGGCGAGGGCTGCCGCACACCGAGGTGACGATGAGGAGAGGGCGCGCCGATGGCAGATCGCGCTGAGGCCGTGCTCGGCATCGACGTCGGCACCTCGAGCACCAAGGGCGTGCTGGTGGCCCTCGACGGCACCATCCTGGCGTGCGCGGTACGGGAGCACGCGGTGGATCGGCCCGCTCCCGGCCACGTGGAGATGGACGCGGAGATCTGGTGGGACGAGTTCGTCTCCCTGACCGCCGAGCTCACCGGGACCGCGGACGCCCGGATCACGGCGGTCGGCGTCTCCGGGATGGGCCCGTGCGTCCTGCTGACCGATGACGACGGACACCCGGTGCGACCCGCGATCCTCTACGGGGTCGACACCCGCGCGGAGGCGCAGATCGCCGACCTCACCGCACGGTTCGGCGACCAGGAGATCTTCGGGCGCTGCGGCAGCGTGCTCTCGGCGCAGGCCGCCGGCCCCAAGATCCGCTGGGTCGCCGAGCAGGAGCCGGAGCACTTCGCCCGGGCATCCAGACTCTTCATGCCCGCCTCGTACCTGGCGTTCCGCCTGAGCGGGCGATATGTGCTGGACCATGCCAGCGCCAGCATGGTCACCCCGCTGTACGACACGGGGACGCTGGACTGGCACCGGCCCTGGTCGGATCACGTCGCGCCGGGTCTGGAGCTGCCGCCGCTGCAGTGGGCCGGCGAGGCCGCGGGCACCGTCACCGCAGCTGCCGCGAGCGCGGTGCCCGGCCTGTCGCCCGGGATCCCCGTCATCACCGGCACGGTCGATGCCTGGGCGGAGGCGATCAGCGTCGGCGCCACCGCGCCCGGCGACGTGATGCTGATGTACGGCACCACGACGTTCCTGGTCGCGATCACCGACGAGCCCGCTCCCAGCCGCACCCTATGGGTCACCGCCGGCACCTCCGCGGGGACGTTCACCCTCTCCGGCGGGATGGCCAGCTCGGGCGCGATCACCGCCTGGATGCGGGAGCTGACCGGCGAGGCGGACTTCGCCACGCTGATCGACGAGGCCGCCACCAGCGGCGTCGGCGCGAACGGCCTGCTGATGCTGCCCTACTTCGCCGGGGAGCGATCGCCCATGCACGACCCGTCGGCCCGCGGCGTGATCGCCGGGCTCACGCTGTCGCACACGCGCGGAGACCTCTACCGGGCGGCGCTCGAGGCGGCGGCGTACGGGGTGCGCCATCATCTCGAGGCGCTGCGCGAGGCGGGTGTGGTCATCGAGCGGATGGTCGCCGTCGGCGGCGGGATCCGCAACGAGCTGTGGCCGCAGATCGTCTCCGACGTCACCGGGCTGCCGCAGGAGATCCCGCGGCGCACGGTCGGTGCCTCCTACGGCACGGCGATGCTCGCCGCGCAGCTCGCCCACGGCTCCGACACCAGTGCCTGGAACGGGATCGATCACGTGTGCGTGCCCGATCCTGACGCCGGTGCCCGGTACGACCAGCTGTACCGGATGTACCGCGAGCTCTACCCCGCGACGCGGGACGTCACGCACGCCCTCTCGGAGATCCAGCAGCACGGGTGAGCGCGCGGTGCCGCAGCAGGCCGCGGCAGCCGCCGACCGTCCACCGGCGGCTCGCCTTCTCGGCCGCCGCGTCGGGATCCGTTGTCGACCCGCGCCCCCGGTGCTAGCGTCGAGAGCGCGAGCCGAAGGGGGCTGTCATGAGCATCGAGACCATAGACCTCGCAGACCTGCCGAGCGGCAACTTCGAGGGCCGGGATCACGGCGCCTCCATCTCGATCATCGTCGAACGTGATCTCGGCCGGGGGCTCGGTCCCCGGCTGCACCGCCACCCCTACGACGAGACCTTCGTGGTCCAGGCCGGGTCAGCCGTGTTCACGGTGGCCGATCGCCAGGTGACGGTGTCCGCCGGGCAGCTGCTGGTCGCGCCCGCGAACACCCCGCACCGCTTCGAGTCGCTCGGCGGCTACAGCGGGATCCACATCCACAGCAGCGATCGGTTCATCACCGAGTGGCTGGAGGAGTAGGAGCGCCCTCCCGCGTCCCGTGAGCACCGGCGGGGACGACGCCGTGCGCTGCCGAGCTCCCGCCCGGCCCCCGAGACGAGCGCCCGGGGACCGGGCACCGCGGGCCCCTGGCCGACCGATATCATGGCAGGTCACAGATCCTCGCCGGCCCTCGAGCCGGTGCGCGCGGCGAAGGAGGTCACATGGATCCCGGGGTCCAGGAGTTCCTCGACATGCTCGTGCGGGAGGGCGTCGAGGTCGAGCGCGGTCTCCTCATCCCCAGCGAGCGCCGGCTCGCCGAGCTCAGCGGCATGTCCCGCGCCCGGGTGCGGGAGCAGCTCTCCGGCCTGCAGATGCTGGGCATCCTGCAGAAGGTCCAGGGATCGGGCAATGTGCTGGTCTCCCCCGGCACCCCGGGGGCGGGCTCCGGGAACGGCTTCGAGATGATGCTGCGGGCCGGGCTCGTGACCGTCTCGCACATCAACGAGGCTCGCGAGACGCTCGAAGTGGCGATCGCCCCGAAGATCACCGAGCACGTCACCGACGAGCAGATCCAGGGCCTCGAGGACCAGGTGCGCGCCATGGTCGACGCCTCCTCCTCGCGGGACTTCGCCGGCGGCCTGGCAGCGGACCACACCTTCCACACGTCACTGCTGCGGATCTTCGCCAACCCCATCACGACATATGTCGTCGACGGCATGAACCGGGCCCTGCACGACCTGCTGCTCGAACGTCGTCGCATCGCCATCAGCCGGGAGATCGCGCGCAACCACGGCGACCTCCCCCGGAGCTTCGAGACCGATACCGTCCACTTCGAGATCACCCGTGCCCTGCGCTCGCGGCGGAAGGAGGCGGTCACCGCGGCCATGGAGGAGCACTTCGAGCTGTGGCGGCGCATCTGTCGCGGCTCGGAGCTCCCCGTCGGCCGCGCTGCTGCGCGGGAGAGCTGACGCCCTGCTCACCCTCCCCAGCGGCTACCGTAGGGAGCCACCGCTGCACCGCCGGCATACGGAGGCCCCATGCACGCCGAACGCATCACCGAGTCGATCTGCCACCACGCCGAAGGCCCGTACTGGTCGAACAGCTGGGGCGGACTGCGGTGGGTCGACATGCTCGCCGGCGACGTCATGCACCTGGACGAATCCGGCACCGTTCGCCGCATTCCCACCCCGAGCAACGTCGTGGCCTGCGTGCGCCCGGCAGCCAGCGGCGGCGCCGTGCTCGCCCTGGAGAAGGGCTTCGCCCTCGAGGACGCCGACGGAGCGATCGATCCCCTGCCCCCGCTGTGGGAGGAGGACGTGCGCATGAATGAGGGCGCCGTCGCCCCCGACGGCTCCTTCCTGTGCGGCTCCATGGCCTACGACGCCCGCGAGGGAGCGGCGGCCATGTGGCGCCTGCTGCCCGACGGCACCACCAGCCGGATGCTGACGGGACTGACGATCTCCAACGGCCTGGCCTTCTCGGCCGACGGCAGCTGCGCCTACTACGTCGACACCCCCACCGGGCGGGTCGACCTGTTCGACTGGTCCGACGACGCGGGCCTGACCGGCCGCCGGACCTTCGCGGACCTCACCGGCCAGGACGGCCACCCCGACGGGCTCACGCTCGACGCCGAGGGCAGGGTCTGGGTGGCGATGAACGGTGCCGGCACGGTGCTGGGTCTCGACGAGCACGGCGGCATCGCCGAGCGCGTCACGGTCGATGCCCGCCAGACCACCGCCTGCACCTTCGGCGGTGCGGATCGCGGCACGCTGTACATCACCACCAGCCGGGAGAACGTCCCCGACGGCGAGGACCTCCAGGCGGGCTCGCTCTTCGCGGTCCGGCCCGGGGTGCGCGGCGCCGAGGATCGCCTCTTCGGGCAGTGAGCCGGCGCCGCCGACGGCACCGGGGCACCCGCCCTCTCAGACGGTCGAGGCGGGGCGTCCGGTCTCCCCGTCGGCCGCGTGGGCCGGGATCTCCCCGGTGGTCACCGTCTCGACCGTGTCGTCGAACTCGCGCATGGCCAGCGCCGGCGGCTGCGGGGTCACCAGGCTGACGAGGGTCGCCAGGACCAGGCAGATCAGGAAGCCGGGGATGATCTCGTAGAGGTGCTCGTCGCCGAACAGGCCCCATGCGACATCGGGCGTGAACCAGCCCCAGATGAAGGCGACGGCGGCGCCGGAGACCATGCCGACCGCGGCGCCGGCCATGGTCAGGCGGCGCCAGAACAGGGCCAGCAGCACGATCGGGCCGAAGGCCGCGCCGAACCCGGCCCAGGCGAAGGAGACCAGTTCCAGCACGGAGCTGTCCGGGGCGAGGGCGAGCAGCATCGCGACCACGGAGACGGCGAGCACGCCGATGCGGCCGCCCCACAGCGCGCCCTTGTCCCCGAGCTTCGCGCCGAAACCGCCGACGAGATCCTCGACGAGGGCGGAGCTGGTCACGATCAGCTGCGAGGAGATGGTGGACATGATCGCCGCCAGCACCGCGGCCAGCAGCACACCGGCCACGATCGGGTGGAACAGGATCTGGGAGAGGTCGAGGAAGACGGATTCGCCGTTGGTCTCGTCGGTGAGGACCGCGTCGGCGTTCTGCTGGAAGTAGGCCAGGCCCGCGAGCGCGGTGAACACGGCCCCGATCACGCAGATGATCATCCAGACCATTCCCACGCCCAGCCCGTAGCGGGCGTCGCGGGAGGAGCGCAGCGCCATGAAGCGCACGATGATGTGGGGCTGGCCGAAGTAGCCCAGGCCCCAGGCCAGAGCGGAGATGATGCCGAGGGCGGAGCCGCCGGCGGTCAGGCTGGCGAAGTCGGCGTCGACCTCGCGCACCGACTCGAACATGGCCACCGGCCCGCCGACGGCGAACATGGCGGTGATCGGCACGATCAGCAGCGAGACCAGCATGACCAGCCCCTGGACGACGTCGGTGTAGGTCGCGCCGAGGAACCCGCCGAACAGCGTGTACAGCACCGTCACGCCGCCGACGATGAGCATGCCGGTCACGTACGGGCCGCCGAACATCGACTGGAAGAACACGCCGCCGGCGACCATGCCGGAGGAGACGTAGAAGGTGAAGAAGACCAGGATGATCAGGCCCGCGGCGATCCTCAGGATGTTCGTGCGGTCGTGCAGCCGGTTGCCGAAGAAGCTGGGCACGGTGATCGCGTTGCCGGCGATCTGCGTGTACTGCCGCAGCCTGGGGGCGACGAAGAACCAGTTCAGTCCGGCGCCGATGGTGAGGCCGATGGCGATCCACGCCTCGACCAGCCCGCCCATGTAGAGCGCTCCGGGCAGACCCAGCAGCAGCCAGCCGGACATGTCCGAGGCGCCGGCGGACAGAGCAGCGACGAACGGGTGGAGCTGGCGCCCGCCGAGCATGTAGTCCTCACCGCCGCGGGTCTTGCGGAAGGCGTAGAGGCCGATGCCGATCATCGCGGCGAAGTAGACGGCCAGGGCGACGAGTCTGAAGGCGAGATCCATGAGGAGGCTCCGATCTCAGAGTGGGGTCTCAGGGGAAGCGGGGGTGCGATGGGTGGCGCTGAGCCTACGCGCGGGTAGCCGGATACTCACCCGGATCACGAGCTGGCGCGGCAGTCGTAGCCGGATCGTCACTGGGCACGGGCGCCACCTATCTCACATCCCGTCCCCTCCCGCAAACGGCCGCAGGGCCAGTCCCGGCGCGCACCCACCCCGTGCACGGAACGTCTCGCGTGGAGCACCCCATGCACGGAACACCTCGCGTACCTCATCCCGTGTACGGAACGCCTCGCGTGGAGCACCCCCTCCAGCGGGCCGTTATCCATGTCGGATTCCGGCCCCTGGGAGGGGGTGCTCCACGCGGCGCGCGGTCGCAGCCGTGCAGCCGTGCATTGGCGCGCGGTCACAGCCGCGCAGCGGCGTCAGCCGAACAGCGCCTCGGTGTCGTCGTCGACCCAGTCGAAGGTGCGCTCGATGGCCTTGTTCCACAGGCGCAGGTACCGGTCGCGGGTCTCGGAGTCCATGTCGGGCTCCCAGCGCTTGTCCTCGGCCCAGTTGTCGATGACGTCCTGCTCGCCGTCCCAGAAGCCCACCGCGATGCCGGCGGCGTAGGCGGCGCCGAGCGCGGTGGTCTCGATGACCTTCGGGCGCACGACGGGCACCCCGAGGATGTCGGCCTGGAACTGCATGAGGGTCTCGTTCATGACCATGCCGCCGTCGACCTTGAGCTCGGTGAGGTCGACGCCGGAGTCCGCGTTCATGGCGTCGAGCACCTCGGCGGACTGGAACGCGGTCGACTCCAGCGCGGCGCGGGCGATGTGGTTCTTGTTGATGAACCGGGTCATGCCGACGATGGTGCCGCGGGCGTCGGGCTTCCAGTGCGGGGCGAACAGGCCGGAGAAGGCGGGCACGATGAAGCAGCCGCCGTTGTTGTCGACCTTCTTGGCGAGGTCCTCGATCTCCGGGGCCTCCTTGATGATGCCCAGGTTGTCGCGCACCCACTGCACCAGCGAGCCGGTCACCGCGATGGAGCCCTCCAGGGCATAGACCGGCTTGTTCTCGCCGATCTTGTAGGCCACCGTCGTCAGCAGCCCGTTCTCGCTGCGCACCAGCTCCTCGCCGGTGTTGATCAGCATGAAGTTGCCGGTGCCGTAGGTGTTCTTGGCCTGGCCGATCTCGAAGCAGGCCTGACCGAAGGTGGCCGCCTGCTGGTCGCCGAGGATGCCGGCGATCGGGGTGTCGATGAGCAGGTCGTTCTTGCGGCCGTGACCGTACACCTCGGAGGAGGACTTGATCTCCGGCAGCATGGAGAGCGGGATGCCCATGTCCGCCGCGATGTCCTCGTTCCAGTCGAGGGTGTCGATGTTCATGAGCATCGTGCGGGAGGCGTTGGTGACGTCGGTGACGTGCACGCCGCCGTTGAGGCCTCCGGTGAGGTTCCACAGCACCCAGGCGTCGGTGTTGCCGAACAGCAGGTCGCCGGCCTCGGCGCGCTCGCGGGCTCCGTCGACGTTGTCGAGGATCCACTTGATCTTGGGGCCGGAGAAGTAGGTCGCCAGCGGCAGGCCCACGCGCTCCTTGTACTTGTCGGGACCCTCGTCCCCGGCGAGCTCGTTGCAGATGCGCTGGGTGCGGGTGTCCTGCCAGACGATCGCGTTGTAGACGGGCTCACCGGTGTTCTTGTCCCAGACCACGGCGGTCTCGCGCTGGTTGGTGATGCCGACGGCCGCCAGCTGGTGGCGGTTGATGTCGGCCCCGGTCAGCGCCTGGCCCACGACGGTGCGGGTGTTGCGCCAGATCTCCACCGGGTCGTGCTCGACCCAGCCGGACTTGGGGAAGATCTGCTCATGCTCCTTCTGGCCGGTGGCGACGATCTGGCCGCCGTGGTCGAAGACGATCGCGCGGGTCGAGGTGGTGCCCTGGTCGATCGAGAGGATGTACTGCTGCTGGTCGTTCATCGGGACTCCTTCGTGTGATGAGCGGGTTCTTCTGAAAAGGGTGACGCGGTGGCTCAGAACGCCATGCTGACGACGCCGGCGAGGATGCCGCCGATCAGCGGGCCGACGATCGGGACCCAGGAGTAGGCCCAGTCGCTGCCGCCCTTGTGCGGGATGGGCAGGATGGCATGGGCCAGGCGGGGGCCGAGGTCACGGGCCGGGTTGATGGCGTAGCCGGTGGGACCACCGAGCGAGGCGCCGATGCTGACCACGAGCAGGGCCACGGCCAGCGGGCCGAGTTCGTTCGGGGTGTTGCCGAACATGAGGATGATGAACACCAGCACGAACGTCCCGATGATCTCGGTGACGACGTTCCAGCCGTAGGAGCGGATCTCCGGGCCGGTCGAGAAGGTGCCCAGGATCGTGCCCGGGTCGGTCTCGGCGTCGTAGTGGGTCTTGTAGGCGAGCCAGCAGACGACGGCGCCGAGGAAAGCGCCGATGATTTCGGCGGCGAAGTAGGCGATGGTGTTGGCGACGGTGATCGGGATCCCGTCGGCGTATTCACCGGCGCCGCTGGAGAGCAGTCCGACGGTGACCGCGGGGTTCAGGTGCGCGCCGGTCTTGTAGGCGGTCCAGACACCGGCGAAGACCGCCAGGCCCCAGCCGAAGTTGATCAGCAGCCAGCCGCCGCCGTTGCCCTTGGTCTTGCCCAGGATCACGTTGGCGACGACACCACCGCCCAGCAGGGTGAGCATCGCCGTGCCGGCGATCTCGTAGAGAAAAATGGTTGCCATGGGTCCTCCTCATCGAGCGACCCCGCTGCGGTGCGGGGCCGGTGGCATCCGTCGGGGTGCAGGCAGTGGCCTGCGGGAACCCCGACCGGCGCCGGCCGAGGCTCGGCCGGCGCCCGTGACTGCGGTCAGGTCCGGGGCGGCACCTCCGTCGTCTCGGCCAGGCGCGTCGAGACGAGCTCGTCGCTGGTGGCGCGCTCACCCTCGAGGCGGGCGGCGATGAACTCCCAGTAGGAGTCGATCTCGCGGCGGCGGGCGGCCTCGTCCCAGCCGAGGTCCGGGCCGACGAGGGCGGCGATCTCCTCGGCGGCGTCGGTCCCGCGGTCGGGCGTCTCGTAGTCCAGGCGGGTGCGGCGCTGGAGGATGTCGGCGAGGTGGCGGGCGCCTTCGGCGCGGACCGCGTAGAGCACCTCGGCGCGGAGGTAGCGGGCGTGCTCGAGCGGCTCCCCGAGGGAGGGGTCCTCGTCGATCAGCGCGAGCACGTCGGACAGCAGGGCGCCGTAGCGGGACAGCAGGCGCTCCATGCGCACCTCGTCGAACCCGTAGCGGGCGGCGAGGCGGTCCTTCTCGCGCTGCAGGGCGGTGAATCCCTGGGCGCCGATCACGGGGAGGGAGCGGGTGAGGCTCTTGCGGTCGGGCTCGGAGTCCTTCAGGGCGAAATCGACGACGTCCTCGGCCATCACCCGGTAGGTGGTGAACTTGCCGCCGGCGATCGCGCTGAGGCCGGGTTCGATCTCCATCACGGTGTGCTCGCGGGAGACCTTCGTGGAGCCGGAGTCGTTGCCCTTCTTGACGGGCTGGAGAAGCGGGCGCAGGCCGGAGTAGACGCCGATGACGTCCTCGCGGGTGAGGTCGTCGGCGAGCACGGCGTTGGCGTGCTCGATCACGTAGTCGATGTCCTCGGCAGTGGCGCCGACGGTGCGCGGGTCGTGCGTCCACGGGGTGTCGGTCGTGCCGATCACCCAGTACTCGTCCCAGGGGATGATGAACAGGACGGACTTCTCGGTCTGGGTGATGATCCCGGTGTCCGGGGCGGCGGGGATGCGGTCACGGGCGACGGTGATGTGGATGCCCTTGGAGGCGAGCACCTCGAGACCGGCGTCGGCCCCGGCGAGCTCCTGCTGCTCCTGGGTCCAGACGCCGCCGGCGAGGATGGTCTCGCGGGCGTGGGCCTCGAACTCCTCGCCGGTCTCCTGATCGCGCATGCGAGCACCGGTGACGCGGCCGCGCTCGTCGTGGAGGTAGTCGATGACGGCGGTGTAGTTGGCGACCGAGGCGTCCAGCTGCGCGGCGGAGCGCACCAGCATCATCACGAAGCGGGCGTCGTCGACCTCGGCGTCGTAGTACTCCAGCGCTCCCACTGCCTTCTCGCCGTCCAGGGCGGGGAAGACCTCGAGCATCTTCTCGTGCAGGAGGTGGCGGTGCATGGGGACGGCGCGCTTGCGGCCGACGGACTGCATGGCGTCGTAGAGCATCACGCCGGAGCCGATGAAGGCGCGGTCGACGACCTTCTTGAAGAAGGGGAAGACGAACTTGATGGGCCGCACCAGGTGCGGGGCGGTGTGCTCCAGCAGCAGGTCGCGCTCGCGCAGGGCCTCGGCGACCAGCTTGAAGTCGAGCATCTGGAGGTAGCGCAGGCCGCCGTGCATGAGCTTGGAGGAGCGCGAGGAGGTGCCATTGGCCCAGTCGCGCGACTCGACCAGGCCCACGCTCAGGCCGCGGGTCGCGGCGTCGAAGGCGGCGCCGGCGCCGTTGACGCCACCGCCGACCACGAGGATGTCCAGCGGGTTCTCCGCTGTCGCGGCGCGCAGGCGCGCCAGGTGCTCCGTCCTGTTCTCCGGGGTGAGGGCGGACCGATGCAGGTCGGACACGTGACGCTCCTTCGCGAATGACGACTTCTGTGACGACTCCGCTCATCGTCGAACCTCCGTGCAGCGTCGCGCAAGTGTGGTGCACGAACGTGCAAGACTGCCCGTATGACGCCGGGAACACGCCTCGAGACGGCCTTCGATGCTGCACGGATGTACTACGACGAGGGCCAGACCATGGAGGCGGTGGCCGGCGCGCTGTCCGTCTCGCGCTCGACCGTCTCGCGGCTGCTGCGCGATGCCCGCGAGGCGGGACTGGTGCAGATCTCCCTGCGCCCGCCCAGCGATCACCGGGTCGAGGCGCTGCGGCGCCGGATCGCCCAGCTGTACGGGGTGACGGCGCACGTGATCGCCGCCGGCCCGGCCGACGGGGAGCGCGAACGCCTCGAAGCCGTCGCGGAGGCAGGGGCCGGGTACCTCGACGACATGCTGGAGCCGGGCATGACGATCGGCATGGCCTGGGGCACCACCATCGCTGCGCTGGTGGGCGCCGTGCGCCCGCGCCCGGTGCCGGGGCTGCGGATCGTTCAGCTCAACGGGGCCATCAACACCGAGGGCTCCGGGCTCACCTATGTCTCCACGGTGCTCTCGCAGGCGGCGACGCTGTGGGACGCGACCGTCCACCACTTCCCGGTCCCCGCGTTCTTCGACTACACCGCCACCCGCGACGCCATGTGGCGCGAGCGTTCCGTCCAGCGCGTGCTGGAGACGCAGCGCCAGTGCACCCTGGCCGTCTTCAGCGTCGGCGCCTTCGACGCCGAGGTCCCCAGCCACGTCTACACCAACAACTACCTGACCAGCGAGGACCTCCGTTCCCTGCGGGCCGACGGCGCCATCGGGGATGTGTGCACGGTGTTCCTGCGGGCCGACGGCTCCTTCCGCGGCATCGACATGAACGCACGGGGTTCGGGGCCCGACCCCGTCCAGCTGGCCCGCATCCCCCGCCGGCTATTGCTCGCGGCCGGGACGCGCAAGGCCCTGCCGCTGCGGGCCGCGCTGCGCGCCGGCGTCGCCACGGACGTCGTGGTCGACGAGGTCACCGCCGCGAGCCTGCTGTCCCTGCGGTAGCGCGTCGACCGTCAGCTGCGCTCATCGGCACCCGTCGGACCCGCCGACGTTCGGTGGAGGACGCGGAAGCGTTCGCAGACCACGGGCATGTCGGGCGCGAAGCCGCGCGAGGAGTGCTCACGCCAGAACGTCTCGTGGATCCTCCGCCAGCTTCCCAGGGTGCGGTCGTCCTCGCCCTCGGAGTGGGCATGGTCGTCGCTGACCTGATCGAAGGGAACGATGTCGATCGCGGTCACCTCGAGCACCGCGCGCGGAACGCCGGCACCGTCGAGGATGATCGAGAGATCGCCGACCGCGGGGATCGGCTCCCCCTCTTCCTCGTAGTCCCACAGCGAGGAGGCCGTTGCCGTCTTCGTCCCCTCGAGCACCAGTGCGAGCAGACCGTCGGCGTGCTCCGGAGTCGCGCCGAACGCCCAGGCCTCGGGCATCCCGGCCGGTAAGGACGGGCGCGCAGCGCGGGCCTCCGCCCAGAACTCGGCGTAGTCGGGAGCGACGGCAGGTTCGACGCATGTGACGGCGGGTTCGTTCGCGGCGGCTGGGGCGGGAGGTTCGTCGACGGGGGTCACGCGCCGAGAGTATCCCGCCGCTGGACGATCGATGTGACGTGCGAGGCGGCGGGATCAGCCGGCGACGTCGCGGAGGTCGAGGCGGTCGGGGTGGGTGTAGAGGTTCATCCGGCCATCGCCGTCCTCGCTGGCGCGCGTGAAGCCCACCAGGGTCATGCCGAACTCCTCGGCGGTGTCCACGGCCAGCGAACTCGCCGCGGAGACGCAGGCCAGCAAGGGGATCCCGGCCATGTAGGCCTTCTGGGTGATCTCGAAGCTGGCCCGCGAGGAGACCAGGAGGAAGGTGTCCCGCACGGGCAGGCGATCCTCGAGCAATGCCCAGCCGATGACCTTGTCGACCGCGTTGTGCCGGCCGACGTCCTCGCGCACCACCAGCAGGTTGCCCTCGAGGTCGACGAGAGCCGCGGCGTGGACGCCCCCGGTGCGGGCGAAGACGGTCTGCTCGGCGGACAGCGCGCGGGCGGCACCGAGGATGACGCGCGGGTCGAGCGACCAGTTCTGCATCAGTGTGTACCGGCTCTTCTGGCGCACCGCATCGATGCTCTCGGAGCCGCAGACTCCGCACGCGGACGTGGTGGTGAAGTTCTTCGTGGCCAGGGGCAGCAGCTGCGGGCGCGTGGTGGTGAAGTCCATGACGTTGTAGGTGTTGCGGGCGAAGCCGCTGTCGTCCTCGACCACGGCGCCGTCGCAGTAGCGGGCCTCGGTGATGTCCTCGCGGTGGGCGATCAGCCCTTCCCCGTGGAGGAAGCCGTGGATCAGCTCGACGTCGTGGCCCGGGGTGCGCATGGTCAGGCTCAGCTGCTGCCCGTTCAGGCGGATGTCCAGCGGCTCCTCGACGGCGACGTGGTCGCTCTTGCGGCCCGCATACAGCGTGCCCTCGCGCACTCGGACCGTGCGGATCCGCGTCCTCTCGGTGACCCTGCCCATGGTGCGAGCGTAGCCCTCTCACCTGCACAGCGGTCGTCGGCCGCGGAACTCGGGGCATCCGCGCGACGAGCGCGGCCATGCGGCGAAGGCGGCTCCCGGCCAGGACAGTCACACGGGGAAGGCGGCTACTCGACCCGCGCGACCATGCGGCGAAGACGGTTACCCGGCGAGCCAGACCTCACGCCCCGGGGCCGGAGCCCTCGGCCAGCTCCTTGATCCGTGCCAGTCGGCGGTCCCAGCCGCGGGCGACGACGCCGAGCAGGTCGGACACCTCCCGGATGCGAGTGGGGTGGACGTCGTGGACGCGGCGGCGGGCCTGCCGGGTGACTTCGACCAGCCCCGCCTCATCGAGGATACGCAGGTGCTTGGCGACGGCCTGGCGGGTGAGGTCGAGGTCGCGCGCTACGGCCCCGGCGTCATCGGGCTGCTCCGCCAGGCGCACGAGGATCCGCCGACGGGTGCGGTCGGCGAGCGCTGCGAACACCTCGTCGGCCCCCTCGGCGAGCAGACCGTCGAGGTCTCCCCGGTGGCGCCCTGCCGTCGCCTCGGACGCCGTGACATGGCGAGGTCCTGTGTGCCCGACGGGGTGACCGGGCGCGGCGGGATCGTCGGCAGCCCGTTGCGGCGCGTTCACGCAGACGCCTCCGCGAGCGTCCGCGCCACGGCGAGCTCCTCGATCCAGCCCTTCGTGTTGTCCTCGAAGCGCTCGCGGCGCACAGCGGCGTCGGAGCTGATCCCCGCGAAGCCTCGCTCGCGCACGGTCAGCTGCACGCCGTTCCCGTCCGGCTCGATCGTGAACTCGACGGTGTTCTTCGGGCAGTCGTCGAGTGCTCCGGCCTGGCCGCCGAGCCAGGTGAACACCGCGCGACGCGGCGGCTCGAGCGCCTCGATGCCGAGGGAGAACTCCCCATGGACCGGGTCGACCACCCGGGCGACGTCCCCGTCGGTCTCGATCTCATGCGGGCGATACTCGCCGTCATTGATGAACCATCCGGGCTCGCTGATGATGGCGAACACCGTCTCGGCCGACGCGTCGATGTGGATGCTGCGGATGATCTCGTCGGGCACGTCGTCCGTGGTCAGGCGGACGTCGTCACCCGGAAGGGAGGTGGGGTCGCTGGTCATGGCGGGCTCCTGTGATCGGGGCGCGACCGCCCTGGCCGCGTGCGACCAGCGTGGCACGACCTGCCCCGTAGTGCAACCTCCTGGCTGCACTACGGGGGTGCGCGACCGGGCTTCGATCCGCAGCAGGCGCGGACCGGGGCGGCGTGCGCGCGAGATCAGGGGTTGGTGACCGCGGCGGCGAGTTTGTTCAGCGACTCCTCCAAGTCCTCCTCCGGAACCCCGGGGAAGATCGGCAGCAGCTTCGGGTCGGTGACCGCGGACCAGTCGTAGGTCAGCGTGACCTCGGTGGTACCGGCGTCGAGGGGCTTGAGCTCGTAGAGCCATTCCCAGCCGGGCACGTCGTCCGGCGACTCCTCGCGAGCGGGCTTCCACCCGATCATCTTGTTCTCGTCGAAGGCGGTGACGTGGTTGCGCATGCGGTAGTCGCCACCCATGCCCTCGGCATACATGTTCATCGTGAACTGCTCACCGGCCTTGGTCACGCGCTCGGTGTTCTCGGCGGAGCGGACCATGCCGGACCCGTCGACGTCGGGGTGGCGTGCAGGCAGGCTCAGCAGGTCGAAGAGGTCCTTGGCGGGGGCGTCGATGACGCGGCTGACGACGATCTTGTTCTCTTCCGTGGTCATACCGCCACCCTAGGAGACCGCCGGCCGCTGCACGCGGTGTTCGGGAGGATCGTGACCGCCCGGTCCGGCCGTGGGCCGCGCCGCCGCCCACCCGTCCGAGCACAGGGACGGTGGCCGCCTCACCCCGCCTCACCGGCCAGCGGCGGCCGCCTCACAAGGGCGAGGCCACCGCCTCCGCGAGCGGGGTGGCCGGGCGGCCCAGCACCGTGGCGACGTCGTCGCTGACCACGTCGAGCTGCCCTGAGGCGATCGCGGTGTAGGTGCTGATCCAGGCCTCGACCATCCAGTCCGGCACACCGTAGGAGGACCGGGAGGCGTGAGCCTCCTCGAGAGTCTCGTCGACGTAGCGGTACTCCTCCCCCAGCGCGCCGGTCATGATCGCGGCGGCCTCGCCCAGCGACACCGCCGCGGGTCCGGTGAGGTCGAGGGTGCGCCCGGCCCAGCCGGAGGGGTCGCGCAGGATGGCGGCGGCGACCTCGGCGACGTCGGCTCGGGCCACGAAGGCGCAGCGGCCCTCCCCTCCTGGCCCGCGGACTGTGCGGTCCTCGCCGGCGAAGTCGAGCAGGACGTCGGCATAGAAGCTGTCGCGCAGGACGGTCCACGCCATGCCCGATTCCCGCAGGAACTCCTCGGTGGCGCCGTGGTCCCGCGCCAGCGTGAACTCCGCCTCGGCCGAGGCGCCGAGGAAGGACGTGTAGACGACGTGGCCCACGCCGGCATCGGCCGCGGCCCGGATCACGGTGCGGTGCTGCTCGATCCGGTCGGCGGCCTCCCCGGCGGAGACCAGGAACAGTACGTCGACGTCGGCGAAGGCGGTCCGGCACGCGTCGGCATCGGCGTACTCGGCGCGGACCACGTCGGCTCCCGCGATCTCCGGCGCCCGGCGCGGGCTGCGCACCACCAGTCGCAGGTCGGGCCCGAGGTCACTCAGCTCGCGGGCGACCGCGCCGCCGATCTTCCCGGTCGCTCCGGTGACGGCGATCCTCATCAGACCAGGCCCTTCTCGCTGAGCCAGCCGCTGGCGATGTCCGCCGAGGAGGCCTGGTCCTCGACGCTCTGACGGTTCAGCTCGATCAGGTCGTCGGGCGTCAGCGCCTCGATGACCGAGGTCATGGCGGCCTCGGCGGCCTCGTCGACCTTCTCGCTGACGACGGGGACCACGTTCTGCGGCAGGATCAGCGACTCCGGGTCCTCGAGGACGACGAAATCGTTCGCCACGATGGCCGGATCGGAGGTGTACAGATCCGCTAGCTGCACATCCCCGTCCGTCAGCGCCTGCACGGTCAGGGGACCACCGGAGTCCTCGACCGGGACCACCGTGATGTCGACGCCGTAGACGGACTTCACGCCCTCGGGCCCGTAGGGGCGGACCTCGAACTCGCTGTTGGCGGCGATCTTCAGATCGTCGATGCCCGCGAGATCGCCGATCGAGCTCAGGGAGTTCGCCTCGGCGAACTCGGACGTGGTGGTGTAGGAGTCCTGGTCGGTGGCCTCGGCGAACGGCAGCAGACGCAGGCCCTCCGGGAGCACCTCGCCGAGCGCGGAGTGGATCTCCTCGGGGCTGGCCGACGCGGCCTCGGAGTCGTAGAACTGCAGCAGGTTGCCGGTGTACTCCGGCAGCACGTCGAGGGCGCCGCTCTCGAGCTCCGGCATGTAGACCTCGCGCTGACCGATCTGGAACTGCCGGTCGACGGTGAGTCCTTCGGCTTCGAGGACCTGCGCGAACAGCTCGGCGATGATCTCGTTGGAGTAGTAGGCCTGGGATCCGATCACGATCGTGCTCGCGTCGGCCCCGCCGGAGCCGCCGCCGTCGGAACCGCCCTCTCCGCCGCTTCCCTCCTCGAAGGGGTCCGAGCTGCCGCAGGCGCCCGCTCCGAGGGCCACGCCGCCGATGCCGAACGCGCCGAGCAGACGGCGCCGAGTGCTGTGGATGGTCATGAGGATCCTCCTGGGGTGCGGAACAGCGGACGGGCGATGGAACGGTGGGCCGACGGGACGGGACAGTGGACCGATGGAACGGGAGGGGCGGTGCTCAGGCGGGACGGGCACCGCGCGGGGAGGTGGCGCGCTGGATGATCAGCAGCGCGAGGTCGAGCAGCAGCGCGAGGGCGATCACCAGCAGGGAACCGGCGATCATCTGCGGATAGTCCTGGGAGCCGAGCCCGAGGAAGATGTAGCGGCCCAGGCCCCCGTTGCCGACGTAGGCCGCGAGCATGGCGGTGGCCACGACCTGCACCGTCGCCCCGCGGAAGCCGCCGATGATCAGCGGCATGCCCAGCGGGATCTCGACCCGGGTGAGGATCTGCCACTCGGTCATGCCCTGAGCGCGGGCGGCATCGACGGTGGCGGGGTCCGCCGATTCGACCGCGGAGTACGCCCCGGCGAGCAGGGAGGGCAGCGCCAGGATCACGAAGGCCAGCAGCGGCGCGGTCAGGCCGATGCCCAGCACGAGGGCGAACAGAGTGACCAGTCCCAGCGTGGGCAGGGCGCGGGCGGCCCCGGAGGCGGCGACCGCGAGCCCGGCGAACCGACCGGTGTGGCCCACCAGCAGGCCGATCGGAATGGCGATCAGTGCGGCGATCAGCACCCCGAGGGCGGTGTAACCGAGGTGCTCGAGGGTGCGCACAGGGATGCCGGAGGGGCCGCTCCAGCGAGCGGGGTCGGCCAGCCAGACGAAGGCCTCGCCGTAGGGATTCTCGTTCACGGCCGGCTGACCACCTTCCGCCGGGTCCAGGGCATCAGCGCTCTGCCCAGCAGCACCAGCAGCGCGTCCGTGAGCAGGGCGAGCGCTGCCGTGAGCACCACGCCGGCCGCGATCTCCGCCACGATGCCGCGGCGGAACCCGTCCACGAAGAGCATTCCCAGGCTGGGCACCCCGAGCACGCCGCCCACGGTGACCAGCGAGATGGTGCTGACGGCGACGACGCGCACGCCCGCCAGCAGCACCGGCCCGGCCAGCGGCAGCTCGACCTGCCAGAACCGGGCCAGCGGGGCGTACCCCTGTGCGGTGGCGGAGCTGAGCACGTCGCGGTCTACGGAGCGGAACCCGTCGGAGGCGGCGGGGACCATCAGGGCCAGGCCGTACAGCGAGAGCGCGACGATGATGTTCACGGGGCTGCGCACTCCGGTGCCGATGATGCCCGGCAGCAGCACGAACAGCGGCAGCGAGGGGATCGCGTACATCAGTCCCGACGCGGTGGTGACACCCGGCCGCAGCCAGCCGGTCAGGTTGGCGAGCTTCGCGATCGGCAGCGCCAGCACGAGCGCGATGAGGATCGGCGGCAGCGCCTGGACCAGGTGGGCACCGGTGCGCGCCGCGAGAACATCGAGGTTGGCGAGCACCCAGCTCACGACGGGGTCTCCAGCACACCGGCCGCGCGACCGTCGGCGTCGACCACGACATCGCGTCCGTCGACCTGCTCGACGTGGAGGGTGCGGGCCCCGCGGTCGGCGCCGACGAAGCTCGCCACGAACTCGTCGGCCGGATCGGCGAGGATCTCCTGCGGGGTGCCGACCTGGGCCACGACGCCACCGGGCTTGAGGATGACGACGCGGTCGCCGACCAGGAACGCCTCGTCGATGTCGTGGGTGACGAACACGATCGTCTTGCGCAGCTCCCGCTGCAGGCGCAGCAGCTCCTGCTGCAGCTCACTGCGCACGATCGGGTCCACTGCACCGAAGGGCTCGTCCATCAGCAGGATGTTCGGATCGGCCGCGAGGCCACGGGCCACGCCGACGCGCTGCTGCTGACCACCGGAGAGCTGCGCAGGATAGCGGCGGGCGAGGGCGGCATCGAGGCCGACCGTCTCCATCAGCTCGTGAGCGCGGCGGCGGGCCTCCCCCTTGGAGGTGCCGCGCAGCACGGGCACGGTGGTGATGTTGTCCAGCACGGTGCGATGCGGCAGCAGCCCGGAGGCCTGCATGACGTAGCCGATGCTGCGACGCAGCGTCACGGGATCCAGGCTGGCCACGTCGTCCCCGTCGATGTGGACCCGGCCGGAGGTGGCATCGACCATGCGATTGACCATCCGCAGCAGCGTGGTCTTACCCGAGCCGGAGGTTCCCACGAGCACCACCGACTCGTGGGAGGCGATGTCCAGGCTGAAGTCCGCCACCGCGACCGCGCCGCCGGGGTACTCCTTGCGGATGTTCTCGAATCCGATCACCGGGACCTCCAGTCCTGTCGGGGCGACGAGCTGTCACCACCGGCTCTCTCAACCTTATCCAGATGGCGGCCTCCGTGGCGGCGCCTTGCCGTTCAGCGCACCTCGCAGTCCAGGGCGGGACGCACCGAGACGCTGAGGTCGCCCCGGTTGATCACCAGCGCCTGGCCCTCGCCCACGTCGAGATGGTCGGCCTGAGGGATCCCGGAGGAGGCCACGATGACGCGGTCGGCGTCGATGCGGTAGCGCAGCGAGTAGTTGTCGGCGGTGTGATGAGGCTTGGCCTGGGCCGGATCGGACTGCTGATAGGCGATCATCACGTCGGGCGTCATGTACAGGCAGTTCAGGGCCTCGGGAACGCGACCGGCGTGCTCGAGGCACAGCTGCGTGAGCTCGGCGGCGGCCCGCTGCACGGCGGTCGCCGGGTCCGTCTCGCGGACATGAAGCTCGACCAGGGAGAAGTACAGCTCCGAGTCCGTGGTGCCCTCGGGCGTGCGCCCGCCGCGCGCGAGGATCGCTTCACGCAGCGGGTCGGAGAGGTCGTACTGGCCGTTGTGCGCGAATACCGCCTCACCCTCGCGGAAGGGATGGGTGTTGTCGATCCGCAGGGGCAGGCCGGGGCTCGCCTTGCGCAGGTGCACGAGCATCATCGGGCCCGTGGCCTCGGCGACGGCGTCCCGGTAGGCCGCGGATTCTCGGGCCACATCGAGGTGGCGGTGGATGCGGGGCCGACGGGGGTCGACGGGCCGGTGCTCACCGGCCGGCCGAGGAGTCCCTGCGGCTGCGTCATCCCCGCCGGCCGCCGCCTCGTCGGCCGCCGCCTTCCCGTCGGCCGCGTCGAACCAGGCCACGCCCCATCCGTCGCGATGGATCTCGGACTGTTCGGTGAACGGTTCGATCTCGTCACGGACAGCACGGTCCAGGGAGATGGGCTCACGGGAGACGACGCCGAGCAGTCGGCACATGGCAGGACCAGCCTTCCGGGGAACAGTGGACGACGGGGACGACGAACAGGGCCGACGCGAGCGGCAGGGATGACGCGTCGGGCGGCGTGTCGGGCTCAGCTCGCGCCGGCGCGGGCCTTCATGTGCGCATCCAGTGCCAGCGCGATCCGGGTGAGCAGGAAGTTCACGGCGATGTAGATGACCGAGACGACGATGTAGGTCTGGACCAGGTAGCGCGTGATCGAGACCATCGTCTTGCCCTGGAACTGCAGCTCGTTGACGCTGACCACGTAGCCGAGGGTGGAGTCCTTCAGCAGGGAGACCAGGGCGAGGATGAGGCTGGGCAGGACCAGGCGCACGGCCTGCGGCAGGATCACGGAGAGCATGGAGTCGCGGTGGCTGAGCCCGATCGCGGCGGCGGCCTCGTGCTGCCCCACGTCGACCGCCTTGATGCCGGCCCGGAACACCTCCGCGGTGGTCGCGGAGGAGACCAGCACCATCGGGATCGCGAGCATCCAGAACCGTGGGAACGTGAACCCGTAGGCGGGCAGAGCCAGTAGGAACCCGTAGACCACCAGCAGCATCGGGATGCCGCGGAAGAACTCGATCCACACCGTGCTCGCTGCGCTGAGCACCCGCAGCCGCGACAGCCGCGCCAGCGCCAGCAGCAGCCCGAGGGGGAAGGCCACCGCTGCGGCGACAGCGGTGACCTGCACCGTCCCGGCGAGCCCTTGCCCGAGAAAGGCGAGGTAGTCGGCCCGGAGGTAGACGACCCACTTGTTCGGATCCAGCTGCCCGTTGATCGCGAACTGCCGCAGTCCCGCCGCGAGCAGGCCGAGGATCGCCAGGATACTGAGGATCGACAGCAGCAGGATCCGCCGGCGCCCCTTGGGGCCGGGGGCGTCGAACAGCACCTGGGTCGCAGTATTGCTGGTCGCGGCGCTCATGCCTGGGCTCCTGCCGTGACATCCAGAGCATTGCGGGTCCGGGAGCGGCCCGGCCGCTGCCCCGGGGAGACGGCGCGCTCGATGACGCCGCCGAGCGCGGCGCCGCCCAGGGACATCGCCAGATACACGGTCCCAGCCACCAGGAACATGATCACCGCCTGCGCGTACTGGATGTTGAGGGTCTGGGTGACCCAGGTGATCTCACTGACCGAGATCGCCGAGCACAGCGCCGATCCGATCACCGTGCCGATGAAGACGTTCACCAGGGGCTGGACCATGGCGCGGAAGGCCTGCGGGAGCACCACGTGGCGCAGCGTCCCGAAGAAGCCGAGCCCGATCGACCGCGCCGCTTCGGCGTGGCCGACGGGCACCGTGTTGATCCCCGAGCGGACGTTCTCGCACACGAAGGCGGCCGACGAGAGGGTCAGCCCCAGCACGCCGCACCAGAAGTAGGGCAGGCGCAGCCCGACGTCGGGGAGGCCGAACGCGACCAGGATCAGCAGGCTCAGCAGCGGGATGTTGCGGAAGATCTCGACGTAGACCGTCGCGGCCCAGCGCAGCGGCGGAATGGGGCTGACCCGGCACACCGCGAGCGCGGTGCCGACGACGAGCGCGAACAGATAGCCGAGCACGACCAGCGCGAACGTGGTCGCGATGCCCTCCACCAACAGGGGGATGTTCTCGCGGATGGCTTGCATGGGTCCCTCTCGAGATCAGGGGCGGGCTGACGGGCGGGGTGCGACCGTCGGCCGTGCATGTCGCACGGGGGCGGCCGCGGGCCGTGCATATCGCACGAGCGGCCGGATCCCATCGTCGCGCCGGGCCGACGGGCCGGTCGCGGCCGTCGGCCGAGCGCGTCCGCCGGTCCGTCGGCTCACGCCGGCATGTCGCCCGGGGTCGGGGGTTCGGGGGCCGAGCCATCCACGACCTCGCCGATGGTGGCGGCCCACAGCGCGTCCCAGGTACCGGAGTCGATGAGCTCCTGGAGGAAGGTGTTGACGAACTCGACGGCGTCCTCGTGGTCCTGCGAAAGGCCGATGCCGTACGGGTCGTCGACGAACGGTTCACCGACCACGGAGACCTCCGGGTCTGCGGCGGAGTTGCCCAGCAGCACGCCTTGGTCGAGGACGTACGCGTCGGAACGACCCTGCTTCAGTGCGGCGACGCAGGACTCGTTGTCCGGGAGGGTCTCGACCTCTCCCGGGTCGGTCACGAACTCCTCGATGGCCTGGATGCCGGTCGAGTTGGACTGGGTGACGAGGTTCTTGCCGGTGAGGTCCTCCGGTCCGGCGACGGTCTCGGCGTCCTCAGTCCGGACCTGAATGGCGGTGCCCGAGAGATAGTACGGGCCGGCGAAGTTGATGACCTCGAGGCGCTCGGGAGTGATCGAGTAGGTGGCGATCACGCAGTCCACGGTGCCGTTCTGGACCATGGTCTCGCGGGTCTCGACCGTAGTGTCGATGTACTCGATCTTGCCCTCGATGTCCTCGCCGAGGATGTAGCGGGCCAGCAGCTGGGTGATGCCCGCGTCGAAACCGGTGGGCTCGCCGCCACTGGTGCTGGCCAGGGAGAAGACCTGGTTGGCGAGGGTGCCACCACGGATCAGCTGGTCCTTGTCCTTGATGGCGCTCGCCCAGGCGCTGGCGGCGACGACGTCGTCCTCGGCGATCGGGCCGGAGGCGATGGCGTCGGTGAACGCCGAGCCTTCGGCGCCGCCGCCATCGGAGCCGCCGCCCAGTGAGGGGCCCTCACCCGTCTCGGAGGAGCAGGCGGCGAGGGCACCGAGGGGCAGGGCGGCAGCGGCCGCGACGACGGCGCGACGGCCGGGNGCTGGTGCGGGTCATGGATCTCTCCGATTCTCGAGTCGCCCGTGGGGCGGGGTCGGGGCTGTGGGGTGGGTCGGGGCTGGTGGGGCGTGGTCGCGGCTGGCGGGGCATGGTCGCGGCTGGCGGGGCCGGGAAGGAGCCGGTGCGGCACGGCTGGTGCTGGTACGGCCGGTCAGTGGGGCAGGATCTTGCCCAGGAACGCCTTGGCGCGCTCGCTGCGTGGTGCGGTGAAGAATTCCTCGGGCTCGCCCTGTTCGACGATCTCTCCCGCATCCATATAGATCACGCGGTCGCAGACATGGCGGGCGAAGCCCATTTCGTGGGTCACCACCAGCATCGTCATGCCCTGCTCGGCGAGCTCGGTCATCACGTCGAGCACCTCGTTGATCACCTCGGGGTCGAGCGCCGAGGTGGGCTCGTCGAAGAGCATGGCTTTGGGTCTCATGGCCAGTGCCCGGGCGATCGCCACGCGCTGCTGCTGCCCGCCGGACAGCGCCGTCGGCAACGCGTTCGCCTTGTCGGCGAGACCGACGCGCTCGAGCAGCTCCATGGCCTGCGCCTCGGCCTCCGCCTTGGAGGCTCCGCGCACCTTCCGCGGGCCGAGGGTGACGTTGTCGATCGCCTTGAGGTGGGGGAAGAGGTTGAAGGCCTGGAAGACCATGCCGACGTCGCTGCGCAGCTTGGTCAGCTCCTTCCCTTCCTCCGGCAGCCGCTGGCCGTCGATGGTGATCTCGCCGGCGGAGATCGTCTCGAGCCGGTTCAAGCAGCGGCACACGGTCGACTTCCCGGATCCGGAGGCGCCGATCAGCGCCACCACTTCACCGCGATGGATATCGAGATCGATGTTCTTCAGCGCCTGGAAATCGCCGAAGAACTTCTCCACGCCGCGCGCGGAGATCAGGGGCTCCCCGATCTGCTTCGATGCCTCCGGCCGCGTCGAACCCGTGGCTGTGCTGGTATCGGTCATAAGGGTGAGAATGCGGTGTCAGGAGGCGCCCTGTCCAGGCAGTGGGCATTCCGCTCACCGTTCGGAACAAGTTCGTGACCGGTGTTCACGCGATGACCGGAGATGGCGGCCCCTTTCCCTGGAGTCCCTGGCTCGATGAGGGGTAGCGCTGGCGCGGCCGGGTACTGGCGACATAGCGGGAACCGTGGCCATATAGGCAACGGCTCCCGCTATGTCGCCAGTTGTCGGGAGCGCCCCCGCCGGTCAGGGGTGGCGCGGCCCGGGCCGGGCACCCGTTCGGGGACAGCAGCCCGGGCCGGGCGCCCGTTCCGGGCCAGCGGTCCGGGCGGACTCGCCGCTCAGCGGTGGTAGGCGCCCTGGTAGACGGCGTCGAAGGGGGTGTGGCCGGCCTGGCGGTTCTCGATGGAGACGGTGACGATCTCCTTGGCCACCTGCGCCGCCTCGAGGGCGGTGGCGCCCTTGGCCAGCTCCGCGGTGACCGCGGCGGCCAGCGTGCAGCCGGCGCCGGAGACGCGCTCCTGGCCGATCTTGGGGCTGCGCAGCTCGACGACCTCGTCCCCGTCGTAGAAGATGTCGACCGCGTCGGACCCGTCCAGGACCACGCCGCCCTTGGCCAGGACCGTGACGTCGTAGGCCTCGTGGATGCGCCGGGCGGCCTCGGTGAGCTCCTCGACGGTCTCGATCTTCTCCATCCCCGACAGCGTCAGCGCCTCGAAGTGGTTGGGCGTGACGAAGGTGGCCAGCGGGAGGATCTTCTCCTTGAGGGCGTTGTCCGTGTCCAGGGCCGCGCCGGGCTCCTGCCCCTTGCAGATCAGCACCGGGTCGAGCACGACGTGGGTGAAGCTGCGCTCGCGCAGGGAGGCGGCGACGGTGTCGATGGTGACGGGCGTGCCCAGCATGCCGATCTTGACCGTGTCGATGTCGTGGACGGCGGTGGTCGCCTCGATCTGGTCCGAGATCACCTCCGGGTCGACGGGCACGAAGCGGTGGGCCCAGTCGTTCTTCGGGTCGAAGGAGACGATGCAGGTCAGAGCCGCGGTGCCGAACGTGCCGAGCTGGTGGAACGTCTTGAGGTCCGCCTGGGCGCCGGCGCCACCGGATGCTTCGGAACCGGCGATGGTCAGGGCGACGTGAGTCATGGGAACCTTCCTTCGATGCTGTGGGGCTTCGATCCTGTCGGGGGCGGTGCCGCGTGCCCCGATCGCGGCGCTGTGGCCACGACCCGGAGGTCGACGGGGGCGATGCACCCGTCACGGCAACGGAGACCGCGCGCTCCCAGGGTGCCGACGTCGTCGGCCCCGTCGCAGCGGCCTGGCCGTGCGCTCCCAGGATCCGGGTGCACGCGAGTGGGCGGGTCGGCGACCACTCAGCATCCGGACCCGTCGCAGGCCGGGCCGCAAGCCTATCGCCTCGGGTACAGTGCCGTGCGTGCTGAGACCCCAACCGTCGACGGACACCGCGGATCCCACGCGATCCGGCGATGCCGCAGATCTCGGGTGTACGACGTCGTCGCTCGAGCGGGCAGGTTCCCTGGAATCCGTGCCGGCCCGTTCCGCCGCGCGCCGTGCCCGCGCGCAGTTCCCGTCGGCCCCGAGGAGGCCCCTGCGCGAGCGGGCCCGTGATCTCGCCACCGACCATCTGGGATCCTCGATACGGTTCCTGCTCGTCGGCGGCATCGTCTTCCTGCTGGACGCGGCGATGTACAACCTGCTGGTGTTCTGGGAGCCTTCCGCCGGCTGGGGCCACGGGATCATGCACGGCCATCCCCTGACGGCGAAGCTGCTCACGATCGCGGTCGCGTCCTGCCTGACCTACCTGGGCAACCGGCTGTGGACCTTCGGGGACCGTCCCCGCCCGGACACCGCCCGCTCGGTCCTGCTGTTCCTCCTGATCAACCTGATCGCGGCCGGTCTGCAGCTGTCCTGCCTGGGCTTCTCGCGGTACGTGCTGGGCCTGGACTCGGTGCTGGCGGACAACATCTCCGGCACGATCATCGGCCAGGTCATCTCGACGTCGTTCCGGTACGTCACCTACGGGCGCTTCGTCTTCCCGCGACGCTGAGACGGCCGACGGGCCGTGACGCGGCCGGCCGGCCTGGTTCCCCGCGCGGCGCCCGGCCTCGCGCGGCGCCCGGCCCCGCCCGGCGCCCTGTCCCGTCACACGCCGGCGCACCCCGGCACACCGGCTCCGCCGGACTGCCCCGGCGATCCCGGTCCGTCTCTGACAGACTCGTGGCCATGGACACCACCGGCCCCTGGACCCGCGCCGCCGCCGCTGCCGGCCTGCTCGCCGGCGGCGAGGCCCGCCCCACCGTGTTCGCCCGCATGTCCGCGAAGGCCGCCGAGCTCGGCGCGCTGAACCTCGGCCAGGGCTTCCCCGACGACGATCCTCCCGCCGTGGTGGCCGACGCCGCGGTGAGCGCGATCCGTGCCGGCCGCAACCAGTACCCGCCGGGCATCGGCGAGGCCGTGCTGCGCGAGGCGATCGCCGAGCACCAGTCGCAGTGGTACGGGCTGCACTGGGACGCCGGCAGCGAGGTGCTGGTGACCACGGGTGCCACCGAAGCGCTGGCCGCGACCATCCTGGCCCTGGTGGAGCCGGGCGACGAGGTCGTGACGCTGGAGCCGTTCTACGACCAGTACGCGGCGCTGATCGCGCTCGCGGGCGGTGTGCATCGCACGGTCCCGCTGACCTCCCGCGCCGACGCCTCCGGCGACCTGGTGCTGGAGGTCGACGAGGTCGCTCTGCGTGCGGCCTTCTCCGACCGCACCCGCGTGGTACTGGTGAACACCCCGCACAACCCCACCGGCGTGATGCTGTGGGTCGGAGCGCTGCAGGCGATCGCCGAGGAGGCCGCCCGGCACGACGCGATCATCGTGACCGACGAGGTCTACGAGCACCTCACCTTCGGCCCGGCCCACCTGCCGATCGCCACCCTGCCCGGTGCGCAGGATCGCACGGTCTCGATCTCCTCGGCGGGCAAGACGTTCTCGGTCACGGGCTGGAAGATCGGCTGGATCACCGCCCGGCCCGAGCTGGTCACGGCCATCACCGGGGTCAAGCAGTGGCTCACCTACGCCTCCGGGGCGCCGTTCCAGCCGGCCGTGGCGGCAGGATTGGGCATGCCGACCTCTGCCTTCCAGGATCTCGCCGACAGTCTGCGTGCTCGCCGCGACCTGCTGACCCAGGGCCTGCGCTCGATCGGTTTCCGGGTCAGCGTGCCCGAGGCGGGCTACTTCACCGCGGCCGACGCCGCGCCGCTGGGCGAAGCCGACGCCATGGCTCTGTGCGAGCGGCTGCCCGAGGAGGCCGGCGTGGTCGCGATCCCGCTGTCGGCCTTCTACCGCGACGGCGCGGCCGGGGAGGCGAGCTCGTACCTGCGCTTCGCCTTCTGCAAGAGCCACGCCACGATCGAGCAGTCCCTGGAGCGCCTCGAGTCCTGGGCGCGGCACCGCTGCTGACTGCGCCGAGGTCGGCTCATCCGGCCGCGACCCAGATCGAGCCGGCCCCTTCGGTCCACGGCGTGTACACCTCGAAGGTGCCGTCCCGGCGCACTGTCGTCCTCGTGCCTCGTCCTCGTGCCTCGAGACCCTCTCGCCGGGGTGGCCGGGACCGACCGCACGACGACGGCCCGCCTCCTCACCGGTTCTCCAGGAGCAGGCGGGCCGTCGTGGTCCGCGCGGGATCAGATCAGGTGGCTGAGATCCAGGCGGGGTCGCCGCTGAAGTCGAGCAGGCTGCTGACGGTGAACGCGCCGCCCTCGACCTGGTCCTCCGGAACCAGCAGCGGCACTTCCCATTCGCCGGTGCCGCCGTCGTAGAGCGTGCCCACGTCGAGGCTGTCCTTGGGCGCCACGGCGCTGGTGAGCGAGTAGCTGTTCCCGGCATCGGAGACGTACTCGACCAGGATCGAGAAGCCCGGCTCGAGGCTGTCATCGCCGTGGTACGTCGCCGTGATAGGCACCAGGATGTAGGTCTCGCCCTCGGCGGGCTCCTCGTTGTACGAGTTGGCCTCCAGGACCTCGTCGGTGGCGTCCCAGTTCGGCTCGCCGAGGGTGACGTCGATGGTGCCGCCGTCGCCATCGTCGATGGTCACGGTCTCACCGAGCGCGGCCGGATCATCCTTCGTCGCGGCTCCCCCGGAGGATCCGCCCTGGGACTCCTCCTCAGTGGTCTCCTCCGCCGAGGTCTCCTCCTCGGTGGTCTCCTCCTCCGTCGGCTCCTCCTCGGTGGCCTCCTCCTCAGAGGTCTCCTCCTCGGTGGTCTCCTCCTGAGTCGTCTCGCCCCCGCCGCTGGTGTCCTCGTCGCCACCGTCGCGGGTGAACAGGAAGATGCCGCCGCCGACGATGACGAGCAGGAGCGCGAGGACCGCGCAGCCGGCGCAGATGATGATCGGGACCTTCGCGCCCCCGGACTTCTTCTCGCCGCCCTGCGGGGTGAAGCCCTCACCCGAGTCGCCGCCGAAGGACGGCGCGAAGGAGGCGTCCTGCCCGTAGCCGGCGTTCGGCGACGCCTGACCGTAGGGGGCATCTGCGGAGGCCTGACCGTAGTCGGCCTGCGGCGGCTGGCCGTAATCGCTCGGCTGCTCCTGGCCGAAGCCGCCGTTCGGGGACGGCTGACCGTAGTCCCCGTACCCACCGTCCGGAGAAGGCTGCCCGTGGGAATCACCGGAGGGGGGCTGACCCCATCCGTTCTGCGGTGGCTGCGACATATCTTTTCCGGCGCGTAGACAGCGCCGTCCCCTCTCTCCCGGTACGTCTTGTGCGGTCCGACCCCTGGGCCTGACCGTCACATAGTACGGGGCGTGCCCACCGGGAGCGATGCCTTCGACATCGCTATCCGGTTACGAACGGGCGAGAGAAAGCAGTCCCGCAGAAGCTCGACGGCGGCCGATTCAGAGCCGCCCTGTGAACAGTTCCCCGTGGAAAGTCCGACCCACGACACGCCGGGACGCACCGCTGACGTCGAGGTACGGCGTGATGCCGCCGCGATGGCGCGGGAAACCGGCTCCGAGGATCAGAGCCAGGTCGACCTGCTCGGGTCGCTGGACCACTCCGGCCTCGAGCATCAGGGCGATCTCCTCGGCCAGGCCGTCCTGGACCTTCTCGAGCAGGGCGTCGCCGACGGGGGCCTGCGCCGCACCGGCTCCCCCGCCGTCGGCGGCGAAGACCTCCGCGACCGACGGCGAGACCGGCGGGTGGACGGCAGTCCTGCTGCGCTCGGTGAAGCGGGCACCCCGCTCGGCCATGGCGGTCAGCCCCGGGGAGGCGTAGAAACGGGCGCCGAGCTCGTCGGCCAGCACCGCGCCGACGTGGTCGGCGACGGCCAGGCCCACCAGGTCCAGCAGCTCGAGGGGACGCATCGGCAGGCCGAGCGCATCCAGGGAGGCGTCGACCTCCTGGGGATCGGCGCCGGCGTCGAGGGAGGCGAGCACCGCGCCCAGCACGCGGAACAGCAGCCGATTGACGATGAAGCCGGGCGCGTCGGCGCTGCGCACAGCGAACTTCCGCAGGCGGCGCACCACCTCCAGTCCGGTCGCCAGAGCAGCGTCGTCGGTGACCTCGGTATGGACCACCTCGACCAGCGGCATCTTGGCGACCGGGTTGAAGAAGTGCAGGCCCACCACGCGCTCGGGGTGCTCGAGATCCTCGGCCATCCGCGCGACGGACAGCGAGGAGGTGTTGGTGGCCAGCAGGGCGTCGGGGGCGAGCACGCTCTCCAGCTCGGCGAAGACGGACTTCTTGACCCCCAGCACCTCGGGGACGGCTTCCAGCACGAGGTCGCAGCCTTCGAGCTCGGCCAGATCGGTCGTGGCCGTCAGCCCGCCGGCCACCCGGGTGGCGGTGTCCTCGTCGAGCTTCCCCCGGGCGGCGGCCTGGGCCACGACATCGCGGGCAGCCGCCAGGCCCTTCTCCGCGATGCTCTGGTCGAGATCGCGCATGACGACGGGGACCTGGAGACCGAGGGCGAGCTGCGCGGCGATCTGGGAGGCCATCAATCCGGCACCGGCCACGCCGACGCGGCGGATCTCGCGGGCGCCGTCGACCGGGGCGCGGCCGGGCTTGCCGCGGCGCAGCAGCTCGGCGGCGTACATGGAGGCCGCGGCGGCGTCGCTGCGGGCCAGCTCACCCAGGGCGGCGGCCTCGCGGTCCAGGGCGGCGGGCAGGTCGGAGCCGGGCAGCTGCTGGAGCAGTTCGAGGGCGCGGGCGACGGCGGGGGCTCCCTGCATCTCCAGCCGCGCCGCCCAGGTGCGGCGGGTCTCGGCCGCGCCGTGCGGGGCATCGAGTGCGTCGCGCAGCGCCTCGGCCTCGGGGGTGCCCTCGGCGGGAAGCGGGACGGCGCGACCGGCCCAGGCACCCGGGATGGTCGTCTCCGCGGCCAGCCGGGTCTCCACGGCGGCCTCGGCCACCGCGGGGTCGACGATGTCGGTGTCGGCCTCATCGACGTCGATGTGCGCGGCGACCAGGGCGGCGAACTCGTCGAGCGCTTCGTCCAGGTCCGCGGCGAGCTCGTCGGCCAGTCCGGTCTCGAGGGCCTGGTCGGTGCCGAGCTGCTTGTCGCGGGCGGGGTCCTCGAGGATCATCCGGGCGGCGGTCTCGGGGCCGACGACGGACTGCAGCAGGGTGGTGCCGCCCCAGCCGGGCAGGATGCCCAGGCTGGTCTCGGGCAGGCCGATGCCCGTGACGCCCGGGGCGACGGTGCGCACGTCGGCCATCAGCGCCACCTCGAGGCCGCCTCCGAGGGCGGCCCCGTTGAGGTGGGCGAGGATCGGGACGGGGCTGGAGCGCACGCGGATCTGGAGCGCGTGCGCGGCCCGCGTCATGGTCTCGACGCTCTCGAGCACGTCGGGGTCGGAGAACATCGAGAGATCGGCGCCGGCGAGGAACACGCGTCCGGAGCCGGTCAGGGCGATCGCCTGGATCTCGCCGGCCTCGGCGCGGTCCAGGGCGGTGGAGATCGCGCCGGTGACGGCCTCGAGCGAGCGCGGACCGAGGGTCGCGGGCCGCTTGTCCTCACCCTCCGGGGGCGCGAAGGTCAGCACGGCCACGGTGCCGAGCCCGGGGTGCTCGCGATCTGCGGTCAGGACTCGGGTGACGTGCTCGGTGTAGCTGCTCATCAGTGGCCTTTCGCGATCTCTTCGTCGAGTGCCGGCGGGCTCCGCCCAGTTGCCTGATACCGCCGGTTTCAGATAGATCATGCCTCAGCGCGTCGGCGGGTGTCCACCGCGCGCCCCGGCGGCGAGGCCCCCGCCGCGGAGAGCCACCGTCGATCTCACGCGCCGTCGAAGTAGAGCACTTCCCCGTTGAACGTCTCGACGCCGAGCCGGAACCCTGCGACTTCCGGCTCGGGCAGGATGTAGATGCTGCGGAAGGTCGCGCTCTCCCCGTCGCCGAGCGGCTCGATCGCCTCCATCGGGTCCGGGACCAGTCCTTCGGCGGCATCCTGGTAGTAGGAGCGCTCGGATTCGCCGGTCAGCCACAGCTCCTCGACGGGGGCGAGCCGGCCCGGCCCGTCGTAGCGGACCTCGAAGGTCACCATGACCATGCGGAAACCGTCCTCGACGACGTCCTCACCGGCCGCCCCGGGCAGGGTGGCCTCGGTGTCCACGTCCGTCGGGGTGACGCTGATGGTGCCGTCGGACCACGTGCTCCAGGAGACGGTGTGCTCGCCGACGGTCGCCGGGTCGTCGAAGCCGCCGGTCCCGTCGGTCACGGGCCGGCCTGCCGAGTCGGTGACCTCGCCGGGCTCTCGCTCCGGATCGGTCTCCTGCTCCGACGGGGTGGCCGCGGGAGGCTGGGCAGGTGCCGGCTCCCCGGTGTCGAGCAGTCGCACGGCGCCGCCGACGACCAGGCCGACGGCGGCGAGCATGCCGACCACCTGCAGGGCCACGATCGCGACGATCGCCCAGGGCGGGATGCCGCCCTCCGGGCGGGCAGGGCCGCGGTGGGATGGGTCCCGGCTGCCCGGGCCGCGGAGAGCTGGTTCTCCGCGGGCCGAGTCCCCGAGAGCCGCCCCGGGCGGCCCGCCGTCCCCGAAGGCGCTGAGCCTCTCGGGACCTGAGGGGTGGCCATCGGCGCCGTAGTCCGGCAGCCCGAGCGGTTCGTCGTCGGCGAGTGGTTCCATATCGGACGGGACCGGGGAGGGGTCCCGGTCCGCGCCGGTCGGAGGCGGCCACTGCTGTGCCATGACTCGAGCATAGGCGCCTCGGGCCCGCGACACTCCCGGTGTGCTCAGGTGGCATGACGAAGCGCGAGGCATCGAAAGAGGTGTGACCGTGGTGAGCAGACGAGGCGCACCGAGTGCTGCTGCCTGCGGCGCGCAGCTGGCGCTCCGCCGTCGAAAGCGCTGTGTGCGTCAGATGCCTATGCTCGTGACTGCGAAGACCGCGCTGGGCACGGGAACGAACCGCGGGCACGACCGGAGCACATGGCATGCTGGAACTCGACCCGTGTGGAGAGGTGGGGGAACGTGGTGAGCCGACGAACTGTGCTGGGGTCCATCACGGGCCTGTCAGCGCTGCTGCTGGCTGCCTGCGGCCAGACGGACGACGGCGTCACTGACCAGCTCATCGCCGCCATCTCGGAGATCCCCGATGTCGATTCCGTCGAACTCGAGATTCGTCGCGGTGCCGAGTTCGGCGTCGGTCTCTCGGGGACGGTGCACATATCCCCGGGAACGGGTGGACCGGTCGATGTCTTCGATGAGGCAGTGGGCGCGATCGCCCGCGTGGCTGCTCGGGAGAACGGATACGACCACTTGGACGTCTCGTCGTTCACCGGTCGGGACGGTGGCGAAGAGATCACGGTCTTCGACCTGGACCACGAGCTGGTACCGGACTCGCGAGTGCGCATCGAGCTGCTGTACGAACGATACGGCCTCGCCTGACAGCGGTGATGACGCGCAGCGCCCCGAAGATCCCGGCGAGATCGTCTGGACTCCGGGCCGTTGCCGGCTCCATGAACCAGACCGTGCGCCCAAGGGCGACACGGAGCGAGACTGTTCTGCCGACCCCTCCCGAATCAGTGGTCGCCGCGCCCGACGGTGACCACATGAGACTCGGCGACGTAGGTGCCGTCACCGATGTACGAGCCCGAGATGTCTTCCTGCAGCTCTGAGAGCACCGGTTCTGCACCCGTGGCGGCCTGCACACTTCCGTAGTAGCCGTACGCAGGATCGTTCGGGTCGTAGGAGTCATGATTGCCGAACAAGGGTTCGGTGCCATCGCTCACACGCCCGGGGCTGCCCTCGAGAACGACCTCGTGCACATTCGGTGCCTGCAGACTGCCGCCACCGACTTGAGCCCCCTGCAGATCGGATTGCGCGATCGGGTCACCGGTGTACTGCACGTCGGTGGGGACGGGCACCTCGACCGGCTGACCGATAGGACCGCCGACCGCGACCGGCACCTCGCCGACGCCGTGCGGATCCAGCCCCACCGGTCCGTGCGCCACGTTGACCACCTCGGTCGACCCCTGAGCCGGGACGACCGTCTGGACAGGCGAACCCACCGAGAAGCTATGGGTCACGTTGTATGTCCCGGACTCGCCGGAGGAGCTGTTGAAAGTGGGATCGGCTGCCAGATGGGAGGCCACGATCCCTCCCTGGGAATGCCCGACGAACATGACGTTCGACCCGTCCGGGACCCCAGCCTCCTCTATCGCCGCACGGACGTCGTCCATCGCCGCCGGATGCTGGCCGGCGACCAAGCGCAGATTCGACCCCCAGTCCCGAGAGTTCCCCTGGCCCCCATATGCCTCCGGCACCTCGCCGAGCCCGGCCCCCTCCGTCGGCGGGACCTGCACGATGTACGAGGGATCTCCACCATCTGCGCTGCGGACCTCCTGGATGCCGATCTGACCGGACTCGAGGGCGCCGCCGTCATGGGACATCCTCAGAGCGTCGTTCCCGATCACCAGGTCGCCCAGATCCTGCGGACTCGCCACCGGTTCCGTGCTCGTCTCGACACCTTCCACGATGCCGCCCGGGCGGTCATCGAGAAATGCCGTGTCGTTCCCGGTGACGGCCTCGTACGCACCCACACCGGCAGAGCCCGTGGTGACCAGGCCCGCCGAGACCAGTTCGGCGTAGGTCGGAACCCGCTCGCCGGTTGCCCAGTCCTCGAGGATCCCGCCGGCGTGGTTCGCATCCCGCTGGAACTGTGCGATCCCGTCGGTGTTCACGCCGAGCCCGCCGAGCCCCGTCTCCAGGAGGTCTATCCCGCCGTCGACGCCCCAGCCGATCGCGTCGGAGGCGAGCCCTGCGACATCGGACAGCGCCCCTTCGGCGGGGCCCTCGAGCCAGTCCGGGAGCCAGGAGCTGTCGTCCTCCAGATACCCATGGGCCATGTCCGCCGCCACGGCGTCCGGGATCGATCCGGGAGTCTCGGCCGGGCCGGATTCGGTGCCGTCGCGATCGGAGACCACGTCCTGCTCGTCGGCCTCCCCGAGCGCCCGGTCCCCCAGGGTGGTCAGGTCGTCGCACAGGGTGGAGAGGTGGGTGGCGGCCAGAGCGTCCCATCGACCGCGGAAGTCCTCGGCGTCGGGCCCTTCCCAGGCCGTGCTCCGGATGACGGCGTCCAGCCGCTCCCGCAATCCTTGCACGTCGCCGGAGACGTGGCGCAGCCGGTCGGCATGGGAGCGGACCTGTTCGGTGTCCATGCCGTAGAACGCGGTCATCGCGCGCCTCCTCGCGCCGCGCACGCGGCCTCGAACCGCAGGCCTTCCTCGAGCACCGGAAGCACTGTGCCCAGTACATCTCCCGGGGCCACGGGATGGATGGCGCCGATGGAGGACTCGGCGGCGTCCATGCGGTAGAGGTCGCGGTCGCCGCGCACCCAGAGCCGGGACCAGGACACCGGCGCTTCGGTGACGCGGCCGCCAGGGTCGTGCAGGGTGAGGGAGACCGATACGCGCGGGCCGCTGGTGGTGAGGGCGTCGCGCAGCCGGTCATCCAGGTCGGGCACGGAGGCGAAGGCGTCCTGCGGGGACTCGCCGCGGGCCAGTGCGTCTCGGAGGAGTTCGATCTGGGCGGGGGTGGGCCGCAGCGCGTGCTCGGTCCGTTCGACGGTGAGCCGAGGGGCTTCCGGGTCGACGCCGGCGGCGTCGAGCAGTTCGGTAATCAGGCGAGGCACCTGGTCGATCGGGACCGTCGACCACTGGGAGGCGCCGCCGTCGATGGAGGCCTCCACGGTGGCGCCGGCCGGGTCGAGCGCGACCCGTGCCCGACGGGTCGATTCCTCGTGCGTCACCGCCACGACCAGGAGAGCCCGGGCTGTGAACTGGTGCCGGACGAGCTCGTCCGAGCCGTCGGCGGGTGCCGGCTCGCCGGTCGGAGCCGGGCCGGGGACCAGTGCACGGTAGACCGGGTTCCAGTCCCGCGCCGGGGTGGTGGTCTCGGCCGCCCAGTGGGCCGCTCGATCGACGGTCGCGGTCAGTGTCGCCATCGGTGTGCTCCTCGAGCAGAGGGCGGTTCGGTGCCCCGAACCCCTGTGCTTCGGTGGCCGGAGCCCCTGTGCTGCTGCGAGCGTACGAGCCGTGGGCCCGACCGGCCATGGGTAGTTCTCCCCACCGCCTGCTGGTCGGCTCCGCCCAGTCGCCGGCAGCCGCCCGGCACCGGAACCGCGCGGTCGCCGGAACAGCGCTCCCCCGAAAAGATCGGCGACCCCTTGAATCTCACAACCACACGGTTGTACGTTTACGGTGTGCATCAGATCGACGACGACCACGCCGATGCGTGGTTCCACGCGCTGTCGGACCGCACCCGCCGGGACATCCTGCGGCGGGTGCTCGACGGCGAGCAGTCGGTCTCGGCCCTGGCCCGGAACTACCCCATGAGCCTGACGGCGGTGCAGAAGCACGTCGTCGTGCTCGAGCGGGCCGGGCTCATCACACGGCGTCGCAGCGGCCGGGAGACCCTCGCTCGCGGTGACGCCGACAGCGTGCGCTCGGCCGCGCGGCTCCTTGCCGACCTGGAGGCCGCCCGCCGGGAGCACATCGCCCGCATCGACGAGCTGCTCGACTCCGCGGCCGAGGACGACCCGGCGGCATTCCCCAGCCGGCCGGACTCGCCACCACGCCCGCCGGAAGCTGCGGCTCACCAGCATGACCATGCGCCCCGCCGGTCGGCTTCCCTTCCCCGTCAGCCGGCACACCCGCCCCACCGGAAGGAATGACCATGCCTGTCACCGACATCAGCCACGACCTCGAGGCCATGACACTCACGATCACGGCGGAGTTCGCCGCGCCGGTCCGGCGGATCTGGGACATCTACGCCGATCCGCGCCAGCTCGAGAAGGTCTGGGGGCCCGAGGGCTACCCCGCCACCGTCGTCGACCACGACCTCTCCCCCGGCGGCCGGGTCACGTATTACATGACCGGCCCCGACGGGGATCGGTTCTACGGGTACTGGGAGGTGCTCACGGTCGATGAGCCGAACTCGTTCACCTACCGCGACGGCTTCGCGAACGAGGATTTCTCGCCGAATGAGAGCCTCCCGGCCGCCGAGTCCACCACCACGCTGAACGAGCACGACGGGAAGACGCGCGCAATCTACGTGACCACGTACAACTCCCGCGACGAGCTCCAGACGGTGCTCGACATGGGCGTCGAGGAGGGCTCGCGCTCGGCGATCAACCAGATCGACGACCTGGTGGCCTGACGGGCTGCGCAGATCTCGCGCGGACTCGGCTCCCGCGGACCGGCCCCGGGACCGCTCGGGGCCGGCTGCCGGCCGGCGCGCCCCCAGGGTGCGGTCGGCTCCCCCGCGCTCAGCCCTGTGCGGCGACCTCGTCGAGGCGACGCAGCCATCCCTGCGTCGCCTCGTCCCCGGCCCAGCTGATCTCGAGGGAGTTGCGCGCCAGGGTCACGACCTCTTCGCGCGTGAGCTGCTGCGCCTCGGCGAGCGCGAGGATGTTGTCGGCGACGTACCCCCCGAAGTACGAGGGGTCGTCGGAGGCGATGGAGACCTTCAGCCCGCTGCGGAGCAGCTCCGTGATCTCGGCGCCCTTCATCTGCTCGGTGACGAAGGAGTTCGACAACGGGCAGCAGGTGAAGCCGATGCCGCGCTGCTTCGCCTCCGCGACCAGGGCCGGGTCCTCGAGGATGTTCGAACCGTGGTCGATGCGCTCGACGCCGATCTCGTCCATGACGGTGGCGATGTGGCCGATCGCGTCGTCCTGATCGACGTCGCAGTGCATCGTCAGCCGGTAGCCCGCCTCCTTCGCGGCGGCGAAGACCGCGGCGAACTTCTCGGGCGGGTTGCCGCGCTCGTCGGAGTCCAGGCCCACGCCGACGATGCGGTCGCGGTAGGGCAGGGAGGCCTCGAGCGTCTCGCGGGCGGATTCGGCGCTCATGTCGCGCAGGAAGCACATGATCAGAGCGGCGTCGACACCCAGCGACGGCGCCTCCTGCACGGCCGACCACAGCCCGTCGACGACGGTGGAGAACGGGACGCCGCGGCTGGTGTGGGCCTGGGGATCGAAGAAGATCTCCGCCCGCACCACCCCGTCGGCGGCGGCGCGCTCGAGGTAGGCGAGGGCGAGGTCGTGGAAGTCCTGCTCGGTCACCAGCACCTCCATCGCCGGGTAGTACACGGCCAGGAAGCTGGTCAGATCGGTGAAGTCGTAGGTGGCACGGACATCCTCGACGGTGTCCTGCCCGATGTCGACCCCGTTGCGCCGGGCCAGTTCGAGCTTCAGCTCCGGTTCGAGGGTGCCCTCGATGTGCAGGTGCAGCTCGGCCTTGGGCAGGGCGGTGACGAACTCGCGGTCCACGACGGGCACGATGACTCTCCTCGGTGATCTCGACGCTCGCGGCATCAGGTGCCGCCGGCGCCAGAGTACGGCGCGCGGATGGGAGCGGCCCGGGACGGCCGGCCGGGCGGAGCCGGCCCGTGACACGGATCCGCACCGCGCCTACGGTGGAGCAACAGCACCGGAGCACGGATTCGGCGGGAGGTCGACATGCCGACGAGCGAGACGCGTGCCGCCGACGCGCCGTCGTCCCAGGTCGACAGGGGCCGCAGGGTCGTTCCGATCCGCCGTGCGCCCTGGACCATCGATCTGCTCGGGAGCGTGATGGCCGGCGTCGGCCTCTTCGGCTTCTGGGGTGGTGCCGGCGACATCGTCGGGGTGGCTCAGGGACTGGGCATCCTGATGCTGGCGGCCGGGTGCGTCCTCATCGGGCGCGTTCATGCCAAGCACCACGGACCCCGACCGACCAGGACCTTTCACAGTCCGCGCGCAGTGCTCGGCGCCTGCCTCGCCGTCGCGCCCCTGGCGCTCTTCGTGACGTTGCCGGCGAGCACCCCATCGTCCGCCATCGCGATCCTGGCGGTGGTGTTCGGCGGCATGTTCTACGCCGTCGTCCGTCTCGAGGACGAGGAGGCCGCGCGCCGGCCGGCGTCGCCGCGAAAGGCCGGCCCGGTCGCGACGTACCCCGAGGTCACGACCCACGAATCCCCTGACGGCGCCGACGATCGCCGACACTGAGGACGGGTACCTCACAGCGCCCCTCGTGGCGCCGGGGCTGCTCAACGCATCGGAGTAGCGTTGATCCGGGCCCGTCCTCGCTCGCGAGGAGCAGGCCGGATCCGCCGCGCCGGTCGAACGAGGAGCACGCATGACCCTGGAGGACGACTCCGCCGCCGAGCCGATGCACATCGCCGCGGACCGGCCACGGGCCCGGGCGCAGGACGTCCCCCTCGCCGGTGAGGATCGCAGTGACGGTCGACATGAGGGTCGCGGCAGTGCCACCGGAACAGACTGGAGCGCCCCTGCGGCGGACCACGACGGCGCGGCGGACGCCGTGCTGGACAATCCCGTGTGGTCCTCCCTCACCGGGCGTCACGCGCACCTGGCGATCGGCAACGGCCTGGTCAGGAAGTACCCCGACGACGTCTCCCCCTTCGTCGGCGTGAAGGACTGGGAGCACCCGGACGTGTGGGACGCGCTCCTGGAGGCGTTCGGCCATGACGCCGTTGTCAGCATCTCCCACGCCGACCCGCTGCTGCCGACGGGGTGGTCTCCCGTGTTCAGCATCGACGGCCTGCAGCTGACCGAGACCGACCGTCTCGCCGCCCGACCGGACCAGGAGGCGGTCGAGCTCGGTCCAGGGGACGCGTCCGAGATGCTCGCCCTGGTCCGACGCACCGAGCCCGGCCCCTTCCTGCCTCGCACTCCTGAGCTCGGTCGCTACGTGGGGATCCGTCGCGACGGCGAGCTGATCGCGATGGCCGGCGAGCGGCTGCAGCCCGAGGGATGGACCGAGATCAGCGCCGTCGCGGTCGACCCCGCCCACCGGCGCCAGGGCCTCGCCTCCCGTCTCGTGCTCGATGTCGCCTTCCACATCCAGCAGCGGGGCAGGCGGGCTTTCCTCCACGCGGCGGCCGCCAACACCGGCGCGATCGCCGCCTACGAGAGGCTCGGCTTCGCCCTGCGTCGCCGGCTCACCTTCGGCGCCGCCCGCACACCCTGAGGGTCCGGACCGGCGGGAACCGGCTCAGGATCCCGACTGCACCTCGCGGCGGCGGAACCCGACCAGGGCGAGCAGGTAGAGGATGGCCACGACCGCGGTCACCCCGAGCGCTCCCCCGGCCTCGAAGTCCTCCACGAACGGTTCCGAGACCCAGTGGAACGGGGAGATGCCGAGCAGAGCGTCGGGGAAATCGAAGATGGTGCCGAACATCTGGGCGACCAGCACGAAGGCCAGCAGCAGCCAGGTCAGGCCGGCCGCCCGCGGCACCCACGCGTACAGCGCCGCGGACAGCGCCGCGAACAGCACGATCGGTGGGGCGTGGGAGGCGAAGGCCGCGAGATAGGCGGGAAGCTCCGGTTCGTCGACCCCCACGAGGATCGCCCCGATCCACATCGCCACCACGGACAGCGCGAACAGTGCGGCCGCACCGATGCCGGAGACCAGCAGCTGCGCTCCGAGCCAGCGCCACCGGGAGACGGGCCCGGCCAGGACGATCTCTAGCCGCCCGGCAATCTCCTCGCTCCGGCAGTACTGGTGGGTGGTCACGATCGCGACGGCCACCACGCACAGGGCCACGAACAGCAGCATCACGGCGAGGAAGGACTCCGTGAAGGCGGCGGGGTCCGTGCCGAACAGCGCCCCCAGAGCGGGATTGTCCGCGACGAGCTCGGAGGCGAGGTCGTTCATCGTGCTCAGCATGGTGCCGGTGGCGAACCACATCAGGGCCATGCCCAGCCCGCACCACAGCAGGGTCGCGCGCTGCTGACGCCAGGCCATCGCGATCGGCGTGCTCAGGCTCGCCAGTGCGTGCGCTCGCCCGGCGCGGTCGGCCGTGAGCCCCTGGCCGAAGTCCCGGCGTCGGGCGAGGGAGGCGGCAAGAAACAGCAGCACCGCGGTCGCGGCGATCGACAGCAGCGCCGGCCACCAGCGCAGGTCGACGAAGGCCCGCATCTGCTGGGCCCAGGCCACCGGGGAGAACCACGACAGCGCGGAGCCCTTCAGCTCGATCATGTCGCCGGCGGCACGGATCACGAAGGCCACGGCGAACACCGCCAGGCCGAGCCCGGTCGCACCGCGGGCCGAGGCGGTGATCTGGCAGGTCACCAGCGCCACGGCCCCGAACACCAGGGCGGACAGCGCACTGCCGCCCATCATCCCGAGGCCGTCGACGAGGGAAGGGTCCTCCCCGGCCAGGGACGCCAGCGCTCCGATCGCGGCGATGACCATGAGGTGCAGGACCAGGGTCAGCAGCGCCGCGGCGACGGGCGCCAGGGGGCCGACGGCGCTGGCGCGCACCAGCTCGGCGCGGGCGCTCTCCTCCTCGGCGCGGGTATGACGGACGACGTGGAGGATCGCCATGATCGACAGCGCCAGCACGGTCCAGGTGGTGCCCTCGTTGGCGACGGCGACCATCGGGGCGTAGTCGTCCAGGCCGTAGCCGGGACCGCCCATCACGATGCCCGAGGGCGTGCGCATCACCTCGGCGCGGGCGGCGAGTGCGGAGTCGTCGAAGATCGAGCTCAGCGCCACCGAGAAGTAGGCGATGAAGGCCGCCATCGACAGCACCCACACGCTCATCCGCACCCGGTCGCGGCGCAGGATGTGACGGGTAATGGCCAGGGTGCCGGTCAGCGGGGATCCGCCCCGGCTCCGATCGTCCGGAGCGGGGGCCCGGTGCGTGGGTGCGGTGGACGTGGTCATCGGACCGGCTCGCTCTCGGGCGCGATCCCGCTCTCGGCGAGGTCGTCGCCGTAGTGGCGCATGAACAGGTCCTCGAGCGAGGGCGGCGTCGCGGTCAGGGAGGCCACCTGCTGAGAGGTCAGCGCGTCGAGCACGGCGGCGATCGACGTGTCGTCGACGTCGGCCGTCAGGCGAGTGCCGTCCTTGACGGCGACCGTCTCGGGATCATGGACACCGTCGAGGCCGGTGACCGCCTCGGCCTGCCCGCGGATGACAGCGGTGACGCGGGTGCGGGTGAGGTGGCGCAGGTCCTCGAGGGTGCCGGATTCGACGGCCTTGCCGGCACGGATGATGGTGACGGTGTCGCAGAGCTTCTCGACCTCGCTGAGGATGTGGCTGCTCAGCAGCACTGCCCGCCCCTGGGCCTTGAGCTCGCGCACCTCCTCGGTGAAGACCGCTTCCATCAGCGGGTCCAGTCCCGCCGTCGGCTCGTCGAGGATGAGCAGCTCGGCGTCGCTGGCGAAGGCGGCCACCAGCGCGACCTTCTGCCGGTTGCCCTTGGAGTAGGTGCGGGCCTTCTTGCGGGGGTCGAGCTCGAAGCGCTCGAGGAGATCGGCTCGGCGGCGGGGGTCGGGCTTTCCCCGCAGGCGGGAGAGGTAGTCGATCGCCTCGCCGCCGGTGAGGTTCGGCCACAGCGCGACGTCACCGGGGACGTAGGCGAGGCGGCGGTGGAGGGCGACGGCGTCGGCCCAGGGGTCGCCGCCGAACAGGCGGACGCTGCCGGCGTCGGCCCGCAGCAGTCCCAGCAGCACGCGGATGGTGGTCGACTTGCCGGCGCCGTTGGGGCCGAGGAAGCCGCGCACCTCGCCCTCGCCGACGCTGAGGTCGAGGCCGTCCAGCGCGGTGAAGGAGCCGAACTTCTTGGTCAGGTTCTGGATGTCGATGGGGTTCATGGCATGAGTCCTCTGCGGTCTCGGATGATCAGGCCGGATCCGGCGGGTCCGGCGACGTGGCGTCCTCGGCGGACGCCTCCGTGCCGGACGGCGGATCGGAGAGGTAGAGCAGGTACTCCTGCAGCACGGTCCCGGAGGTGAAGAACCCGTCGGTGTACAGCTCGAGGCTCGGCAGCGCGGTCTCGACCTGGAGCCGCCGCAGCATGCCGGCGAGGTCGTGGCGTTCGGCCGGATCGGCCAGGAGCATGGAGACCAGCAGCGAGCCGAGACCGGCCTGGACCATGAAGCGGGCGCGGGCGCGCTCGTCGCGGCTGGGCTTGGCGACCCCGTCGGCGACCGCCTCGGCGACATAGGACTCGGCGTCCTCGATCATGTGGTCGACGAAGATCCGGCCGAAGTCCCCGCCGTCGAGCAGCGAGTGCATCATGTATCCGATCAGGACGGCCTGGTCCTCCTGAGCGGGCAGGGCTGACATCAGAGTGCCGCGCCGGGTGGCGCGGATGTTCTCCGTCTTCACCTCCCGGATCCACTCCAGGACGAATTCGTCGCAGGCCTCGCGCAGTCCGTCCTTGGATCCGAAGCGCTTCATGAGCAGGGCGGCGCTGACGCCGGCGTCCGCGGCGATCGTGCGCAGCGTGGCGCCGAAGCCGTCGTGGGCGAACCGCTCGATCGCGGCACGGACGACGGGATCCGCCCTCGGCAGCATCGCGTTCCCCTTCCGGTCCATCCTGTGGCGTGAACAGCTGTTCACCGTGGCGCTGTCAGCGTAAACGGCTGTTCACCCCGAACGCAAGAGCATTCTCGCTCCGGCCCGCACGAGTCGTGCCTTCGGGCCGCCCGCCTCCGTGGCGCCCGCCTCCGTGTCGCCCACGAGGGATGGGCACGTGCACCCGGACCGATCGATCCGGTGCGACATGGCATCCGGCGTCGAGGAGGGCGATACTCCGGAGATATGCGGTCCATTCGTTCCTCTCGTCCCGCCGTGGGCTGCGACTCCGTGGCCGGCATCGCCGTGGCCCTCGCGGCCGGGTGCTATGCGGCCAATGTCGCCCTCGGCCTGTCGGTGGCGTCCCGGCTGGTCGACACCTCGAACGCCCGGTGGATCCACCACGGCCTGTTCATCGCCACCGCGACCAGCACCGGGGTCGCGCTCGCGCTCTCCGGCATCCGGCGCGACCCGTCAGCGCTCCCCCTGGCTGCGACGGCGGTACCGCTGGTGATGCTGCAGCGGCACGGGTCCCGGCCACTGGCCCGGCATACCCGCACGGCTATGCTCGCAGCGCCCGGCTACGTCATCGCTCTCGTCCTGGCCCGGAGGTGACCATGGAATTCCTCGACGCCGTCTTCTCCCGCCGCACCACCAACGGCCCGCTGCGCCCGGACCCCGTCAGCCCCGAGCACCAGCAGTTGCTGATCCGGGCCGCCGCGGCCGCGCCCTCCCAGTTCAACAGCCAGCCGTGGCGGTTCGTGTTGATCGAGGACCCCGGCACGATCGCAGAGGTGGCCCGGATCAGCGGGGAGAGCATGACGCAGGTGATGAGCGAGGGCACGTTCTTCCACCGCTATCGCAGGTACTTTCGGTTCAGCCAGAAGGAGATGGACCAGACCCGCAGCGGGATGCTGTTCGACCGTCTGCCCGCGCTGCTGCGGCCGTTCACCGGGCAGGTCTTCACCGATTCGGGCCAGAAGCTGATGAACCGCCTGCGGGTTCCGCAGAAGCTGGGCGAGGACAACCGGAAGCTGGTGGCCGGATCACCGCTGCTGGTGGGTGTGATGCTGGAGCGCCAGGAGTACCGTCCCGAGCAGCTCTCGGGGTTCTACTCGGTCTTCAGCATGGGCGCGGCGATGGAGAACCTGTGGCTGACCACGACACAGCTGGGCATGGGCATTCAATTCGTCTCCTTCCCCATGGAGGTGCCGGAGAACCGGCAGCGGATCGTGGAGATGCTGCGGGTGCCCGATGATCTCGAACTGATGGCCGTCTACCGGCTCGGCTACCTGCCCGAGAGGCAGCACCGGCCGACGATCGACTGGTCCAGCCGGGAGCGGAAGCTGCCCTCCCAGTTCGTCTTTCGCGAGACCTGCGAGAGACCGCAGACGGGCTGGGACGAGGACTCGCGGCCGGGGGTGTGAGGTCGGCGGGCTCGGCCGGGGATGTGAGCGATGTCCGCGTGCAGAGCGACCGCGTCACGGATGGCCCGGGCTGCGGCCTCCTGGCCTCACACGAACGCGCTGGTCCCCGTCACGCTCCGGCCGACGATGAGGGACTGCATGGTGTCGGTGCCCTCGTAGGTGTGCAGTGCTTCGATGTCGGCCTTGTGCCTCGCCACGCGGTTCTCCAGCAGGATCCCGGAGCCGCCGAGGAGGTCCCGGGCATCCGCGGCGATCTCCCGGGCGGCACGGGTGTTGTGCACCTTGGCCAGCGATGCCTGCTCGGGGCGCACGGCTCCGGCGGATTCGAGGTCAGCCAGCCGGGTGCAGTACAGCTGCATCGACGTCAGCGTCGCCAGCATGGTCGACAGGCGCACCTGGATGTGCTGGGACTTCGCGAGCGGGCGCCCGAACTGGATGCGGGTGCGCGCATGTTCGAGGGCGGACTCGTAGCAGGCGGTCGCGTGCCCGAGCGCGCCCCAGGCCACACCGGCGCGGGTCGCGAACAGCACCGTCGAGGTGTCCTTGAACGAGCGCGCACCGGGCAGGCGCGCCTCCAGCGGCACGCGTACCCCGTCGAGGGTGATGTGGGCCTGGTGGATGGCGCGCAGGGCGACCTTGCCGCGGATCACCTCGGCCTCGTAGCCGGGCAGGTGCTGCTCGATGAGGAAGCCGCTGACCTGGCCATGGAGGGCATCGTCGGCCGGGTCGTCGATGCGTGCCCACACCACGGTGAGGTGGCCACCGGCACCGTTGCCGATCCAGCGCTTCTCGCCGGTGAGCACCCATTGGTCGCCGTCCCGTCGCGCCACGGTCTCCAGCGAGACGGAGTCGGAGCCGTGGTCGGGCTCGGTCAGGGCGAAGCCGGCGTACTCGCGACCGGTGACGATCGGGTCGACCCAGCGCTGCTTCTGCTCGTCGGACCCGAGCAGCACGATCGAGCGCAGCGCGAGCCCGCCCTGGACGCCGACCATGGTGCCCAGCGAGCCGTCGATGCGGGAGAGCTCCATGTTGACCAGGCCGGTGGCGAGCGGGGAGAGCTTCCGGTGGCCGGGGACATCGAGGCCGTCGGTCAGGAGGTCGAGTTCGCCGAGGCGGCCGATCAGCTCGACGGGGTACTCGCCGCGATCCCACCAGTCGTTGATCCGCGGCAGCACGTCGGCGGCGAGGGAACGGGCGGTGCGCCACGCCTCGAGGTCCTCCCCTGCCACGTCCTGGAACAGGCCGAAGTGATCGGCCTGGAGGGGCAGCAGCTCGGCGGGTTCGGCCGCGTCGGCATCGGGCGCGGAGATCACGGCGTGATCGGTGGCGACGGAGTCGGAGGTCGGCTGGTCGGCCTCGGCGCCGAGGTCGCCGCCGAGGGAGATGGGGCGGCCGGCCGGGGGTCGTGCGTCCCACGGGGACGGGTCCGTGCCCGGTGGCGGGAGCGGCGCCGGGACGGGGTCGGGGTTCGGACCGGGCCCCGGGTCCGGCATCGGTCCGGGATCGGGCGTGGAGTTGCTGGTCATCAGGACATCCTCTCGATGATGAGGGCCATTCCCTGGCCGCCGCCGACGCACAGGGTGGCCAGGCCGAACTGTCCGTCGCGCTCGCGCAGGCCGTTCAGCAGTGTGATGGTCATGCGCGCCCCGGTGGAGCCCCAGGGGTGGCCCAGGGCGATCGCGCCGCCGTGGACGTTGAGCCTGTCGTGGTCGATTCCGAGATCCTCGGCCGACGGGATGACCTGCGCGGCGAAGGCCTCGTTCAGCTCGACCAGGTCGATGTCGCCGATGCTCATCCCGGCGTGGGCGAGGGCGCGGCGTGTGGAGTCCACCGGTCCCAGGCCCATGATCTCGGGACTGAGGCCCGAGACGCCCGTGGCCACGATCCGGGCGAGCGGGGTCAGTCCGAGCTCGCGGGCGTAGTCCTCGGACATCACCACCAGCGCGGCGGCGCCGTCGGAGAGCGGGCAGCAGTTGCCGGCGGTGACGGTGCCACCGGGCCGGAACACCGGGTCGAGGCCGGTGACCTTCTCGAGCGTGGTGCCGGGGCGCGGGGAGTCGTCGGCCTCGACCGTGCTGCCGTCGGGCAGCGTGACCGGGGTGATGTCGCGGGCGAAGAACCCGGAGGCGATGGCGGCCTCGGCGCGCTGCTGGGAGCGGACGCCGTACTCGTCCTGGGCCTGGCGGGAGATGCCGCGCAGCTCGGCGACGTTCTCGGCGGTCTGGCCCATGAGGATGTAGGGGTCCGGCAGCTCTCCGTCCTCCCGCGGGTCGTGCCACGGGGCGGGGATCTCGCGGGCGGCTCGCTTCTCGGTGCGCTCCCAGGCGGGCTGGAACATCGGATCGCGCACGTCGTCCTCGACCAGCTTGCCGGTGCCGAAGGACAGCGATTCGACGCCTGCGGAGATCACGGCGCGCGCCTCCCCGGCGCGGATGGCGTGGAAGGCGGTGCGGGTGGTCTCGATCGAGGAGGCGCAGAAACGGCTCACCGTCGCACCGGGCACGGCATCCAGTCCGAGGCGGGTGGCGACCACGCGGGCGAGATTGCCGCCCTGGTAGCCCTCCGGGATGGCGCAGCCCAGCTGCAGGTCGTCGATGGTCGTCGGGTCCAGGTCCGGTACCTGGTCGAGGGCCGCTCGGACCATCTGGGATGCGAGCTCGTCCGGGCGGACGTCCTGCAGCGACCCCTTGCGGGCGCGCCCGATCGGTGAGCGGGCGGCGGCGACGATGACGGCCTCGGGCACGTGGTTCTCCTTCGACGACGGTGTCTGCGGGCGGTGCGGACGACGGCGCTGATCGAGGGGATCCGGTCGCGTCCGGCTGTTCCTGATACTACGGGTTGCAGTTACTTGGTGGGAAGTCCGGGCGGACGCCGCCGCACCATGCGGTCGGACCCTTGCCCTCGCCCCGGGATTCCGACAACAGTGGGCTACGACACACCCCCAGCCCGCGGTGTGCTCGCAGGGCGTGCCCGCCACGGCCGTCCGGGGTGCGCCCGGGACCGCTCGTGAAGGAGGCCAGCAGCCATGACCGAACATCGCCCGCCGGCAGGAGACCCGTCGCAGGCCGCGCTGACGGATCGTCAGGGCCACCCCGTCTACGACAACCAGAACATGCGCACCGTGGGCGCGCGCGGTCCGGCGACCATGGAGAACTACCAGTTCCTCGAGAAGATGAGCCACTTCGATCGCGAGCGCGTGCCGGAGCGGGTCGTCCACGCCCGCGGCGCCACCGCGTACGGCTACTTCGAGTCCTACGGGAGATGGGGCGAGGAGCCGATCTCGAACTTCACCCGCGCGAAGGTGTTCCAGGGCGAGGGCAAGCGCACCGACCTGGCCATCCGCTTCTCCACCGTCGCCGGCGGGCGCGACTCCTCGGAGCTGGCCCGGGACCCGCGCGGATTCGCGATCAAGTTCTACACCGAGGACGGCAACTGGGACCTCGTCGGCAACAACCTCGGCGTCTTCTTCATCCGCGATGCGATCAAGTTCCCCGACTTCATCCACACCCAGAAGCCGGACCCGGTCACCAACCAGGCGTCGGTCCCCAACCGCGCCTTCGACTTCTTCAGCCAGTCGCCCGAGTCGCTGCACATGGTCACGGTGCTGTTCAGTCCGCGCGGCATCCCGGCGAGCTACCGCACGCAGCAGGGTTTCGGCGTGAACACCTACAAGTGGATCAACGCCGACGGGCAGACGGTGCTGGTCAAGTACCACTGGATCCCCACGCTCGGCGTCTCCTCGCTGACGGCCGAGGACGCCAGCAAGATCCAGGCCCAGGAGCTCGGGTACCACACCAAGGACCTGTACGACGCGATCGAGCGCGGCGACTACCCCGAGTGGGAGCTGCGGGTGCAGATGATGTCCGACGACGAGCACCCCGAGCTCGACTTCGACCCGCTGGATGACACCAAGGTCTGGCCGGAGGAGCTGTTCGAGCCCAAACCCGTCGGCCGCATGGTGCTCAACCGCGTCCCCGACAACTTCTTCGCCGAGAGCGAGCAGATCTCCTTCGGCACCGGCGTGCTGGTGGACGGCCTGGACTTCTCCGACGACAAGATGCTGATCGGCCGGACGTTCTCCTATTCCGACACCCAGCGCCACCGGGTGGGGCCGAACTACCTGCAGCTGCCGGTGAACCAGCCGAAGGTTCGGGTCGCGACCAATCAGCGCGATGGTCAGATGACGTACCACGTGGACACGGATCCGGTGCAGAACACGAGCGTGAACTACGAACCCACCGTGACCGGCGGCCTGCGGGAGACGGAGCGGAGCTCGGGGTACCACGCCAGCGTCGGCTCGGAGGTCTCCGGGCGTCTGACCCGGTCACCGATCCCGCGCACCAACGACTACAAGCAGGCCGGCGAGCGGTTCCATCTGCAGGAGGACTGGGAGAAGGAGGACCTGATCACCAACCTGGTGGGCGCACTCTCCCAGTGCGACCGCCACATCCAGGAGCGGATGGTCTGGCACTTCTACCTGGCCGACGACGAGTACGGTCGCCGAGTGGGCGATGGCCTGGGCATCACCGTGGACGACGTCAAGGATCTCGAGCCGCTGGTGACCCAGACCCTCACCGACGAGGAGCAGGAGCGGCTGCGCAACCTCGGCCACAACGGGCCGCGCGACGTCGAGGGGCTGACCATGACCCACTGCGTGCCCAACAAGCGCATGGAGGTCGATGAGTCGACCATGATGATGTGAGGCTGCAGGGGGCCTGTCGCGATGAGGCCCGACGCGACGGGGCCCGACTCGACGGGCCGTCGTGACGGGCCGTCGTGACGGGCCGTCACCATGGGCCGCCGTGATGGGCCCGCGTGTCGGGCCGTCGTGGTGGCGCCCCGATGCGAGGCAGACTTCAGGTATGCCCACCGCGCCGGCCCCGGACCGCCACTTCTCGATCGATATTCCACGCCCACAGGACGCCCCGGCTCTCGCGCGGGTGCATGTCCGCGGCTGGCAGGTCGCCTACGGGCACCTGCTGGAGGGCGAGAAGTTCTTCGGCAGGCCGGCCATAGACCGCCGCACCGCGCAGTGGCGGACGTGGCTCACCGCGGGCACGCCCGCCCACGCGCAGGGCATCTACCGGATCGGGCGCGACGGCGCGGGCCTGCCCGTGGGCCTCGCGGCGAGCTGGCCCTCTCGGGATCCGGAGCCGGTCCGCGAGCGCGAGCTCTCGCTGCTGTACATCGAGCAGGCCTGGTTCGGCAGCGGGCTGGGCCGAGCCCTGGCCGAGTCCGTCATCGGCGAGGGGCCGGCGAGCGTCTGGGTCGCCGAGGACAATCCTCGCGCCCGCCGGTTCTACGAGAAGCTCGGCTTCGCCGCCGACGGGGCCGCCCACGTCGAGGAGCACCTGGGGAACCTGAGGGATATCCGCATGGTGCGGTGAGGGACTGGCCCGTGGTGCGGTGAGGGACTGGCCCGTGGTGACGGCCGCGGCGGCGGGGTCCGCTGCGCCGGTCACCGCAGGGCCGGGGCATCTGACCACAGATGGGTCCCGGTGCACTGGCCCGGGGCGTGGTCGACTACTGGCGGCTCAGCGGGTGCCGTGGCTATATGAGCATCAGCTTCCGCTATGTCGCCAGTCGTCGTCGCCGCCCCTCAGGACGCGTCGTACTCCACGCTCACGTGGTGGACCTGGCCTCCCCAGCCGTCCTCGGGGAACGCGTCGGAGACTCGCAGGTAGACGTCCTTGTCCTCCCCCTCGAGGTATGGGGTGAGGTCGAGGGTGTGCTCGGCCCGGTTGGAGGCGTCCCGGATCTGCTCGTCCTCGCTCAGCGCACGCGTCCAGTTCTCGCCGTCCGGGCCCAGGTCGACCAGGTACTGGTTGCTGATCGTCAGCGTGAGCTGGGCCGACGTGGTGCTCGCGGGGAACGGGAAGCGATAGATGAAGTAGCTGTCCCCGTCGGCGAACCGGCCGGGTTCGATCGTCACGCCGGAACCGCCGGCATCCCACAGCCACGGCGCGTCGTCGATGGTGCCGGCCTCGAAATCGATGGTGCGGGCCACCACGATGCCGGTCCGGGCGGTGAACTCGAGCCCGGCGGGGGCCGTGGCGGTCACGGAGACCGTGTGGATGCCGTCGGGAGCGTCCGACGGGACGTTCACGGTCACGGGGACCACGGCGCTCACCGGGCGCCCGTCCCGCGCGCTCTTCGGCACGTCCAGCGTGACCCGCTCGTCGGTCTCCAGCTCCCAGCCGTCCGGCCCCTGCGCCTCCAGGCGCACGTGCACCCGCCGTGCGTGCGCTGAGGTGATCGCGACGTTGAGGTCGAGCTGGATCTGCGTGGGCTCGCCGTCGGGCATCACCACAGGAGCCTGGGCGAGGGAGGCGGACAGCGACCGGTCCACGCCGTCCTCGGGGAGGTCGGCGATCAGGGCGCTGAGGGCACTGGCCTGGGTGCGCCAGTCGAAGACGTTCGGGGACTCCTCGGTGCTGGCCCCCGCCCAGCGCACACCGAGCTGGTCGGCGATGTTGCGGTCCTGCTCCCAGATCGTGGCGGCCTGGGTGGCGACCACGTCGCGGTACCGGGCATCGCCCGTGGTGTCGGCGAGGTCCATCAGGTAGCGCAGGAAGATGCCCTTGAACTGCTTGTGGTTGTCGTTCGTGGTCTCCCCCAGCACGTCGGTCCACTCGGTGAGGATCCCCTCGGTGACCAGAGCGCCTTCGGCGAGCGCCGAGTCCGCGAAGTAGCGGGCCTTCTCCAGCAGGTCCGGGTCGTCGGTGGCACGCCACAGTTCGAGCGCGGCGCCGATCGCGAGGCCCTGGTTGTAGGTATAGATGCGGTCGCCGTTGTTCTCGCAGGCGTCGGTCAGGCCGTCATTGAGCAGGCCGTCCTCGTTGATCATGCCGCTGCCGAGGTACCAGTCCCACGCCGCCCGGGAGCGCTCCAGCCACGTGGTATCCCCGGGGATGCGGTTGTGCAGCTCGGCCGTCAGGCGGATCCACTGGCCGTTGGTGACGGCGTTCTTGTAGGTGCGCTCCTCGTTCCACCAGATGCCCCCGCCGCAGGTGCTGGGGTCCCAGAAGTCGTTCATGAAGTCACCGATGGTCACGGCCATGTCGAGGTACTTCTGGTTCCCCGTGAGGTCGTACGTGGTGATCCAGGTCAGCGCCCACCAGCCGGAATCGTCGATGGCGCGGCTGGTGAAGTTCCCGTAGAGCTCGTCGCCGGAGAGCTCGCCGGCAGGGAACGGGCCCTTGTTCCTCTCGAAGGTGTGGTCGAGGTGATCCAGGTAGCGCCGGTCCCCGGTGCGCAGCATGTAGTCGCCGATGGTCTGGAGCGCGACGGCCGAGTTCCACCAGCTCGAGGGGAACCATGCCTTGTGCTGGTCGTAGTCGCGCATCAGCACGTCGGCGGCGACGCGGGCGCGGGCCAGGGCCTCCGAGCTCTCCGTCCGCGGGCCGGCCGGTGGTGCCGCGTGGGCGGCAGAGGCGAGGCCGAGGGCGGGCAGCGAGGCTGCCGTGAGGGTGACGAGGGTGCGGCGTGACATCTTCATCGATGAACTTCCGATCATGGTGCTCGGTCAGGGAACATCCTGCTCATGCCGTGAGCGTTCACAGCCGCCGTACAGCGTGGCACCAGGGCGGTGAGACGTCAATCACGTCGTGCCGCGCCGGGCTGTCTCAGCATCCTGTCTGCGAGTCCTGCGGGTCGCTGCGCACGTGCAGAGGTCGGCCGTCGTCGACGCTGATGACGAGGTTGCCGCTTCCCGTGGCGTCGCCCGGCCCGAAGAACATGACCGTGCCCGTGCGCGACTCGCCGTCGGTGAGGGCCTTGCCGGGCACGAGCAGCGGGTGCGCCAGGATCTCCAGGCCCGGGTCGGCGCCGTGGGCTGCGAACGGCCCTGCCATGCGCTGGACGAGGAGTTCGGAGGCCGGCTCCCAGCTGCCCTCGCCCTCGTAGGCGACGGTCAGCTCGATGATGAAGTACTCCCGGCACTTGGCCGGGCCCTTCCAGCCCGGATCGATGTCGGGAGAATCCGCTGTGACGCTCTCTGCCCGGTTGACGCTGACGCTGACCTCGCCGCCTTCTGCCGTGGCCCACACCAGCGAGTCCTGCCCGATGCGGGCGGGGTCGAACCGGGTGCCGCGGGGAGCCTGGTCGCCGACCACGGTGCCGGGAGGGCGGCTGTCGCCCACCGCCGGATCGGCGCGAACGGCGAGCGCCGCGATGACGACACCGCCGGCCAGCAGCAGCGCGAGCACCACGATCGCGGCGACGACGAACGGCCGCCGTCTGCTGCCCGCGTGCGCCATTGAGGGCCCCTCCACGTCATTCGAGTGTTCCGTGACTACGGCAGGCTAGCCTGCCCGGCCGTCATCCGACGTGGGAATGCCAACCGTCGTGCTCGTGGTCGTACGCCTCGGCTCCCACCGGTCCGTCACCGAGGCCCGTCCGTGGGTGGACGGCTCCGCTCCTGCCGGCGGACGCGGGGCCTCCCCGACCATCACCAGAGTGGAGTCATGAAGAACGCGACCATCGCCACCAGCCGAACCCGTGCCGCCGACCATGAGTTCATCGAGTATCGCCCCCTGCCCGCGGCCTGGGGTGACCTCGAGGCCCTCCGCAGCGTCCGAGCCGCCAAGGCCCGCGCCGGGGAGTTCCGGCCGATCCGGACCGCGCGGCCGCTCGGAGATCCCCGCGGGCCGAAGGCCGCCCATCGGGGCCGGCGACGAACGTCCTAGGATCAGGGGCACGACATAGTTGTCCGCCGCGCGGCCTCAGCGGGCGCCGGCGGCCTCTGAGACGAAGGTCGAGGACATGAACGAAGATCCCGCTGGGCGCCTGGCGGGCGAGCGTCACGACTATCTGGCCGGATCGCTGGCCGATGATGCTCCGTCGGATCCGCTGGCGCTGTTCGACATCTGGATGGACGAGGCCTTCGCCCGGCGCGATGAGCAGGGCGACCTGACCGACCCGTCGGCCGTGGTGCTCTCGACCGTGGCGATGGATGCGATGGGCCGCCCCCGCCCCCGGTCGCGGACCGTGCTGCTGAAGGGACACGACGGCGAGGGGTTCGTGCTGTACACGAACCTGACCTCCCCCAAGGCCACCGAGCTGGATGCGGCGCCGCATGCCGCCCTGCTGCTGCCCTGGTACCCCATGCAGCGACAGGTGCGGATCGAAGGGGCCGTCAGCCACCTCTCCGACGCGGAGTCCGACGCGTACTGGGCGCAGCGTCCGCGAGGCGCGCAGCTCGGCGCGTGGGCGTCCCACCAATCACGGCCCATCGCCTCGCGTGCCGCTCTCGATGCGCAGTACGACGAGGTCGAGGCCCGCTTCGAGGGCCATGAGGTCTCCCGCCCGCCGTTCTGGGGCGGCCTGCGGGTGCTCGCGGAGCGGATGGAGTTCTGGCAGGGGCGGGAGAACCGCTTCCACGACCGGATCGCGTACGACCGCGCGGCCGACGGCGCCTGGCAGCGTCACCGTCTGCAGCCGTGAACGCGCAGCAGAACAGCGCTCGACAGCCCCGGCGGTATCAGCCCAGGTGACGCAGGAATCGCTGGGGCGACTCCAGGAAACTGCGCCACGTGCGCACGAGATCCAGGTCGTCGTAGGTGGCGGCTCGGATGCCCCAGGGGCCCAGTTCGTACAGATCGGCGCCGGGCAGGGCGGCAAGGACGGGTGAGTGCGTGGACAGGATGATCTGCGCTCCGCCGGCGACGAGGTCGCGCAACAGTCCCAGCAGCGCCAGGCATCCGCTGAGGGACAGCGCGGATTCGGGTTCGTCCAGCAGCCAGAGCCCGCCGATACGTGACCGCTCCGAGACGATCTCCAGGAACGATTCGCCGTGGCTGCGCTCGTGCATCACGCCTCCCACACCGATCTCCTCGTAGTAGGTGAACAGAGAATGCATGGTCTCGGCGCGCAGGAAGAACCCCTTCTTGGACGCACCCGCGCCGCGCACCAGCTGCAGGTGGTCGACCAGCGGTGACTCGGTCGCGCGCGTGGAGTGCATGGCTCCGGTGCCGCCGCCTTCGACATTGAGCCCGTAGGCGCCGGCGATCGCCTCGACCACGGTGGACTTGCCGGCGCCGTTGTCCCCGGTCAGCACCGTGATTCGGCCGAACTCCAGTCCTTGGGTCAGCAGCTGTTCCATCGGCGGCAGGGTCGCGGGCCACTCACCCATGTCCGCCGGGGAGAGGGCGTGCATGCGTACTGCACGCAGCGGGAGCACGGGATCGACCATCTCCCCAGCATGCAGGAGCGCGCCGACACCTCGCGCGGCGGAGCGAGCTGACGTCGACGTGCGGTGACGCCCCGGCGACCAGTTATCGAACACCTGTGGACGGCTCGGGTGGCGGCCTCCCGAGCCCCCGTCGGCCGCCCTACCGTGGTCTTATGCAGACCGAGATCACTCCCCCACCCACCGGCCTCACCCGCGACGCCGGGTGGGAGCTCGGTGTCCGCCGCACTCTCTCCGCCCCGCTCGAGGACGTCTGGCGCCGGCTGCTGGCCGAGTGGCTGCCGCAGTGGCTGGGCGTCGAGAACGTCCCGCAGATGGTCGGCGCCCCCATGCGTCACGACGGTCAAACCCGCGGCCGGGTGGTGGGCTGCCACGTGGGCCGACGGGTGCGCGTGCGCTGGACGCCGCCGACCCTCGATCACGAGACCGTCTTCCAGGTGACCCTGCTGGAGGCCTCGGGCGGCACCACGGTCGCCATCCATCAGGAGCGCCTGCTGGGCGCGGCCGAACGGCAGGGGCTGCTCGAGCACTGGACGACGATCCTGGACGAGCTCGTCGCGGCCATCGACCGCGAGACCGCCGTCAACCACGACCTGCCGAACTGAGAGCCTCGCCGCCAGCATCCCCCGGCGCGGGGCGCCGCCGACGGACCGCGACCGATCGGCAACCGGGTCCGGGGTGCGCCCGGGCTCAGCCGTCCTCGGGCTCGTGGGTCAGTTCCCCTTCGCCCGCGGGGATCGACGCGTGCTCGCGGAGCGTCTCGATCCGGGCGACGTCGATGTCGACGCCGCCCTCGATGCCGGAGGCCTCGCCGTCGAAGCGCAGCTGCCACACGGACCAGTCCGCCCGGTCGGGTCTGCCGGTCTCCGAGAACAGCCAGTCGGGCCGCGAATCCGTCACCGGCAGTCCGTAGTGCTCACGCCACTCGGAGGAGGAGTAGATAACCAGACGACGACCCCACTCCTCCTCGACGGCGGCGGTGAAGGCATCGATCTCGGCCTGCGCATCGGCCGCCTCGGGCCGCTGCTGGCAGGCGCCGTCGAACTCGAGATCGAGCGCGGGCGGCAGCGCACTGTCATCCGGCGGTGCGGCGGCCAGGAAGTCCGCGGCCTGGTCGGCCCCCGGTGAGCACAGCGTGAAGTAGTGGTACGCGCCGGGGGTGACTCCTGCGGCACGGGCTCCGTCCCAGTTCTCGGCGAACCGGGAGTCCGTGAAGCCGGTGCCCTCGGTGGCCTTGATGTAGGCGAATCCGTAGCCGTCGGCGGCGACCTGGCTCCAGTCGATCTCCCGCTGATGTGCGGAGACGTCCAGGCCCATGATCTCGTCCTCGGCCAGCTCGACCCCGTCGGGCAACTGGGCACGCGCCGGCGCGTCGGGCGGGGTCACGGGTGCGGTCATGGCGGCGTCGTCGGCCTGGAAGGGTTCCGGTTCGGTGGCTGCCCCGCCCCCTCCGCGCAGAGCGCCGATGAGGACGGCTGTGCACCCGCCGAGGACGAGCACCAGGCACAGCACCAGCCCGCCCGCGACGAGCTGGCGGCGTCGGACCTGCTCGCGAGTGAATCGGGGCACGGTGCGGACCTTACCTGAGCAGAGGTGCGCAGGCCGGGAACGGAGCCGGGCACAGCGGGCGGACACGGCTCAGCGGACGCACACCGCTCAGCGGACGGACACGGCTCAGCGCGCGGACACCGCTCAGCGCGCGAACAGGGTCGCGAAGGCGCGGAGCAGCTTCGGGGGTTCGTCGGCCTCGACGCTCTCGAGCGCGGCGAAGATGTCCTCCATCTCGTCGGGCGAGAAGTACCCATGGTCGCGATAGGCACGGGCGCGGTCGATGATCGAGGGGATGTCGAGCTCGGGGTGGAACTGGGTGGCGTACTGGCGGGTGCCGACGCGGAACATCTGCACGGGCGAGGCGTTGCCGGTGGCCAGCAGCGTCGCGTGATCCGGAAGCGTATGGACGGCTTCCTTGTGCCCGACGAGCCCGATGAAGGACTCGGCGAGTCCTGCCTCCTGGATCAGCGGATCCTGGCGGCCATCGGCCGTGAGCGTCACGTCGATGGCCCCGAGCGGTTCCCCGTAGGTGCGGTCGATGACAGCGCCCTGGTGCGTGCCGAGGGTGCCGATTCCGTAGCAGGCGCCGAAGAAGGGGATGTCCTCGGCGATGACCTGGTCCAGCACCCGGAAGATCTCCTTCTCGGCGCGCTTCTCGGCCTCGGACTTGGTCTGCTCCGGATCGGAGACGGTGAAGGGGCTGCCGCCGAGGATGATCCCGGAGATGTCCGCTGCCGCCAGCTCGGGGTACGGGTCACGGTCCAATCGCACCCAGATCAGATCACCTTCGTCCAGCCCGGTGAAGGAGAGGACGGACTCCTTCTCGGTGTAGGCGACGTCGTCCTCGGGGCGGGTGGCGATCAGCACGAACGGTTTCACGGAAGAATGTTAGCCGCCGGGGCTGTACGGGTCGGCCGGTTGCGCCGGCGCGATATGTCCCCAGGTGCAGGCTCGGTGTGCGCCCCGCCTCCGCTCTCGCGCTCGCTTTTCGTCCTCCTCGTCCTCGTCCTCACAGGAGATGGTCATGACCGGTCCCTCCAGGATCGACCGTGCCACTGACGCCCCCGACCCGCCTCCGCTGATCGCTGGATACCCGTTGCCGCCTCTCCTGGCCGACAACGAGGAGCCGGGCGTCGTCGCCTGGCGCTCCGGACTGCCCGGCATCGTCGACGAGGTGCTCGATGAATGGTCGCTGTCGGTCTCGACGCCCTTCTCCCCCGGTGGGTCGGCGGCGTGGGTGGCACCGGTGCGCGACGGCCATGGCGCGGAGCTGGTGCTGAAGGTGGCGTGGGCCCACGAGGAGGCGCGCGACGAGGCCCCAGGGATGGCCCTGTGGCAGGGACGCGGCGCAGCAGAGGTGGTGCACAGTGAGCGCCGCGGAGAGACATCGCTGCTGCTCATGGAGCGCATTCGGCCTGGTATCCCACTCGCGGAACTGCTGACCTGGCCGGAGCGCGACGAGGTGGTCGCGGATCTCCTGCGACGCATGTGGGAGTCGCCGAGTGTCATCGCTTCCCCGTCCGACGCAGCGCAGTTCCGGCCGCTGGCCCACATGTGTGCGTGGTGGGCGGACAGCGCCCAGCAGCGCGCCGACGACCGGATCTCACCTCTACCCCACGATCTTGTCGACCAGGGACTGGCGCTGTTCCGTGAGCTGCCTCGGCAGTGGGGCGGTGAGCCCGTGCTTCTGGCTACCGACCTGCACCCGTCGAACGTTCTGGCGCGAGGAGAGGGCAGGCAACGGCAGTGGGTGCTGATCGATCCCAAGCCATATGTCGGCGACCCGCACTACGACGTCCTCCAGCACATGCTCAATGACCCGCAGCGCCTCACCTCTCAGCCCGGTGAGTTCGCCGATCGCATGTCTGATCTGGCCGGGCTGGATCCGCAGCGGACGCGCCGCTGGCTGTTCGCGCGATGCGTGCAGGAAGCGGGCGTGATGAACGGGGCGGCCGAGGTGGCACTCCGGTTGGCGGCCGACGGGGTGTAGTCCGATCGGGCCGCAGCCAGGCGAGATCGACGCCGCCGCGCGACTCATCGTTCGGCACTTTCTCGTCGGTCCCGACGTGATCGGCGCTCTCCTCGCTCCTGTCGGTTAGCTCGGTCCTGCCGGGCACGACGTCCGCGTGGTTTCCGCTGCTTCCGAGGTGCCGGCCGTTCAGGATCGAACAGCCCGGCGCGATGGAGGGCTTCATAGGCTGCGGTGACATCGCCCGGAGACGGCTGTGACCGCTGGTTGCCGGATGCTGTGGGACCGGAACCTCGGTCGGCAGGAACTGTGTTGCCGCTCTTGGCCCCATGGCCTCTCTCGGCCCCATTGCCGCTCTTGGCCCCATGGCCTCTCTCGGCCCCATTGCCGCTCTTGGCCCCATGGCCTCTCTCGGCCCCATTGCCGCTCTTGGCCCCACTGCCACCCTCAGCATTGTCGCCACCATCTTCACCGTCCCCGCCGTCCCCGTCGGCCCCGTCGGCCCCGTCGGCCCCGTCGGCCCCGACAGTAGGAACCGGCAGTGATTGCAGCGGGGCGAGAGGACTGGGCGTGGTGGTGCGGCTGGTGCCGGCCATGCCGGTCCAGGTCACGCGGTGGCCCGGGCGCTCAGGATCGGCGGTTCGCACCACGGAGCGGGTGTCGTGCTCCTTCTGGTTGCAGTGCGCACACACGTCCTGGCCGTTGTCGATACTGGTGGGCCCGCCCTCGGCATGCGGGGTGATGTGGTCCCGCTGTCGCGCGGCGGCATTGCAGAACGGCCCCCGGCAGGACGTATCGCGCCAGCTGAGGAACCGGCGCATCGCAGGTGGGAACTCGCGCGCCCTGGATTCGACGCCGACCAGCTCCCCGGAGGTGGGGTGGGTGTACAGCCGGCGGATGACAGCGCGCAGGGCGGGCCCGTCCGGTCCCAGCGGGTCCCGGTCGATGCTCGCGGTATCGGGCGGCTCCTGGCCGGGCCCGGCGAGATCAGCAGGCTGGCGGGGTTCGGCGAGAGCGGCCCGGAGCTGAGCCCGGACGGCTTCGGCGGGCACCGGTCCGTACCCCTCGATCTGGGCGGCGTCGCCGCAATCCGAGTTGAACAGGGCGCGGTCGGTGATCATCACCCCCACGTCGAGGGTCACCGGCTCCATGCCGCCCTCACGGCGCAGCAGAGTCTCGGTGAAGGCGTCGGCCATCAGAGTGCTGTGGTTCTCGCCGGGGCTGAGGGTGCCGTCGGCTTCGGCGCGGCGCCGCTCCGCCTCCAGCGAGAGCCGCTTGTGGACCAGACGGGCATCGATCGCAGGCAGTCGCGCACTCACAGTCGCCATCCCGTGCTCGCCCGGGGTGAACGTCACGCAGCGTTCCTTGCGGGCCTTGGTGTGGCGGTACGTCGTCCCATCGGGGTCGATGTGCTCGGCCACGGCGGCCACCTCCCGGCGCCATTGACGCACCCCGGCCCCGTCCAGGTCCGGCAGGCGTTCGCCGAGGATGGCATCGACGGTCTTGCGCTGATCCTCGTCGATGGGCGACATCGCGTCCGCCGTGGCATAGGCGACCTGAGCGGTGACCTTGCCCGATCCCATCGCGGAGAGCATCTCGGGCATCGAGGCCACCATGCGTCGCGCCGCCGAGAACGTCCGGCCGGCAGTTGCAGGGGACCGCCGGGTCATCAACGACAGGTCCCGGCGCGTGGCCGCATCGGACTGGCGGTTGATGCGCTCCATCGGAGGCAGCACCGCATCCTCGTGCGCCGTGCTGTCGCGGGCGGCGGCGATCAGATCCCGTGTGGTCGCCTTGCCGAGGGCGACGACGGTGCGCGCCTCCAGAGCATCCAGGGCGCTGCGTGCCTCCTGGATCGTGGCGAGGAGGTTGGTGAACACCGCTCGCTCCTGGGTACCGACCTCGAACAGCCGACGCGGATCGGTGGCGATCGATTCGAGGATGAAGCCGTCATCGGCCAGCAGATCTGCAAGACCCGCCAGACCAGCGGCGCGCACAGCAGCCACCGACCGTGGCGGGCCCGGGGGCTGCTGCGCGGTCGGGCCCTCTCCCGGAGGTGGTGACTGCTGTGATGTGGACATAGCTCCATCCTCTCGCGCATCACCACGTATCGAAACCTCGTTCCCCGGAATGTGGACAAATTTTTGCGACGATCCCTCCACACTTTCTGCGTGCCACATAGTCGCCCACCCCCAGCACTGTCACCGCTGGTGACCGAGGGGGAGCACACATCGGCGCCATCGCCTCACGCCGGCCGGCCGGACATCGCCCCCTCTCTGCACGCTCCGATCAGCCGCAATTAGACACTCATAACGAATTGCGCCAGCCAGCACCGAATAATGTGGACGAATGAGCATTGTGGAGGAACCATTCACGAGCAGCGACCGACACCCGGGCGCGCCGCGACAGAACTGGCGCCGTCACACCTCCGGCGCCGGCCCGGACGTGAGGCCGCACCACCCGGCCCGGCCAGCCCTGTGAGGCCCACATCTCAGAGGTCCACAATGGACTCATGACGACTCTTGCCGACTTCACCGCGAGCACGATCACCGGGCAGGACAAGAACCTCGCCGACTACGTCGGGTCGGCCGCGCTGGTGGTCAACACCGCCAGCAAGTGCGGCTTCACCCCGCAGTACGCAGGGCTCCAGGATCTGTACGCCCGCTTCCATGAGCGCGGCCTGGTGGTGCTCGGCTTCCCCTGCGACCAGTTCATGCACCAGGAGCCGGGCACCGAGTCCGAGATCGCCGAGTTCTGCTCCGTCAACTTCGGCGTCGAGTTCCCGATGTTCGCGAAGGTCGACGTCAACGGCGAGGACGCGCACCCGCTGTACACGTGGCTGACCAGCTCGCACGCCGGTCCGCACGGCGATATCCCCGCCGGCGAGATCGGCTGGAACTTCACCAAGTTCCTCATCGGCCGCGACGGTGCCGTCATCGCCCGCTACGGACCGAAGGTGGAGCCGGCCGACATCGCCGACGACATCGAGCGGACGTTGGCCGCCGACGCCTGAGACCCGCCCGCTGCAGCCAGGCCCCGCCCCCTGCGGTCAGGCCCCGCCCGCTGCGGTCCGGCAGAGATGCCGATACCGTCAGCCCGGAGATGCCGAGCGACCCGCCGCCGGGCAGCTCACTCCCCCAGCACCCACCCGTCGGCCACGATCACCTCACGGTCCGCAGCACGATCGGTGTCCAGCAGCTCGTGGTGCCCGTCCACTACCCGGATCCGGCCCACCCACGCACCGAGCCCGCGGGTGGCGCCGTCGGTCGTCACGGTCAGCCGGATCTGCACCTCGTCGCCGAGCACTTCTCCCGCCGAGTCGACCAGGGGGAACGTACCGGTCCACTGCTGACGTCGGCCCCAGCCGGTGATCTGACCGTCGGGCACCTCGACCGGTTCCTGATGGCGGGCCTCGAGCGTCCCGGCCAGCGGGTACCAGCTCGAGCCCTGGTCCTGCGAGGCCTCGACCGACAGCACGTCGTACGCGGTCTCGAGATGAGCGAACAGATCCAGCACCAGCTCCGGGCTGCGGGCCCCGCCGCTGCCCAGATCGAGGCCGGCCGTGAGGGTCGCCGTGGAATCGTCCTCGGCGCCAGCGCTCCAGCCCTCCCGCAGCTTCGTCGGCACAATGCCCAGGGCACCCGCCACGCACGTGGAGACCTCCCGCCGGGTGGCGGAGGTGGAGGACCACTCGCGTGTGGGGTGGACGGAGTTGACGAGCATGATGACGATGGTGTCGGTCAGCGGGTCGATCACCAGCGAGGTGCCGGTGAAGCCGGTGTGCGCCCCGCTATACGGGCTGGTCAGGCCTGCGTGGTAGTACCAGGCCTCCAGCTCGGGGCCGAGGCCGCGGCGGGCACCGCCGACCCCGGTGACCGCGGCGATGCGGTCGGTGAACATCTCCTGCACGGTCTGGGCGGAGAGGATCTCGGCCTTCCCGTAGCGCCCGCCGCCGAGGAACATCTGCCCGAAGACGGCCAGGTCGCGGGCGGTGGAGAAGACCCCGGCGTGCCCGGCGACGCCGCCGAGCGAGTAGGCGTTCTCGTCGTGGACGTGACCGTGGACGAGCTCCCCGTAGTAGTCGATGTACTCGGTGGCGGCGATCCGCGGGCGCAGCTCCGCGGGCGGGTTGTACATGGTCTCGTGCATGCCGAGGGGCTCGGTGATGTGCTCGCGCACGTACTCGTCCAAGCTCTGCCCGGCGAGCTTCTCGACGATCAGCCCCAGCGTGATCAGGCCGAGGTCGCTGTAGACGTACTCGGTGCCGGGCGGGGCCTGCGGTGCGACCGTCAGCACGGCGTCCAGCCGCGAGGGCACGTCGGGGTAGGAGGAGTAGAGGTTGATGAAGGGCGGCAGGCCGCCGACGTGGGTGAGCAGGTGCTGGACGGTGACGTCGGCCTTGCCGTTCGCGGCGAAGGCCGGCAGATGCGAGGCGACGGGGTCCTCCAGCGACAGCTCGCCCTGCTCGATCAGCTGCATCACCGAGGTGGCGGTGAACAGTTTCGAGATGGAGGCGAGGTCGTAGATCGTGTCGCTGCGCGCCTCGATCCACTGATCCTCGGGCAGCTGCTCGGTCGCATTCTTCCAGCGCAGCGCGTACCCGTCGGCGTGCTCATAGGCGATGCCCGCCTGGGAGGCGACCAGCAGCGAGGCGCCGGAGAAGCGGGGCGGATCGTGGTCCAGGCCGGCGCGGATGATCGCGGGCAGCTCCTCGAGCGAGTCGGCGTCGAGGCCGACGGAGCCGGGCTCGGCCTCTCGCAGCGTCCTGCCCGATCGCTGGCGGTCCCAGGGATGGCGGTGGGGTTTCCCGCGGCTCCAGTCCGGTGCGGCCAGGGCCGAGCGAGAGGAGGGCTCGTCCTTGTGCGGAGCGGGATCGCCCTTCGCCCAGCCGGCGATCGGCACTCCGACGGCGGTGGCGGTGGCCGCCAGCGCGGTGCCGGCCAGGCCCGCGCGGCGGGTGAGTCCGGCGCGGCGGAGGCGGCCGCCGCTGGAGCTGGGACCGCTGCCGCGGACGGCACCCGCGCGACCGGCATCGCCGCCGGTGGCGGACGTGTCGCCGCCACCGGGCTCTCCCCCGCGGCCGACTGCTCCGGCCTCGGGGTTCTCGTCGCTGCTCGGCGTCGTCCGGGAATACATGGGAGCTCCTTCGCATCGCGTCGCGGCAGGAAAGGGGCTCGTGCGCCGGCGACGACGAGACCTGCCTGGCGCCGCTGCCGGTGGGTCCGTCGGCCGCCGCACGCCGTCGACCACGGTAGCCGGACGCCCGGCGATGTGCCACTCGTCACGATGGGCCGAGCGGGGTGGCGGTCGATGAGTGGCGCAGGGTCAGGCTCGTGGCCGTGCGCCGCGTTCTCGCCGGAGCCGTTGGACGCTGCGCACCATGATCGCGCCGCCGGCCAGCAGCAGCGCGATGCGGACGAGCCCGCCCAGGACCTCGAGAACCGTGAAGACGATCTCGACCGTGGAAAGGCCCGGGGGGTCTCCGTAGGTCTCGAACGACAGGCCGAACATCCCGAAGAGCCCCATGGCCGCCGCCACGAGGATGAAGATCCCGCCCCGGCGCAGGTTCGCGACACCCCTGACGACCACCAGGATGGCCAGGATCAGCAAGGCCAAGGACAGGCCGGCCTCGAGAGCCCACAGCCCCGTCAGTGTCAGCACCCAGGCCACCTCGCGGGCCATCGAGCCAGCCGCCCACGCCATGAGAGGCCTCTCGCTGAGACCGAAGACCAGCCCGGCGGCGATAGCGACCACGAGAGCCGCCGCGACCACGACGGCGGCGGTGGCCGGTCGCAGCGGCTGCGCGACGGGGCGCGGCACCGCTCCCGGGCCCGCCCCTGCGCCCGGTCCTCCCCCGGGACCCGGCCCTGCGCCTGGTCCTCCCCCGGGACCCGGCCCTGCGCCTGATCCCGTGCCACCCGGTCCCTGCCCGGATTCTGGCCCCATGCTCATCCCGCCGCCCTCAGTCGCGCTGCAGCTCGAGCACCGGCACGCACGCCGGGCTGAATCCCAGCACCTGCCCGTAGAACGACAGGCTCGCCTCGGTGGCGCGGATGATCGACTCCGCCTTGCGGAACCCGTGCTGCTCCCCCTCGAACAGGAGGTAGGCGTGCGGGATCCCCTTGGCCGCGAGCGCGTCACGGAACAGTTCGGACTGGCTGGGCGGCACGATCCGGTCCTCGTCGCCCTGGAGCAGCAGCACCGGCACCTCGAGCTCGTCGACGTGGTTGAGCGGGGCGCGCTCGACGTACAGGTCGCGGCGCTCGGGATAGGGGCCGACGAGGCCGTCGATGTAGCGCGACTCGAAGTCGTGGGTGTCCAGGCGGAACTTCTCGAGCTCGGCGACGCCGAAGCTGGACACGCCCGCGGCGAAGGTGTCGGTGCGGGTCAGGCAGGCGAGCGTGGTCCAGCCGCCGGCGCTGCCGCCCTCGATCGCCAGTCGCTTCCCGTCGGCGATTCCCTGGGAAACCAGATGTTCCATGACGGCGACGGTGTCGGCGACGTCGACCACGCCCCACTGCCCGCGCAGACGGTTGCGGTAAGCGCGGCCGTAGCCGGTCGAGCCGCCGTAGTTGACCTCCACCACGCCCAGGCCCCGGGAGGTGTAGTACGCGACCGGGAGCGAGAGGACCGGCGGGACGTGCCCGGTCGGACCACCGTGGACGCGAGCGATGAACGGCGGCAGATCTCCCTCGCGGCCGGCCATGCCGTCCTGCCGGGGCCGGTACACGATGGCGTGGACGACACCGCCCTCGGCGAGGGGAACCTCGATGCTCTCGCCGACGGGCAGGGCGCCGGGGTCCGGGGCGTCGTTGCGCGAGGAGCGCAGCAGAGTCAGCGAGGACAGGACGGCCGACGGACCATCGCCCGCCGACGTTGGGGCCGTCGACGGGTCCGTCGCGGCGGCGGGCCGGTCACCATGGCCGGCCGCGAGCTCGAGTCGCGCGGTGTGGATCGCGGCGAACTGCGTCGGCGATGCCCCGGCCAGCACCATCAGCCCGTCGGCGCGCACGAGGGCCGCGCTGATCTGCGTCAGCGGGCACTCCAGCGGCGTCAGCTCGGCCGTGCTGAGCCTCAGCACCCCGAGGTTCGCGGCGGCGCGACCGTACTGGACGAGGGCCCGGTCGGCGTCGAGCACCTGGTACCAGGTGCTGCCGAGGGTCCACATCGGCCCGGCGAACTCCTGGTCGAGCTCGAGGACCTGCCGGGCGCCGGCTTCGGCCGACCAGGTCCAGGGGTTCCACCAGCCGGAGGCGTCGGAGACGAACATCAGCCGCTGGTCGTCGAGCCATTCCGGCTGCAGGACGGAGGTCTCGGGACCGCCCGCGATCACGTCACCGGGGCCCGCACTGCCTCCGGCCAGCGGTGCCACGTGCAGCTGGGTGCCGTCCCACGGCATCTGCGGGTGCTCCCAGCTCAGCCAGGCGACCCGGGTCCCGTCCGGGCTGATGCGCGGATGGGCGACGAACCGTGAGGCCGGGGTGACGCGCCGGACGGCGGACGGGTCCTCGGCGGCCGAGCCGTCCAGGGGCACGGCCGCGACGTAGCGCTCGATGTGGGGTGCGCCGTCGGCATCGGCGCGCGGGCCCTGGTCACCGCCGGTGTGGTCCTCGCAGATCCACCAGATCTCGACGGTGCCGTCGGCCAGGGTGACCGGCGTGGGGTCGGCCCAGCGCAGCGAGGGCCCGTGGGCGGAATCGACCTCGGGGCCGAGGGGCGAGAGCGGGCGCGGCTGCTCGCCCTCCCGGACGGCGTGGACGCGCTGGTCCTCGAAGTTCACGAACACCACCAGCGGGGGCTCGGAGCCTGTCCCGGCGGCGCCGGGGACGACGGTCCAGCTCGCTCCGCCGTACTCGTGCACGCGTGAGCGCGCGTTGAACGGCGCGGGCAGGACGGTGACCGCAGCAGCTGCCGCATCGCCGTCACGGCCGGCGACGTCGACCGCTCCTGCCGAGCGCACGATCGCCTGGCGCCCGCCCTCGGTGGCGATGCCTTCGGTCCACCACACGGCGTCGCCGACCAGGCGCGGGGCGCCGAGCCTGGTCCCGCCGGTTGCGAGCTGCTCGGCGGTGATGGGCGAGGGCCAGGAGCCGTAGGGCAGTGTCGTCACCATGGCCCCACAGTAGAGGGCCCCGCCGGGCCCCGACGGCGGCTGTGGACAGACGTCACCCGGGTGTTACCGGCCGTCGGGCCCCATCTCCTCACCCGGGCGCACCTCGGTGTGCGGGGTCTGCTCGCCCTCACCGGGGGCGCGAGCGAGATCCTGCGGCGCGGTGCGCGGGTCGACCGGGGAGCCGGAGAGATAGGCGGCCCGCGCCAGCACGTTCGAGGCGATCGAGGAGACGATGATCAGGGCGATGACCGTGATGATCGACTTGACCAGCATCGCGACCTCGAAGCCGCTGATCTGGGTGTGGCGCAGGAACGCGGCGACCACGATCATCGGCAGCCCGAGGCCGGTGGCCGGGGAGAGCACGTTGATGCGGCTGAGGGCGTCGCGGGCGTGGAACATCGACAGGGCGGCCGTGAGCATCCAGAACGCGCCGCCGAGCAGGAGCACGGCGGTCACGACGGTCACGACGAGATCGAGTGCGGCGCTCATCGCTGCCCCCTGGTGAGGATGCGGGCGAGGGCGACGGTCGAGAGGATGCCGAGCACAGCGGCGATCAGCGCCGCGTCCACCGCCGCGGCGGATTCCTTGATCAGGCCGACGATGATGATCACGCCGACGCCGGAGAAGAACACCAGGTCACCGACCACGGCACGGCTGGCGGGGTCCGGGGCGGTGGCCATGCGGAACAGTCCGACCAGGATCGTCGCACCCAGCATCGCGGTGGTCAGCCACAGGACGATGGTCATCGCTCCTCCTCCGGATCGGTCGCCGAGGGGCCGGCCGCCGACGGGCCGGTCGCCGACGGGCCGGCCGCCGAGGGGTCGGACCCCTCCGAGCCGGTCGCGAGCGGGGCCTGCCCCTGCTCCCGGTCACCGCTGCGGCCCCCGCTGTCGTGGATGCGCCGTGCTTCCCGGCCATCGGCGTAGCGCTCGTCGGCCAGTCCGCCGCGGCGGGGATGCAGGGCGGCATCCGCCCCGCCCCGCCCGCGGGTGGCGCGCAGCAGCCGCTCCTCCATCTCGGCGAGGTCGGAGAGCACCTGCTCGCGGGAGGTGGCGAACAGGGCGTGGACGAACAGGCTGGGCCGCTCCTCGGCCGTGCCGTGCGCCGTGCCCACCACGAGGGTGCCGGGGGTGATCGTGATCGAGGAGGCCATCGCGACGATCTCGATGTCGGTGGTTGCCCGCAGACGGTACTCGACGATCGCCGGGGAGCTGTGCACTCCGGGGGTGTAGACGCCCTTGGCGACCTCGACCGAGCCCTTGAGGATCTCGACGAGGATCCACAGCGCGTAGGACAGCGTGTACCACAGCCGCATCATCCGCCCCTCACCGCCTCCACGTAGGCGCCGACGTCCAGCAGGTCCGTGGCGGCGAGGTCCACCGTCGGCAGCAGGAGGCCGATGCCGACGAACATCGCCAGCGACAGCGCCATCATCGACGCACCGGGCAGGGCGAGGCGCCAGGGCACGCGCACCTCGTCCGGCAGCGGGGTCTCTGCCCCACGGCCGGTGCGGGGGTCATCGGGTCGGTAGGTGGTCATGTCCTCGCCCCAGGCGATACCGCGCCACACGCGCTGCAGGCCCAGCAGGGAGCCGACGGACGCGACGACCACCGCGAGGACGGCTGCCCAGCCCAGCACCGCCTCACCGGTGGAGGCCTGCTCCGCCGAGGCGCTGAGCAGACCCACCTTGCCCCACAGTCCGGAGGTGGGCGGCAGGCCGACGAGGCTGAACAGGCCCAGGGCGATGATCCCGACGACCCACGGGTCGCGCCGCGCCAGCCCGGAGAGGTGGTCGAGACGGCCGGAGCCGTAGGTGTGCTCGACCGCGCCGGTGGTCAGCAGCAGCGCCGACATCGTCACCACGTGGTGGATGAGGTAGAAGATGCCGGCGGTCAGGGACAGCTGGGTCAGCAGCACCAGGCCCAGCAGGATGTGGCCGACGCCGGCGACCATCTGGTGACCCATCGCGGTGCGGACGCGGGAGGCGCCGGCGGTGGCGAACGCGCCGACCAGGATGGTCGCGATCACGAGGACGGCGAGCACGGCCAGGAACGGCAGCCCGTCGGAGAAGGTCACCGTGATGATGCGGTAGATCGCGTACAGCGCCACCTTGGTGTGCAGGGCGGAGAACAGGCCCATGATCCCCGCCGAGGTCGCCGGGTAGGCCCGCGGCAGCCAGGAGTGGACCGGGACCATGCCGCCCTTGACCGCCAGGGCCAGCAGCACCACGGCCAGCGCCGCGGCGGTGACGGGATCCTCGCTGCCGGCGCCGGCCAGGGCCGCGAGGTTCACCGTGCCCGCGGCGCCGTACACGAAGGCCACGCCGATCACGAGTACCGTCGAGGTGAGCAGATTGACCAGCACGAACAGGCGGCCGATGCCGAGTCGCCGCCAGGTCCCGGTCAGCGCGATGAGGGCGTAGGAGGGCATCAGCATGACCTCGACCCACACGAACAGGTTGAACAGGTCCCCGGTGAGCAGGGCGCCGTTGACGCCTGCCGTCAGCAGCAGCACCAGCGGCGGCACGAACCGGTAGTGGGACTCCCCCGTCAGCAGCAGGAACACGCTCGCCGCCAGGGTCGCGACCGCGGTGACCAGCAGCATCAGCGCGCTGAACGAGTCGGAGACGAAGGGGATCGCCAGCACGTCCGAGAAGCCGCCGACGGCGTGGGCGACGACGGGCTCGCTGCGGTGGTACGCCAGCAGCCAGATCGCGCCGACCCCGGAGATCACCGGCACGGCGATCAGCAGCACGCTCTCGACGAGATGGCGGCGGACGAGGACCAGCGCGGCGGCTCCCAGCAGGGGGATCACCACGAACAGGGGCAGCAGCGACGGGGCGACGGCGGGGATCATGAGTCCTCACTCTCGCCGGTCTTCGGGTGATGGGACATGTCGTCGTCGTGGCCGATGACCGCCAGGGTGAGCATGAAGATGGTGACGGCCATGGTGATCACGATGGCCGTGAGCACGAAGGCCTGCGGGAGCGGATCGGCCATCTCGGGACGGGCCGAGATATCGGTCAGCGGCTCGGCGCGCCATCCGGGGACGCCGCTGGCCAGCAGGATGAAGTTCGCGGCGTGGCTGAGCAGGGTCATGCCGAACACGGCGCGCACCATGGAGCGCTGCAACAGCAGGTACACCCCGCCGCCGACGAGGACGGCCACGGTCAGGCTGAGGATCATCGGCGACCGGGCTCCTTCGGTTCGGTGCCGGCGGTGAGATGGGAGGTGCCCATCCCCACGCGGCGCCGGCGGGGGGCGGGTTCGCCGCGGGTGGTCTCCAGCGGGCCGGACAGCTCGCCCTCGACCGCCTCGTCGGTGCGTTCGCGGGTGCCCTCGACGGGCGGCACGTCGCCCCGCGAGGCACTGACCCCGAGCAGGTTCACCGCGATCATCACCAGCCCCAGCACCGCCAGGTACACCCCGAGGTCGAAGATCATCGAGGTAGAGACGTGGACACCCAGCAGGTACCCGTGCAGCGGTTCGAGGAACCCGGTCTTCGCGTAGCCGAGGAAGCCGGCCCCGAGCGCGACGCCGATCCCGCCGCCGATCAGCACCACCGGCAGCTTCGGCGGCCCGATCGGGCGGTCCATGGAGGTCGAGAGGTACAGCAGCGCCACGATCGCCGAACCGACCAGGGCAGCGATGAAGCCGCCGCCGGGAGCGTTGTGCCCACGCAGGAAAAGCATCACCGAGATGATCGCCAGGATCGGTCCGGTCACCCGCACCATCAGCTGCAGCGCGGCGGCGTTGCCCCAGGCGGAGTCGATCGCACGATGGGCCGAGGTGCCCTCGGGCCGCAGCTGCGGTTCGTCGCCCGGCTGATGGTCCGTGGGCTCGTCGGGGTCGATGAACCGGTCGCGGATGCTGGAGAGCACGGCGACGATCGCGATGCCCGCCATGCCGAGCACGGACAGCTCGCCGAGGGTGTCCAGGGCACGGAACTCCACGAGGATCACGTTGACGATGTTGTGGCCGCCGGTGATCTCCTCGGCGTGGTCGATGTAGTACTGGGCGACGTCGCTGCGGCCCCGTCGGCCCACGAACAGGAACATGCCGGCCCCGGCGGCCAGGCCGACCAGCACCGCGATGGTGATCGAGCCGCGGCGGCGGGGCCAATGCGGGAACACGAAGCCCTTGGGCAGACGCTGGAGGACCAGCATGATCACGATGATCGTCAGCGACTCGACCAGCAGCTGGGTCAGGGCGACGTCCGGCGCGCCCAGGGAGAGGATCTGCACGGTCGCCAGGATCCCGATCGCGGCGAGAGCGACCGCGGCGCCCAGGCGGTCGTGACGCGTGCACATCACCACGACCGCGGCCGTGATCAGCACCAGCAGGACGAGGTCGATGGGCTGGTTGGTGCCGGGGGCCAGCGGGACGAGGTCGCCGGCCAGCACCGCCAGCGAGCCCAGCACGACCGCTGCGAAGGCCACCACGATCGCGCCCAGGTGCCGCATCGGGTCGTCCGAGGCGATCGGGCGGACCAGGACGGCCGCGATGCGCTCGGCCAGGCGGTCGACGGCGGTCAGCACGCGGGCGCCGTCGACCGGGAACGGGCGCGCCTCCAGGGCGGGCAGCAGCGGGCGGCGGACCAGGGCGATCACGGTGCCCAGCACGATGACGCCGGCGGTGAGGCCCAGCTCCGGGGTGATGCCGTGCCAGAGGGCGAGGTGAGCGTGGTGCTCGCCGCCCAGAGCGGCCTCCATCGCCCGGGAGACCGGGGTGTCCAGCACGCCGACCCACAGGGCCAGGGGCAGCCCGGCGAGGATGGGCAGCGCGGCCGGCCAGAGGAACAGCGCCTCGGGACGGTGGGCGTCGGCCGCCCGCACCGTCGCCCCGGTGGGATCGGTGCTGCCGGCTTCCTGGGCCGGCGTCACGCCGTCCGTGCGGGCGAGTGCGTCCTCGTCCCGGCCGTCGACGAAGATGCCGAGCACGATCTTGGCGCAGTAGGCGAAGGTGAGCACGCTCGCCCCGGCGATGCCGAGCGCGACCGTCCATCCCACCCAGGCCGGGCCATGGGCTTCGAGGGCGCCGGTCAGCAGCGATTCCTTGGAGGCGAAGCCGAGCATCGGGGGCAGGCCCGCCATCGACATGCAGCCCAGCAGCGTGATGACGAACGAGCCCGGCATGGCGCGCAGCAGCGCCGGCATCCGGCGCAGCTCGCGGGTGTGCACGGCGTGGTCGACCACTCCGACCATCATGAACAGCCCGGACTTGAACAGGGCATGGGCGATCGTGTGCACCACCGCCGCGAGGATCGCCGCCTCGGTGCCGACGCCGATGACGGTGACGATCAGGCCCAGCTGACTGACCGTGGAGTAGGCCATCAGCTTCTTCAGGTCCGGCTGCTGAAGGGCGAGGAATCCGCCGACGAAGGCGGTGATCAGGCCCGCCACGATCAGCAGCACGTTCCACGCCAGCACGTCGTGGAAGGCAGGGCTGAAGCGCAGCAGCAGGAAGATGCCGGCCTTGACCACGGCGGCCGCGTGCAGGTACGCCGAGACCGGGGTGGCCGCGGCCATCGCGTCGGGCAGCCACACGTGGAAGGGGAACTGGGCGGACTTGGTGCAGGCGGCGACGGCGACCAGCACCGCCACCAGGGTCGCGAAGCCGGGGTCGGTGGACCAGACGTCGGAGGCGAGGACCTCGTGCAGCGAGGTGGTGCCCAGCCGCACCACCATCAGCGACACGGCCGTCAGCAGGCTCAGGCCGCCGAGGAAGGTGATCAGCAGCGTGCGCATCGAGGCGGCCTGGCCGGCGCTGCCCGAGCGGGCGATCAGCAGGAAGGAGGCGATCGAGGTGAGCTCCCAGGTGATGAACAGCAGCACCAGGTCGTCGGCGAGCACGAGGCCCACCATCGACAGGGTGAACAGCACCATCACCAGGGAGAAGCTGAGGTGGCGCCCGGGCTCGAAGTATCGCGCCGAGTAGGCGAGCACGATCGCGCCGATGACCAGGGCGATCATGGCGAAGACGATGCCGACGCCGTCCGCGCGCAGGGCGAGATCGATGTCCCACTGCGGAGCCCACGGCATCGTGAACACAGCAGCGGGATCGTCCCCGGCGCCGGCGAGGACCGCCGAGGCGGCCGGGATCAGGGTCGCGGTGGCCACGAGGTACAGCCCGGCGAGCACCCAGCAGGCGGCGCGGCCGAGCACCCGGTCCAGCAGCGGCGTGAGCGCGGCCGTGGCGAGCAGGATCAGGAGCGTCCAGAGCACCGACACCGTCAGCACCCCGGCCGGGAGCGGTCGGACGTGGCGGGGCGGGGCATGGCCGTGATCCTACCGATCCGCAGGCGGCGGCCAAAGTTCCGGACGCCTACCGGGCACTCCGACGGGCCCGCGCGCGCACGCGAGATAAATAAGTCTCGTTCGCACGCCTCACGCCCCGTTTCCGTGGCCGGAATCACGCGCTCGAGGGGTGCTCCGGGCTGAGGCCGAGGCATCGGCCGGCCCCGCGGAGCCGACCCCGCAGTGGCGGAGCCGATCCCGGCGCGGCGGTCATGCGCACCTCGGACGGCCACGACCAACGGCCCCGCAGCCGTGTGGCTGCGGGGCCGTGTGGCTGCGGGGCCGTCGCGTCGTCGGGACCGGAGGGTCGGCCACCCGATGCAGGAGACCGGCGATCAGCCGCCCATGAACGTGATGTTCTGCTCCGTGCGGGCGCGGTGCAGGAACGCCGCGGTGGCGTCACGGTTCATCGGGTTCAGCGGACGGTAGGTGCCATCGCTCCAGCCCTTGGAGATGCCCTGGTCCTCGAGCCAGGCGATCTCCTTGGCGTACATGATGTGCGTGGGCACGTCCTCGAAGGGACGCTCGGTGGGCTCGTCGAAGGCGGGCGAGCCGGCGTAGCGGTACATGAACGCCGCCATCGCATCGCGCGCGATGGGCTGGGTGGGCCGGAAGGTGCGGTCGCTCCAGCCGGTCGTGATGCCCTGCTGGTACGCCCAGATGATCGCGTCGTAGTGCTCCTGACCGCGCTCGACGTCGCGGAACGGCTCGCTGCGCGGGGGCGTGACCTCCGGCGAACCGGCCAGGCGGTGCAGGAACGCGGCCATCGCGTCACGGTTGACGGGCTGGACGGGACGGAAGGTGCCGTCCTTGTAGCCCTTGGCGATGCCGTTCTCGTACGCCCAGATGACCGACTCGTAGTGCTCGTCCTCGGGGCCCATGTCGGAGAAGGGGTGCTCCTCGGCGATCGGCAGCACCTGGATCACGGCGGGCTTGGGGCCGACGCCGTCGAAGTCGGGGAAGTAGGAGCGCTGGTCGCCCCACTCGCCGTCCTCACCGGGGTGCTGGACCGAGACGAAGGCGGTCTGGTCCTGGTCGCGGATGATCGGGCCGCAGGTCTCGGCGTCGATCGGGACCGAGAGGAACTGCTCGACGCGGCCGCGGCTGTCGCCGTCCAGGGTCACGCGGAACAGGCCGTCGTTGTAGCCGATGCCGGAGGGGGCGCCGTCGGTGGAGATCCAGAGGTTGCCCACCGAGTCGAAGGCGAGGTTGTCGGGGCAGGAGATCGGGGAGACCTTGTCCTGCGGGAAGCCGGAGAAGTACGTCTGATCGCCCTGCTCGGGGTCACCGCACACCATCAGCAGGTTCCAGGAGAACGTCGTCGAGGATTGGTCGCCCTGCTCGTCGATCTCCACGATGTGGCCGTCGCGGTTCTCCGTGCGAGGGTTCATCTCGTCGGCCGGCGCGTTGCCGTCGACGCCGCGGCCGGAGTTGTTGGTACAGGCGACGTACACGCGGCGGGAGGCCAGGGAGGGCTCGACGTCCTCGCAGCGGTCCATCTTGGTCGGGCCCACGGTGTCGGCCGCGAGGCGGGTGTTGACCAGGACCTCCTCGACGGTGAAGCCCTCGACCTGGGACTTGCCCTTGAGCACGAGCGGCAGCCACTCGCCGGTGCCGTCGAAGGCGCCGTCGGAGGGAACCTCGCCGGAGCCGTCGATCTCGTCGGCGGAGTTGCCGGTAAACTTGGCGACGAAGAGGTCGCCCTCCTCCAGCAGCTTCATGTTGTGGTCGCGGTCGCCCTCGACGTACTTCTTCTTGGAGACGAACTTGTAGAGGTAGTCGAAGACCTCGTCGTCGCCCATGTACGCGACGACGCGGTCGTCCTCGCCGATGATCACGTTGGCGCCCTCGTGCTTGAAGCGGCCCATCGCGGTGTGCTTGCGAGGGGTGGACTCGGGGTCGAACGGGTCGACCTCGACGATCCAGCCGAAGCGGTTGGGCTCGTTCTCGTAGCCCTCGTTGCGGGCGTCGAAGCGGTCGTACTTCTGCTCCCACAGGCGGGAGGTCTCGCGGTCAGCCAGGCCGTAGCGCTGCTCGGCCTCGGAGGTGCCGGGAGCGCGGAAGTAGCCGTGGAAGTTCTCCTCGCCGGAGAGCAGCGTGCCCCAGGGGGTCAGGCCGCCGGCGCAGTTGCCGAGCGTGCCCAGGACGGTCCTGCCCTTGGGGTCATCAGCGGTCGTGACCAGGTCGCTGCCGGCGGCGGGGCCGGTCAGGGCGAACTCGTCGTCGAGATGGATGCGGCGGTTCAGCTCCGCGCCCTGGACATAGCTGTAGGGCGAGATGGCGTTCTCGCGCTCGAGCTCGACGACGGTGAGCCCGTGGGCGGCCATGCCGATCTCGATGATGTCGTCCTGGTCCGTGTCGGCCGGGAACATGATGTTCTCGTTCGTGTACTCGTGGTTCACGAACATCACGGCGCGCTTGCCGTCGGTGTCCGGGATCTCCTGGATCTCGGTGTAGTCGTTGTTGTAGCCGAACTGGACCCGCTGCGCCTCGGCGCTCTGGGCGTTCCAGTCGAACTCGGGGGCGTCGTCGAACAGCGGGTCGCCCCAGCGGATCACGGGGTGCCACTCGAAGCCCTCGGGCACGGTGAACTCGTCGGTCTCGAAGTTCACCGGAGCGATCGCGTCGAAGTCGAGCGAGGTGCCGTTGGGGGCGAGGGCGGGCGCGGGGCCGACGGTCGGGGCCGCCGGGGAGGAGCCGGCCGGGGCCGCGACGGCGCCCTGGGTGCCGGCCAGGGCGATCGCGATGGCGCCGCCGGTGCCGCCGAGCATGGTGCGGCGGGAGAGCGCGGCGGAGGCGATGTCGCGGAAGGTGGAGTTGTCGCTGTGGTTGCAGGGGCCGTAGGCGCACTGGTTACCGCACTTCAGCGCACACGTCACCGCCGAGCGCTTGCCGCGCACGGAGTCCTTCATCATCAGGGGCAGGTCGATCAGGGCCATCGGAAGATCCTTTGCTGTTGATCGTGCTCTCGGCCGCGATAACGGGCGGAGTCGACCTGACAATGCGCCAGCAAAGTGATCCCGTTCTCGCCCTGAGGCGACACCGGGGTGAACTCTGGGAGGAATTCGTATGACGCGTGCGCGGCGTTCCGGGCTCGGCTCAGGGTCCGTGCCGGTCAGGGCCGCGGTGGGCGGAGGGGTCAGGGCCCGGTGGGCTGAAGGGTCATGGCCTGGGTGGGCTGAGGGGTCAGGGCCTCGGTGGGCTGACGAAGGTGTCGGGCTTGACCAGCACCACCGGCACGGGCGATTCGATCGCGACCCGCTGCGAGGTCGAGCCCAGCAGGATCTTCCCGATCGGGGTGCGGCGCCGGATGCCGATCACGACGAGGTCGACGGCGTCGTTCTCGATGGCGTCGAGGATGTCGTCGGCCGGGTCGTCGCGCTTGGGGACGGTGCGCAGCTCGTGCTCGAGACCGGTCTCGGCCAGGCGCTCCGCGAGCGGCCGGGGGTCACTGACACCGCGTGCCTTGCGCGGGTCCGGCGCGCGCTCGGAGGCGAGCACCAGGAGGGAGGCGTCGCGCCGCCTCGCCTCCTCGACGGCGAAGGCGAGCGCGGCCTCACTGGTCGCACTGGGGACATAGGCCAGCAGGACGGTGGTCATGGCATCTCCCTGGGGGAACGATCGAAGAGGGCGGCGACTCGGGCGAGGTCCGGGTTCCGCCGGGAACTGAGCTCAGCCGAGGTCATCGGGGTGGCGGATGCGGGTGCGCCGGGATCGGACGGCGCTGTTGTAGATCCAGGTGATCGCGAACAGCACCAGGCCGATCGCGAGGAGACCGCCGGCGATGATGTAGTTCTGCGCGGGCTGCGCCAGCGGCGTGATCAGGGCGAAGGCGGTGATCGCGCCGATCACCGGAAGCACCGTCGGGGTCCGGAAGTGGCCCTCGCGGCCCGGTTCCCGGCGCAGGACCAGCACCGCCACGTTGACCAGGCCGAACACGGCCAGCAGCAGCAGCGCGGTGGTGCCGCCGAGAGCGGAGATGGTGCCTTCGGCGAGGACGTAGCGCACGGTGAGCACCAGCGCGAAGGCCAAGCCGGTGGAGAAGAGGATCCCGGCCCACGGGGTGCGTCGGCTGCGCAGCACCCCTCGCAGGAACCCGGGCAGCACTTCCTGCTTGGCCATGCCGTACAGCAGGCGGGAGGCCATCATCATGTTGATCAGCACCGTGTTGGCCACCGCGAAGATCGAGATGAACGCGAAGATCGTATCGATCGGGATGCCCGGGGCGCCGACCTCGACGACGGTCAGCAGCGGTGTGGTCGCCTCCGTGAGCTGACCGATCGGGACCACGGCCACGGCGAGCACGGAGATCAGCACGTAGATCACGCCGGTGATGGACAGGCCCCCGATCAGTGCGCGCGGGAAGTTCTTGACCGGGTTGACCGTCTCCTCGGCCATGTTCACCGAGTCCTCGAAGCCGACCATCGAGAAGAACGCCAGGGCGGTGGCGCCGATGACGGCCATGAACAGGCTCTTGTCGTTCGCGGTCTCGAACAGGATCACGCGGGAGAAGTCCGCCTTGCCCTCGGCGATCGCGAAGAAGCCGACGAGGATGACGAGGGTGAGGCCGGAGAGCTCGATGAGGGTCAGGGCGACGTTCGCCTTCACCGACTCCGAGACGCCGTAGAGATTGATCAGGGCGACCAGGGCGATGAACGCCAGCGCGATCGCCGTCGCGGTCCCGGTCGCGGCGCCCCCGAGGGTCTCGTCGAGCCCGAAGGCCTTGAGCACGTTGTCGGCGAGGAAGATCGAGCTGGTCGAGGCCGAGGTGATGCCGGAGGAGAGCACCGCGAAGGTGACCATGAAGGTCAGGAAATGGATGCCGAACGCCTTGTGGACGTACAGCGCGGCACCGGCGGCCTGCGGGTACTTGGTGACCATCTCGACGTAGGACAGCGCCGAGACCATGGCCACGGCGAAGGCGATGATGATCGGCAGCCAGCCCGCGCCGCCCACTTCCCCGGCGACCTTGCCGGTCAGGGCGTAGACGCCGGTTCCCAGGATGTCGCCGACGATGAACAGCAGCAGGAGCTTGGGGGTGATGGCCTGCTTCAGCTCGGGCTGGTCGGAGGCGCCGCCGGCCGGTGCCGGGTCGCCCGGCGCTGCCGGGGCAGGCTCGTGGGGCTCGCTCATCAGGATCCTCCCGGGGAACGGGGATTCGGGCGGGCCGCTCAAGGTGGCGCCGGGCTCGCGATGAGCGTCGGCGCGCAGGGACACCGTGAACGGCTGACAGCGAACTCTACTCCGTGGTGTCCGTGCTCACACCGAGGCCGACGGGAAACAGAACGACGTGTTGCGCCGCGCCCGGTCCGGCCGCGAACTCGCGTCTCCACCGGCCTCAGCAGACCGGCTCTGCCAGCTCTGCCAGCCCTGCCGGCTCTGCCAGCCCTGTCAGCGCTGCGCCGAACGCTCTCGCGACCATCAGCGCCGCTGCGTCGGCCGCTCCGCCGGTTGCGCCAGGTCCCCCTCCGGCAGCCCGTCGTCCGTCCCGCCGGGGGCGTGGCCGTCCACCTCGCCGGCCTGGCCCCGGTCCTCGGACCTGCTCTCGCCAACGTCCACGTCCTCGCCAGCGGCCTGGTCCGCGCCCCGGTCCTCGTCTGCGTCCTCGTCCTCGTCCTCGTGGGAGGAGACGCGCAGCGTCTGCACCCACTGGCGAGAGGCGTCGGAGCTGATCGCGAGCACGCCGAGGGCGGAGGCACCGGCGCCGACCAGCAGCGAGTGGGTCACGTCGCCGCCGGAGGAGGTGGCCAACGCCAGGCGCACGACCGCGTCGGCCGTGAACACAGCCATCAGGGCGATCCGGGCCCAGCGGCTGCGGCGCAGCACCCCGATCAGCAGCAGCACCAGCATCAGCGCGAACCCGGAGGCCACGCCCAACCCGGTCTGGCCGGGGAACAGCAGCGTCGCGTCATCGAACAGAGGCAGCGGGCTCGTCCCCAGCAGCTGGGTGAGCCATTGCGCGACCACGAGCCCCGCCTGCAGCAGCACGAGGGCGCCGGTGAACGCGACCGTCGGCGGCGGCAGGTGGTGGTCGGCCGCCCGGGCCACGGCCTCGTGGAAGTCGTCGACGGTCCCGTGCCACTGCGCAGAGATCTCGTTGCCCAGATCGGTGCGGCCGGTGACACCGCTGGTGAGGCGGGCCGCGGCCAGCGCGGACTGGGTCGCGGCGCGGGCGCGGGCCTTCATCACGGTGGTCCCCGTCGGCCGGTGCCGGGGCAGCATCATCGCGGTCGCCCCGTCGGACCGGGAGGCGGCGCCGGCCACATCGATCACCGGCAGGTGGCCGTCGGTGCGGAACCGGTCGCCCTGGCCATTGCGGTGGTGGTATGCGGTCGAGAACTCGTGGATCATCTCGACGGGGATCTCCCGGTCGGCGTAGCGCACGGTGTCGATCAGGTAGTCGCGCTCGACGTCGATGTTCTCGTCGATGCGGTGGGTGACCTGGAGGGTGAAGAAGGAGAAGCCGACGGCGCGGTCGTAGGTGCCGGCGGCGAGCCAGTCCGCCCGGTACCCGCCGGGCAGCACGAAGTCCGGCGGCATCCGCCAGAACCGCACGTGGTGACGTTTGGTGGTGGTCCCGCCGACCTCCTGCTGGTAGGTGAAGTCGTGGCGTCGGCCCATCAGGTACAGGTCGGAGACGGGTGCCGAGGGGTACGAGCTGCGCAGCAGCGTGGAGCGGACCATCGACCAGGCCGAGGAGACGGTGCGCTCCTCGGCGAGCACCCAGCCCGCGCGGCGCATCGCCACGTGCAGATCGCGCTCGGGGCCGTCGAAGGCGAGGTTGATCGGGTCCGAGAGCACGCCCTCGGTGGTGCGCGTGCGGCCGAAGAAGTAGTCCGGCAGATAGATCCAGGTCATCAGCTGATGCAGGCGCGGCAGCGTGATGTAGGTCAGCAGGATCCAGAATCCAGCCAGGTACAGCAGCCGGATGGGCGTCAGCGAGAAGCCCTCGATCAGGTACAGCAGCGCCAGCCACACCGAGACCACCACGCCGGTGGCGATGAACAGGGTGTCCAGCAGTCCGTACACGTCCAGCCGCCGCCCCTCGGGGGTGTGCCCGCGGGCATGGTCGTAGGCGGGCGGCCCGTCGGGGACGGGCCGCTCCAGCGGTGCAAGACGTGAGCTGCGTGCCGGTGTCACCGGGTCCGCCCCGGGCTCGTCGAGCTCATGACTCCATCGTAGGCTGGCGGCGACGCCGATCCCTCCAGGAGGAGACCATGTCCACCAGTCCTTCGCTGACCTTTCATGACGGCCACTCGATCCCGCAGCTCGGCTACGGCGTGTACAAGGTCGACAACGAGGTCGCGGCCGACCTGACCGGGCAGGCCATCGACGCCGGCTACCGTCACATCGACACCGCCAAGCTGTACGGCAACGAGGAGGGCGTGGGCCGCGCGGTGCGCGCCGCCGACGTGCCCCGCGAGGACCTCTTCGTCACCACCAAGCTGTGGAACGACGAGCACGCCTACGATGACGCGATCGCCGCGTGCGAGGCGTCCCTGGAGCGGCTGGGCCTGGACTACATGGACCTCTACCTCATCCACTGGGCGGTCCCGTCCCAGGGCCAGTACGTCGAGGCGTGGGAGGCGCTGGTCGAGTTGCAGAAGCGGGGCCTGACCCGCTCGATCGGTGTCTCGAACTTCCCGCTCGCCGAGCTCGAGGAGATCATCGCCGCCACCGGCGTCACCCCGGTGATCCACCAGATCGAGCTGCATCCCTACTTCCAGCAGCGCGAGCTGCGCGAGGCCCACGCCCAGCACAGCATCCTCACCCAGTCCTGGGGGCCGCTCGGCCAGGGCAAGTCCGACCTCCTCGAGAACCCCGTCATCACCGGCATCGCCGCTGCCCACGGCGCCACCCCGGCCCAGGTGGTCCTCGCCTGGCATCTCGCCCACGACATCGTGGCGATCCCGAAGTCGGCCACGCCCTCGCGGATCGTGGAGAACCTGGAGTCGGTCCAGCTGCAGCTGAGCCCCGACGACATCGCCGCGATCGACGAGCTGGACCGCCCCGACGGCCGCGCCGGGTTCGACCCCGCCCAGAAGCGCGACTGACGCCGAGGCGGGCGCGCGCCGGCCCGACCTCGCTGCGACCCGTCGCGGCCCGGCGCGGCCCGGCGCGACTCCTCCGCAGGATCCGTGACCGCGTTGGTATGGCGCTCCAATTCCCACGAGGTCGCGGATCCCGCGCTGCCGGCGCAGGGTCGGGCGTCGTCGGCCCCGAGCGCAGAAGCGTCGGCGCAGCCTTCCGCCTGCTCTCAGTAGTACACGGCGAGCGGGCCGCTGGGCCCTTCGATGACCTGGACCGGGGTGTCGAACACCCGGGTGAGCACCTCGCCGTCTATGATCTGCTCGACCGGGCCGGCCTCGACCACACCGCCGTCCTTCATCGCGATGATGTGGTCGCCGTAGTGGGCGGCGAAGTTGATGTCGTGCAGCACCACGACGACGGTGCGGCCCAGCTCGCGGGCGGCATCCCGCAGCCGGCCCATCATCTGCACGCTGTGGCGCATGTCGAGGTTGTTCAGCGGTTCGTCCAGCAGCACGTACTCGGTGTCCTGGGCGAGGACCATGGCGACGTAGGCACGCTGTCGCTGGCCGCCGGAGAGCTGGTCGAGGTAGCGGTCCTCGAGCTCGTCGAGGTTCAGGAAGTCGATGGCCTCGCTGATCTTCTGCTCATCCAGCCTGGTCAGTCGCCCCTTGGAGTAGGGGAAGCGGCCGAAGCCCACCAACTGGCGCACGGTGAGCCGGGTGATGAAGTGGTTCTCCTGGCGCAGCACGGAGAGGATCTTCGCGAGGTCCTTCGAGGCGGTGGAGCCGACGTCGTACCCGGCCACCTCGATCGCGCCCTCGTCGATCCCCAGTAGCCGGCCGGCCATGGTCAGCAGCGTGGACTTGCCCGCGCCGTTCGGGCCCACCAGCGCCGTGACCCCGCCGGCGGGGATCTCGAGGCTGACCGGGCCGATCTCGATGGTCCGCGAGCCCGAGGTGTATCGCTTCCGCACCGCGTCGATGGTGATCACAGGCGCCCCTTCCGCAGGATGACGGCGAGGAAGACGGACCCGCCGACGAGTTCGATGATGATGGAGACCACTCCCTGCGCGTAGAACACGTGGTTCATCAGGAAGTACGCCCCGGAGAGCACGACGAATCCGGCCAGCACGCCGACCGGCAGCAGCCGGCGATGGTCGTGGGTGCCGGTCAGCTGGTACGTCAGCGTCGCGACCAGGAAGCCGAAGAAGGTCATGGGGCCGATCAAGGCGGTGGAGACCGCCATCAGCACCGAGACCAGCACCAGGGTGTAGATGGTCTGGCGGCCGTGGTCCACGCCGACGTTCAGGCACACGTCCCGGCCCAGGGCGATGACGTTGAGGCGGCGGGCGTTCAGCCACACCAGCACCCCGGCGACCAGGCACAGCGGGATCGCGTAGGGCAGGTATTCGACGCTCGCGTTGGTGACCGAGCCGAACAGGCGGGCGCTGAGCACGTCGAACTCGCTGGGGCTCAGCAGGCGCTGCATGAAGGTCGAGACCGACCCCAGCCCTCCCCCGATGATGATGCCGATCAGCAGCATCACCTGCATGTTCGCGTACTTCCCGCGCAGCAGCCAGCCGTACAGCAGCACGGAGAGGCCCACCATCAGCGCCACCTGCGCGAGGAACTGCGCGGTGCCCTGGAGCGCCACCACTCCGGCTACGCCGAGCAGATAGACGGCGGCGGTCTGGATGACGGTGTACAGCGACTCGAAGCCCATGATCGAGGGCGTGATGATGCGGTTGTTCGTCACCGTCTGGAAGGCGATGGTGGCTGTGGCCTGGCAGAACGCGGCGATCGCCATCACCACCAGGGAGGTCGCGCGCAGCTCGGCGATCAGCCAGAAGCCCCGGGTGCCGACGGGCATCGGGTTGTCGATGGCCAGCAGTCCGAGCCCGAACGCGGCCGCGAGGACCACGAGCGCGCCGACCACGCTCCAGTAGCGCCTGCTGGACCTGGCGTCCGGAAAGGGACCGGAGCTGCTGCGGCGCCGGGGCAGCGGGCGCGGGGCCGCCGCGTCGAGGACGGCGTCGGCCGGGGCGGTGGACACGGCCCGCCCGGTGTCCGCGCCGGTCGCCGCCCCAGCGGCGGGTGCCGGGCCCGTGACGGGTGCCGGTCCCGCGGCGGGTGCCGAGCCGGTCAGCGTGCGCTCACCCATGCCGGCGCTGCCTCAGCAGGAGGGCGATGAACACGATGGCGCCGACGATCCCCAGGATCAGGGAGACCGGCACCTCGAAGGGCATGATGATCGTGCGCCCGATGAGGTCGCAGACGGTGACCACGGCGATGCCCAGCAGCGCCACCCACGGCAGGTTGCTGCGCAGGTCGTCGCCCCGGATCATCGAGACCACGTTGGGCACGATGAGACCGAGGAAGGGCAGGTTCCCCACCACCACGGTGACCACGCCGGTGGCGATGGCGACCAGGCCGGTGCCCATCAGCAGCACCCGCTGGTAGTTCACGCCGACGTTGGTGGCGATGTCCTCGCCCAACCCGGCGACGGTGAGCCGGTCGGCGACCAGGAACACCGCCACCCCGGCCAGCGCCACGATCCACAGCACCTCGTACTGGCCCCGCAGCACGGAGGTGAAGGAGCCGGCGAACCACACCCCGAGGTTCTGCAGGGCGTCGAACTGGAGGGCGACGAAGGTCGAGACGGAGCCGACGACGGCACCGAGCATGATGCCGATGATCGGCACGATCAGGGAGCTGCGCAGGGTCACCTTCCGCAGGAAGGCGAAGAACACCATGGTGCCGACGAAGGCGAAGGCGATCGCGACCGTCATCCGGGTCAGGAGGCCGGCCTGCGGCGCGAGCACCATCACCAGGATCAGCCCCAGGCCGGCCCATTCCGTGGTGCCGGTGGTCGAGGGTTCGACGAACCGGTTCTGGGTCATCAGCTGCATGATCAGCCCGGACATGGCCATCGCAGCGCCGGCGAGAACCAGCGCGATGGTGCGCGGGATCCGGGTGATCGCGAACATCGCGCCGCCGTCCTCGGCTCCCACCACGTCGTAGACACCGGTCAGCAGCGACGCGACCAGCAGCAGGGCCACCACCGCGAGGGCGACGACGAGCTTCGCATCCAGCAGCGGTTCGCGGCCGCGAGCTCGCTCGGGCACCCCGTCGGGCGCCAACGCGACCGTCGGCGCAGCGGGTCGAGGCGAGGCAGCGGGTCGAGGCGAGGCAGCGGGCCGAGGCGAGGCAGCGGGTCGAGGTGAGGACGAGGACGACATCGCGCCAGGGCTCAGGCCGCGCCCTCGAGGGCGTCGGCCAGGGCCTCGAAGTATTCCGTGTACGTCTGGATCGATTCGTTGGTGTACGTATCCGCGGGCATGTAGACGAGGCGGCCCTCGGCGACGGCGGTGACCCCGGCGAGCGCCTCGGAGGCCTCGAAGACCTCGGCCGCCGGCTCGTAGGCCGGGTCGTCGGCGGAGATCGCGGCGTCACGGTCCATGACCAGGATCCAGTCCGGGTTGGACTCGGCGATGGCCTCGACGGAGATGTCGTCGCCCTGATGGTCGTCGCTGGCGCCCTCCACCTCGAGCGCGGGGACGAAGCCGAAGGCCTCGAACGTCCAGCCCAGGGTGCGGCCTGCTCCGGGGGCGATGTACCCGATCTCGCCGCCGGAGACGTTGACGGCCATGACGGTGTCGGAGCCGTTGTAGGCGGCGGTGACGCGCTCCATGGCGGCATCGAGGTCGGCGCCGAGCTGCTCGGCCTCGGCCTCCTTGGAGAACACCGTCCCGAGGGCGCTGACCTGGCGCTTGAGCTCGTCCGCGAAGGGCTGGTCGTCGCGGGGGTCGAGCTCGAGGATGGCCGCGTCCGGGGCGAGACGGGCGAAGTCCTCGTGGTAGTCCGCGAAGCGCTGACCGTTGATGATCAGGGTCGGCTCGGCGGCGACGACCGCCTCGAGATCGGGTTCGCGATGGTTGCCGAGATCGATGATCGACTCGTCGTCCCGGTAGGAGATCGTCGTCGGCATCAGGGCGCGCGCGGCAGCAGTGAGCGTGACATCCCAGTCCTGGAGCGTCTCGAAGGTGCGGTTGTCCGTCGCGACGACGGAGGCCGGCGGGGTCTGGACGGTCTGGGTGCCGTTGTTGTCCTCGATCTCCACGGTGCCCGCCGCGCCGCTGTCACCCCCGTCGGACGCACCGCCGTCGGCGGCCTGGGTGCTGCCGCCACAGGCGGTCAGGACCACGCCCAGAGCACCGGCGGTGGAGAGCGCGCTGAAGTGGCGACGGGAGAGACGGGAGTGGGAGGTCATGGGGCTGCCTTCTGTCGAGGGAAAGGGACCGGTCCGGGAGAGCGGAGCGCGTCGCGGCCACACTGAGGTTAGCCTTACCTCTGCCATTTACGCCACTCATGCTTTGCATTATTTCGCGTATCGAGACGGGCACGGGAGCCGCGACCCCGCCGCTAGGCTGGGCCGCGGCCGGGCACGCGTATCGTCCGCGCCGGGGAGCAGGGCTCGAGGGGAGCAGCAATGTCCGAGCGTCCAGGCACGTCCGAGCCGCCGCAGCTGCCCGACTTCAGCGGCGGGGCATCGATCCCGGGAACCGGAACCCCGGGCACCGGTGGCGGGCCTGGTGGCTCCGGTGGCTCCGATGGGGTCGGTGGGCCTAGCGGGCCCAGTGCCGGGCACGGCGGGACTCCCGGCGGGGGCGGCGGCAGGGGCCCGATCATCGCCGTCGCCCTCGGCGGCGTCGGTGTTCTGGTGGTGGTGCTCGCGATCGTGGCACTCGTGTTCTCACAGACCGTGTTCTCGACTGACGCCGAGGATCCGACCGCCGCCGAGGAGACCTCTGCTGCCGATGATCCCGAGGAGACCCGGCCCGAGGAGTACGTCCCCTCCGAGGAGGCGACGGACGAGGCCGGCGGCGCCGAGCCGACGTTCACCGAGCAGCCCACCACCGAGTGCACGGTCCACGAGGACAACAACTCGCAGGCCGAGCAGTCCGACGGCACGGTGCGCAGCGGCGGTCTGGAGTTCGCTGTCCAGCCGGATTGGGGCACCGGGAGCAACTGGGGCTCGCAGTCCTCGTACATGGTTGATGTCGCCGCCGCGGAGCAGGAGGTCGAGGACGGTTGGTACTCCGTCGCCGCCGTGGGCGCCGTGGAGTACCCCGAGGACGAGGGCGGCTACCCGGGCGTCGAGGACGCCGCGCGAGCCATCTTCCAGTGCGGCATCTCGCGCGATCAGGCCCAGGAGATCTACGGACCGGACCCTGAGCTGGAGAACTACCGCGACGAGGCCCTCACGGTCGACGGGCACGACGGCTGGATCGTCACCGCGACGGTCATGCTCTCGGACCTCAGCCTGCTCGACACCACGGAGTCATGGGAGATCGCCGTGATCGTCGTGGATACGCCGGAGGGCCCCGCGGCGTTCGACGGCGGTGCCGCCACCGGGCACGAGCAGCAGGTCGCCGACCTCCAGGCCATGATCGACAGCCTCAGCGTGGCCTGACAGCGCGGGATGTGCCCGGCACGGGGCGGGGCGGGCGATCCCGGCGACGTCGATCCGATTCCGGAGAACTGTCGATCTGCTCGGCGCCCGTTCGTCATAGTGGTGTCCGGGCCGCTCGGCTCGGTCACCGCACCACCGAGGAGTGAGCATGAAGTACGTACTGCTGCTGATGGGAAACATGGCCGATGACCGCTGCGGCGAGACCGACGAGGGCCCGAACCCCGAGGAGTTCATGGCCTTCGACGCGGAACTGAAGGAGGCCGGCGTGCTCGCCGGCGGCTTCGCCCTCACCGATCCGGACGAGGGCACGAGCGTCTCCAAGGCCGATCGCGATGCCGAACCGGTGATCACCGCCGGTCCCTATGCCGAGAGCCGCGAGTTCGTCGGCGGCACCATCGTCCTGGATGTCGCGAACCTTGACGAGGCTCTGACCTGGGCCACCAAGTGCCCTGGGGCGATCGGCGGCCGCATCGAGGTGCGCCCGCTCGCGGAGTACTGAGGGCGGTGACCATCGCCGCGGCGCACGAGGAGCCGCCCGCCGACGACGTGCTGACCCGGGTCCACCGGGAGGAGCACAGCCGCCTGCTGGCAACCCTCGTGCGCCGCTTCGGCGATCTCGACCTCGCCGAGGACGCCGCCCAGGAGGCGATGGAATCCGCCCTGCGCACGTGGCCTCGGCAGGGCGTGCCCGAACGGCCGCTGGCCTGGCTGACCACCGCCGCCAAGCGCGTCGCCCTGGACCGCGTGCGACGTGACGCCACCTACGCCCGCCGGCTCGCGGAGCTGCACGTGGCCGAAGAGGCCGCGGCCACGCCTCCGGCCGATGCTGACGTCCTCGCCGACGGGGACCTGCCCGACGAGCGCCTCGCCATGCTGATGGGTTGCTGCCACCCCGCCATCGCCCCGGCCGACCGCATCACCCTGATGCTGCGCTTCGTGGGCTCGCTGAGCACCGCGGAGATCGCGCAGGCCCTGCTGGTACCGGTGGCGACCCTGCAGGCGCGGATCACCCGCACCAAGAAGCGGATCGCGGCCAACCGGATCCCGTTGACGGTGCCGGCCGATCCCGCGGACCGCGAGCGCCGGCTGCCTCTGGTGCTGACCGCGATCTCGCTGATCTTCACCGAGGGCTATGCCGCAACCAGTGGTGACGCCCCGATCCGGCAGGAGCTCACGGCCGAGGCGATCCGTCTGGCGCGGATCACGCACGGCCTGCTCCCCTCGGCCGCGGAACCACAGGGGCTGCTGGGCCTGCTGCTGCTCGCCGATGCCCGCTCCCCAGCCCGCCAGGACGCCGACGGCGTGCCGATCCCACTCGAGGACCAGGACCGCTCGCGGTGGGATCGCGATCTGCTCGCCGAGGGCCTGGCACTGGCCGAGGGGGCGGCGGGCCGCCCGGATGCCGGACGCTTCACGATCCAGGCCGCGATCGCCGCCGTGCACGCGGAGGCCGCGCGCTACGAGGACACCGACTGGCCGCAGATCCTCTCGCTGTACGACCTGCTGCTGGCACGCGGCGAGGACCCGGTAGTGCGGATGAACCGGGCCATTGCCGTGGGGAGGGCACGAGGACCTCAGGAAGGGCTGGCACTGCTCGAGGGGCTGGCCGATGATCCCGAACTCGCCCGCCACCATCCCTTCCACATCGCGGTCGCCCTGTTCCGCGACGAGGTGGGCCGGCGCGAGGAGGCCGCGGCAGCGTGGGCCCGGGCGCTCGAGCAGGTGGACAACGCCGCCGAGCAGCGGTTCATCGAGCGACGCCTGGCCGAGAGCGAGGGCTCGACATCCACGGCCCGGGACTGACGACCTCCGCCGCCGGCGGGCGTGGGCCCGGCCTACGACGGGCCCGACCGTCGGCGAGGAAGGCGTTCAGCCGGTCAGGCCTTCAGCGACTTCTTCTGCTTGGTCTGCTTCTTCTCCGCCAGCAGGAGAGCGCCGGCGATCGCGAGCAGCCAGGTGTCCTTCGCGACGGCCGTGCCGTCCTGACTGGGACGCACGCCGTCGGACTCGGTCATCTCGGGGGTGCGCAGGTACATCGAGACCAGGCTTCCCGAGAAGGCGGCCAGGACCGCGCCCGCGATCCGGTTGGGCACGAAGGGCAGCAGCAGCGAGGCGCCGACGGCGATCTCGCCGTAGCTGAGGAACTTCGCGAACTGCTCCGGCGTGAGCTTCTCCAGCGGCGGGACGCCCTTGGCGGCCATGCCCTGGAGGCCCTCGGCCATCTCGGCCGGCATGCCGAGCTTGCCGATTCCGGAGTTGAGGATGAACGCGCCGGGGATGGCGCGGAGGGCGATGGTGCTGAGGCTCATGTCGTCTCCAACGTCGAGGGTGGTTGCGTATTCAACGATACGCTCCCGCGCCCGTCTCGTCGAGGCCCCGCGGGCTCAGCGACGCCCGCGCAGCCGGTCCATCTCCTTGCGGACCCGGTCCTCGCTCTCGCCCGGGCCGAACAGTTCCCATGCCTGCCAGAACAGGCCGATCCCCCAGAACACCAGCACGAACAGCGGCCAGGGGAACCCGTAGCCGTAGCTGGCCCAGGACCAGAACAGGATCCCGTTGACCATCAGATAGACGGCCACCTGGACCGCGAACCCGCGGCGGGCGTGGATGTTCCGGGCGGCCTGTCGACGCAGTCCGGCCTCGTCGTCCTCGGGGATGTCGTGCGGGGCATCGGTGCGGTCATACGGCGTCTGCATCGCCGGCTCTCCCACTTGCTGCGCGGAACCGCCCGGTGCGGCTCCTTCCCTGTCCACGACCGTAGGAAGCCACGGCGAGCAGCGCCCATGACGGCTGTCATCGATGCACCCGACTCGGCGTCACGAGGGCGTGGCCCGTCAGGGCCGGGCGAGGATCTCGCCGTGCAGGAGCACGAACCAGCCGTCGGGGTGGTCGGCCCAGCGACCGAACGCAGCGGCGATCTCCTCGAGCTCGTCGATGTCGGCCCACCCCTGGCGCTGGAGCTGATCGGCCAGCGGCGGCGTCGTGATCCGGCCGCTCCAGGTCTCGGACCAGGTCGCGCGGGTCTGCGGGGTCGCGTACAGCACCGTGGACGAGCTCGGCGTGACGTCCCCGAAGCCCGCTTCGTGCGCCCAGGCGAGCAACCGGCGACCCGCATCGGGGGTTCCCCCGTTGGCGCGGGCAGCGCGCACGTACAGCCCGCGCCATCTCTCCAGCAACGGGTCCTCGGGGAACCACCGGAAGCCGTCGTAGTCGCTGTCCCGGATCGCGACGACCCCGCCCGGGCCGGTGATCCGGCGGAACTCGGCGAGGGCGACCACCGGCCGGGGCAGATGCTGGAGGACCTGGTGGGCATGGACGACGTCGAAGGCGCCGTCGGCGAACGGCAGCTCATGAGCATCCCCGACCACCACCTCCACCGCGTCCAGCTCCTGCCGTGCGAGCTCCTCGCGCGTGATGCCGGCGGCGTGCTCGTCCACTTCGAGGGCGACCACGTTCTCCGGGCCGACGAGCCGGGCCAGCCCCGCAGTGATCGTCCCCGCCCCGCTGCCCACATCGAGCAGCCGCTGCCCGGCGCGAAGCTGCGGCAGGAGGTAGGCGGAGGAGTTCTCGGCGGTGCGCTGACGGTGGCTGCCGAGGACTGCGGCACCGTAGCCGTGGGTGTAGGTCGGAACGGGCATGGGCCGACGGTAGGTGCCCCGGAGCGGGACGGGAACGGCGGTCCGTCCCGTGGGCGCAGCTGCACCTCCCGAGCCGCGGATCGCCGAGGGGCCCGATCTCCTGGACCGCGCCGAGCCTCCGGCGAGCATGTCGGCCGCCTCGTCCAGCACGCGGCGGGGGTATGGCACCGCGTTTGGGCGGCGAGCCTGCTGAGTGCCGTCATGGGACACTGCAGCTGACATCCGTCCACCCCGTCGGCCGGCCGTGCGCTGGTCGTTCTCTCCCGGAGCCGACATGACCTCCCCTGACAGCACCACTGCGCCGACGCCTCCCCCGGCCCCCGTCGGCGGCGCCGGCGTCATCGAGACCACCGGCATCGAGATCATCGCGGAGTCGGAGAGGACAGCGCGCCCGCGCGATCTCGTCTGGCCGTGGTTCGCCGCGAACGTCTCGGTGTTCGGCATGAGCTACGGCTCGTACCTGCTGGGATTCGGGATCAGCTTCTGGCAGGCCACGATCGTCGCGATCATCGGCATCATCATCAGCTTCGCCCTGTGCGGGCTGGTCGCGATCGCCGGCAAGCGCGGCAGCGCGCCGACGATGGTGCTCTCCCGCGCCGCGTTCGGCGTCCACGGGCAGAAGGTGCCCGGCATCGTCTCGTGGCTGACCTCGATCGGCTGGGAGACGAGCCTGGCGATCTCCGCGGTGCTGGCCACCGCCACCGTGTTCGACGTGCTCGGGGTCGCTTCCGGGCAGGCGGTCACCGTGATCGCGGCGATCCTCATCGCCACCCTGATCGTGGTGGCGAGCGTGCTCGGCTATCACACGATCATGCGCCTGCAGTCGATCCTGACCTGGGCCACCGGCGCCATGACCATCGTCTTCATGGCCCTGACCATTCCCGCCATCGACTGGGCCGCGGTGGCGTCGGCGCCGAACGGGCCGCCGCAGGCGATGGTCGGTGCGCTGGTGATGGTGATGACCGGCTTCGGGCTGGGCTGGATCAACATCGCCGCCGACTGGTCGCGGTACCAGAAGCGCACGGCGTCCGACGGGTCGATCGTGCTGTGGAACACCGTGGGCGGTGCGGCCGCGCCGGTGGTGCTGGTGATCTTCGGGCTGCTGCTGGCCGGCTCGGATCCCGATCTGAGTGCCGCGATCGAGGGCGACCCGATCGGCGCGCTGATCTCGATCCTGCCGCTGTGGGCGCTGATCCCCTTCTGGATCGTGGCGGTGCTGACCCTGGTCTCCGGGGCGGTGCTGGGCATCTACTCCTCCGGCCTGACCCTGCTGAGCCTGGGCATCAGGATCCCGCGCCCGGCCGCCGCCGCGGTCGACGGGCTGATCCTCACCGTCGGCACCATCTGGGTCGCGTTCTTCGCCACCAGCTTCATCGGCCCGTTCCAGAGCTTCCTGATCACCCTCGGCGTGCCGATCGCCGCGTGGGCCGGGATCCTGATCGCCGACGTCCTCTCCCGCCGCGCGGACTACGACGAGAAGGCCCTGTTCGACCCGAGCGGCCGCTACGGCGCCGTGGACTGGACCTCCGTGGTCACACTGGTGGTGGCCTCGGTGATCGGCTGGGGCCTGGTCGTGAACTCCTTCACCGAGGCCGCGCCGTGGAACAACTGGCAGGGCTACCTGCTTCAGCCGCTGGGCCTGGGTACCTTCGTGGACGACCCGGCCGGTTCCTACTGGGAGGGCAACTGGGCCTACTCCAACATCGGCGTGCTCCTCGCCCTCGTGCTCGGCTTCGGCGTCACCTGGTTCGCCCGCCGCGGCACCATCCGCCGGCAGGAGCAGGGCGCGGCTGCTCGGGCCTGAGCATTCGGAAGGAAGAAAACATGTCCGTCATGGAGATCGTGGCCTTCATCCCGATCATCGTCGGCCTCTGGCTGCTGAGCTTCCTGGTCCGGCGCCCGTGGATCCGCAAGCGGCATCCCGAGCGCCGCTGCGTCTCGCGGCTGGTGGGCGTGATCGGCTTCGTGATCCTGCTGTTCGGCGTCCTGCTCGTGCTCGCGGGGATCACGAAGGGCGAGAACCCTGCCGAGATCAGGGCCGATGTGATCGCCGGCAGCGTGCTTCTGCTGATCGCGATCCTGCTGCTGTGGACCTTCTTCATCGTCTACGTCGAGGCGGGGCCGGACGCCTTCAGATCCCGAGGCATGCTGGGGCGCACCCGGACCATTCGCTACGCGGACATCGCCCGCATCAGCTATATCGGCTCCGGCGGCCCCGACGGCACGAACATCTCAAGCACCAGCCAGACCAGACTCAGGGCACGCGACGGCACCACGATCACCGCGGGCAACGGGCTGTTCGACTGGGAGCACTATCGGGCGTGGCAGGAGCGCACGGGACAGCAGGCACCGGAGGAGTGACCTCGGCGCGGGCCACTCCACCCCGTCCCTGTGGCCGACAGCGCGTCCGACCCTCTTCGAGGACAGATCGTGTCCTCTGCGCGACCTACCGTGAGGGCATGAGCATCGATCAGACACCGGGCACACCCGCAACTCTTGTCCTCGTCCCCGGGCACTGGCTCGGCGGCTGGGCCTGGGACGAGGTCGTCGACTCCCTCACTGACGAGCGGATCCCCGCAGAGTCCGTGACCCTGCCGGGCATGGACCCCGCCGCCCCGCGGCGGGCCTCCTCCGACCTCGAGGACCAGGCGTCCCACCTCGGCGAGGTGGTCTCCCGTCTCGCGGACTCGGCGGGCCCGGTGGTCCTCGTCGCGCACAGCGGGGCCAATCTGCCGGTGATGCGGCTGCTGGGGTGCCGGCCCGAGCTCGTGGACCACGTGGTCTGGGTGGACAGCGGCCCACAGCTCGACGGCGCGGTCGCCGCCCCCGGGCTGCCCGAGGAGGTCGCCGAGGTCCCGCTCCCACCATTCGAGGAGCTCGGGCAGCAGGCGAGCCTCGAGGGGCTCTCCTCTGCGCAGCTCGACCGGTTCCGCGAGCGCTCCGTCCCCCAGCCGGGTCCGGTGATGCGGGGCGTGCTGAGGGTGGAGGACGACCGGTGGCAGGGGATCCCGGCGACCATGATCTGCAGCTCCCTGACCTCCCAGGACGTCACGGCAATGGCGGAGTCGGGTCACCCGATGATGGCACCGGTGACCGCGGTCCAGCACCTGGACCTGGTCGATCTCCCCACCGGGCACTGGCCCTTCTGGAGCCGACCGGCCGACCTCGCCGCGCTGCTCGCCGAGCGCTCCCGCACGGTCGCGGAGGTGCGTACAGTGCGGCCATGAGCACTGATCCCGGCCCGGACTCCGAGGCTCGCCCCTGGCTGCTCGTCGTCGACGCGCAGCAGATCTTCGCCGATCCCGCCTCGGAGTGGGCCTCGCCGTTCTGGGGCGGGGCCTGGGAGCGGATCCGCGAGCTCGCTGTGGCCGTCGGGCCCGAGCGGACCGTGCTGACCCGGTGGCTGCCGACCGCCGATCGGCGCACCGCCTGGGGCGACTACTTCGCCGCCTGGCCGTTCGCCGACGTACCGGCGGAGGATCCGCTGTACGACCTGGTCGAGCAAGCACGCGGCCTCTCCGCCCACCCCACCGTCGACGAGCCGACCTTCGGGAAGTGGGGGCCGCAGCTCGCAGCGCGGATCGGCGCCGCACCCGGAACCGGCCCGCACCTGCTGGTCACCGGTGTCTCCACCGATTGCTGCGTGATCGCGACCGTGCTGGCGGCGGCCGATGCCGGCATGCGCGTCACCGTGGTCACCGATGCCGTCGCCCACTCCACCCGCGAGAACGGCGCGGCCGCCCTGCACACCATGGGCCTGTTCGAGCCGCAGGTCGATCTGCGCACCACCGGCGACGTGATCGCCGGCGCGAGGTCCTGAGCCCATGTCGTCGGTCCCGCCACCACTGCTCACCCTCGGGCACGGCCGCCTCGACCGTGCTGACCTCGCCGATCTGCTGCGCGGCGCCGGCATCGAGCGCCTGGTCGACGTACGCCGCTTCCCCGGCAGCCGCGCGAACGAGGCCGCCTCCCACGGCGCGATCGAGGAGATCTGCGAGAACATCGGCGTCGCCTACCGCTGGGACGAGCGTCTGGGCGGGCGACGTCGCCTCACCAAGGACGACGATGCCGCGTCCGCCGATCCCTGGTGGCGGGTCGCGCAGTTCCGCGCCTATGCGGCCTGGACCCGCAGCGACGAGTTCCGGGCCGGGATCGCCGAGCTCCTCGCCGACTGCGCCCGGCAGCGCACGGCGGTGATGTGCTCGGAGTCCGTGTGGTGGCGCTGCCATCGCCGCCTCATCGCCGACGTGATGCTCCTCGAGCACCAGGTGCCTGTCGAGCACCTGATGCCGTCCGGCCAGCTGCGCACCCATGAGTCGAGCGCAGGCGCCCGACTGGATGCCGACGGGCACGTGGTCTGGGACCGGATCGAGTCCGAGGACCGGGCCGAGGACAAGGACAGAACCGACCCGTAGGACCTCGGCGACTAGGCAGAAATCCGTTGCCGCCCTCCGCGCCCCCGGATAGCGTCCGGCACATGCACACACTCCCCCGCACCGCCCTGATCACCGGCGTCGGCCGCCGTCGCGGCATCGGTGCCGCCATCGCGCGGGGTCTCGCCGCCGACGGCTTCGACCTGGCCCTGAACTACTTCGAGGATTACGACCGCCGCATCTACGGCGAACCCGCCGACGTCGAACTCCTGGCCGACGAACTGCGCGCCGGCGGCCGACGGGTCGAGCTCGTACCCGGCGATCTGTCGGATCCGGAGATCCCCGAGACCCTGATCGCGTCGGCCCAGGAGTCGCTCGGCCCGATCGGCGCCCTGGTCACCTGCCACTGCGAGTCGGTCGATTCCTCGATCCTGGACACGACCGTGGAGAGCTTCGACCGCCACTATGCCGTGAACGTCCGCGCCAACTGGCTGCTGCTGAAAGCCTTCGCCGAACAGGTCGAGGCCGGCGCGGACACCCCGGGAGGCGCGATGATCGCGCTGACCAGCGACCACACCGTGCACAACCTCCCCTACGGCTCCACGAAGGCCGCATTGGACCGCCTGGTGCTGGCCGGGACCCATGAACTGGCCGACCGCGGCATCCGCACCAACCTCATCAACCCCGGCCCGATCGATACCGGCTGGATGAGCGATGAGGTGCGCGATTCGGCCGCTTCCGCGACGCCCGGCGGGCACCTCGGCGAGCCCGAGACCGTCGCGAACCTGGTGCGATTCCTGGTCTCCGAGCAGGGCGAGTGGATCCGGGGACAGCTGCTCTACTCCAATGGGGGCTTCGCCTCCCCGGCGCTCTGACTCGCGGCGCCCATTCCCCCGGAACGTGGCGATTCCGGCACGTCTCGGGGGAACGGTTGCGCGCGTCGCGGCGCGCGGGTCGCGCAGGCGCGCGGGTCGCGCAGGCGCGCGGGCGGACCGCTCAGATCCCGCGACGCAGCACGAACACGCCGCCGCGGTCGAGCACGGCCCAGGCCTTCTTGGTGCGCGGATCCACGCCGTAGGTTCCCAGCTCGTAGCCCTCGCGGTAGGGCCCCTTGACGAACTTCTTGGTCCCGGCGTGGTTCGCGTCCACGGCGTTGATCCAGGAGCCGTCCTCGCCGCGAGTGGCGAGCCCGTAGCTGCCATCGGCCCGGAACGCGCGGGCGCCGCCGCTGAGCTCGAGGACGAAGCGGTCGGCCTCATCGGTCTCGTCGGCCTCGGGCAGCTGACCGGTCAGGGACTCGTCGTTCAGCGTCAGGTTCTCGTGGATGCCCGTGAGGTGGAAGCGGGGCGAGGCGTCGCCGTCCCCGGCGTCCTGCCAGCCGGTGGCGATGTGCTTGGACAGGGCCCGCCCGGCGTAGTCGGACTTCTCGGCGGTGTTGACACCGTCGAGGATCCTCGCGGTGGTGCCCTCGAACTCGTCGCTGACCACGGTGTAGGACTCCCCCGGGCCGACGAGGAACTCCTGGCCGTTCAGGGAGCGGCCCCAGCGCTCGCGCCAGTACCAGCCGCTCTCCGGCGGGGTGACGTTCATGTACGTCGGCCCGTAGTCGGCGCCGGTGCTCATGGAGTAGAAGTCGACGTAGAGCATCGGGCCGTCGACGGTGATGAGGTAGTGGCTCAGCGTCCACAGCTCCTCGGCGAGCACAGTCTCGGACGGGCCGCCGTAGGTCTCGTCGATGGAGGGGACATCCGGCGTGTAGAACTTGGCGCTGTCCGAGCCGGCGATGAGCTGCTCGATGGAGTGCCGGCCGTCGGCGCTGGTGATCACCGAGCGCTTGTGGTGGTGATCGTGGCCGCCCCACAGGAACGCGACCCCGCCCTCGTCGCAGATCTGCAGGAACCGGTCCACCCCGTCGGGATTCTCGGAGGGATCGCTGCCGAAGAGGTTGTCGACGTGATTGCCGCCGATGAGGTTCTTGTGCGCGGCGATGATGCAGTGCATGTCCGCGCCGCGGCTCATCACGCGCTCCTCGATCCAGTCGAGCTGGTCGAGGATGTTGTCGCCGGTGGAGCCGGAGCCGTCCGGACGGGTGAACTGGTCGAGCATGATGAGGCGGACGTTCTCGACGTCGAAGGAGTAGGACAGCCCCTTCAGCAGCTCCGAGGGGGAGGAGAAGTTCGTCGCCCCGCCGAGCGGGTTCTCGCCCTCGCCCATGTGCTGGGGGAAGACCTGCGGCAGCTCCTGGCCGGCCGTCGCGGAGGACTCGTGGTTGCCCCGCAGGGTGTAGAAGCCGATGCCGGCGTCGTACAGCGGCTGGACCAGTTCGCCCTTGATCGGCAGCGTGCGCACATCGGGACGGCCGTTGTAGCTGTCCTCCTCCCGATCGACGTTGTCGCCGACCTGGACCAGGAAGGCGGCGCCCTCGTCGATCATGCGCTCATTGATCATGCGCTGGAGGCCGCCGGCGATGGAGCCGGGGTTCTCCCCGTCAGCGTCCGCGCCCCACTGGGTGTCGCTCATCAGGCCGAAGGTCCACGCGTTCTCGGACAGGGCAGAACGGGGAGCGGCCGAGGCGGCGGCGGTTCCGACTGCGCCGACGGCACCGAGGGCGCCGACGCCGATCGGGAGCTGCAGGAGGGTGCGACGGTCGATACGGCTGGGAGCGGGCATGGGCGGGTCTCCTCGGGTCAGGCGGCGGGGGCTGCTCGTGTCAGGCGGCGGGGCCTGATCGGGATCGAGCACCCGCGAGACTAGGGACCTCCTGCGACCAGGAGCTGACCTGCACACCAACGACGGATGACCGCGGGAGGTCCGGTCGGCGAAGTCGCCGCCGGCCCGGCGGCCCTCACCGCAGCGGCCCGGTCACCTCCGCGGCCGCGGCCAGCACGGACCCGTCCCGCAGCCGCGCCTCGGCCTCGGCGATGTCCGGGGCGAGGAAGCGGTCCGGGCCCGGACCCTCGACGGTGCGGCGCAGCACGTCGATCACGGCACGCGAGGCGGCCGAGGGCTCCAGCGGGGCGCGCAGGTCGATCGCGCGGGCCGCGGCGAGCAGTTCGATGGCCAGCACGCGGCGCAGGTTGTCCACGCTGGTGCGCAGCTTCCGGGCGGCGTGCCAGCCCATCGAGACGTGGTCCTCCTGCATCGCCGAGGACGGGATCGAGTCCGCACTCGCCGGTGCCGCCAGCCGTTTCATCTCCGAGACCAGACCCGCCTGGGTGTACTGGGCGATCATGAAGCCGGAGTCGACGCCCGGGTCGTCGGCCAGGAACGGCGGCAGCCCGTGGGAGCGCGACTTATCCAGCATCCGGTCGGTGCGGCGCTCCGTGATCGAGGCGAGGTCCGCGCTGACCACGGCGAGGAAGTCGAGCACGTAGGCGACCGGGGCGCCGTGGAAGTTGCCGTTGGAGGTGACGGTGCCGTCCTCGAGCACGACCGGGTTGTCGATGGCGGCCGCCAGCTCCCGGTCGGCAACGGTGCGGGCATGCTCGATGGTGTCGCGCACGCCGCCGGCGACCTGCGGGGCGCAGCGCAGGGAGTAGGCGTCCTGGACCCTGGAGCCCTCGGCGGCGACGTCGGCGATGATCGGCGAGTCCTGCAGCACGGCCAGGATGTTCGCGGCCGAGGCGGCCTGCCCGGGGTGCGGGCGCAGCGGCGTGTGCAGCTCGGGGTGGAAGACGGTGTCGCGGCCGCGCAGACCCTGCACGGTCAGGGCCGTGGTGAGGTCCGCGGCGCGCACCAGCTCGTCGAGATCGGCGAGGGCCATCAGCAGCATGCCGAGCATGCCGTCGGTGCCGTTGATCAGCGCCAGGCCCTCCTTCTCCTCGAGCAGCACGGGCTCGATGCCCGCCTCGGCGAGCAGCTCGGGGACTGGGCGCTCGACGCCGTCGCGGTCCCGGGCGCGCCCCTCCCCCATCAGCACGATCGCGCAGTGGGCCAGCGGGGCGAGGTCCCCGGAGCAGCCGAGGGAGCCGTACTCGTGGACGATCGGCGTGATCCCGGCGTTCAGCAGCGCCAGGATCGTCTCGACCACGACGGGGCGCACGCCGGTGCGGCCGGAGGCGAGGGTGCGGGCGCGCAGCAGCATCAGGGCGCGCACCACCTCGGGCTCGACCTCGCCGCCGGCGCCCGCGGCGTGGGAGCGGATCAGGGAGCGCTGCAGGGCGTGGCGCTGGCTGGGCGGGATGGAGGTGTCCGCGAGCGCCCCGAATCCGGTCGAGACGCCGTAGACGGGGGTCTCGCCGAGAGCGAGGTCCTCGATGTGGGTGCGCACGCGGGCGACTTCTTCGCGGGCGGCGGGGTCCAGACGCACCTCGGCGCCGCGGCGGGCGACGGCGAGCACGTCGGCCGCGGCCAGGCCCGACGTCGACAGGGTGATGGTGCGGTTCGCGGCGGCGGGATGCGGGGCGGTGGTCATCGGTGGTCGTCTCCTGAGGTGAGGGGGCGTCGTACTCTGTGGCGATGGGGGACGTGTGGCAGCAGGCGTGGCCGGAGCTGCTCGACGCCGGAGTGCTGGTCGTGGCGATGGCGGGCGTCGTGCTGCTGACGATCCACACGGTGCGGCGTCCGCACCGTCATCGCCGGCATCCCACGCGCCGTCGGGCCCCGCGGCTGATGGCGGTCATCGCCGTGGTGGTCTACCTGGTGGCCGCTCTGATCGCGGTGGTCGGCACGACCGAGGACGAGGACCCCGCCAACGCCAGGCAGATGCTGATCGCCGGGGCGCTGCTGTCGCTGCTGGCCCTGTTCCTGCTGTGGGTCTACGTGATCGTCTACGTCGAAGCGGGCCCGGAGGCGCTCATCCAGCGGGACATCGCCGGCCGCACGCACACCATCCGCTACGAGGACATCACCCGGATCTACGAGCGCACGGCCCGGCTGGGCTATTTCGTGGTGGTGGAGGGGCGCGACGGGACGAGGATCCAGGCGGGCCCGGGCCTGTTCGACTGGGGCCCGTACCAGCACTGGCGCCGGACACAGATGCCTCGCCGGCGCTAGCACCAGCGCTAGCGCGCGAGGGACCGCGGTGGCACGGCGAGTCTCGGTGGCACGGCGAGTCTCGGCGACACGGCGAGTCTCGGCGACGTTCAGCGCCGCGGTCGCGGGAGGAGCCGTGAGGGGCCGGCGGACCGCGGTCACAGCAGCAGGTGCGCCAGCGGCGCGGTGATCAGCATCGTGAGCATCACGCGCTGGATCCAGATGATCACCAGCCGGCCCACGCTGATCGGGATCGAGGTGGCCAGGATCGAGGGCACCAGGGCGGAGAAGAAGATGATCTGCGAGACCGCGGTGACGCCGATGGTCAGGCGCAGAACGTCCGAGGGGTGACCGGCGACGGCTGTGGCCGGCAGGAACATCTCGGCGATGCCCATCGCGGCGGCCTTGCCCGCCAGTCCCGGATCCGGCAGGCCGACGAGGTAGGCAACGGGCACGAACAGCCAGCCCACGACGTCGAAGACGGGGGTGTAGGTCGCCAGCAGCAGGCCGGCGAGGCCGATCGAGAGGATCGAGGGGACGATCGCGGAGGACATCCGCACGCCGTCGCGGAACGTCGACCAGGTCCCCCGCCCCAGGCCAGGTGCGCTGGACAGGGCGCGCATCGCCTCGGCCCAGGCGGCGGCGAACCGATTGCCGCGCGCGACCGGCTCCGGGAGGTGCGTGACGCCCTCGAAGGTGTCGGGCGCGACGGTGCGCAGCGGCGGGATCCGCACGGTGATCGCTGTGACCGCGAAGGTCACGGCGAGGGTGAGCACGAAGTACAGCGTCCAGTGGTCCATGAGGTCCAGGGTGCTGGCGACGATGACCATGAACGTCGCCGAGACGGTCGAGAAGCCGGTGGCGATGATCGCGGCCTCCCGGCCGGTGTACCGGCCCTCGCGGTAGACCTTGTCGGTGATCAGCAGGGCGAGCGAGTAGGAGCCGACGAAGGAGGCGACCGCGTCGACCGCCGCGCGTCCCGGCACCTTCCACACCGGGCGCATGATCGGCTGGACCAGCACACCGATGAACTCCATCAGTCCGTAGCCGACCAGCAGCGCGAGGAACACGGCGCCGACGGGCACGATGAGGCCGACGGGGATGGCGAGCTTCTCCCACAGGAACGGGCCGATGTCGGGGTTGGCGAGCGGCCCCGGGTAGTAGCCGGCGGCCGCGCACACGGCGACGGCGAGGCCGACGACGTTCGCGAGCGCGAAGAAGGTCCGCAGCGCCCCGTTGCGCCAGGTGCCGGTGGCGAACGGGCGGATCGTGCCCAGAGCCACGAGGGCCACCACGACCCAGGGCACCACGGGGCCGAGCACCCATTGCACGAGGCTCAGCACGTGGTCGACGAGGATCGTGGAGCTGCCGGCGATCTCGACGGTCACGAAGAACATCGCCAGGCCGATGGCGCTGTAGACCACGAAGCGCCACCGGTGCGGCGGACGGGCGCCGCTCTCGCGGCCTGGCGCAGGACCACGCTGGGGATCAGGGGCGGGGACCGGCGCAGAGGCGCGATGGGGTTCGGGTGCAGGCACGGCATCGGGCGTCGTCATCGACGTCTTCCTCAGGGCAGGGGGATCCCAGCCCGCCAGACCCGGTGGGTCAGCGGCATGCCGGGGCGGTAGGCGAGATGGATGGCGGCGGGGCCGTCGAGCACGTGGAGGTCCGCGCGGGCGCCGACGGAGAGGTGGCCGACGTCCTCGCGGTGCAGGGCCTGGGCCCCGCCGCGGGTGGCGGCGCGGATCGCTTCGGCCAGCGTCAGGCGCATCTGCAGCACGGCGGTGGCCACGCAGAAGCTCATGGAGCTGGTGTAGCTGGTGCCGGGGTTGCAGTTCGAGGCGATCGCGACGCTCGCCCCCGCGTCCAGCAGCTCCCGGGCCGGGGCGAGGGGCGCCCGGGTGGAGAGGTCGCAGGCCGGCAGCACGGTGGCCACGGTGCTCTCGCGGGCCGCAGCGAGCGCGTCGATGTCGGCGGCGCTGAGATGGTTGACGTGGTCCACGCTGGCCGCTCCCAGCTCCACGGCGAGCGCGACCCCGCCGGAGGCACCGAGCTGGTTGCCGTGCACCCGCAGGCCCAGCCCCGCGTCCGCACCGGCGCGCAGGACGCGCTCGGACTGTTCGGGGGTGAAGGCGCCGCTCTCGCAGAACACGTCGATCCAGCCGACGTACGGGGCGACGGCCTTGAGCATCTCACCCGTGACCAGGTCGACGTACCCGTCGGCGTCTCCGTCGAACTCGGAGGGTACGAGGTGGGCGCCGAGGAAGGTGACCTCATCGAGCTCCCCGTCGGCCACGAGCTGCGAGGCGAGGCGGGCGGCGCGCAGCTCCTCGGCGACGGTGAGTCCGTACCCGGTCTTGGTCTCCAGGCACGTGGTGCCGCCCCGGGCGGCCTCGGCGATGCGGGCGCGCACCAGGTCCCGCAGGCGCTCGTCGGCCGCGGCGCGGGTCGCCGAGGTGGTCACGCCGATCCCGCCGGCGGCGTAGGCCTCCCCGGCCATGCGGGCCTCGAACTCTCCCGCGCGGTCGCCGTCGAAGACGAGGTGGGTGTGGGAGTCGACCCAGCCGGGCAGGACCGCCCTGCCACCGAGGTCCTCACGCGTATCGGCCGACGGGGCCTGGGCCGACGGGCCGGTCCAGGCGATGATCCCGTCCTCGATCACCACGGCCGCGTCGCGCACGACCTGCTCGTCGGTGACCGTGCCCGGGCGCGCGGGGTCATCGCGCGCGGGGTCCAGGGTCCACAGCTCGCTGATGCTGGTGAGCACGGTGCTGGTCACAGGAATACCTCCGGATGCGGATGAGCGGGGGCGGATGGGCAGGGGCGGATGCGCGAGGGCGGATACGCAGCTGCGGCTCGGGCCGGCTCGGCGCGGCACCGCGGCGGCCCGGGGCCTCAGTCGCGGCGGGTAGGAGTCATCGGGACCCGCACGCCGCGCTCGTGGGCGACCTCGTCGGCCCGGGAGTAGCCGGCGTCGACGTGGCGGAACACGCCGGTGGCGGGGTCGTTGGTCAGCAGGCGCTCGAGCTTGCGGGCGGCCAGCTCCGTGCCGTCGGCCACCCCGACCTGGCCGGCGTGGATCGAGCGGCCGATGCCGACGCCCCCGCCGTGGTGGATCGAGACCCAGGTCGCGCCGGAGGAGGTGGCGGTCAGGGCGTTCAGCAGCGGCCAGTCGGCGATCGCGTCGGACCCGTCGAGCATGGATTCGGTCTCGCGGTACGGGGAGGCGACGGAGCCGGAGTCGAGGTGGTCGCGGCCGATGACGATGGGGGCCTTGACCTTCCCGTCGCGCACCAGGTCGTTCAGGAGCATGCCGGCGAGGTGGCGTTCGCCGTAGCCGAGCCAGCAGATGCGGGCGGGCAGGCCCTCGAACTCGACGTACTCCCCGGCGGCGTCCAGCCAGCGGTGGAGGTGCTCGTTGTCGGGGAAGAGCTCCTTCATCGCGGCGTCGGTGACGGCGATGTCCTCCGGGTCACCGGACAGCGCCACCCACCGGAACGGGCCCATGCCCTCGCAGAACAGGGGGCGCACGTAGGCGGGGACGAAGCCGGGGAAGGCGAAGGCGCGGTCGTAGCCGGCGTGGCGGGCCTCGTCGCGGATGGAGTTGCCGTAGTCGAAGACCTCGGCGCCGGCGTCCTGGAACTCGACCATGGCCTGGACCTGGCGGGCCATCGCCTCGCGGGACTTCTTGGTGAAGCCCTCCGGGTCCGCCTCCGCCTCGCGCCGCCAGTCCTCGACGGTGACCTCGGCGGGCAGGTAGGACAGCGGGTCGTGGGCGCTGGTCTGGTCGGTGACCACGTCGATGTGCACCTCGCCGGCGCGGTGGCGCTCCAAGAGCGCGGGGAAGACGTCGGCGGCGTTGCCGACGATCCCGATCGAGACGGCGCGGCGCTCGGCGCGGGCGGCGCTGGCGCGGGCGACGGCGTCCTCGAGGTCCTCGGCGATCTCGTGGAGGTAGCGCTTGGCGACGCGGCGCTCCAGGCGGCTGCGGTCGACGTCGGCGATCAGGCACACCCCGTCGTTCAGGGTGACCGCGAGGGGCTGGGCCCCGCCCATGCCGCCGCAGCCGCCGGTCAGGGTGATGGTGCCGGCCAAGGTGCCGCCGAACCGCTTGGCGGCCACGGCCGCGAAGGTCTCGAACGTGCCCTGGAGGATGCCCTGGGTGGCGATGTAGATCCAGGAGCCCGCGGTCATCTGCCCGTACATGGTCAGGCCCTCGGCCTCGAGGCGGCGGAACTCGGGCCAGGTGGCCCAGTCGCCGACGAGGTGGGAGTTGGCCAGCAGCACGCGCGGTGCCCATTCGTGGGTGCGCAGCACGCCGACGGGCTTGCCGGACTGGACCAGCAGGGTCTCGTCGTCCTCGAGGTCGCGGAGGGTCTCGGCGATCGCGTCGAAGGCCTCCCAGGAGCGGGCGGCACGGCCGGTGCCGCCGTAGACGACGAGGTCATCGGGGCGTTCGGCGACCTCGGGGTCGAGGTTGTTCATGAGCATCCGCAGCGGGGCCTCGGTCTGCCAGGACTTCGCGCTGAGGGCGGTGCCGCGCGGGGCGCGGACGGGGCGGGCTCCGGGGAGGGTCATCGTCGGTTCCTTCCGTGGCGGGGGTTCGGTCCAGCTCACCACGCCCGGGCGTCCCGGGCGAGACCTACCGGCCCGGTTATGTCCGGAATACCGGACAACTGATCGCAGGCCAGTAGCCCGGTCAGGAGACGACGGAGGTCTGGGAGCTGCCGGAGTCCTCGGCGGCACGCTCCTTCTGGACCAGCTCCCAGGTGCGGATGAGGCGCGGGAAGGCGAGCATGAGCAGCCCGCCCAGCACATTCAGCGGGATCACCCAGGCGAACCAGATCAGCCAGTCCACGTACGAGATCGCCGCTCCGGCGTGCATCGCCCCGAAGATCACCACGGCGTTCAGGGCGCCGTGGAGCATGCCGAGCCCGACCACGAGGAAGCCGGCGATCAGCGAGTTCGCCAGCGTCACCATGCCCTCGCTGGAGCCCTGGTTCATGCGGGTGATCAGGGTGATCGTGAACCCGGCCAGCAGCGCCAGGGAGACCGTCTCGCTGGTCAGGCCTTTCTCCATGTAGCCGGTCGCGGTCTCCGTCAGCACGGACTCGAAGCGGGGGAAGGCGGCGACCACGAACCACATGAACAGCCACCCGCCGATCAGGTTCATCGCCAGGGTGACCACCCACAGCCGCACCAGCTGCCACCAGGTGCCGCGACGGGCCATCACGGCGTTGATGGGCAGCAGGAAGTCCTCGGTGAACAGCTCGGAGTGCGCGAGGCGGCAGGCGAACAGGCCGATGCCGAACGCGAGCCCGCCCAGCAGTTTGGAGTCGGTGGCCTCGAGCACGGCGAGCATCGCCATCAGGCCCAGGCCTACGTCGATGCCGCCGAACAGACCGGTGATGATCTGGGCGCGCCAGGTGCGATTGAGTTTGTTCGCGCCTTCGGCGACGGTGTTCTGGAACTCCTCGACGAGCTTGTCCTCGACGGGCTCGTCGGACTCACCGAGCCGGGCACGCTCGTCGGCTTCGGAGGGCTGCTGCTCAGGAGCCATGGGTCCGTCCTCACGCTCGCACGTCGGGTCGACGAAGGATACCAACAGCCCCGTGTCCACGGACGGGACGCCAGTCGCAGCTGCCCGGTCATATGCGCAGCACCGTCGACCGACGTCCCGTCGGCGGTCAGGTCCGGCTGGGCGAGCCCGAGCCGACCGGACCGTGCAGGCGGCGGGTCAGCTCACCGGCCGCCTCGCGCACCGCCACCGCCAGCCGGGCCCGGTCCTCCTCGCTCGTGTGGTCCTCGACGAAGGTCAGCGCGACCGCGGCGGCCGGCCACCCGGTGTGATCGCGCACCACGGCGGCGAGGGAGGAGAGCGTGTCGGTGACCTCCCCGGTCTCTTCGGCGACGCCCTCGCAGCGCACGTCGGCCAGCAGCGACCGCAGCTGCTGCGGCGTCGTGGGCCCGGGGGCGGATGTGCGGGCGGTGAAGTCGGCCTCGCGGCCGTAGAGGCTGCGCAGCTGCGCCGGCGGGAGCTCGGCCAGCAGCGCCCTCCCGCTCGCGGTCAGGTGGGAGGGGATCCGTACGCCCACGTCCGTGACCAGGCTGGGCCGGTTCCGGGCACGCTCCTCGACGATGTACAGCACGTCACGGCCGTGCAGCACGGCGAGATGGCCCGACTCCCCCACCTCGTCGACCAGGTTCTCGACAACCCGTCGGCCGACGCGTGCGAGGGGCTCCTGCCGGGCGTACCCGCCGGCCAGCTCGAACGCCGCGGGACCGATGCCGTACAGCCGCTCGGAGGCGAGGTGGAGGGCGAAGCCGCGTTCGACGAGCACGCTGAGCAGGTCGTACGTGGTCGAGCGGGGCAGGTCGAGGTCGCGGGCGATCTGGATCGCGGGCACGGGGGTGCGCTGCGCGGCGAGGTACGTCGTCAGCTGCAGTGCCGCATCGGCGGCGCGAACCTTCGGTGCCATGATGGAGCCAGCATGCCACCGCATCACAGGGAGGTCGCCATGGATGCCGCTGCTGCATCCGCACGCGCATGGACGGGCCGGTTGGACGGCCACGGCACCGAGCACGCCCGCTGGCACATGATCGTGGACACCGAGGAGCCGAGCATCGCCGATGTCGCGCTGCTGGGATTCCGGTCCGACGAAGGCGTGCGCCGCAACCGGGGCCGCCCCGGCGCGGCCGACGGGCCCGGGGCCCTGCGCCGCGCGCTGGGGCCGATGGCGCTGCACGGGGAGATCGGAGCCGGGCGCCGCCGCATCGTCGACCTCGGTGATGTGGCTGTGGACGGGCAGGACCTCGAGAGCGGGCAGGAGCAGCTGGCGACCCGGCTCGGGCAGGTGCTGCGGACGACGGGCGACCGCGGCGGTCTCTCTCTCGTGCTCGGCGGCGGGCACGAGACGGCGTGGGCCTCCTATCGCGGTCTCGCGGCCTCCGGCCGACTTGACGATGGCGCCCGCTGGGGTGTGCTGAACCTCGATGCCCACTTCGATCTGCGCCGCGAGGAGCGGCCGACGTCGGGCACGCCGTTCGCGCAGATGGCCGATGCCGAGGCGGCCGCCGGGCGGGAGCTGAACTACGCCGTGCTCGGCATCGCCGAGCCCTCGAACACGGGCGTGCTGTTCGAGGAGGCCCGACGGCTCGGCGTGCGCTGGCTGACCGACGAGCAGTGTGCCGACGGCGGAGCCGAGCAGGTCACCGCGTTCGTCCAGGATTTCACTGCGGATCTGGACCTGCTGTATCTGACGATCGATCTGGACGTGCTGCCGGCCGCCGTCGCGCCCGGCGTCTCCGCTCCGGCTGCCTACGGGGTCCCCCTGCCGGTGATCGCGGCGGCCGTCCGAGCTGCGGCCGGCAGCGGGAAGCTGGCCCTGCTGGACGTGGTGGAGCTGAATCCTGCGCTGGACGTGGACTCCCGCACCGCGCGCACCGCGGCCCGACTCATCGATGACGCCGTGCGGCACGCCGTCGGCGCCCGGTAGTGAGTCGTCGGCGCCCGGTAGTGAGTCGGGTCGGACCTGGCCAACGCTCCCTCGCCCGACGCCGATGACGGCCAACGGCTGACGACTGACGGCGAGCGGCAGGCGACAGGCGACAGGCGACAGGCGGCGGACGGCTGACGGCGGGCAGCGGACGGCTGACTCTTGCCGAGCCGGCTTCTCAGAGCGGCTGGTCGCTCTCGCGCAGCCAGTCCTCGAGCGTCATGTCGTCGACCTCGGCGTCGGCAGGGATCAGTCCGCCGGTGGCGAGGCCGCGCCCGAGGTAGGGCAGCTCCGTGACCAGGCGCGGTGACCTGCCGGCGAGGCTGCCGCGGGTGGCGAGGATGCGCCGGACGAGCTCGGCGCTGGTGAGTTCCTCGGGGCCGCGGATGGCGGCGGTCCTGGTGGCGGCATCGTTGCCCGACGCGTCGCCGTCGCCACGCTCGACCGGGACACCGCTGGTGACGAGCGGGTCGTCCTCGATCTCGCGCTCGATGAAACTCGCGACACGGGCCGCGGCGACCGGGGCCATCCGCATGGTCGGCAGCACCGCGACCGGGCCCAGGCTCGCCTGGGACAGGATCGATCCGGCCAGCTCGTACCACTGGGTGGAGTGGATGATGGTGGCCGGGATGCGAGCCTCCCGGTAGAGGCGCTCCTGGGCGGCCTTCCCGCGGTAGTAGCCCATCAGGCGGTTCACGGTGGGATCGGCGGCTCCGGCGATCGAGACGCAGACGAGGCGTCGGACCCCGCCGCGCTCGGCGGCCCGGGCGACCTTCTGCGCCGTGCGGGTGAAGTACGAGACCGCGCGGTCACCGCGGATGGTGGCGATGTTCAGGGCATCGACGGCGACGTCGGCCCCGGTCAGCGCCTCCTCCAGACCGGTGCCGCGGAATGCGTCGACGCCGCTCGCCCGGCTGAGGGGGCGCACGCTGTGGCCGGCGGCTTCGAGGCGGGTGACGAGGTGGCGGCCGATGGTGCCGGTCGCTCCGAGCACGGCGATATCCATGGCCTCACAGTAGGCGCGAAGGAAAGCGCCGGGAAGCCCCGGATCACCGGTCGCGTCGCCCATGGGGTCAGCGCAACTTCTTGGTCTGGTACGCAACCTGATCGCGCTCAGGCAGGGTGACTCGGCGCTGACCGCCATATAGCTGCATCCCCTCCGGCGCGCGAGCGTTGGCGGAGGGCTGCTGGGGCAATGCGACGAACCACCGCCCCGAGCGGTTATCGCCGGGCGTCAGTGGCCGGTAGAGCCGTCACCGGGCGGCCGCCAGCGTTCGTTGACCAGCTGGAACAGACGGCAGTCCGCCCACTGGCCTCCCAATCGCAGGAAGGAGCGGGCCAGGCCGAACTCTGCGAAGCCGCAGCGCTGGAGGACCCGCACCGAGGCGTCGTTGCCGACCTGCACCTCGGCCTGCAGCCGGTGCAGGCCGAGCCCACCGAAGGCGACGGCGATGGCGGCGTGGGTGGCGATGCCGCGGCCGGTGTCTGCGTGATCCACCCAGTATCCGAGCGAGGCGAACTCGGCAGCGCCGCGGACGATGCCGGTGAAGCTCAGGCGCCCCACCAGACGGCTGCTGCCGTTCTCCTCGAGCCAGATCGTCAGCGGCAGGCCGCGGCCGGCTTCGCGATCCTCGACAGCCTGAGCGATGGCGGCGCGCTGCCCGGCCTCGGTGAACCAGTTCGCCGTCCGTTCCGGAGCGCCAACCAGCAGGTGCTCGCGGTTGCGGGATTCGAGCTCGGCCAGCGCCGGGGCGTCGGAGGGAGCCAGCAGACGCAGGGTCACCTGCTCGGCGCCGACTGGGCGCGCGGTCTGCTCCCTCATGCGGCACATCGTGCCAGAGGGATCGGGTCAGTACCCGGTGCGCCCGTCGATCCGCTCGCGCAGCAGATCCAGGTGGCCGAGGTGGCGGGCGTACTCCTCGATGAGGTGGGTGAGGATCCAGCGCAGGTTCACCGGCTCACCCTTCCGCAGCCCGCGCACCGGGCCGTCCAGATCGCTCCAGCTCGCCTGGGCGGCCCGGGCGGCCTCGACCTCCTGGCGGTAGCGCTGGACGTCGGCTTCTGCAGTGGCCGGGTCCACGTCCTCGAAGTCGCCATCGGGGTTCTGCGGCGTGCTGTAGTAGTCCGGGACGGCCTCGCCGAGGGTGACCTCGCGCAGCCAGTGCGCCTCGACCTCGGTCAGATGGCGCACGATCCCGATCGGGCTCAGGGTCGACGGGGGCGCGGAGCGCCGGCACAGCTGCTCGGCGTCGAGGCCCTCGATCTTCAGCAGGAGGGTCTGGCGGTGGAAGTCCACCCAGTGGTCGAGGGTCTCGCGCTCGGTCGCGGTCATCGGGCCGAACCGGCGGGGGTCGGGAGTGCTCATGGAGAGCGATCCTGGCACGCCGTTTGCGGAGCAACCAGGGATTATCGCGCTGCGCCGAGTAAGATCGGGCATCCCCAGCACAGGAGTCGAGATGGCGTCGTCCAACCCCGCGGACCCCACGGCCCTGCTGGATCCTGCGTCCCCCGCGATGGGCGAGCGGCTCGTCGAGGCCTGGCGCACCGGTGTGCTGGTCCTGCCCCTGCGGGACGAGTCCTCTCCGGTGCGGCTGCCGGGGCTGCACAAGTCGGTGCTTCCACCCTCGCTGTCCGGGCAGGCGCGGGTCTCGCTCGCCGGCGTCGGTGAGCACTTCGCCGCCTGGCGGCTGGTCCCGCAGGAGAACGCGCCGCTGATCGTGCGGATCCCCCACGTGCCCCTCGCCGAGATGCCGCAGGATCTCGCTCACGAGATCGCCGCGCTGACTCTGGTCCCGCCCGACGTCGGCCCGCAGCCGATCGCGTTCCACGACGAGCCGGCCGACGAGGGGTCCCCGCCCGCCGGGGCAGGTGGCCCAGCGCCCGGCGGCGACCCCGGGGACCCGGCACCCAGCCCCATCGGCCATCCCTTCGTCGTCACCTCCGAGATGCCCGGCACCGCCGCCGTGCCGGAGGCCTGGACCGCGCAGAACCTCGCCGCGCACGCCGCCCACCTCGCGCACCTGCACTCGGTGCCCGCTCCCGGGCGGGGCCCGGTGACCCTGGGACGGAACCCCTGGGCGGCGATCCCGCGCGGCACGCCGTCGCTGTTGAGCGAGGTCGAGGCCGAGGTGGAGAGCTGGCGCTCCCGGCACGGCGCCCTGATCCGGGAGCTCGCGCTCGAACCGTTCCTGGACGCGGCCCTGTCTCGCGTGGCGACGGTCGAGAGCGACATCGCCCAGCTGGACGGCTTCGTCCTCGCCCACGGCGACCTCTGCGCCACCAACATCATGTGGGACCGGCCCGTGGAGGCCGCGGAGCCACCGGCCGTCGGCTACATCGACTTCGAGTGGGCCCAGGGCGATGATCCTGCCCGCGACCTGGCGATCATCGGCGGCGCCGTGCACGGCGGACCCTGGTACGTCCCGCTGGACGAGGACCAGGTCAGCGCCTTCGTCGACGCCTATGTGCGAGCGCGCGCCGAGCACGGGCCCGTGCCTGCCTCGGTGGCCGACGTCGGCGCGCTGCGCCGGCGGATGCGAGCCTGGACGGCGTACGAGCGCACCGCGATGCTGGTCCACGTGGCCTCCCGCGCCGCGACCCGGGCCGCCCACCGCCAGGTGCTGCCGGTCCTCCGCGGCACCCTGGCCGAGGAGCTCGGGCTCGACGACGCCCACCGCTGAACTCCCACGGGTGAGAGTGCCCACGCCTGGGCGCAAGTGGTGGCGCGCCGAGCGCATCGGCATACGGTGGGGGCATGAGTGACTTCGTGAAGAACAGTTCCGGTGCCCCCGCGGGATACTTCGCCGCCGAAGCCGCCGGGCTGCGCTGGCTGGCAGAGCCGCAGGCCGTCCCCGTCGTGCCCGTCCTCGAGGAGGGCAAGGACTTCCTGCGCCTGCAGCAGCTGACGACGACCGCTCCGAGCGCCGGGGCGGCCCGCGAGTTCGGCCGCGGCCTGGCTCGTCTGCACGACGCCGGCGCACCGGACTTCGGCTGGACCCCGGCCGAGGCGGCCTGGTTCGGCCCACTGGAGAACCCCTTCACCGTCTCCACCTCCACGCACGCTGACTTCCCCGACTACTACGCCGACGACCGCCTGCGGCCGCTGGCCGACAAGGTCACCCGGACGCTCGGGGCCGACGGCCACGACACCGTGGACGAGGCGATCGACATGATCGCCGACGGGGCCTACGACGGCATCAGCGGACAGGGCTCCGAGGAGCCCGCCCGTGTCCACGGCGACCTGTGGTCCGGCAACCTCATGTGGACCGAGGACGGGGTGACGCTGATCGACCCGGCCGCCCACGGTGGCCACCGCCTCGAGGACCTCGCGATGCTGTCCCTGTTCGGCGCACCCCACCTGGACGAGATCTTCGAGGGGTACGAGGCCGAGCACCCGATGCCGGGCGACTGGCAGCAGGACCTGCCCGCCCACCTGTTCTTCGGCCTGCTCGCCCACGTCCACCTGTTCGGCGAGGCCTACGCCGACCAGGCCGTGGCCACCGCCGAGGCGATCATCGCCCGGGCGGACCAGCTGGGCTACTGACCTCCTGATCCGGCCCGAACCACGCGCGCAGGGACGCGTGCAGCTCGACCGGATCCTCGCCGGCCCACGCCACGTAGCCGTCGGGGCGCAGCAGCACAGCCGGCGCCTCGAGCTCATCGCCGACCTCGACCATGTGGTCGACGCGGTCGGCCCACCCGGCCACGGAGAGACGACCGGTCCCGCCGAGCAATAGGCCCCGTCCCTCCCGCATCAACTCGTACAGACGCCCGGTGGGCAGCTCGAGGTCGCGCAGCCGACGGCCCACCAGCTCGTGGCCGGATCCCATGTCGTAACGGATTCCGGTGCCGATGACCTTCTCGAGCAGGAACCGGTTGACCTCGTCGAACTCCGCCAGCTCTTCCAGCAGCCGGCGCACCGCCTGGGGGCCGGGCTCCGGCGAGATCAGCTGCGACTGGGCACGCGTCGTGGTCAGCACGTCATCGGCCACCGGCCGGCGTTCGCTCTCGTACGTATCCAGCAGCGTCTGCGGTGCCCAGCCCTGGACGGTCGCGGCGAGCTTCCAGCCCAGATTGAACGCGTCCTGGATGCCGAGGTTCAGTCCCTGGCCTCCCATGGGCGGGTGGACGTGCGCGGCATCGCCGGCGAGGAGCACGCGGCCGACGCGGTAGTGCTCGGCCAGGCGGGTCGCATCCGTGAACCGCGACAGGGATCGCGGCGAATGGATGCCGAAGTCGGTCCCGGCGTAGGCGCGAAACTGTTCGCGGAACTCGTCGAGCGACGGCGGGACGGCGCGGTCCTCGGCCACCGTCGCGGCGGGCACGACGGCGCGATACACACCGTCCTCCCCCGCCGGGCCGATCCCGAAGCCGCGATGGCGCGTGCGGACGTCCTCCGTGATCGCGGCGATCTCGTCGGCCGGCGTCGTGGCCTCCATCTCCCCGAGCAGCCATTCGGTCGTGGCGGCCTGCCCCGGGAAGCCGACGCCGAGCGTCTTGCGCACCAGGCTCCGGCCGCCGTCGCAGCCGACCAGCCAGCGCGAGCGCAGCCGCTCGCCCCCGGCCAGCTCGACGGTGACCCCCTTCTCGTCCTGCTCGACGCCGCTGACTGCCTCACCGCGACGGACCTGCGCCCCGAGCTCGACGGCCCGCTCGGCCAGCAGCCGGTCGGTGATCGTCTGCGGAATGCCGAGGACGTACCCGTGCGCCGTATCCATATCGTCCGGCCAGGGCCGGGAAACACCCGCGAAATCCGCAGCGCGTGGATATTTCCGGCCGTGCTCGAGGAACCGATCCAGCAGGCCCCGTTGATCCATGATCTCGATGCTGCGCACGTGCAGGCCCAATGATCGCGCCAGCCGGCCCGGCACCGCATCCTTCTCCACCACCAGGACGTCCACTCCCTGGAGCCTCAGTTCGCTCGCCAGCATCATGCCGGTCGAGCCGCCCCCGCTGATGATCACGTCGTCCATGAATGCCCCCTCCTCAGAATCGACCGCGGCTTCCGGAATCGACCGCGGCCGCATATCCTGCCGCCCGATAGGGGCCTTGCGGCAAGCCCCGGGTCCGTCTATATTCTGAAAATGCAGGGTCCGGGGCGTTGCGTCCGGGACTCGTCCCCCGGAGACGTTCGGGGACTCTCCCCTCTCAGCCCTCGCCGCTGTCAGCCCGCGTCGACAGCGAGCCCCGCCGCGTCAGTGGTGATCCTGTCGCCACCGCCGTGCGAACTCCCCCGGGGTGAGCCGCGTCGAGAACCCCGCGGGCGGACGTGCCGCCCGCGGGGCGCCCGGAGCCTTCCACGCAGTGACGCGCAGACGGCCGGCGGGCGGTGAGCCACGGACTCAGTGGTCGTGGCCCTCCTCGTCCTCATGGTCATGGCCCTCGTGGTCATGGCCCTCGTGGTCGCCGCCGGCGTCGCTGGCCTCGCCCTCGTGGTCATGACCCTCGTGATCGTGACCCTCTTCGCCCTCCCCGCCGGAGACGTCGTACTCCCCGGAGGCGGTGCCGGTCGCCACCTGGATCTCGTGCGGGACCACCGGCAGGTCGAGCTCGCGGTAGACCTCGCCGCCGGCGATGTCGACCATGGAGAGCTTCTGGGCCTCGGGGTCGACGACGAAGGCCGTGCCGTCGGCGACGGCCATCATGGGGCCGGGCTGCTGCCACTCGTCGGGCTCGGTCCACTCGCCGGTGACGGGAACCTCGTGGAGCATCTCGCCGGTCTCAGGGTCGAGGATGTTCAGCTCGCCGTCGGCGGTCAGAACCAGTGCCTCACCCTCCGGGCCGCGGTCCAGGGAGCGGAACCAGTATTCGGAGCCGAGGTCGACGGTCTGCATGGAGTCGTCACGGGTGTCGATCAGGGCGATCTCGGTGGGGCGCTCGATGCCGCCCTCGGGCTCTGCCTCGACCTTGTGATCGGCCAGCACGATCGGGGAGGACTCGACGCCCTTCTGGTTCCCCGAGCGCTGGTAGTCCGTCTCGACCGGGACCTTGTGGAACTCCCCGTCGCGATAGATCACGGGCCCGTTCTCGCAGCCCAGGGAGATGACGTCGCCGGACTCCGTGGGCTGGGCGGCGGCCTCGCCGTGCACGCCCGGGCAGTCGTCGGTCTCGGCGGTGACGTTGCCGTCCGCGTCGAGCACCTGGACGGTGCTGCGGGCGTCCTCGGTGCCCTGGGTGACGAGCATGCCTCCGTCGGACAGCGGCACGGCGACACCGTGGTGCGGATCCTCGGTGCTGGTCTCCTCGAGCACCCCGAGGTCGCCCTCGGCCAGCTGGGACGGGTCGATGACGGTGACGTCGCCGGTGCCGTCGGCGAACAGGGCCGTGCGGTCCCCGTGGGGAACCACGTGGCCCGGATGCGGGGCGTCGACCCCGAGGTCCGTCAGCAGCGGCTCCTGCTCGTAGTAGTGGAAATGGTCGCCGTGCGCCTGGGCGATCAAGCCGGTGTCGTACATCGTGATCGCGTCGGCGGCGCTGACGGCGACATGGCGACCGTCGCCCGCGGGATTCAGGCGGACGTAGCCCTCGAGCTCGGCACTGCCCAGCTCGGTGCCGTCGGTGGAGTCCAGCGTGGTGACGCCGCCGTCGTGGGCGAGGACGATGCGCGGGCTGAGCGCACCGACCTCGACCTGCTCCGGGGCGGACTCGGCAGCCCCGTCGGACGCCCCGGAGGAGCCGCCGTCCGACGCTCCGCCCGAGTCCCCGCCGCTGCAGGCGGCCAGCGCCAGCACGCCCGCTCCGGCGAGCGCCACCACCCGTCGCTTCATGATAATGCTTCTCATAGTATCCATGGGTGAGAGGTTAGCAGTAGCTGAGAATCGTTCCCAGCTGAGGGCCTGTGCCCTGAGTCACTGCGTCGCCAGGGCGCGCGGGAAACGCCGGCCGCACTGGATCAGTGCGACCGGCGTTCTCGAACGGGCTGACGAGGAGCAGGGACCGTCGGCCCCGCCGGATCAGACCACGCCGAAGGCGATCATGGCGTCGGCGACCTTGCGGAAACCGGCGATATTGGCGCCCACCGCGTAGTCCCCGGGGCGGCCGACCTCCTCCGCCGTCTCGAGGCAGGTGGTGTGGATGTCCTTCATGATCTGCGTGAGCCGCTGCTCGGTGTACTCGAAGCTCCACGCGTCACGGCTGGCGTTCTGCTGCATCTCCAGCGCGCTGGTGGCCACTCCCCCGGCGTTGGCGGCCTTGCCCGGGCCGTAGGCGACGGCGGCCTCGGCGAAGAGGTCCACGGCCTCCGGCGTGCAGGGCATGTTGGCGCCCTCGGCAACCGCCAGCACCCCGCCCTCGATGAGCCCGCGCGCCGCGTCGGCATCGAGCTCGTTCTGGGTCGCGCACGGCAGCGCGATCTCCACAGGCACGTCCCAGACCTGGCCGTCCTCGACATAGCGGGCGCGCCCGCCGCGGCGCTCGGCATACTCGGAGATCCGCCCCCGCTCGGCCTCCTTGATCTGCTGCAGCAGCGGGAGGTCGATCCCGTCCTCGTCGATGACGCAGCCCGAGGAGTCCGAGGCGGTCACCGGGATCCCGCCGAGCTGCTGGACCTTCTCGATCGCGTACAGCGCGACGTTGCCGGACCCGGACACGGCCACCCGGCGGCTCTCGACGGAGCTGCCGCGGGCGCGCAGCATCTCGTCGGCGAAGATCGCCACGCCGTACCCGGTGGCCTCCTTGCGCACCAGCGAGCCGCCCCAGTCCAGGCCCTTGCCGGTCAGCACCCCCGCTTCGTAGCGGTTCGTCAGGCGCTTGTACTGGCCGAAGAGGTAGCCGATCTCGCGGGCCCCGACGCCGATGTCCCCGGCCGGGACGTCCGTATGCTCACCCAGATGGCGGTACAGCTCCGTCATGAACGACTGGCAGAAGCGCATCACCTCCCCGTCGGAGCGGCCGCGCGGATCGAAGTCGGAGCCGCCCTTGCCGCCGCCGATCGGCAGCCCGGTCAGCGAGTTCTTGAAGATCTGCTCGAAGCCGAGGAACTTCACGATACCGAGGTTCACGCTGGAACGGAATCGCAGACCGCCCTTGTAGGGGCCCAGCGCGGAGTTGAACTCGACGCGGAATCCGCGGTTGACCTGGACGGTGCCCTGGTCATCGACCCACGGGACGCGGAAGATGATCTGCCGCTCGGGTTCGCACAGGCGCATCAGCACGTTGGCGTCCGCGTACTCGGGATGCTTGCCCTGCAGCACCTCGAGGGATTCGAAGACCTCGCGCACGGCCTGGTGGAACTCCGGTTCCCCCGGATTACGGCGAAGGACCTGGTCGAGGGTGTCCTGGAGGGGCGTGGCAGTCATGCGGTGTCCTCTCGTGGTGAAGCGCTCACCCTCCATGGTCAGGCATCTGCATGCGCCCGGGCCTCGTCGTCTCGCCGGCCGCTCTCGACCACTCGTTCCACGTCGTGCCGGGCCGGCGCGCCCGGCGTTACGCTCGCCGCGCGAGGCGACCCCTACCGACGGTGACGTGCATGGAGGTGCCGATGCTGCAGCGGATGCAGGAGAGAGCAGGTTCGCTCGGGGCAGCGGTGTACGCGGCCGTGCTGGCGCTGGTGGTCCTGGCGGCGGCCGGTGCCGTAGGTCTGATGCTGCACCAGCCATGGCTCTTCCCCAGCCTGGGGCCGACGGTCATGCTGTTCTTCGAATCGCCCCAGCAGAAAGCGTCACGGCCGCTGAACGCCCTGATCGGGCACGCAGTGGCGCTGTTGGCGGGGATCGCCGCGGTCCTCGGGCTCGGTCTGCTGGGCGCGCCGTCGGCCGCCGAGGGCGGACTGACCCCGGCCTACCTCGTCGCCGGCGCCGGCTCGCTGGCCGTGACCACGTTCGTCCTCACCGCCCTGCGCACCCCGCACCCGCCGGCCGGGGCGACGACCCTGATCGTCAGCCTCGGCGTGCTCTCGGGAGCGGCCGCGTGGGCGTCGATGGCCGGGGCCGTCGTGCTGGTCACCGCGCTGGGTTGGGGACTGAACCTCCTGCTGGGCACGCGTCCCGCCGGCGCGCCGGCTGCGGGAGGGGGCACCAGCCGGGAGGCCGACGCGAGCCACGGGGACAGCACCGGCTGAGCCCGTGCCGGCCGCCGACTGCCGCGCCGCCGCACCGCCGCACCGCCGCGCCGCCGCACCGCTGCGCCGCCGGAAGGGATGCAACTATATGGCGGCCAGCGCCGAGTCACCCCGCCTGAGCGCCATCAGGTCGCGCACCGGACCACGAAGTTGCGCGAGGCCCCGCGACCCCGGGCCCCGGGACCCCGGGACGGCCGGATCGGCAGGCGCGGCCGAGCCGCCGGGGCCGCCGGCCTACCTGCTTCCCGCCGGAACCCGTCCTCAGCTCACCAGGACCTGGGTGGAGGACTCCTTGAGCTTCCCGTTGGCCCACCGCATCTGCCGCAGGTTGTCCGGGTGGCAGCGCTTGGTCAGCGCGAGCAGTTCCGCGTGCTTGATGCCCTGCGCAGCCTGGCCGAGCATCTCCCAGTCGGCCGAGACGCCCGCGGCCATCGTGTAGGTCTCGCGCAGGTCGACCAGCAGCAGCAGGCCGACCTTGCTGTCCCGGCCCAGCAGGTCGCTGCTGCGCTCGCGCAGCTTCTGGCGCAGCGGATGCTCCCCCGCGGGCTCGGGATCCAGCTGCTGGCCGAACTGCGGGGCGATCTCGGCCAGCTCCCGCACGTGCCGCTGGGACCAGCGGGCGAGGTCCTGCCCCAGGTGGTAGATCTCGTGGTCGACCTTGTGCCGCTCCGAGATGTGCAGCAGCTTCCGTGCCAGGTTGTTCTCCGAGCGGTGCAGCTCCGCCAGTGCCAGTCCGATCTTCATCGTGCCCCCTCCGTCTCGATGCTCTCGCTCGCGGTCGCCGCCGGGCCACCGGCCGTCGGCGTCCCGGTGGTCCGGGTCCGCGTCACCGAGGCGGACGCGGTCGTCGTCGGCGCCGGGGCAGACGGGCCGGAACCGGCCGTGACCAGCTCGATCCGCGCGGCCGCGGTCTTGAAGATCGGCTGCTTGGAGGCCGGATCCCAGTCGGTGATGGTCAGCTCGTTCGCGGCGCGGCCGGCCGCGTCCGGCTCGTGCCCGGCATCGGTGTCCCAGTAGCCGTAGTGGAAGGGCAGGAACAGCACGCCGTCCCGGATCCCGGTGATGCGCACCGCGGCCTCCACCACGCCCCGCGGCGTGGTGATGCGGGCCAGATCTCCCTCGGTGAAGCCGCCCCGGTCGGCGTCGCCGACGGACATCTCGACCCAGACCTCCGGAGCCGCGGCCTGCAGCTGCGGCGCGCGTCCCGTCTTGGTGCGGGTGTGGAAGTGGTACAGGGTGCGCCCGGTGATCAGCTGCAGCGGGTACTCGGCGCTGGGCAGCTCGTGCGGAGGCATGTACGCCGCCGCCTTCAGCACCGCCTTGCCGGAGGGGTTCATGGACTTGTATTCGTCCGGCTCCAGCGGGGCACCGGTGACGAGGTCGCGGCCGTAGCTCTCGCAGTACATCGGGTCGGCCCAGAACATCCCGTCCTGGTAGATGCGCTCGGAGCCCTCGGGGTGCTCGTCGTTGCAGGGCCACTGGATGCCCGAGCCGCCGCGGAGCTTGTCGTAGGTGATGCCGGTGTAGTCGCACGGCCGCCCGCGGGTGCATTCCTTCCACGCCTCGAAGGCCTCCTCCGGTTCGGTCCACGGCACCAGCGGGCCGCCGTCCTTGTCGCGCAGGTCGAGGCGACGGGCGTAGTCGACGAAGATGTCGAGATCGGGCCTCGCCTCGCCGGGTGGATCGATCGCCTTCTCGGAGAGGTGGACGGTGCGGTCGACGTTGGTGAAGGTTCCCGTCTTCTCGCCCCAGGTGGCGGCGGGCAGGACCACGTCGGCCAGCTGGGCGGTCTCGGTCAGGAAGATGTCCTGGACCACCAGCAGCAGTCCCTCGCGCTGCAGGATCGAGCGGATGCGGGCGAGCTCGGGCAGCGAGACCGCCGGGTTGGTGCCGCTGACCCACAGCAGCTTGATCGAGCCCTCCTCCACGTAGCGCATCATCTGCATGACATGGGTGGGCGGGGAGTAGTGCGGGATGGACATCGGGTCCACGTTCCACACCTTCGCGAGGTCGGCGACGTGGGCGTCGTTGGACCAGTTGCGAAAGCCCGGCAGGTCACCGTCCCCGCCGCACTCGCGAGTGTTCTGCGCGGTGGGCTGACCGTTCATCTGCAGGATGCCGCGACCGGGGGCACCGAGCATGCCGCGGACGATGTGGATGTTGTTGACCTGCACGGCCGCAGCAGTGGCCTGGTTGGACTGGTAGAAGCCCTGGAGCACGGTCGACAGCAGCCGCTCGGCGCTGCCGAGGAGGCGGGCGGCCTCGCGGATCTGCTCGGCCGGGATGTCGCAGATCCGGGCGGCGACCTCCGGCGGGTACTCGCGCACGCGCTTGCTCAGCTCGTCGTAGCCCACCGCGTGCGCGTCGAGATAGTCGTGATCGACCCAGTCATGGGTGACGATCTCGTGCAGCAGGGCGTTCACGAGGGCGACATTGGTGCCGGGTCGCGGTGCCAGGTGCACGGTGGCGTGCTCGGCGACCTTCGTCGGCCGCGGGTCCACGCAGATCAGCTGCGGCGGATTCGGCCCCTCCAGGCGGTCCAGGATCCGCATCCACAGCACCGACTGAGTCTCCGCCATGTTGTGCCCGTACAGGGCGATCACGTCGGCGTGGTCGATGTCGGTGTACGAGCCCGGCTGGCCGTCGCAGGCGAAGGATTCCTTCAGTGCGGCCGCGGCGGTCGCGGTGCACAGCCGTGTATTGCCGTCGACGTGGTTGGTGCCGATCCCGCCGTGGGCCAGGAGTCCGAGGGTGTAGTACTCCTCCGCGAAGAGCTGGCCGGTGGTGTAGAAGCCGATCGCACTGGGCCCCTGCTCGTCCAGGAGCTCGCGGGTACGGCCAGCCACGCGGTCCATCGCCGTGTCCCAGTCGGTCTCGACCAGTTCGCCGTCCTCGCGGATCAGCGGCCGCGTGAGTCGATCCCCCGAGGCATTGGCCTGCCAGCCGTAGAGGTCCTTGACGCCGAGGCGGCCGTGGTTGACGCGGTCCTCCGCCCTGCCGCGCACGCCGACCATCCGGTCGTCCTTGACCGCGATGTCGAGGGCGTCGCCGTTGGAGTGGAGGATGGAGGCGGCCTGGACCCAGCGGTCGACGTCCGCCTCAGTCACCCCTTCGGCCAGATGCGTGTCCACGCGCACGGGCCACGTCTGACCTGGTCCGTACGGGGTGCGCTGCCCCCATGGCTCGGCGATCCTGTCCGTGTCCCTGGTCGTCATCGAGTTCCTTCCGCTCGCCGACGCCCGCACGACTGTGATCCGGACGCCGTTCGCACACGCTGTCCCTCTGCGGCGGACCCTACGCAGGAGGCGCTCGGCCGACAAGGATGACGGTGTGCCGAGCGGTCTGGCTGAGCGGTCCGGCTGAGCGGTCTGGCCGCGCGGTCCGGCTGAGCGGTCTGGCCGCGCGGTTCGGCTGAGCGGTCTGGCCGCGCGGCCGGTCCGCGCGTCCGACGGCGGTGCCGGTCGCCGCACCCGACGGCACGGCGGGCGGTCAGGGAGCGGTTGCGACGCCGGCCCCGCCGTACAGCAGCGCCCGGCCGACGCGGACGTCCACGCGGTCGCCCCGGCGCAGGCCGCGCTCCGGGACGCGTGCCTGCAGCGGCTGCCCGTGCCAGGTCAGCTGGACCTGCGCGCCGGTGCGGGTGAACAGGCTCGATTCGACGTGCCCCGCCCCCTCCGGGTCGGCGCGCAGACGGACCTCCTCGGGAAGCACGGCCAGGACGTGGCCGGTGGCGGTCCGCGCGTCGCTGCCGGAATCGTCGGCCCTCGCGCCGCCCGGGCCGTCGGCGTCCGCGCCGGCAGGAGCGTCGGCCCTCGCGCCGCCCGGACCGTCGGCGCTCATGGTCCGCACCACGTCGACGGGCACGCGGTGGCCGCCCGTGCGCAGCCGCAGTTCGCCGCCGGCGGGCACGACGTCCAGCAGGGTGGCGTCGGCCAGGAACGAGGCGACGAAGGAGGTCGCAGGATCCTCGACCAGCTCCTGAGGGGTCCCGACCTGCTGGAGGGCGCCGTGATCGAGCACGGCCACCCGGTCGGCCACGGCGAGCGCCTCCTCGCGGTCGTGCGTCACGTGCACGACGGTCAGGCCCTCCCGCTCGGCGAGCATGCGGATCTCGACCCGCATCGCGGCGCGCAGCGGCTCATCCAGCGCCGAGAGCGCCTCGTCCAGCAGCAGCACCCGGGGCCGGGCGGCCAGGGCGCGGGCGAGTGCGACCCGCTGGCGCTGCCCGCCGGAGAGGGTCGCGGGGTTGCGGTCGCGGTACTCGGCCAGGCCCACCAGCTCGAGGGCGTGCTCCGTGCGCCGGCGCCGCTCGTTCGCCGCGAGGCCGGTGCGCCGCAGCGGGTAGTCGACGTTGCGGCCGACCGACCAGTGGGGCCAGATGGCGTGCTGCTGGAAGACCATGCCCAGGCCGCGCCGCTCGGGCGGTACCCAGGCATCGGCTCCGGAGACGGTGGTCTCGCCGAGGGTGATGGTGCCGGCGTCGGGCTGGACGAACCCGGCGATGGCTCGCAGCAGGCTGGTCTTGCCGGATCCGGAGGGGCCCACCAGGGCGAGGAACTCCCCGTCGGCCGCGGCGAGCGAGACCCGGTCCAGCGCGCGGGTGCCGCCGGGGTAGGTGAGGCTGAGGTCGGTGCAGGTCAGGCTGGACATTCATTCACCTCAGGGGGCGGGACGTCCCGACCAGTGCGAGACCGGTCAGGCCCACCACGGCGACGAGGAGGGACAGGGCGGAGGCGGAGTTGTAGTCCCCGGCCTGCTGGAGGTTGAAGATGACGACCCCGAGGGTCTGCGCACCGGGGGCCAGCAGCAGGGCCGACAGGGTCAGTTCCCGCACGGCGGTCAGGGCCACCAGCAGGCCACCGGTCAGGGCCGCGGGGACGGCGAGCCGGCCGGCGACATCCACGAGGGCGCGGCCGCGGGTGGCGCCGGAGATCCGGGCGGCCTCCTCCAGCGCGGTGGGGGTGCCGGCCAGGGGGGCGCGCACGGCCTGGACCACGATGGCTGTGAACGCGGTGATGTAGGCGAGCAGGATCAGCTCACGCGTGTTGTACAGCCCGGTGTACCGGCCCAGGATCAGCCAGCCGACGGCGATGATGGTGCCGGGGATGGCTTGGGGCAGCAGGGTCGCCACCAGCATCCCGGCGTTGTCCCGGGAGCGGGTGCGGGTGGTCAGCATGCCGATGACGGTGCCGAGGACAGTCGTGGCGAGGGCGGCCCCTGCCGCGAGCAGCAGGGAGTTCAGGATGCCGCGCTGAGAGTTCGGCGAGGTCAGGGCGGTGGTGAAGTTCTCCAGGGTGGCGGTACCGGGCGTCAGGGGGATGCCGGGCGCCGGCACCAGGGCGCGCAGGGCGAGCCCGAGCAGCGGCAGGATCGTCACGGCCAGCACCGCTGCGGCGATCACCGCGGCCGCCGGCACGCGCAGGGTGCCCAGGCGCAGGATGCTGCCGCTCCCGTCACCGGTCAGCTCACTGCCGACGCGGCGCGAGGCCAGGTAGTCCGCGATGGCGCCGGCGATGCCCAGCATCATCAGCAGCAGTCCGATCTGGGCGGAGACCTGAAGCGGCGCCTCGACGGTGCCGGACTGGATGTACCGGTAGACCATCGTGGAGAGGGTGTAGAAGCGTTCGGGCAGCCCGAGCAGGGCGGGGATGCCGAAGTCGCCGAGCGCGGAGACGGCATTCAGCGTGAAGGCCGAGAGCACCGCGGGGCGCAGCAGCGGGAAGGTGACGTCGGCGAAGACCTGCCAGGGCGCGGCGCCGGAGATCCGGGCGGCCTCCTCGAGGGCCGCAGGGACCCGGTGCAGGGCGCCGGCGATGATCAGGTAGGCCAGCGGCACCGAGTGCACCGTCAGCAGGAAAGTCACCCCGTCGCCGCCGCGGATGTCCCACAGGGGCGCGCCGAACAGCTGGTTCAGTGAGCCGCCGGGGCCCAGCAGCCCGCTCCAGGCGATGGCGCCGACGAAGGGCGGCATGAGCATCGGGCTCAGCGAGAGCAGGCGGATCCAGCGCCGTCCCGGCAGGTCGGTGCGCTCCAGCGCCAGTGCGAGCACGAGGGCGATCACGACGCTGAAGGCGGCCGACAGGCCCGAGGTGACCAGGCTGTTGACCGTCGCGCGGGCGATGCCGTCGCGCAGCAGCAGGTCGGCGTGGTTGTCGCCGAGGGCGAGCGAGACCACCATCGCCAGCGGCGCGGCGACGAGGCCGGCCAGCAGCAGCCAGACGGCCAGCCGGCTGAGGGCGATCGGTCCGATACGCGGTCCGTTCGGCAGCGCCGCGACGGTGACCGCCCGATCCGGGGCGGGCGAGTGCGATGTCCGCTCGGGGGTGTTGAGCAGAGCGGGCTTCACCCGCCCATGATCCCGTTGAAGGTGTCGACGGCGGCGGCCTGCTGGTCGGTGGTGACCGCCTCGGCCTCCGGGGTCATCAGGGCGATATCGGCCATGGCCGGTGCGCCCTCGGGGGTGCCGGCGTCCTCGCGCACCGGCAGGTAGCTCTGGGCGACGGCGAGCTCCTGGCCGGTGGTGCTGACGACGAAGTCGAGGAAGGTGGCGGCGGCTTCGGGGTGCTGGGAGTCGGCGAAGATGGCGCCGGGCTGGCTGATGTAGGGCACGCCCTCGGAGGGGTAGGAGACCTCCACGGGGGAGCCCTCGGCGGCGAGGTCGCGCACGAGGTAGTCCACGACGATGCCGACGGGCTGGGCGGCTTCGGCGACCGCCTGCGAGGTGGGCCCGTTGGACTCGGCGATCACGGGATTGTTGGCGGCCAGGTCGCTGAGCCAGGCCTCGCCGAGCTGATCGTCGGCCAGCCACACAGCGGCGTTGTAGGCGGCCGCGCCGGAGACGTCGGGGTTCGGCATCACCAGCTGGTCGCGGTACTGCTCGCCGGTGAGCTCCTGCCAGCTGGTGGGCGGCTCGGTGATCTCGTTCGTGTTGACCATGATCACGGTGGGGATGATGCGGGTGCCGACGTAGTAGCCGTCGGCGTCGAGCACCTCGGGCAGCAGCGCGTCCGCCTCGGCGGGCTCGTACGGGGCGAGCAGGTCCTCGGCCTTGTAGCCCTCGAAGGTGGGGGCGTCGGCCGCGATGAGCACGTCGGCGCCGACCGCGCCGGTCTCCTTCTCGGTGTCGATGCGGGTCTTGAGGTCGCCGGTGCCGGCGCGGAACGTCTCGACGGTGATCTCGGGGTGCTCCTTGTTGAAGGCGGCGATCAGTTCGTCGATCTTGGCCTGGGGCTCCGAGGTGTACAGGGTGATGGTGGTGGACTCGCCTCCGCCGGCGTCGGAGGCCCCCGCGTCACCGGCGGCCGCGTCCGGGTCGGCCGGTTCGGAGCAGGCGGCGAGGCCGGCGGCTGCGGTGGTGGAGGCGAGGAGCGCGAGGGCGGTGCGACGAGTGGTCACGGGAGATGACCTTTCTGGGGGCTCAGGGGGTGCAGGGCTGGTTCGCTGAGCCGCCGACGGTACGGGCGCCGGGCAAGGCCGCCGTGGCGAGGCGGTGAACGCGGGACGACACCGGAATGTCGAGCCGGTACGCGCCGGCGCCGCCCCGCAACGCTCCTCAGCTGCCGCCGTCCGCCTCGTCGTCGGGATGGAAGATCTCCTCGATCGGGGCGCCGAACTCGGCGGCGATCCGGAAGGCCAGCGGCAGGGACGGGTCGTACCGGCCGTTCTCGATGGCGATCACCGTCTGGCGGGAGACGCCGAGTGCGGCGCCGAGCTCGGCCTGTGACCAGCGACGTTCGGTGCGTCGGGCTTTGATGTCGTTGCGCATCTCCGGTCCCCCTCAGCGGTAGCGGACGGCGGAGACGATGGTCCCGGCGATCCAGCCGAGCATGAGGATCGAGAAGGCGAAGATCCAGTTCAGCTCCGGCAGCAGGTAGAACTGCAGCACCCCGACGGCCAGGATCAGCGGGGTCGCGATGACGAAGGCCAGCAGGATCGCCTCGGCGATCTTGCGCTTCTCGAATTCATCGCCGCTGCGGTACATCTCGATGTTCGCCCAGGCCATGAGGCCGACGGCGGGCAGGACGAGGAGGGCTGGGAGCCAGGCGGGCACGCCGATGTCGGCGGAGAAGCCCGCGAGGACGAGGGCGAGGCCGTAGAGGACCGCCCCGGCGACGAAGCGGAGGGCGAAGGAACGGTTGGCACGGGAGCGAGCGGAGGTGGTCATGGGAACTCCTTCGGACGAGAGGTGCGGTGGACCGGGTCAGAGCAGAGCCACAGCGAGCGTGGGCAGTCCCAGCAGCAGATCCAGGCCCCAGTGGGCGAGCACGAGCGGCATCAGCCGGCGCATCCACAGCCATAGCCCGCCGAGCAGCAGTCCCGCGAACAGGGTGGTGAGAACCTTTGCCGCGATATCCGGGGCGGAGGTCAGAGCGAACCCGACATGCTGGAGCGCGAAGACGACGGCGACCATGACCAGGGCACCGATGCGTCCGAGAGCCGGCTGCAGGCGGGGCTGCGCGTAGCCCCGATAGACGGCCTCCTCGGACACCGCGATGGTCAGCGGGGCGACGAGGAATCCGACCAACCCCACCCAGAGCGGGATCGACGGAGTCGTCTGCGGGCTCGGCGGCGCGCCACCGTGAACGATGAGGTTAGCGACGACGTTCGAGGCCAGGAACCCGACCACGACGATGACCAGCAGCAACCCGCCCCAGGCGAGGTCGACCCAGCGCCACGGACCGAGGAGGTCACGCAGCCGGCGCCCCTCGGCGTGCATCGCCCGGGCCACGATCCCCAGGGCGAGCAGGTCGACGATGACGACGAGGGCGTTGGCGTAGAGCAGGGAGAGGTTCGCCGCCAGGAGCCCGAGGCCCAGGAGCAGGATCAGCACGGGTCGCACGGCGAGCACCCCGGCGATGCGCAGCCCGGGGGTCTGCTGGGCGCCGGCGTCCTGGGACGAAAAGGGGGCTGAGGTCGGATCGGCGGTCACGGGTGGGCGGAACGGCCCGGAGGCCGGAGTCGCTGTATCCATACGACGAATGTATGGGTACCTTGACATCAGAGTCAAGGGATCTTGACAACTTTTGTCAACATCCCTTGACCTACCTCGGGGCGGGTCCGCACTTGGGAACGGGTTCTCATCAGACACTGCTCCCGGGGACCGCGCAGCGCGAGGGCCTGCTTGGAGCCGCTCGGGCGCCCGGCTTCAGGACATCTCGAGCTCCCCGAGCACCCATGCCGGGTCGTCCGTGGTGATCGTGTCCACGCCGCAGGCCCGCGCCACGGCGAGCTCCTGCGGGGTGTTGATCGTCCACGGGTTCACCGCGAGGCCGGCCGCGCGAGCCGCCTCCGCCGCCCGCAGCGACAGGCCGCCGATCCACGGGCCGACACCGGCCGCGCCGAACTCCCGGGCCGTCTCGAGAGCCTGCTCGTCGACCTGACGCACCAGGTAGGAGACCGGGGTATCGGTGGCCCGGCGGATCTCGGCGAGCGCCTCGGGGTGGAAGGAGATCACCGTCGAGCGCGCAGCCGGGGACCCGGCCGGCAGGTCGCGCAGGATCGCCGCGACCGCCTGCGCGGCCGGTGCCACCTTGACCTCGATGAACACCGGCACGGTGGTCATCTCCAGGAGGTCCTCGAGCGTCGGGATCCTCTCGCCGTCGCCCAGCAGCACCCGATCCAGCTCGGCTCGGGTCAGGTCGCCGAGCGCGCCGGTGCGCAGCGGGGAGGCCGGGTCCGCGGTGCGGTCGATGCTCTCGTCGTGCATGACCATCACGTGCCCGTCGGCGCTGAGGTGCACATCGCACTCGAGCAGCTGCGCCCCGTCCTCCAGGGCCCGGCGGAACCCGGCCAGCGTGTTCTCGGGGGCATGGACGGGGGCACCGCGGTGGCCCACGATCGCTGGGCGAGCAGGAGTTCCCGCCGGGGAGGGCGCTGCCGCCGGGGAGGGTGCTGGCGGCGGGGAGGGTGCTGCCGCCGGGGAGGGTGCTGGCGGCGGGGAGGGTGCTGCCGGCGGTGCGTGATGCTCGGACATGATTCTCCTGGGTCGGGTCTGTTCTCGTCGGTGCGGTGGCGCCCTGCCGCTCAGCGGCCCAGCTGGTTCTCGACCACGCGGCGGATGCGGGCCGGGTCGTCGGCCCCGATCCACGGCGCCCCGAGATCGAGGGCCAGGGCGACCTCCTCATCGGTACGGGTACCCCACAGCGTAGGGACGATCCCGCATGCGCGGATCCGGTCAGCGTCGCCCGCGCGCAGCTGGGACGCACGCACGGCGAGGGTCGCGGCCTCGAGCTGCGCCGCCTCCTCCAGCACACTCTCGCTGAGCTCGCGAGCGAGGTATCCGCGCGGGACGGCCGGGGCGCGCTCGTGCGCTGTGCGAAGCGCCTCGGGGTGGAAGGAGATGATGCGCGCCGGCGGGACGGGACGATCCCAGGCGTCATCCCCGAACCGGTCCAGCAGGATCGCGGCGACCCGTCGGGCAGCGGCGATGGCCTTGATCTCGACCAGGACCGGTGCCGGCGCGCCCGGCCCGCGCGGAGGGGAGCCGGCGACGTCGAGCACGGCGGAGAGGGTCGGGATGTGCTCGTCCTCCCCCACCAGCACCTGGTCCAGCCGGGAGCGGGTCAGCTCGGCGACGGCGCCGGTGCGCAGGGGCGCGTCCCGCTGCGCGGTGCGGTCGACCGTGGCGTCGTGGATCACCGCGTCGAGACCGTCGCTGGACAGGTGCACGTCGCACTCGAGCATGTCGGCGCCGTCGGCGAGCCCGCGCCGGAATGCGGCCAGGGTGTTCTCGGGCGCGACGTCGGCGGCGCCGCGATGGCCGACGATCAGGGGCGCGCGGTGCGCCATCGGGGGATCCTTCCGCTCGGGAGCGACAGCGGCAGCACCTCAGCGGACGGGCACCGCCGCTGCGTCTCAACCGCTGGTGTGCTCGGCGATCAGCCGCGTCGCCCAGGCCGGGTCGTCGACGGTGATCGTGTCGCAGCCCAGCTCCAGCGCCCGGGCCAGCTCCTCCTCGGAGCGGGCGGTCCACAGGTTCAGCTGGACGCCCAGCTCCCGGGCGCGGTCGACGTCGGCCTGGCGGGCGTCGGCGATCCGCACCCCGATCTGCGCCACCTCGAGCTCCGCGGCGGTCTCGAAGAACTCCGTCGAGGTGGCCGTGGTGGTGAGCAGGCGAGGGATGCGCGGTGCCTCGGTCCTCGCCGTGCGCAGCGCCTCGGGGTGGAAGGAGATGATCTGCGCCGGGGCGGCCGACGGATCCTCCCAGTCGCCATCCTCGAAGAACTCCGTGAGGATCCGGGCGACCAGCTGCGCGGCGGCGGGTGCCTTGATCTCGACCAGCAGCGGCACACGTGTGCCGTCCTCTCGGGTCGCGGCCTCCAGCACCTGGGTGAGGGTGGGAATGTGCTCACCCTTCCCGACCAGCACCCGGTCCAGCTGGGCACGGGTCAGATCCGCCACCGCACCGGTGTGCAGCGGAGACTCCTCCTCGGCCGTGCGGTCGATGGTGGCGTCGTGGATGACCGCGTCGGCCCCGTCGCTGGAGTGGTGGACATCGCACTCCAGCAGGTCCGATCCGTCGGCGATCCCGCGGCGGAAGGAGAGCAGGGTGTTCTCGGGCTCCACCGCTGCCGCGCCGCGGTGGCCGACGATCTGCGGGATCCGAGGAGCAGCCGCCTCCGGGGCCGAGGAGACCGTGGCGGAGAGCTCCGTCGCGGCCAGCTGCGCACCCGGGGCGCTCGGGGTGGGAGCCGAACCGTCGCCGGCCGTCGTCGCCGTCACTTCCAGCCCTCGAACTCGACGGACTCCATGTCCTCGCGATTGTCGTCGAGGATCTCCTGGAGGGACGTGGCGGCGGCGTCCAGGGCCTCCTGGGCGGGGGTGTTGTCGCCGTAGACCTTGGTCTGGGCGGCGGAGATCTCGGTGACCGCGGCCTGGAACCAGTTGGTGTAGTCGGCGGTGCGGGCGATCTCGAGCTGATCCAGGGCGACGCCGTAGTTGGGATCCTTCTCCACGTTCTCCTTGACGCGATCGGTGTCCGCAGCGGCCTGGACGATCGGCACGTACCCGGTGCCGATGTGCCAGGTGGCGGACTGCTCCGGGCCTGCCAGGAAGCGGAACAGCTCAGCGCAGGCGTCCTGGCGGTCCTGGGACTCGGCGCGCACGATGGACAGGCCGGAGCCGCCGGTGGGCACGGCCGCCTCCTGACCCTCCTTGGAGAGCATGAAGCACACGCCGACCTCGAAGTCGGCGGCTTCGGTGGTGCCGGTGAGGCTTGCGGTGGAGCCGCGCTTGCCGGCGCTGACCCCGGCGCTGAAGTCCGTGCCCGGGTCCTGCGCGAGGTAGGCGTAACCGTCCTCGTGGACGAACTTGCGCTGCCACTCGAGCCACTCGACGCCGGCCTCGTCGTTGATCGTGACCTCGAAGTCCTGGTTGGAGTTCGCGCCCCCGAAGCCCCAGATGTCGGCCTGTCCGTGCCACGCGTCGTCCGAGCTGAAGGCCAGAGCGGACATCGGGCGGCCGTCGACCTCGATCTTCGCCAGCTCCGGGGCGAACTCCGCGAGATCCTCCCAGGTCTTGGGCCCCTCTTCGGGAAGCCCCGCCTCGATGTAGCGGGTCTTGTTGAAGTAGAACAACGGGGTGGAGCGCGCGAAAGGCACCAGGAACGTCTCACCGGCGGCCTTGGACTCGGGCACGAAGTTCTGGATGTAGGTGTCCAGGTTCCACTCGTCGTCGAAGTAGCCGTCCAGGGGAACCAGGGCGTCGGAGAAGTAGAACTGCAGCCACTGCATCTCGGGGAAGCAGACGATGTCCGGCACGGCGCGGGCCTGCAGAGCCGCGGTGAACTTCTGATTGAGATCCGCGTAGCCGCCGACGGACTCGGCGATCGCGACGATCTCGTCCTGGGACTCGTTGAACTCGTCGAACAGGCCCGTCAGGACGTCGAACATGCCGCCGGTCCAGGGTGCCCAGAACAGGATCGGGGTGCGACCCTCGTACCCCTCCGGGATTGTCAGATCGGCCTGCGAGAAGCCCTCGCGCAGGTTGCTCTCGGCATTGTCGCCGCCGGCCGGGGCACCACAGGCAGCGAGGCCCGCGGCGCCGGCGCCGAGTCCCAGGGCGCCGAGCATGCGGCGGCGGGAGAACTGGGACGAGGGGGTGTACAGACGGGACATGTCAATCGCTCCTTGGTGAGGGTGTGCAGCTGGCGGTCGAGGGCCGGCACGGGTGATCCGGCAGGGCAGGGTCGGAGCACAGGGCTCCGGTGGTGAGCAGGTTCGAGGGCTCCGGCGGCGGGCAGGGCCGGCGCCGAGGAATGGCGCGACGTCACTTCATGGCGCCGGCGGCGAGGCCGCCGATGATGCGTTTCTGGGCGAGGAAGAAGATGACGAGCATGGGGAGGGAGACGAACACGGCGCCGGCCATGATCACGCCCCAGTTGGAGTAGCCCTCCTGGGTGCGCAGGAACAGCAGGCCGATGGGGAGAGTGCGCATGTTGGCCGTGCTGGTGACGATCAGGGGCCACACGTATTCGTTCCATTTGCTGACCATCACGATCAGCGTGCAGGTCAGGATCATGGGGCTGGACAGCGGGACCACGATCGTGAGCATCCGGCGGATGTGGCCGGCGCCGTCGATCTCCGCGGCCTGGAGGATGTCCTTGTCGATGGTGCGCATGTACTGGTAGAGGAGGAACATCGCGAAGGCGCTGGCGACGCCGGGCAGGATGATCCCGGCGTACGAATTCAGCCAGCCCAGGTTCGCCACGGTGATGTAGTTGACGATCAGGGTGACGTGCCCCGGCAGCATCATCGAGGCGACGATCAGGGCGAAGGCGATCTTCTTGTACCGGAAGTCCACGAACACGAACGCGTAGGCGCACAGGATCGCCAGCGAGATCTCCAGGGCGGTGCCCACGCCGGTGGTGATGATCGAGTTCAGGAAGAACCGGTCGAAGGGCGCGGCGTTCCACGCGTCGAGGAAGTTCTCGAGCGTCACCTGCGTCGGGATCCACTGCAGCGGCCAGGAGTAGATCTGCTCGTGCGGCTTCAGCGACGAGGAGAACAGCCAGTACAGCGGCAGGATGAAGACTCCGATGGTCGCCACGACCGCGGCGATCAGCAGACCGGTCAGCCACGCCGGGCGGCGCGGTCCGCGACGGCGACCGGCGTTGAGGTCCGCCCGGCGGCTGGTCCCGTCGGCCGACTGCGGGATCGTGGAGGCCTGTGCCGGCTCTGTGCTCAGGGTGCTCATGAGTCGTAGTTCACCTTCTTCTCGCCGTAGCGGACCTGCACGTAGGTGATGATCAGCAGGATCACCAGCAGCACGGTGGCGGCCGCGGACGCGGTGCCGATGTCGAAGTTCTTGAAGGCCTCCTCGTAGACCATCCAGCTCAGGGTCGACGAGGAGATGCCGGGCCCACCGTTGGTCATGATCGAGATGATGTCGAAGGCCTGAGCCGCGGAGATCACGCCGGTGATCGAGAGGAAGAACGTGATCGGGCTCAGCAGCGGCAGCGTAAGGTGGCGGAACAGCTTCACCCCGTGCGCACCGTCGAGCGCGGCCGCCTCGTAGAGGTCCTTCGGCAGGTCGAGGATCGCGGTGTAGCAGATGACGGTGACGAAGCCGAGGCGCTGCCAGGTGTAGGCGATGGTGATCGCCCACAGCGACCAGTCGGAGGTGGTGGTCCAGTCCGGCGATGCCGCGCCGAACAGGGAGAACGCCCAGCGTGAGAGCCCGTAGTTGGGGTCGAACATGAACAGCCACAGGATGCCGACCGCGGCGCCGGGGAGCATGTGCGGGGCGAAGGCCATGGTCTGGGCGAAACCGGTCAGCGGCACCTTCGTGGCCAGCAGGCTGCCCAGCAGCAGGCCCCCGATGATGGAGCCGACCACGCTGACCCCGGTGAAGATCAGGGTGTTCAGCAGGATCTGGAGGAAGCTCGGGTCGCTCAGCAGGTCGCGGTAGTTCTCCAGCCCCACGAACTCGGGCGTGGGGGCGACGAAGTCCCAGTCGGCGAAGCTGAGGCCGATGTTGTACAGCGCCGGATAGTACGAGAACACGATGATCGCGATGAGGTTCGGGGCGATCAGCGCGCCGAAGAGCAGTGCGTCGCGGCGCACCCGGCGGCGGCGCTGGGGTGAGCGCCGGCGCTCCTCGCTCCTCAGCGTGGTGCCTCGCGTCCCGCTGCCGGCCGATCCCGTACCCGTGACGCCGCCCAACGTGCCGGCCCGGTCGGGAACCGACGGGTTCGACGGGTCCGACGGGGGCTGCGGTCGCACGGCGAGTGTCATGGGAGCGCTCCCACCTTCCTGTTGGGCGGAGGTGTCCGCGGGGGCGGACGTTCACGTGAGAGGTGGTCGCGGCGTGACCTGGCGGTCAGCGTGAACCAGGGACGGTGCGGCGCATCCGCCGCGCTGGTGCCATGCCCGGCACGGGATGACTGCGCTGCTGCGTCGACGGCCCTCACCGTAAAGAGCCCCCGGCCCGCGCGCCACTGCCCGTCGAGCCCGGTGAACCGCTCGTGAACGTGGACTGTCCCCGCAGGTGGGAGCGCTCCCACCAACGCGGCGCACCGGGGTCGGCGGGCCCGACGGGTGCCCGTCGGGCGGTCGGTTCCTCGGATGTTCACCCCCCGTGCACGGAAAGTTCCGCGACGGAGCGTTCTGGCCACCTGTCCGAGAACCCAGGCTTCACCGGGGCGTCATCCGCGTGCCCGGGCGGACCCTCCCGGGTGCGCTACCCTGCGCTGATACATCGCGCCCGCCGAGCGGGGCCCGACGCCGAGCTTCCCGAGTGCGCGATACGTGCTGAGCACAGGGGGAAGGCAAGGCCATGACTCGACCACCGACCATGGAGGACGTGGCCCGGGCCGCGGGCGTCTCGCGCTCGACCGTCTCCCGCGTGTTCCAGAACGCCGGGGAGCGCGTCTCCGCCGACGCGCTGATCAAGGTGCACGAGGCGGCCAAGCGCCTGGGCTACGTGCACAACCTCGTCGCCAGCGGGCTTGCGATGCGCCACGGCCGCCAGCTCGGCCTGCTGATCCGGGACGCCACCAATCCCGCCTACGGGCATCTGCACTCGGAGATGAACCGTGCCGTCGAGGCGACCGGTCGCACGCTGATCTCCGTGACCGCGTTCCGCCACGACTACGGCACTGCCGAGGTCCAGGGGCTGAACCGTCTGATGGGTCAGCGGGTCGCCGGGCTGTTCGTGGGCACCGGCGTGACCTCCGCGGAAGATCTCCTGGAGACGGTCACCTCGACGCCGATGTTGATCGTGGGCCGCCCCAACGATCATCCCCAGATCGAGTCGGTCAGCTACGACGAGCGCGCCCACGGCCGGATGGTCGCCGAGGAGGTCGCCGCCAAGGGCCACCGGCGGATCGCTGTGCTCGTCGCTCCCCTGCTGTACTCCCGGGTGTTCGACCTGCGCATGCGCAGCCTGATCGAGCACTGCCGGGAGCTCGGCGTCGAGACCGTCCCGATCGATCTGCTGCCCGTCGAGCAGGGCGTGGTGCGCGCTCTCGATGCGGCGCGCGACGAGGGCCTCAGCTGCATCGTGTGCCCGGTCGACTACGTGGCCCTGGAACTGCTGCGGGCGACCCGCGCGCGCGGCATGCGCGTCCCGGAGGACGTCAGCACCGTCGGCTTCGACGGGCTGGCCGACGGGCTCGACCTCATCGGCCTCGCCACCGTCCAGCTGCCCGTCGTCGACGTGGCCCGCACAGCAGTGGCACGCATGGAGGAGCTGCTGGTCCGCGCGCAGGAATCGCCCGAGGGCCCGCCGGGCACCGAGACCGCCGGCGCCGAGCACGCACTCAGCGCCGGCCGCTTCCAGCCCGGGCGGTCACTGGGTCCGGTTCCCGAGCACCTGCGGGCCTGAGGCGGCCGGCCACCACGCCGCCGACCCGGCCGGTCCTCGCCCCCAGGGTCCAGAAGCGGTCACCACCGGCCCCGGGCCTGAAGCGGCCACCCTCGGCACCGGCCCCGGGGGGCCCGAAGCCGCCCCCACCGACACCTACCCCGGATCCCAGCAGCCCCTCTCCCGCACCTGTCTTCCGAGGTCAGGCAAGTCTTTCCATGGCTGACAACGCGGCCGGACGGGTCTATTGTCAACGCCATGAAGCTCTCCGATGACCTTGAGAAGAAGTTCCAGGAACAGATCACGCTCGAATTCGCGGCGTCCATCTCCTACCGCCAGCTCGCCATCGAGGCGGACGAGCAGGACCTCCCCGGCATCGCCGCATGGCTGCGCCATCAGGCCGACGAGGAGATCGTCCACGCCAACAAGTTCATCCAGCACGTCTCGGACCGCGACAACCACGCGGCCATCGGCACCATCCACGCCCCCGAGGTGCGGCCCGGCCTGTCCGTGCTGGAGATCTTCGAGGCCGCGCTCGCCCACGAGCAGAAGGTCTCCGAGTCGATCCGCGAGCTGTACCGCAGCGCCGACAAGGAGGGCGACTACGACTCCCGCCCGCTGCTGAACTGGTTCGTCGACGAGCAGATCGAGGAGGAGGCCACCGTCTCCGAGATCCTCGGCCGCGTGAAGCTGATCGGCGACGACGGCTCCGGCCTGCTGCGCCTGGATCGCGAGCTGGGCGAGCGCCCCGCCCAGTCCACCGAGGCCGACGAGGACTGACTCGCCCGCGGGCTGACTCCCCGCGCGGAGCACGACACCTGTCCATGACACAGGCCCACAATCTGCGGGTCCGCGACCCGATCCCGATAGGGCGCCCACAGTGCGCAGGCCTGCGCCGCGGTCGCGATCCGGTTCCCGTAGCCCACGACCCGGCCATGAATGGCACGTCAGTCGAGTGCGGCTTGTCTTTGGCAGGGCGTCCTCGACAGACGTCCCGTTCGTGGTCAGATGTGCCGTCGATGGGCGGGCAGCCGTCGATGGTCGGGCAGCAGAATGTGTCTGACCCGAGGCCCGCCCCGAGCGTTCCTCCACAACGACCCTCCGTCCCCACGTCCGGCTGGCCTGAGGCACGGCGCCGTCACCTCGGAAAAGGTGGCGAAATGGTCACCTGTCCCGCGCACCCGAAGTCCACGTCCGAGCTCGGCGCGAACTCGAGGCTGCAGGGATTCACCGCCGCGAGATCGAGAACCTCGTTCGGGGCGGGATGCTCAGGCGGCTGGGCCCAGGTTTCTACGGAACATCGGCGACTCCTGACACTGTCGTTCATGCGCTGCGGCGCGGACATCGAGTGACGTGCGTCGACGCTCTGGAGCTCTACGGATTCTGGGTACCACCGGTACCCGGCGCCCACGAGGCACGCCGCCGCCTGGGCCCCCAGGGCTCCGATCGCGACTCCGTGGCGGGCGTCGTGCTGCATCGCCCCGTCGTGCGCGCTTGGCCGGACGACCACCCTGTTCTGCCCCTGCCGGTAGCCATCGAACACGCGTTGCACTGCTTGAGTGCCGACTTCGCGGCAGTGGTCCTCGAGTCCGGAATGAACCGAGGGCTGATCACAGCCGCGGACGCCTCCGAGGCCAGCAGGTCGCTCTCTATTCTCGATCGGCAGGCCATCTTCCCGGTGAACGCCGGCTCCGAATCCGGGACCGAGACGATTGTTCGCCGATCGCTGGAGAGGCGAGGAATCGCCACTCGGTCTCAGGTCCGGATCCCCGGGGTGGGTCGGGTCGATCTCTTGATCGGAGAGAAGCTCATCATCGAGTGCGACAGCCTGGCGTACCACGCCGATCCCGAGAAGTACCGCCAGGATCGCGAGCGAGATCTGGCTGCGAAGCGCCTTGGGTACACCGTCGTGAGGCTGACGTACGAGCAGGTCATCAATGCCTGGGACGACACACTCCGTTCCGTGCTGATGATGATTCGCCGCCACGACCATCGCGTGCCTCGCGCCAAGCGTGCGCACCTGATTCACGGCGGCCTGTTGCGGGCCGATCCGACAGCCTGACCCACTAGGTTGCGCTGCCGTTGTCCAGTGGACGTCATGGCGCGCCCCTCGAACGCGGCCGTTGCCCGACAATGGTGCCCCTCGAACGCGGCCGTTGGGCCGCGGGGACGTCATCCAGGTCTGAACCCTGACCGGCAGCGGGACGCCATTCGAGCTGCCGTGCCGATGACGCGGCAGACTCGAACGGGATCCCACTCATGGTCACGAAGACGGTGAGAGGCGCCCTGCATTCGCCCGCCTGGTCACCCTGGGCTCCGTCACGACCCCGTGCCACACTGAACACGGCCGCGCACCGCAGCGCAGGCGCCGCCCCGCCAGATGAGGCACGAGACGTCCGGGAGAGATCGCCATGGCAGCTCCGCAGTTCAGCCCCTACATCACCTTCCCCGGGAACGCCGGCGAGGCCTTCGAGTACTACCGCGAGGTGTTCGGCGGCGAGCTCCAGATCATGACCTACGACGATTTCCCGGACCTGTCGGGCTTCCCGTTCACCCCGCCGCCGGCTTCGATCGCGCACGCACAGCTGCACGGCGGTCTGGTCACCCTGGCCGGCGGCGACGCCCTCACCGCACCCGGCGAGGAGCTGCCCCCGCTGGAGTCGGACGTGTACTCGTACCTGATCGGCCTGGAGTCGGTCGGCCAGGGCCGGGCCCTGATCGAGAAGCTCACCTCGACGGGTGCCGAGCTGGTCATGCCGTTCGAGCCCGCGCCGTGGGGTGACCACTACGGACAGGTCAAGGATCGCTTCGGCGTGCTGTGGGCGATCGTGGTCGGCGAGCAGCAGGAGGGCTGAGGACCGGGCCCGCGGTCCCGACCATGACTGCCCCCACCCCCACGGGTTGTGGAACATTCAATAACCGCCTAGCGTTGGAGCCATCATGCGAGCCTTCGGATTCCTCAGCTTCGGCCACTACGGCAACGGCCCCGGTGCGGGCGGCCTCGACGCCCGCCAGATGCTCCACGACGCGATCGACATCTCCGTCGGCGCCGACGAGCTGGGCGTCAACGGTGCCTACTTCCGGGTCCACCATTTCGCCCCGCAGTCCGCCTCCCCCATGCCCCTGCTCTCGGCGGTCGCCGCCCGCACGCAGCGGATCGAGGTGGGCACCGGCGTGATCGACATGCGCTACGAGAACCCGCTGTACCTCGCCGAGGAGGCGGCGGCTCTCGACCTGATCGCCGACGGCCGGGTCGCGCTCGGCGTCTCGCGAGGCAGCCCCGAACCGGCCGACCGCGGCTGGGAGGCCTTCGGCTACACCGGGTCCACCGACCCGCGCGGTGCGGACATCGCCCGCGAGAAGTTCGACCTGTTCATGCAGGCCATCCAGGGCGAACCGATGGCCCGCGCCGCCCAGCAGCCCTATGGCGCCCCGGTCACCCCCGGCGCCGATCTGCGGCTCGAGCCCTACTCCCCGGATCTGGTCCGCCGCATCTGGTGGGGCGCCGGCTCCCGGGACAGTGCGGAGAACGTCGGCCGCCAGGGCCTGAACCTCATGAGCTCCACACTGCTGACCGAGGCCACCGGTGCCCAGTTCGCCGACCTCCAGGCCGAGCAGATCGAGCGGTTCCGCACTGCCTTCCGCGCCGCCGGCCACACTCACGCACCCCGCGTCTCCGTCTCCCGCAGCGTCTTCCCCGTCGTCACCGACCAGGACCGGCTGATGTTCGGCATGCGCCCCGGGGACGGTGCCGATCAGATCGGCATCATCGACGGGCACCGCTCCACCTTCGGCCGCACGTTCGTCGGCGAGCCGGATCAGCTGATCGAGGAGCTGAAGGCCGATGCCGCCGTGCAGTCCGCGGACACCCTGATGCTCACGATCCCCTCGCAGGCGGGCGTCGAGCTGAACCTGCACATCCTGGAGAGCTTCGCTCAGCATGTCGCCCCTGACCTGGGGTGGAAGCCGAATACGGAGGGGCCGGTGACCGGCGACCCCGTCACCTGACGCTGTCGAGGGCCCCGGCTCGCCGCCTCCACGGCCCGGCCTGGCCACACGTCCGAGCCGCACCGTCCGAGCCGCCTCGGCACGCGCCTCCGCGGCATCGTCGGCTCCCGGCCGGATCACACCGCCGACCCCTGCCGGGATGACCGTTTCTCCCGTAAGGTGAAGGTCCGCGGGTGCTGATCGGGGCGCTCGCTCAGCACCGCCTTCGGAGGACCGCGATGCCCGCGCCGCAGATCGCCGCCGTACCGGCCGCGCCTGCCGCACCCCTCCCCGCGAAGCCTCACCAGTCCGCTCCCGGCACCGAGGCCTCCCGCCATCTGCTCGCGCCGGAGACCACGCGCCCGTTGACGCTGTGGGGCTCGTCCTCGATGAGTTCCGAGCGCGGCTACGAGGGCACGCCGCTGACCGTCCGGATCCACGAGCACCTGGCGCTGGCTGCCGCGCCCGCGAGCGTCCACTGCTTCGGGGTCGGCGCCACCAGGTCCCCGCACACCCTGCTGATGCGGGGCCTGGACACCCCGCGGCTGGCCTGCGTCAGCAGCCCCGAAGCCGGGACGGGACGCGTGCGCGCCGAGCTCGATTCCGGGCTCGCCCCGGCCGGGCCGCTGCGCATCCCGGGCACGGTCGACGGCGTGCCGGGAGAGCTCGACGGCTCGAGCGGCACCTGGTTCTTCACGCCCGAGGATCCGACCTCTCCGGTCACCGATGGCGTCTTCACCTCTTCCCTCGCCGAAGTGGCCGCCGGATCCCGCCAGGTGCTGTGGATGGGCAAGAACAACATTCTCGACGTCGACGCGGTCCTCGAGGACACCCAGCGGATGTGGGACGCCGCCGACGATCCCGAGCACGACACCCTGGTGCTGGGACAGTGGCCGACGGCCTACGATCCGGTCGGCTCGGACACGGCCGAGGCGGTGCTCGCCGTCAACGAGGAGCAGCAGCGCCGCTACGGCGACCACTTCCTCGACCTCGCCACGCTCCTCACCTCGGCCGAGGGCCTGTGCTGCCCGCCGCTGGCCCCGCTGGGCCTGCTCGAGCAGGCGGGCACTCAGGGTGCGCTCGAGATGTACGTGGCCCCGCCGGAGCTCCGCGCACCCGATGGCATCCACCTCAACGGCTGGGGAAATCTCGCCGTGAGCTGGGCGATCCTGCAACGGATGCGGGAGCTGCAGTGGCTGTGAGACGACCGCCTGCCCCGCGCCTGCGGCAGGACCGGGGGCCCCGCCCGGCCCCCAGCGACGCCTCCGCCGCTGCGGCATCGACTCATGCCCCCGCCGACCTCCTGCCCGAGCCGGTCCCGACCTCTCCGCCCGCCACCATCACACCTGCGGAGTCCACGGTGGTCCGGGGCGCCGCTCCCCGCCGCGACCTGCGCCGCCGGGCCTTCCTGGTCGCCGGCACCGCGGCGGCGGCCATCGGCAGCTCGGTGACCGCCGGGGCACTGCTGAGCCGGACCGCAGGCGGAGCCACCTCGGCCTCCGCAGGCGCCGGAGCCGGCAACGCGCCGGTCACCAGCCCGTTCACCGATGTTCCCGATGACGCGCCCGGCCTGGAGGCGATGCGCTGGGCCGACGAGACCGGCGTCCAGCCCGCCGATGACAGCGGCGCCTACTCCCCCGATGCTGTGCTCACCCGCGGCGCCGTGGCCCTGGCCCTGCACCGATTCGCCGGGGCCCCGGCCGTGCCGCGGGAGACCGCGCCGGCGCTGATCACCGACCTCGGGGACGACGTCGAGATCGCCACCGCGCTGCTGTGGCTGCACGGCCGCGGCGCCGTGTGGGGCGACCCCGACCTGCGCGTCCGCCCTGAGGAGGACGCCACCCGCGATTGCGTCGCCGGGATGCTGGCGGCACTGCTGCGCCCGGCCCTGGCCGGATACGGAGCAACGTGGGATCCGTCGGCCGCGACATCGCTGCCCGAGGCGCCGGAGGCGCCGGAAGCTCCGGAATCGGCCTCGACGCTCCGCGATGTGGCCTGGCTCGAGGCAGCGGGCATGGTGCCCGCCTCTCTCGCGGAGGATGTCTGGGCGGGAGAGAAGTCCGTCAGCCGCGCCGATCTCGCGATCTCGCTGCACCGGGCCAACGGCGTCATCGCCGGCGCGCTCGGCTGAGAGCGGATCCGGCGAGATCGCCGGCGCGCTCGGCTGAGCACGCCCCTGCGCCGCCGCTCACACTTAGGCTGATGACCATGTCATCGACGCCTGCTCACGCTGCCTACCTCCGCCACCCCGATGTCCGTGGCGACACCGTCGTCTTCACCGCCGCGAACGACGTGTGGCTCGCGCCCCTGGCCGGGGGCCGCGCCTGGCGACTGACCGACGAGGGCGCCCCCGTCGCCTACCCGCGGTTCTCGCCCGACGGCGTCCACGTCGCCTACACCTCCCGCACCTCCGGCGGCCCCGAGGTCTGGGTGGTCTCGGCCGACGGATCCACCACCCCGCGCCGCCTGACCACGTGGGGCCGGCCCTCGACGAAGGTGGTCGGCTGGCTTCCCGACGGCCGCATCGTCGCCTCGAGCAGCTACAACGCCCCGGTCGCGCGGGATGCGCAGCTGTGGGCGGTCGATCTGGAGGGGCAGGCCGAGCTGCTGCCGCTGGGCCGCTCGGGCGAGGTCGCGATCCACCCGTCGGGCCCCACCGTGGTCGCCACCCCGTGGCGCCGCGATCAGGCCGGCTGGAAGCACTACCAGGGCGGGACCGCGGTGAAGCTGTGGATCTCGCACGAGGACGTGGCCCTCGGTGCGCCGGCCGCCGCGCACGCCGCACGCGCCTGGGAGCCGCTGCTGGCGGAAATCCTCGCCTCCAAGACGCGCATCGCCTGGTACGGCGACCGGCTGATCTTCGCCTCCGACACCCCCGGGCCCGGAGCGGCCCGTCACGACCGCGCCACGGCCAATCTGTGGTCCGTCGCAGCGGATGGCTCCGACCTGCAGGTCCACACCTCGCTGCAGGCCGAGGACGGCTACCTGCGCGAGCCCGCGACCGACGGCACCACCATCGTGTACTCCTCCCGCGGCCGCCTGTTCGCCCTGGACTCGCTGCAGGCCGAGCCGCGCGAGGTCGAGATCCTCGCCTCCGGGGTCGGCGCGTCCCGCGTCCCCCGGCCCGTCTCGCCGAGCGAGAACCTGCTGGCCGTGCGGCCGGTGCACGATGCCCGCTCGAGCGTGGTCGAGTGGCGCGGAAGCGCCCATGCCCTCACCCACCGCGGCGGCCCGGCACGGCTGCTCGCGGGGGCCGACGGCGTGCGTATCCGGGAGGTGCGCCCCCTCGGGCGCTCCCCCTTCGCCCTCATGGTCAGCGACGCCGAGGCGCTCTCGGACCGCGAGCACGGCGGCGTCGGCTCGGATGTGCTGGCTCTGTCCCGGCTGGACGGCGGCAGCGAGGAGATCCGCTTCGACCTGGGCGACGTGGGGCGGATCCTGCACGCCGTCCCGTCGCCCGACGGGTCCAAGATCGCGATCTCCAGCCACGACAACGTGGTGCGCCTGGTGACCCTGCGCGGTCTGGTCGACCCCGCCACGACCTCCACGGGCGCGGCGACCTCGGGTGCCACCGGTCCCGGCGGCGCGGGCGCGGGCACGAACAGCACGCGCGCGGGCGCGGGTGGCTCCGGCACGGGCGCCGTCTCCCCGTGGGAGCAGGAGAGCGAGGCGGCGCCGGCCGTGCCGCACCTGGACCATGTGCGCGAGGTGGGCCGCTCCAGCGGCGGCGAGGTCGCGGATCTGGCCTGGTCGCCGGATGGTCGCTGGCTGGTGTGGACCGAGCCGAACTCGTGGATGCTCAGCCGCCTGATGATCTCGGACACCGAGGATCCCGAGCCCACCGGCCGCGCGCTGACCTCGGGTAAGTACCAGGATTCGGCGCCTGCCTTCAGCGCGGACGGCAAGCACCTGGCGCTGCTGTCCATGCGCACCTTCGAGACCGTCTACGACGACATGGTCTTCGACCTCGGCTTCGTCAACGCCGAGCGCCCCTTCCTGATCCCGCTGGAGCGCAGCACCGCCGACCCGTTCGGGCCGCTGCCCGACGGCTGGGGCGGCGAGGAGCCCGCCGCGCAGGCCGACGGGACGGCGGCTCCGCATGCCGAGGGATCCGCCGCGGCCCGGCCCGCTCATACCCCGTCGGCCGCGGATGGCTCGCACCCGGCGACCTCGACCGCTCCGGCCGGGGCCGACGACGCGAACAGGGCACCGGTGACCCGGGTCGACCTCGACGCCGTCGAGGACCGCCTGGTGCCGTTCCCCGTCGTCTCGGGCACGTACTCGCACCTGACCGCGGTCAGCGGCGGTTTCGTGTGGCTGCGCCATCCCCAGCAGGGCGTGCTCGGCACCGCGCGCGCCGGGGTCGAGGGCGAGGAGCCCGGGCCCACGCTCGAGCACTGGAGCCTGGCCGATCGCAAGCTGACCGTGCTGGCCGAAGGGGTCGTCGATCTCGCGGTCTCCGGCGACGGCGAATCCCTGGTCATCAAGCAGGGCGAGAGCTGGGTGAAGGTCCCCTCGAACCGCAAGGTGGAGGACGAGGACCCGGCCCGCATCCCGATCGACACCGGCCGCCTGCGACTGACGGTCGACCCGGTCGCCGAGCGCCGCGGCATGCTCTGGGACAACTATCGGATCATGGCCCAGCAGTACTGGCGGGCCGACATGGACGGCATGGACTGGCACGCCATGACCTCCTGGTACGACCCGGTCATCGAGCGACTGGTCACCGAGGACGACTTCCAGGATCTGATGTGGGAGGTCCTGGGCGAGCTCGGCACGTCCCACGCCTACGTGATGGGCGGGGTCTACCAGGCGGATCCGCCGATGCTCCCGGCCTATCTCGGAGCCGATGTCGAGCAGCGCGAGGGTCGCTGGGTGATCACCTCGATCCTGCCCGGCGACTCCTCCGATCCCGAGGCCCGCTCCCCGCTGCTGGCTCCGGGCGTGGCGGCCGAGGTGGGCGATGCGATCGTGCGCGTGGACGGCCGGAAGGTGGGCCCCGACGGCGTCCAGCCCCTGCTGATCGGCTCGGCGAACCGGCCGACGGAGCTGGTGGTGGCCCGTGACGGCGCCGAGCGCCGGGTGGCGGTCCTCCCCCTGGCCGACGACTCGCAGCTGCGCTACCAGGCGTGGGTCGCATCGCGCCGCGCCCTGGTCGATGAGCTCTCCGGCGGCCGCCTCGGCTACCTCCACATCCCCGACATGGTCTCCTCCGGCTGGGCGCAGATGCACCGCGACCTGCGTGAGGCGACCACCAAGGAGGGCCTGGTCGTCGACGTGCGCTACAACAGCGGCGGGCACACCTCGCAGCTGGTCACCGATCGCCTCGCCCGTCGCGTGCTGTCCTGGGACTATCCGCGCCACCAGAGGCCGGGCACCTACCCGCAGTTCGCACCGCGCGGTGCGGTGGTGCTGGTGACCAACCAGGAGGCGGGGTCCGACGGAGACATCGTGGGCGCCGTCTCCCGAGCGATGGAGATCGGCCCGATCATCGGCACCCGCACCTGGGGCGGCGTGATCGGGATCGACGGCCGCTTCGACCTGGTCGACGGCACCGGCATCACCCAGCCCAAGTACGCCAGCTGGTTCGAGGGCGAGGGCTGGGGCATCGAGAACTACGGTGTCGAGCCCGACATCGAGGTGCCGCTGCCGCCGAACGCGTGGGTCGCCGGGGAGGACCCGCAGATCGAGCGCGGGGTCACCGAGGCTCTGGCCCGGCTCGAGCAGCACCCTGCCGCGACCGCTCCCCCGCTGCCCGCGCCCCGGTTCGGATCGGGCCCGGCGGCACAGGGCTGACCGACCGGCGCCGTCGGCGCCCGGGGCCGCGGCGCCGGTCGCGGATGCCGGCCCCGAGCGTTATCGGCGCTGGTGCCGGCGGCCGCGGTCACCGCAGGGTGGGCACGACGATCTCGGGGTGGCGCACGGCCAGCTCCTGGCGGCTGTCGGGGCCGAAGGCCGCGACCGCCCGCGTCGTCGCGTCGCGTTCGGCAGTCCGGGCGACGGGGTGCGTCTCGTCGGGGCGGAGGTCGCGGGCGATCCGTTCGTCGCCGCGGGCGATCCGCTCGGTGAGGGTCAGGGGCGCCCCGCGAGAGACGTCCGGGCCGTCGATGCCGCCGGCCAGCAGTCGGGTCACGGTGCCGAGCACCGCGGTGATCAGAGCGATGAGAAGGATGAGGCCGATGCCGATCAGTGCTGAGGTCATGCCATGATCCTCAGCCCGGCGACGGTTCAGGACAAGCGATGATTCGCACCCTACTGTTCAGTGCCGCTGAATCGCGGTACGGTCGGGGCATGCTCGATCCCGTCAAGCTCCGCGTCCTGCGGTCGGTCGTCGAGACCGGCAGCATCCGTGCCAGCGCCGAGGCGCTGGGCTACACCCCGTCGGCCATCAGCCAGCACCTCACGAGCCTGCGCCGGGAGACGGGCCTCGAACTGGTCGAGCGGTCCGGTCGCGGCATCCACGTCACGGCGCACGCGCGGCTCCTGGCCGACGTGGCCGGGCCGGCCCTGGACGCTCTCGATGCCGTCGAGCGCACCGCGAAGGACCTCCGCTCCGGTCGCATCGGCAGGCTGCGCTTCGGCTACGCCACCTCGATCGCCGGGGACTGGATCCCCGAACTCGCCCGTGACGTGCGCCGCCGGTACCCCGACCTCGGCCTCGACCTCACCATGCGCGACTGCCAGGGGGACGGCGTCCTCGAGGATTCCGGGCTGGACATCGTGGTCGGCGACGGGGAGGCACCCTCCAGGCCGTCGGCAGAATGGGAGTACCAGGAGATCCTCGAGGAGGGGTACGTGGCCCTGGTGGGGGCGGGCCATCCGCTCGCCGGGCGCCCCTCGCTGCTGCTCAAGGAGCTCGCCGAGGAAGCGTGGGTGACCGACGACCCGCTGGACTCGTACTGGTTCGACCGGATCTGCTCGGCGTGCCGCGCCGCGGGATTCTCCCCCCGCGTGGACGTCAATCCCAACGACTACTCCACCGTGCTCGGCTTCGTCGCCAGCGGCGACTACGTCAGCGTGCAGCCCTCCGTGATCGCGCGGGACATGCGCCCCGACGTGGTCGCGATCCCCCTCGATCCGCCCGCACCGCGGCGCCGGCTGCGGGTGCAGGTGCGCCGTGCGACCTCGCGCAACCCGGCCGTGCAGTACATCGTGGAGCGGATCCACGCGGTCGCCGCGATGCGCGCCGAGGAGATCCCGGGAGTCATCTACCTGGGCAGCACGTCGACCGATCGACGCGATCCGCGACCGCCGGTAGCGGCTGTCGTCCCGGACCAGCCCGCTGCGGCGTCGGCTCCCGGCGGCTGAGCCGCCCCGTCCCACACCTCGTTCCGGCACGATGCGGCGCCGCTCCCCGCGACCCAGGGGTCACGCCTTCGAGTCAGGTCGGACGCTTCGCGATTCGGGCGTCCGGGGGAGCACAATAGGACGGTGCCTCCCCCTCGCTCCCACCGGCTCCGCACCGGCCTGTCCCGCCGGACGGCTCTGCTGTCCCTCATCCCCCTCTCCGTCACCGCCGGGACGCTCGCGGCCTGCAGTGACGCGGGCGCTCCGCGCGAGGGCGAGGGCACCACCGGAGAGACCTCGGTGTCGGACTCCGGCGGAGCCGGATCCGGAACGCTCTCGGTCAACGACCCCTGGGCGAGAGCCATGCCGTCTCAGAGCGCGGTCTTCGGGACCCTCACCAACGGCACCGAGGGGGATCTGGTCCTGGTCGCGGCCTCGAGCCCGGCCGCCGGCGAGGTGCAGCTGCACGCGGGCGCGCCCGGCAGCTCCGACGGGCAGAGCATGCCGGTGAAGGAGAACGGCTTCCCGCTGCCCGCGGGAGAGGAGCTCGTGCTCGAGCCCGGCGGGAACCACCTCATGCTGACGGATCTCACCGAGCCCCTCCAGCCCGGCGATGAGGTCGAGGTCGCCCTCGCGTTCGCCGACGGCACCGAACACCAGTTCACCGCGCCGGTCGAGGACCGTTCCGGGACCGATTAGAACCCGCGGGACAGAGCGGTCTCAGCGGAACCAGCGGGACGGGACGACGCCAGTGCGACGGGCGCCCTCACGGCGGTCAGCGTGGCAACCCGTGGCCGCGCCAGCGGCCACACGCCGCCGCCACCTATCCTGGGTCCGACGCCCCTGCGCTCGGCGGTCAGTTCGCGGCATCGCGGCCCGGCTCGGCGCGGGCGATGCTTCCGACCCCGCAGGAGAGTAACCCCGTGCCTCGATTCAACGTTCCCACCGACGACGCGCAGGGCCCCCTGGTCGTCGGCCTCGACGTCGGCTCCGGCGGCTCCCGCGCCGCCGTCTACGACGCCAGCGGGCGCGAGGTCGCCAAGCGCACCCACAAGGAGGCGCACTCGTTCACGGTGCGCGACGACGGCACCAGCATCATCGACCCGGACCAGATCGTCGACGAGATCCGCACCGCCCTGCGCACCGTGCTCAAGGGCTCGCTGCCCGGCGAGATCTGCGGGATCGGCGTGGACACCTTCGCGTCCTCGCTGATCGCGGTCGGCGCCGACGGCAAGGCGCTGACCCCGTGCATCACCTACGCGGACACCCGCTGCCATGCCCAGGTCGCGACCCTCACCGACGCCCTGGACATCGAGGCCCTCCACGAGCGCACCGGCGCCCGCCTGCACTCCTCCTACACGGTCCCGCGCCTGGCCTGGCTGCGTGAGGAACACCCCGAGGTGTTCGCCCGCACCGCGCACTTCATGGCGCTCGGCGAGTACGTGGCGTTCAAGCTGCTGGGCACCCCGGCACTGGGAACCGCCTCGGCCGCGTGGTCCGGCATGATCGACCGCCGCACCGGCGAGTACGTGCCCGAGCTGCTCGAGGCCGGCGGGGTCGATGCCGAGAAGATGGGCACCCCGCTGAACCCGTCCGACGCCCTGCCGGTCGCCGGCACCCCGCTGGCCAAGGAGTTCCCGGTGCTGAAGGGAGCCGTGTGGCTGCCGGTGATCGGGGACGGTCTCGCCGCGAACATGGGCATCGGCGCCCTGGGCACCGGCATCTGGGGCATCTCCACCGCCACCTCCGGCGCCATCCGCCAGCTGCTGGACACCGAGATCCAGGCGCTGCCCAGCGGGCTGTGGGCGTACCGCGTCGATGACCGCCGCACCCTCGTCGGCTCCGCCATGAGCGACTGCGGGCGGGTGCTCGACTGGGCACGCACCCAGTTCGCCATCCCCACCGACATCACCGAGACCGACACCGAGACGCTCTTCTCCGTCCCGCCCGAGGCCGGCACCCCGCTGGTGATCCCGTTCCTCTCCGGCGAGCGCGGCACCAAGTGGCGCGGCTCCTCACGGGCGATCTTCGCGGGCATCAGCGCCTCGACCACCGCCGAGGACATGCTGCGCGGTGCGCTCGAAGGGGTGGCGCTGACCTTCCTGCGCATCGCCGACCAGCTGCGCGAGGCCAGCGGGGATCCCGAGCGGATCGTGCTGTCCGGCGGCATGACCGAGGCGGTCCCGGGCTGGCTGCATCTGCTCTCCGACGCGCTCGGCGCCCCGATCGACCACGTCGCCGTCTCCCGCTCGACCATGCGCGGCGCCGCGGTGATGGCGCTCGAGGAGGCCGCCCCCGGCACCGACATCGCCGAGGTCCCGGTGCTGCGCCGCGTCGAACCGGTCGCCGCGCACACCGACTACTACCGCGAGCGGCTCGAGCGCTTCGAGAAGCTGGCCGACCTGGCCTGAGCCGGGGGGCAGCCTCCGGAGTGACGGCGGCGCCGGAGAATGAGCGTCGCCCGGGGGTACGGAAACCGGTAGCCTGCAGGGCGCCCGATTGCCTCGTGCGCAGGCAGGGACGCAGAGGAGCATCACCATGGCATGGGAAGGCCAGCACCCGTGATCATCGCCGGCCTGATGACAGGCACCTCCGCCGACGCCCTGGACGTGGCCCTCGTCGATCTCCACCTCTCCGACGGGCGCCCGGACGACCTGGCGATGGAACTGCTCGCCTCCCGCGAGGTCCCCTTCGCCGACGGCCTGCGCGCGGACATCCTGCGCCTGCTGGCACCGTCGGACGTGCCGCTGTCGCTGGTCAGCAGCGTCGATGCCCGGCTGGGCGAGATGTGCGCCGGGGCCGTCGAGGAGCTGTGCGCGAGCACCGGCCTGACCTGCGACCTCGTCGTCTCCCACGGCCAGACCGTCCGCCACGACGTCGCCGACGGTCGCGTCAGCGCGACGCTCCAGCTCGGCCAGCCCGCCTGGATCGCCGAGCGCATCGGCGCGCCGGTGCTCAGCGACGTGCGCTCCCGGGATGTCGCCGCGGGCGGGCAGGGCGCGCCGCTGGTGAGCATCCTCGACCATCTGCTGCTGGCCGGGACCGAGGAGCCGACGGCCCTGCTGAACCTGGGCGGGATCGCCAACCTCACCGTGGTGGCCGACCGTCGCGAGACGATCGCGTTCGACACCGGCCCCGCCAATGCCCTGATCGATCTCATGGCCTCGCGCCTGAGCGAGGGCCGCCTGGACTGCGACGCCGACGGTGCTCTCGCGGCCCAGGGCACCGTGGACCGGGACCTGCTGAGCCGCTTCCTCGCCGACCCCTACTACGCCCGGCCCGCGCCGAAGTCGACCGGCAAGGAGCAGCTGAACGCCGACTACCTCGATGAGCGCCTGCGCGCCCATCCGCACGTGAACGGGCTCGATGTGATGGCGACACTGACCGCCCTGACCGCCCGCACCGTGGCCGACGCCTGCCGCCAGCACAGCGTCACCGCGGTGGTCGCCTCGGGTGGCGGGACCCGCAATCCCGTGCTGATGGACGCCCTGCGCACCGAACTGGGCGAGAGCGTCTCGCTGGCCACCACCGACGAGGCGTTCGGCCTGCCCGAGGGTGCGAAGGAAGCCTGCCTGATGGCGCTGCTGGGCTGGCTGACCTGGCACGGCCTGCCCGGCACCCTCCCCTCGGCCACGGGCGCCTCTCACGCCACCATCGCCGGCCGCCTCAGCCCCGGCGCGAGGCCCCTGCAGCTGCCCGACCCGCTGCCACGGTCGCCCCGGCGCCTGCGCGTCGTCGGCTCCGCTCCCGCGGCCGGCGCCGGCGCCGGCCGTGACCCCGCTTCCTCCCCCGGCGCCGCCCCGGCCCCCTCCCCCACGTCCCCGACCCCTCAG
>NZ_JBHTCX010000010.1:0-227604 GCF_042666875.1 Brachybacterium sp. GCM10030267 | reverse complement strand
ACCCAGCAAGGACAGCAGTGACAACCAACCGACGCTTCGACATGCCTGAGACTCATGCCGATGTCCTGCAACACGCTATGCCGATGTCCCGAGACATCCCATTCCGATGTCCTGAACCAAGACACCGCACCCTCCGCCACGGATCGACCGCGAGCTGGCTGGTCACGCTCCGATACCCTGATCGGATATGACCTCGCCAGTAGCCTCCCGTCAGGTGTCCCTCGCCGACCTCGAACCGCTCTGCGCCCGGGCGGTCCGTGCTGCCGGGGGCTCGCCGGAGATGGCGGCCACCCTCGCGACAGCGACCGTCGGGGCCGAGCGGCGCGGGAAGAGCGCTGTGGGCGCGGCGCATCTGGTCGATTATCTCGATGCTCTCCGGGACGGGCGGCTGCACGGGGGTGCCCGCCCCCGGGTGGAGCGTCCGCGGGCGGCTGCGGTGCGGGTCGATGCGGACCGGGGCACCGCTCAGCTCGCCTACGACCACGGCGCCGGGCACCTCGTGGAGGCGGCGCGCCACTGCGGTGTCGCGGTGCTGTCGATGCACAGCGCCTTCCCGGCCGGCGAGCTCGCCTTCTACGCCTCCCGCACCGCCCAGCAGGGGCTGGTCGCTCTGGTCTGCGGCAACTCGCCGGCGCTGATGGCCGCCTACGGATCCCGCCAGGCGGTCACCGGGACCAATCCGCTCGCCTTCGCTCTGCCGCACAGCTCGGGCCCGAGGGTCTTCGATCAGGCGAGCAGCGCGACCGCATGGGTGAGGGTCCGCGAGGCGGCACAGCGTGGGGAGCCGATCCCGCCCGGATGGGGTCTGGGGCCCGACGGAGAGCCGACGACCGACGCGAGCGCCGCCCTCGCCGGGGCGCTGCTGCCGTTCGGCGGCGCGAAGGGCGCCAACATCGCCATGATGATCGAGATGCTGGCGACGATGTCCGGCGGCACCTTCTCCCTGGACGCCGCCCCGTTCGACTCCGGCAGCACGTCCCCGAGCCTCGGGCTGTTCATCGCCGCCATCGACCCGACGGCGTTCGATCCGCGGTACGAGGAGCGCATCGAGGAGCATCTGACTCGGCTGGCCGCGGAACACGGCGTCGACGTCGGCCGCCGCAAGGCGCCGCTGACCGAGATCGACCTGCCCGAGGATCTCTACCAGAGGCTCGCTGCCGTATGACGGTCGCCGCGCGGTCGACGCCGTGCCCCACCGGACCCTCCCGCCCGACATGGCAGGAGCCCGGGACCTTCCGGTGATCCCGCCCGCCGCACCAGCCCGCACGAGAGAAGAGCCCGACCATGAGGACCACGCGAGTACTTCACACGATCGACGCGCACGTCGGCGGCCTTCCGGTGCGGGTGGTCACCGGCGGTGTTGGCCCATTTCCCGGAGCGAGCATGGAGGAGCGACGCCGGTGGTTCATCGCGAACTCCGACGAGTTGCGCACGCTGCTGCTGTGCGAGCCGCGTGGGCACGCCTCGATGTCGGGGGCGATCCTGCAGCCGCCAACACGCGATGATGCGGATTGGGGCGTGCTGTTCATCGAGGTCACCGGGGTGCTGCCGATGTGCGGGGCGGGAACCATCGGCGTCGCGACCGTCTTGGTCGATACGGGCATGGTCGCGGTGGCCGAACCCGTCACCACCGTGCGGCTGGACACCCCGATCGGGCTCATCACCGCCGAGGTCCAGGTGCGCGAAGGCAAGGCCGAATCCGTCACCATCGCCAATGCTCCCTCCTACGTCTACGCCGAGGACCGTGGCCTGGACGTGCCCGGTCACGGCGTCGTGCCCTGTGACGTGGCCTTCGGCGGCAACTTCTACGCTTTCGTCGACCTCGAGGCGCTCGGGCTCTCGCTCGAGGACGACGAGTCGGGGCGGGTGATCTCCGCCGGGATGGCGGTGATGAGCGCCGTCGACGAGCAGATTCCCATCCACCATCCCGAGCACGGGCCGACCCCCTGCCACCACGTGGTGCTGCTCGCCCCCGGTTCCGATGCCCGCAGGACGCGGCACGCCCTGGTCATCCACCCGGGGTGGATCGATCGCTCGCCCGGCGGCACCGGCACGAGCGCCCGGATGGCCATCCTCCACGCCCGGGGCGAGCTAGGCCTGAACGCCGACTACGTCTCCGAGTCGTTCATCGGCACCGAATTCACGGGTCGGCTCGTCGGCCGTACGACCGCGTACGGGCGCGATGCCGTGCTGCCCGCCATCACCGGCAAAGGTTGGATCGTCGCGACGTCCCAGATGCTGCTGGATCCTGCCGACCCGTTCCCTGCGGGCTTCGCGGTCTGAGCGCGGCCGTGCCGCCACCGGCCCGACGCGTAGCATGAGCGTGTCGTCGTTCGAGGTCGCGCGGGCACTCTCGGCGTGACGGGGGCGCCTGCCGCCCCTTGCGACACCTCACCAGGACCCCCGAAGGAGAAGTCAGCGATGGCCCAGTACACAGGTGTTGCCGTCAGCCCCGGCCGCGTGGTCGGCACCGTCCGCTCGATGGCCCCGCCGGTCGCCGAGCCGCCCGCGAACGAGAAGCTGCCCGAGGGCGCGGACCCCTCCGCCGAGGCCGCCCGCATCCCCGAGGCGGCCGCCGCCGTGCAGGCCGCGCTGACCCGGCTGGCCGAGCGCGCCTCGGGCGACGGCAAGCAGATCCTCGAGGCCACCGCCCAGATGGCCGCCGATCCGTCCCTGTCCCAGACCGCCCAGGGCTTCGTGATCTCCGGCGGCAAGTCCCCGGCCCGCGCCGTGTGGGAGGCCGGTGACCAGGTGGCCACCATGCTCGAGGGCCTCGGCGGTTATATGGCAGAGCGCGCCACGGACGTGCGCGACGTGCGGGCCCGCATCGTCGCCGAGCTGCGCGGCGAACAGGCTCCCGGCATCCCTGACGCCGAGGAGCCGTTCGTGCTGACCGCTGTCGATCTCGCCCCGGCCGACACCGCGACCCTCGACCCCGAGCGCGTCCTGGCCCTGATCACCTCGGACGGCGGTCCGCAGTCCCACACCGCGATCCTCGCCCGCCAGCTCGGACTGCCGGCGATCGTCGCCGCCCAGGGCATCCACGACATCGCCGACGGCACCGAGGTGTTCGTCGACGCCGGATTCGGCACCATCACCGACGACGTCACCGAAGAGCACCACCGCTTCGCCGCCGCCTGGAGCGAGCTGCAGAAGAACCCGCTGACCTACGAAGGCGGCGGGGCAGTGCTGACCGATGGCACCCGCGTCCAGCTGCTGGCCAACATCGGCGGCGCCGCCGACGCCGAGAAGGCCGCCGCCGCCAACGCCGACGGCGTCGGCCTGTTCCGCACCGAGTTCCTGTTCCTGGACCGCGAGGACGAGCCCTCGGTCGCCGAGCAGACCGGCGCCTACGCGGAGGCTTTCGCCCACCTGCCCGGCAAGAAGGTCGTGGTGCGCACGATCGATGCGGGCGCCGACAAGCCGCTGCCGTTCCTCACCGAGGCCGACGAGCCGAACCCGGCCCTGGGCGTGCGCGCCTACCGCACCTCCTGGACGAAGCGTTCCGTGCTGACCAACCAGCTCGACGCGATCGCTGCCGCGGCGAAGGAGACCGACGCGAAGCCCTGGGTGATGGCACCGATGATCGCCACTGTCGACGAGACCGAGGACTTCGCGGCCCTGTGCGCCGAGCGCGGCCTGAGCCCGGCCGGGATCATGGTCGAGACGCCGTCCGCCGCGATCACCGCGGACCGCCATCTGGGCGCCTGCGACTTCGTCTCGATCGGCACCAACGACCTCACCCAGTACACGATGGCGGCGGACCGCCAGCTGGGCTCCCTCGCGCATCTGAACAACCCGTGGCAGCCCGCGGTCCTGTCCCTGGTCAAGGCCACCTGCGACGGGGCACGCGCCGCCGGAGGGGACCCGGACGCCTTCGGGGAGAGCGCGAACAAGCCCGTCGGCGTCTGCGGCGAGGCCGCCGGCGACCCGGGGCTGGCTGTGGTGCTCGTGGGCCTGGGCGTCAACAGCCTGTCGATGACCCCGCGCTCCCTGCCGGCCGTCGCCAGAGTGCTCTCGACGGTGGACCTGGCTCAGGCCAAGGAGCTGGCCGCGAAGGCGGTGGCCGCCCGCACCGCCGAGGAGGCCCAGCACGCTGTCCGTGCCGGCCTGCCGATCCTCGGCGAGCTGGGGCTGTGACGGGCTGAGACCCAGCGCCCGGGCGCGGGCACCAGCCTCCATGCCCGGGTACCAGCGCCCGGGCACCAGCCTCCATGCCCGGGCACCGGCTCCCGGGCTTCGACAAAAATTGGCCGTCAGCGTCGAGTCACCCCCGATACGGGTGGTGCTCCTGCGCTGACGGCCAATTAGTTGTGCCGGTGCCGGTGCCGGTCGTGGCCTACCGGGCCGGCCTGCCTGGCCGGGGCCTACCGGTGCCGGTGCCGGCCGTGGCCTACCGGGCCGGCCTGCCTGGCCGGGGCCTACCGGGGCAGGCTGCCGGGGCGCGGCCTACCGGGCTGGCCTACCTGCCTACCGGGCCTGCTTGCCTGGCCGGGGCCGACCGGGTCTGGCGGCAGGCCAAGGCTGCCGTGGACCGCGCCTCACTCCTGCGCGTCGAGGTCCTTCTCGAGCAGATCCGCCAGCGCGTTGACCGACTCCTCGGCACCCTCGCCCTCGGCGCGCAGCGTGACCTCGTCGCCCTGCGCAGCACCCAGGGTCATCAGCATCAGCATGCTGGAGGCCTGCACGGCATTGCCGCCGACCTTCTCGATGGTCACGGTCGCAGGCTGTTCGCCGGCGGCCTGCGCGAAGATCCCTGCGGGACGTGCGTGGAGCCCGGAGGCGCTGGCGATCGTGACGGTGCGCTCTGCCATGTTCTCTGCCTTTCGATGGGCCGCCGCGGGGTCGCGACGGTCTCTCGGCGCGAGGTCCCGCGCCGGTGCGTATGGGTGCGGTGTGGAATATATCCGCTCAGAGCGCGGACTGCCGGGCCGCGATGGCGTCCCGCACCTGTGCGAACAGCGGATGCGACTCCTCGAGTCCCGTGATCGCGGTGGCGGCGCTCTCGGGACCCTGGGAGCGGAGGATCTCCTGCAGCCGGTCGGCCTCGTCGTCTCCGTCCGGTGTGAAGGCGAGGGCGGCGGAGAACGAGGCCAGGAGCCCATCGGTGCCCAGGCCCAGCTCGGCGAGCTCCGCGGCCGGGCCGATGATCCGTTCGTGCCGGGAGAGTTTGCGCAGCGGCGCTCGTCCCACCCGCTCGACGGGGTCCGGCAGGTGCGGGTTGGCGAAGCGATTCATGGCCTTGGCCGCGTACTCGGCCTGCGTGTCCTCGTCGAAACCGTGCTTGGCCACCAGCAGTGCGGAGGTCTCGGAGAGCACGGCCTTGACGCGGCCGTGGACCCGGCTGTCGGAGACGGCATCGGCGATCCGCGCGTGCCCCGCCGCCCAGCCGTGCCAGGCGGCGGTGGCGTGGCCGGTGTTGACGGTGAAGAGCTTGCGCTCGATGTAGGGGCCCAGATCCTCGACCCAGTTGATGCCGGGGATGTCCGGCTCGTGGCCATCGAAGGGACGGCGGTCCACCGCCCACTCATGGAAGTCCTCGACGATCACGTCCAGGCCCGTCCCCGCGGGCTGGACCGGGACGATCCGGTCCACGGCCGTGTTCGCGAACAGAGCCTTGTCCTCGAGATCCTCACCCTGGTAGCCGGCGCGGATCTCCTGCTCCAGCAGATCGGTGGCGTTCAGCGCGTTCTCGCACGCCATCACCGCGACCCGGGGTGCCCCGTCGGGGCGGGCCGCGATACCGGCGGCGATCGCCGGGGCGACGAAGCGCAGGATGTGCGCGCCCACGGCCGTGGTGACGACGTCGGCCGAGGCGATCTCCGCCGTCAGCGCGTCGGCATCCTTCGTGGAGTTGATCGCTCGGAAGCCGTCGACCACGGTCTCGTCCGGGCTCTGGCCGACGGTGCGGACCGTGTATGAATCCGCCTCCTGCAGCGAAGCGATGAGCTCGTCGGCGACGTCGGCGAAGACCACCTCGTACCCTGCCTCGTGCAGCAGCAGTCCCACGAACCCGCGGCCGATGTTCCCTGCTCCGAAATGCACTGCCTTCATGGTCGGTTCACTCCTCGTCGTCGCTGAAGATGGCCAGGATCTCCTCGGCCGTGGTGGCCTCTTCCAGGCGGGTGACCTGGGCGGGGTCGGAGAAGGTCATGGCGACCTTCTGGAGCAGGGTGAGGTGCTCGTCGCCGACCCCGGCGATCCCGATGACGAACTTCGTCTCGTTGCCGTTCCAGTCGATGCCGCCGGGGTAGCGCACGAACGACATGGCCGAGCGCTTGATGGTGGACTTCGCCTCGTTGGTGCCGTGGGGGATGGCCAGGCCGTTGCCCATGAACGTCGAGACCGATGCCTCCCGGTCATGCATTGCGGCGATGTATCCCTCGTCCACGGCCCCTGCGGTGACCAGCAGGCCACCGGCCTCGTCGATGCCGGAGGCGGAGTCCGTCGCGCTGCCGGAGAGGACGATGCTGGCGGGGGAGAGGATCTCCGGTTCGGCGGCATGGGCGTCAGGGGCGACATCGGATGCGTCCGTCTCCGGGGCCGAGGCTGCCGCAGTGCCGCTCTCAGGCGCGGCATCGGGGTTGTTGCGCTGCTCGACCAACTCGACCACCTCGTCGTAGCGCGGGGAGTTCATGAACTGGTCGACGCTGACGTGCACGGCGGAGCCGGTGCGCTGGCGAGCGCGGTCGGTCAGCTCCTTCTGGGTGACCACCACGTCCCATTCGTCGGACAGGCTGGAGATCGCCTTGTTGGTGACCTCCACGTCGTCGAAGCCGGCGGCACGCACCTTCTTGCGCAGCACGGTCGCGCCCATGGCGGAGGAGCCCATGCCGGCGTCGCAGGCGAAGACGATCCGCTGGATGGGACCCGTGTGGCCGGAGGCGTCGGTTGCGCCTGCGACGGCGGCGGTCCCCGCTCCGGCACCGGTGAGGGCGCCCGAGACCGAGGACTTCTTGCCCTTCATCTGCTCCATCTTCGCGGTGGCGCCGGCGATGTCGCCATCGTCCTGCTTGCCGATGCGCAGCAGCAGCGCCGAGAGCACGAAGCTCACGACCGCTGCGGCGAGCACCGCCAGGGCGACGCCGAGATACGAATCGCGCGCGGCGACGCCGAAGATCGCGATGATCGAGCCCGGGGCGGCGGGGGCGATGAGACCGGTGCTGAAGGCGACGTTGACCGCCACGCCTGCCATGCCGCCGCCGATCGCGGCGAGGATCAGGGCGGGCTTCATGAGCACATAGGGGAAGTAGATCTCGTGGATGCCGCCGAAGAACTGGATGATGGCGGCGCCGGGAGCGGAGGCGCGGGCGGCCCCGCGGCCGAAGAAGGTGTAGGCCAGCAGGATGCCGACGCCCGGGCCGGGGTTCGCCTCCAGCAGGAACAGGACGGACTTCCCGTTCTGTCCGACTTCGCTGAGGCCCAGCGGGGTGAGGACGCCGTGATTGATGGCGTTGTTGAGGAAGAAGACCTTGGCGGGTTCGATGAGGATCGAGACCAGCGGCAGCAGGTGGGCGTTGACCAGGGACTCCACGCCGGCTGAGAGCAGGTTCATCAGGCCGTTGACCAGCGGGGCGAGGCCGAAGAAGCCGGCGACCAGCAGGAGGAAGCCGACGATGCCGGCGGAGAACATGTTCACGAGCATCTCGAAGCCCGCGGGGATGCGCTCCTGCCACAGCTGGTCGAGCTTCTTCATCACCCATGCGGCCAGCGGCGCCATGATCATGGCGCCGATGAACATGTGCACCTGACCCAGGGCCTGGAACTCGGACTCAGGGTTGCCACCCGCGAGCCACTGCTCCAGCGCGCGGGCGTTCTCCTGGTCGATCAGCCAATCCGAGCCGGCGATGACGCCCATGGTGGCGATGACGCCGACCACGGCACCGCGCGCCTCGTAGATCATCCGGCCACCGGTGTTGGCGATCAGCAGCGGCAGCAGGTAGTGGATCATCGGGCCGACGACGCTGGCCAGCGGCTCGTTCGGCGTCCAGCCCTCGGGGATGAAGAACGCGGTGAGGATGCCCCAGGCGATCAGGGCGGGGATGTTCGGCATCACCATGTTCGACAGGGAGGTGCCGACCTTCTGCAGGGCCACGCGCGGGGAGAAACTGCGGGGCGCCTCGGTAGCTGTGGTCATCACATGTCCTCGTAGACAGCGGTGGCGACGCGGCGTCGCCACGGTGGGACGTGCGGCGCGCCGGTCGGCGTGCCGGGCGGCAGGGGTGCCCGAGGCGGAGCGATGATCCGCGGGGAATCACGGGAGGGAACCTACCGGTGCCGCCGAGTCTATGCCGTCCATCGCCCCTGGACGCACCGCCTCACCGGCACGTTCCGCGGCGCCGGGCACGAGCGGCCGCGAGACGAGCAGAACCTCACAGTACAGAGAATCGTGTATTGTCTCTCGCGTGATCGAGACCGCTGACCGAACCCACACCGCCTCGCTGGCCCGGCTGGGATATGCGCTGGCCGACGACACCCGCGCCCGCATCCTGCTGGCGCTGCGGGAGGCCCCGGCCCTGCCCAGTGACCTGGCCGACGCCCTGGGCGTCTCCCGCCAGGTGATGTCGAACCAGCTCGCGTGCCTGCGCGGATGCGGGCTCGTCGAGCGGGAGCGCGAGGGCCGACGGGTCTGGTACCGGCTCGCCGATCCCCGCCTGGCCGGCGCGCTCAGCGAGATGCTGCGTGCGTGCCTCGCCCTGGACCCCGAGTGCTGCACGGGAGAGGAGTGCCGATGCCTGTGACCACGACCGGCCCGGATGCCGCGCGCCGCGTCGTCCTGCAGCGCCGGATCCGCTGGATCGTCGCGGCGACGATCACCTACAACGTCATCGAGGCCGTCGTGGCCCTGACCGCCGGGCGGATCGCCTCGTCGGCCGCCTTGGTGGGGTTCGGGCTCGACTCGATCGTCGAGGTGCTCTCCGCCGCGGCCGTGGCGTGGCAGTTCGCCGGGCCCGATCCTGACAAGCGTGAACAGGTGGCGCTGCGCGTGATCGCCGTGTCCTTCTTCGCGCTGGCCGCGTTCGTGACGGTCGATGCGACCAGGTCACTGCTGAGTGCGGACGCGGCGGAGCATTCGAGCGTCGGCATCGCACTCGCCGCGGTCAGCGTGATCATCATGCCGGCCTTCTCCTGGTTCGAGCGCCGCACCGGCATGGAGCTGGGCTCACCGTCGGCCGTCTCCGACTCCAAGCAGACCCTGATCTGCGCGTACCTCTCGGCGGCGGTGCTGATCGGGCTGGTGCTCAACAGCGTGCTGGGCTGGGGCTGGGCCGACGCGGTCGCCGCGTTCGTGATCGCCGCCTTCGCCGTGCGCGAGGGGCTGGAAGCCTGGCGCGGTGACGCGTGCAAGCAGCCGGTCGCGGCGCTGACCGGGGAGATCGAGCCGCACGAGGACCCGCACGACTGCTGCTGAGGGAAGAGCCGGCCTCAGAGCCGGCCCTGGGTCTCCGTGCCGGCGGCGATCGGGGTCATGCGGGTCACCAGCGTCGGCTTCTCGATGAGGTCGGCGATGTCCTCGTTCAGCAGCGTCACGGCCTCTCCGCCGGCGTGCGTGCCGAGATCCTCCGCGCTCGTCCACTTCTCGATCATGGTGATCGTGCCGTCCTCGGCGTCGTGGATGGCGTAGAGCTCGCAGCCCTTCTCCTCGTGCACGGCGGCGATCCCGCGCTGCATGGCGTCGGCGAGATCCTGCTTCCTGTCGGGCTTGGGGTAGAACACGGCGGTGACGACGACGGTCATGAGGGCTCCTTCGGCCGATGGCAGATCGTGGCGGCGAATCTATCAGCCGGTGTGCTGGGAGCGTTCGCCCTGACGAGCATGCGGACGAGGCGCTGCGACGGGCCGGAGGCACCCAGGACATGCCGGACCTCGCCCAGTACCCTGACGCGGTGAATGCTCCTCGCGGGTGACGGTGAGCCCCGGGGGACGACGAACCGGGCGGGGCCGTGTCGAGGCCTCCCAGCAGGAGGGGTCGGAACAGGTGATGACGTCATCAGAGTCATCGGGGGTCGGATGGCGCGAACGCGTCGACGGCTTCGTCGAGCACGCGTCCGTGCAGCGTCTGGTCGTCGGTGTCATCCTCGCCAACGCGGCGATCCTCGGCCTGCAGACCACGCCCTGGGGGCACGGCCGCGGCGACGCCCTGCTCACGGTGCTGGACTCGGTGTGCCTGACGGTGTTCGTCATCGAGCTCGCCCTCAAGCTCGTCGCCAAGGGTGGGCGCTTCTTCCGCTCCGGCTGGAACGTCTTCGACCTGATCGTGGTCGCGATCGCGCTGATCCCGGAATCCGGCGGGCTCTCGGTGCTGCGCACGCTGCGGGTACTGCGTCTGATCTCGCTCGTGAAGCGGCTGCGGTTCGTCATCGAGGCGCTGGCCGGCGCCATCCCGGGCCTCGCCTCGATCGGTGCGCTGCTGGGGCTGATCTTCTACATCGGCTCGGTGATGGCCACCTCCATGTTCGGCCAGACCCACCCGCAGTGGTTCGGCAGCATGGGCGATTCCGCGTACACCCTCTTCCAGGTGCTCACGCTGGAGAGCTGGTCGATGGGGATCGTACGCCCGGTGATGGAGACCCATCCGTGGGCATGGGCCTTCTTCATCCCGTTCATCCTGCTGGCCGCCTTCACGGTGCTGAACCTGTTCGTCGCCGTCATCGTCGATTCCATGCAGCACCTGCGCGACAACCCCGAGGCCTGGCCCGAGCAGGTCGCCGCGCACGAGTCGGGCCCCGCCCCGGCACACGAGGCGGGCACGGCGCCGGCGCATGAGGAGAGCGTCGCCGCGCATGAGGAGCGCCCCGCACCGGCACATCACGAGCTGACCGAGCTGCGAGCTCAGGTCTCGACGCTGCAGGCGGATCTTACGGACGCTCTGGAGATGCTGCGCGAGGTGCGCGAGGAGCAGCGGTCCGCCAGCAGCCTCGAGGAGAGCTGAGGGCGCGACTCACTGCACATGCCGGAGGCGCCGACGGCTCCGCGCGCGAAGCCGTCGCGGCCTATCCCGCGAGGCGGCGGTATTCCCGCGGCGGCATCCCGCAGGCGGCGGTGACGTGCGCGTAGTAGCTGCTGAGTGAACCGAACCCGGAGGCCGCGGCGATCTGGGCCGACGTCATCGACGTGGTCAGCAGCAGCCGCTGCGCCTCCGCGACCCGGCACATGGTCACGTAGTCCCCGAGCGTCACCCCCACCGCGCGGCGGAAGACCGTCATCGCATGCGAGGGCGTCAGATGCACCGCCGCCGCGATCTCGCCCACGGTCAGCTCCTCCCGGAAGGAGGCGACCACGAACTGCGCCATCTCCATGACCTGCCGGGCGCGAGGCGACGGTGCGGGCTCAGACGGCGCGGGCTCAGACGGTGCGGCCTCATCGGCCGCGTCTGCCAGGCCGTGGCGACTGCTGTGGCCCGTCGGATCGCGGTCGGCGTGTTCCTGCTCGGCGGCACCCTGGCCGGCATGCCCCGGCGTGGCGGCGCCGGAGCGCACGACCCGGCGGATCATGGCCTGGATCTCGAGCAGGGCGATCTCCGCCTGCTCCGGATCGCGGTACTCCTCGAGCCAGGTGGAGACCATCTGCTCCAGCCGGCGGCCCAGTGCCCCCGCCTCGATCACCAGCGGCTCCATACGGGCCAGCTCGGCGAACTCCTGCTGGGGAAGGTTCCACGACAGCGCCGTGGACAGCGGCACGTGCACCCAGCACACGTCACCCGGGCACGACCCGACCAGGCCGTGCGGCTGTGCGGCCCAGAACATCGCGATGTGCCCCGCCGGGACGACCAGCTGGCGGCCGGAGATCAGATACCGCAGCTGTCCGCTGAGGACCACATTGAGCTCGATGTCGTTGTGGCGGTGCATGGATTCCATGCGCGGCGGGGTGCCGCGTCGGCACCACAGGGCCGGTTCCTGCGTGATGACCGGATCGGGCGTGAATGACTGCGTCGTCATGGCCGCACTGTACGCCCGGGATCGAAGGATCCTGGAAGTTCCGCGCAGGATGACGCGAGAACTCCGGGAGCCCACTGCCTAGCGTGAACGCATGACTTCGACAGTGCCGTCCTCCGCGCCCGCCCCCTCATCCGCTTCCTCCACGTCGCCGGCCGCGCAGCCCGGGGCCGGCCCGTCGGCCGACCGGACGTTCCTGCCCGCCCCGAAGATCACGATCATCGGTGCCGGTGGCTTCGTGTTCCCCTTCCGCCTGATCGGGGACATCCTCAGCTTCCCGGCGCTGCGCGAGGCGACGCTGTGCCTGATGGACATCAACCCCGACAAGCTCGGTCCGGTCGCCCGCGCCGCGCGCGAACTCGTCAATCACCACGGCTTCCCGACCACCATCGAGGAGACCACCGACCGTCGCGCCGCCCTGGAGGGGGCCGACATCGTCATCGTCACCTTCCAGGTGGGAGGCGTGGAGTCCTACCGGCACGACGTCGAGATCCCGCGTAAGTACGGCATCGACCAGACCGTCGGCGACACCGTCGGCCCCGGCGGTGTGTTCCGCTTCCTGCGATCCGTGCCCGCCTATGAGGCGATCGCCGCCGACGCCCTCGAGGTGTGCCCGCAGGCGACGTTCATCAACTACGCCAACCCGATGGCGATGGCGACGGCGTTCCTGAACTCCAAGGGGCTGCGTACCGTCGGCCTCTGCCACAGCGTCCAGGGCACCACCCGCATGCTGGCGCGCACTCTCGAGGTGCCCTACGAGGAGATCTCCTACCGCTGCGCCGGCATCAACCATCAGGCCTGGATCCTCGAGTTCATGCACGGCCAGGAGGACCTCTACCCGAGGCTGCGCGAGGTGATGGCAGCGCGACACCAGCGCGGCCGCGCTGCCGCCGAGCTCGCCGGAGACGACGGCGACCACAGCGAGGCCGCCGAGACCGCCAGCACCTACGAGGGCGGCAACGAGCAGGTCCGCACCGCGATCATGGAGGCCTTCGGCTACTTCCAGACCGAATCCAGCCACCACGCCTCCGAATACCTGCCCTACTTCCGCAAGAACCCCGAGCTGACCGAGGAGTTCATCCCCGAGCGCTGGGACTACTACGAGATCTGCGCCGCCCATGACGACCAGGGCGACATCGACGGCCAGCTCACCAAGCTCAAGGCCGAGCTCGCCCCCTCTCTCGAGTACGGCGCCCAGATCATCAACTCGATCGTCACCGGCACGCCGAGCGTCATCCACGGCAACGTGCCCAACCACGGCGCACTGATCGAGAACCTCCCCGCCGATACCTGCGTCGAGGTGCCCTGCCTGGTCGATGCGCGCGGGGTCCAGCCCACCGCGATCGGGCAGCTGCCCCCGCAGCTCGCCGCGGTCAACCGCACCAACGTCAATGTGCAGACCCTCGCGGTGCGCGCCGCCCTGGACGGCGACGTCGAGCACGTCCACCACGCCGTGGCGCTGGACCCGCTGACCGCCGCGCAGGTGACCCTCGACCAGGCCCGCGCGATGACCGAGGAGCTGCTGGCCGCGCATGAAGAGCTGTTGCCGGAGCCGCTGCGCCGAGGGGCAGGGGAGCACGGGGTGAGGTGAGCGCCCGCCGCACGTGAGGGTCCGCGACTCAAAGGAGAGTGACAGCGTGAACAGAATCCGACCCGGTCGGCGCCAGATCCTGGCGGTCGCCGGCATCACCATGGCCGGTGCGCTCGCCGCCTGCGGCGGCGCCGACACCGGTACGCAGCACCTGCGGCTGTCGTCCTGGAACATTCCCACGGATCTGGAGACGTACCAGAGCATCGCCGACCGCTTCGTCGCAGACCATCCGGGCACCTCGGTGGCGGTGGAGGTGACCACCGGTGCCTTCCACCAGTGGTTCATCACGCGCCTGGCCGCAGATCTGGCCCCCGACATCATCCGGATCACCCCGCAGCAGATCGGCCGGTACGCCGCCAACGGCAGCCTGGTCGATCTCTCCGGTGCGATCCCGGCCGACTACCGCGAGGACTGGTCGGACCCGTTCTGGGCGATCGGGGAGCGGGAGAACGGCATCTTCGGGATCTTCCAGCACACCGACAACTTCATCACCTTCTATGACCGGGACGTCATGGACCAGATCGGCGTGCAGCCCCCGACCGCACTGGAGGACGCCTGGAACTGGGACGAGTTCCTCGAGATCGCGGCCGAGGTGAAGCAGGTGACCGGCAGCTATGCCTTCGGCTACGGCTGGAGCGGATCGGAGACGGCGTACCGCTGGATGCCGCTGATCTATCAGAACGGCGGTGCCTTCCTCGGAGAGGACGGGCTCACCCCGTCCATGGACACCGAGGAAGCCATCGGCGCCCTCGAGTTCGGCAGGCGCTGGTACGCCGACGGGCTCGTCAGCCCCAGCAACATGAGCAAATCCGGGGGTGGGCCGGTCGCCCACGACCTCTTCAGCACCGGGCAGATCGGCATGGTGCTCACGAACCCGGAGGCCATCGCCCCCTTCGACGAGGCGAAACCGGGCCAGTGGGGGACCGCCCCGATGATCAGGAACGTCGGGGAGGCCTCGGACCTCGGCGGCAACGCGCTCGCCGTGACGCGGTCCTCGAAGAACCCGGAGCTCGCCGCCGAGCTGGTGGCGTACATGACCAGCCGGGAGAACATCCGCGAGTTCTGCCACGAAGGCAACTGGATCCCCTCGCGGACCTCACTGGATGCGGCCGCGATCGACTACGCCGACCACTCCGAGGTCATGCAGCGGTTCATCGACCAGGGCACCACCATCCCGCTGTCCATGGTCAAGGCGCAGTCCGGAGAGTTCTTCAGCTCTCTGAACACCGTGTTCGCCGACTACCTGGACCTGTGTCTGCTCGGCGAGCTCACGCCGCAGGAGACCTCCGCACAGATGATGGAGGCGATGCGCAGTGTCACATCCCGCTGACTCCACGATCGACACCGCGGTCGAACCGTCTGCCGTGACCGCCCCCGGGCCTGCGGCGGAGCGGCCCCGGCCCGACCGGGGCCGCCGGCGGGGCCGCCTGGCCCCCTATGTGTTCGTCGGCCCGGCGGCGCTGCTGTTCGCCGCCTTCTCGTTGATCCCGATCATCATCGCGATCACGTTGAGCTTCCAGGACACCCAGACCCTCGGCGATGGCGAATGGGTCGGCGTGGACAACTTCGCCCAGATGGGCTCGGACGCCCTGTTCCGCACAGCCCTGGTGAACACCGTGATCTTCACCGTCGGCACCGTGCCCACGGCGATGATCATCGGACTGGCGCTCGCCATCGCGCTGAATCGGCCGCTCGTCGGCAGGGGAGTGCTGCGCGCGATGTTCTTCGTGCCGATGGTCGCGGCCGGAGTGGTCGTGGGCGTGGTGATGTCGTGGATCTTCAACACCGATTACGGCGTCGCCAACAACTTCCTGGAGCTGCTGGGCCTGGGCAGGATGCCCTGGCTGACCTCACCCAGCATGGCCATGTTCACGCTGATCATCGTGGTGGTGTGGACCCGTATCGGGTTCTGCATGGTGATCTACCTCGGTGCGCTGCAGTCCATCCCCCGAGAGGTCAAGGAGGCAGCCTCGATCGACGGCGCGGGCAAGTGGGCGCGGCTGCGATCGGTCACGATCCCGATGCTCACGCCGACCACGTCGATCCTGCTGATCCTCAACGTCGTGTTCTCCCTGCAGGCCTTCGACATCATCTACGTGATGACCGGGGGAGGGCCCGGCTTCTCCACCACCGTGCTGATCCAGTACGTGTTCCGTTCTGCGTTCCAGGACGCCCGGATGGGCTACGCCGCGGCGCTGGGCCTCGTCCTGGTCGCGATCCTGCTGATCTTCACGCTGTTGCGCCAGCGAGCCACCAAGCGAGCGGAGAGCTTCCTATGAGCACGATGACCACGCCGAGGCCCCGTGCCGTCTCGCCGGGGGAGGGTGACCGGTCCGGGCTGAGGAGCACCCGCCCGCGGCGGCACTGGCTGCTGTTCGCAGTCCTCGCGATCCTCGCCGCGCTCATGGTCTTCCCGCTGTACTGGATGGTGGTCTCCGCACTGACCCCGGGGGGCCAGTCCCAGAGCGCCGAGTTCTACCTCTGGCCCGATCAGCCCACGCTGTCGAACTACACCGAGGTGTTCTCGACCCAGCCGGTGTGGAGGTGGATCGGCAACTCCCTGCTGATCTCGTGCGTGACCACGGCGCTCTCGGTCGTCGTCTCGCTGGGGGCCGGGTATGCCCTGGCCAAGTTCCGCTTCACCGGCAAGGGCATCCTCTATGCCGCGTTCATGGTGACCATCATGATCCCGATCCAGGTCACGCTCGTGCCGTCCTTCCTGGTCGTCGCCCGGCTGGGACTGGTCGACTCGCCGTGGGCGGTCATCCTGCCCACCGCCTTCGACGTGGTCGGGATCTTCATCGCCCGCCAGTTCATGCTCGGTGTGCCCGACGCTCTGATCGAGGCGGCCAGGGTCGATGGTGCCGGGGAGTTCCGGGCGTTCTTCTCCGTCGTGCTGCCGACCTCGGGGCCGCTGGTAGGTGTGCTGGTGATCCTCGCGTTCATGACCCGCTGGAACGACTTCCTGTGGCCGATGGTCGTGCTGCAGGGCAACGAGAGCTTCACGGTCCCGGTGGCGCTGTCGACCCTGACGAACAATCCGGCCTTCGCCTCGCCGTGGGGAGCGGTGATGGCGGTCGCGACCATCACGGTGCTGCCGATCCTGGCGGTGTTCCTCGTCTTCCAGCGGCAGTTCGTCCAGGGGATCTCGAGCACCGGGATCAAATGACCGCGGCGCCCACGCTGCCGTCGGCACGGCCGCTCACCGGTGATCGTGCGAGGCGTCGCCGGATCGTTGCAGGAAGGTGGCCAGCAACGAGGCGAGCTGTTCCTGCTCGGCCGGCGAGAGGCCTCGGTCCAGCAGCTCCTGCTCGGTGCGGAGGTGATCGACGACCACCTCATCCACGGTCGACAGCCCGGCCGCGGTCAGAGACACGAGCACCCGTCGGCGGCTGCTGGGGTCCATCGTGCGCTCCAGCATTCCTTTGTCCTCCAGGCGCTGGAGACGATTGGTCATCGCGGCACCGGTGACCATGCTCGACGCCGCAAGTTCGCCGGGTGTGAGCGTGTACGGTGCACCGGCCCGACGCAGCGTGGCGAGCGTATCGAACTCGCCGTTGTTAAGACCGTGCTGGCGAAAGTTCGCGTGCAGCGGACCCGAGACGAGCTCCTGGACACGCGAGATCCGGCCGAAGACGCCCATCGGCCTGACATCGAGGTCGGGTCGCTCGCACTGCCACTGGGCCAGGAAGTCGCTCACTCGATCGTCCACGTCCATCGCCTCCTGAGGTGAGAACTCCGCATCGGCCACCGTCCGAGAAGGACCGGGACCGTAATGTTTCGACGTCCAACTGTTTGACGCCAGGGTAGTGCGCATCTACAGTCGTAAGCGTGAAACAGTTAGACGTCGAAACGACCGGGGCTCCCGGCGCTCGGCCCGCTCCGGCCCCCTCGCCGCAGAACCCGGCCGAAGCCGGCGCCCCGAGCGGACGGCCGAGGACCAGCTCCTCCTCCCCGTCTCCCGCCATGACCTCCCTGCTGACAGCGATCGCACCGATCACGTGGGGCACCACCTACGTCGTCACCACGGAACTGCTGCCGCCCGGCCACCCCGTGTGGTCGGGCGTGCTGCGAGCTCTCCCGGCGGGCCTGGTCGCGCTCGCCATCGGCCGGGCGCTTCCCGGAGGCAGGTGGTGGTGGCGCGCGCTCGTGCTCGGCACACTCAACATCGGAGCGTTCTTCCCGCTGCTGTTCCTGGCCGCCTACCTCCTGCCGGGAGGGGTGGCAGGGGTCTTCGGCGCCACGGGGCCGCTGCTGGTCGCGGTTCTCGCGGCGCTGGTGCTCGGCGAGCGGCTGTCGGCGAAGCGGGTGGTCTGGGGCGTCCTCGCTGTCATCGGAGTCGCCGGTATGGTGCTCGGACCCGAGGATGCACTGAACCCCCTGGGCGTCCTGGCCGCCGCCGGCGGCGCCGGCTCGATGGCGCTGGGCACCGTGCTGAGCAAGCGGTGGAGCCCGCCCGTCGGCCCCGTCGCGTTCGCCGGCTGGCAGCTCACTGCGGGTGGCGTGCTCATGGTGCCGCTCGCACTGGCCACGGAGGGATCCCCACCGTCTCTCGACGGGTCCGCCCTGCTCGGATATTTCTGGCTCGCTCTCGTAGGCGGACTGCTCGCTTACGTGCTGTGGTTCCGCGGACTCGGGCGCATGCCCGCCGGTGTCGCTGCGTTCCTGCCGGTGCTGTCGCCGCTGGTGGCCGCACTCATCGGACTCGCCGTCGGTGAGCGATTCACGGCGCTCCAAGTGCTGGGCTTCGCTCTGGCACTCGTCGCCGTCGTAGCGGCACAGCATCCCGGCCGGCGGGACGGCGTGGCATGAGGATCCTCGTCATCGGAGGAACCGGGGCGGCTGGTTCGCGGATCGCCGCCGAGGCGCGGCGTCGCGGACATGTGGTCACTGTCGCTTCTCGCAACCCTGCTGTCGAACGCGAGCGTGTCGCGCTGGGCGATCGCCGTGACCCCTTCGACGCCGGGTCCCCCCGTGCAGGGCACGCGCCGACGGGGAGCGTGCGTGTCGACGCCGCGGATCCCGAGGCGGTCGCGGCGTACGCGGTCGAGGCCGACGTGCTCCTCTCCGCCACCCGCCCCGCGATCGGCACGGAGGAGGACGTCTCCGCCGTGACCCGAGCGCTGGCCTTCGCCGCGGCAGCCGCAGATACTCGCCTGCTGGTCGTCGGTGGTGCCGCCCCTCTGCGGTCCCCCGCAACCGGGCAGACGGTCCTGGACGATCCGCAGTGGGTGCCGACAGCGATTCGTCCGTTCGCGGCGGCCAGCACGCGTCAGCTCGCGATCCTTCGCGAGGCACCGGCAGAGGTCGCGTGGACCTACCTCGCTCCTGCCGCTGACTTCGCCCCCCGCGAGGCCCGGGGCACGTATCGCCACGACGCAGGAAGCAGGAGCGTGCCGGACCTCGTGATCGGGGCCGATGGGACGTCGAGGATCTCGATGGAGGATTTCGCGCTCGCCGCGTGCGACGAGGCCGAGCATGCCCGTGTGCGGCGAGGTGTGATCGCGGTCGGCTGGTGACGGCTCATGCCCCGCGGAGACACAATCCCTCGCCTCGTTGCGCCGGGGGCGCAGGCGGCGACTGAGCAGGGCTCGACCTCTCGGCCGCGTAGTGGAGGACGAAACTCAGGGGATATCCCGGCGGCTGCACCGTGAGCGAGCGGTGACGCTGGGGGCGTGAGAGCTTCCACGCGACCCGGTGCCCTCGGACTCTGCATTTCCTTGGAGGTGCTGCGCTTCCTCGTCATCCTCGCAGCTCTGGCGATCGCGCCGTTGTTCGGGATCACCGGCTGGTACATGGGCCTGTTCGCCAACGTCCTGTGCGTGGTCTACGCGATCGTGATCGTCAGCGTGCTGGGCCTGTGGCGCGACCAGGGCGTGCTACGGCTGTGGCGGTCGCCGTGGGCGGCGCTGTGGCTGTTGCCATTCGTGGTCGAGGCACTGATCTGGCTGGTCCACCCCGGCGGCTTCTCGATGCAGCCGCCGGGCATTCTCCTGTGGTCGCTCACTCGGCTGTTCGTGGGCGTCAACGAGGAGCTCGTCAATCGCGTCGCCGTCCTCGGCACTCTGCGACGGGCCTTCTCACCAGTGCCCTCCGCGGTGCTCTCCGGCGCGCTGTTCGGGCTGGCGCACCTCTCGCTGCTGGTGACCACGCCGGGGCGCGCCACTGATGACGTACTGCTGAACGTGCTGGCCTCTGCCACGTACGGCTTCGCGCTCGCCGCGTCCCAGCTGCGGTTCCGCTGGTTGCTCCCTCTGGTGTTCATCCATGCCACGGCGGACATGACGGTGATCATGACCGGCGGGCAGGTCCCGCTGTGGACGGACATCGCTATCCACGGCGGCTTCGTGGTGCTCGGAGTGCTCTTGCTGCGGTCTCCCGGGCATGGGGTCGATCCGGCTCCCGACGCCGCCGCGGCCAATGCCGGGCAGCGCTGACACGTACTCAGGCGGGGAGTGCCTTGGGATTCACCGTGTCTCCACGCCCACCTCGGGCCAGGCATCCGACGGCCCATCCAGCAGAGGCGCCGCCTCATCCTTCAGGGTGCGGTCGAAGAAGGCCCGGCTCCACGTGGTCACGAGCGCCGCGCCGCGTTCGGGGTCGATGGGCCCGGCCAGTCCTCGCCACCGGAACAGCGGCGACCACAAGGGCAGGTCGGACCAGTTGAGGTGGTGGAAGTCGTTGAGCGTGAGGTACCACGCCGGGCCGGTCGAGTTCGCGAACAGGCCGCGCTGAGCTGTCACGGTCTGTCGGATCTCCGCCTCCGGCCAGCCGCCGGCACGGTCGCGCTCGCGCCGCATCGACGACGCCTCCCGCGTCATGACCATCAGCGGCTGCTCGATGCCGTCGGTGGCGACGGGAGCCGTCTGGCCGGCGTCGGCCTCCAGGCAGGCGCGGAAGCGGGTGTCCTGGCGGCAGGTCTCCGGGGCCGTGTATCCGCCCAGTGACAACCCGAACACCCCGGCTCGGTCCGTCGCCAGGTGGCCGGCCAGGGGGCCGTCGCCCGCATCGAGTGCCTCCGCCCGATCGAGGGCGAACCGCGCGTCCCGGGCGAGGAAGGGCACGATGCCGCCGGGCAGCTCCTCACCGTTGACCACCGGTGCGGGGTCATCCTCCGTCACGGACTCCGGCATCAGCGGGCCCAGCTCGTCCCGGGAGATGGCCGTGACGGCATCGCCGCTCGGCAGAATCGTGCGGGCGGCGGTGCCGGGCTGATCGAGGCTGATCACCACGTAGCCGTGGGAGGCGAGGTCCTCGAACCAGGCCTGCGCCTCGCCACGGAAGCTCTGGAAACCGGAGAGATGGATCAGGACGGGGAATCGCCCGTCGGCTGCCGACGCATCCGGGTGCGCATGGGTCGTGGCACCGGGAACGCGGGTCAGAAGCGCAGCGGGCACGCCGAGGACGTCAGCGAGCCCGACCGCGGTTCCGCGATTCATGTACGGCGCTGTGGGAGCATCCGGTGCCGGTCGAGCCGGATACCAGATCTGGGCGATGACGGACCGGTGGTCGTCGGGATCACTGGTGAACGGTTCGGGCCGGGAGGAGTCACTCCACGTGCGGGTCGTGGTCCCGACGTCATAGGGACCGGTGGGCTCGGGCAGCCGGGGCCGCGGCGCTACGGCGATGACGGCGACGCTCGCGAGAAGTCCTGCCGCGATGACCGCCGCCAGCGCGCCGCCCAGTGCTCGCCGGCGCGACGGCCGACCCGTCAGCGCGTCGCGGTGTTCGAGATGGTCCGACGGGGATCCAGTGCTGGGTGCTGGCATGCGTCCAGGCTGGGGCGGACCCGACCGGATGGCCAGGGGGATGTCCCCCGAGTTCGTCGGGGGACGGCCCTGGGCGAGAGGATGGGTCCGTGAACTCGCAGCATCCATCCCCGAAGGACCGCTCCCACCAGGGGCATCCGTCGTCTCCGCGTCGCCTGCTATCCCGTGACGATCGGTCGCAGCGCACCGATCGTCTCCTCCTCGACGTCCCCACCATGGAGGACATCGAGCCCCTGCATGAGATCTACGCGGACCCGCGCGTGTGGACGCACTTCCCCTCCCTGCGCCATACGGAACCGTCCACGACGGGCGCGATGCTGGGTCGCTGGATCACAGCGTGGGAAAGCGACGGCCTTGGTCCGTGGATGGTGCGGGAGGCGGAGAGCCGCACCTTCCTCGGGCACGCCGGCTGCCGCCTGCTGGGCGCGCCTGCCGCGGGTGCCTTCTGGAACCTCGGCTATCGCTTCGCGCCGGAGGCCCATGGACATGGGTACGCCACGGAGGTATCGCGGGCAGCGCTGGAGGCGGCGAGGGCGCATCGCCCCGAGATCCCGGTGGTGGCATACCTGCTCGAGCACAACACGGCCTCGCGCCGGGTGGCCGAGAACGTCGGCCTCACGCTGCGCCATCGTGCGCCGGACGCCGGGAACCCGGATCCGGACGCTATCCGCCTCGTGCTGGCCGACCGCGAGCTGACGGCGGCACAGCTCGCCGAGACCCTGCGCTGAGTCAGGAAGCCTTCTTCTTCGAACTCTTCGACGAGCCCTTGGAGCCGGAACTCTTGGAGCCGGAGCTCTTCGATGTGGACTTCTTGGACGTCGAGCTCGAGTCCGACTTCTTCGAGCTGGAGCTGGAGCTGTTAGATCCGGACTTCCTGCTGCCGGAACTCTTGGATCCCGAACTCTTGCTGCTCGAGCTCTTGTCCCCAGAGCTCTTGCTCCCAGAGCTCTTGCTGCTCGAGCGCTTCCGGCCCCGGCTGGAGGAGCCCTTGCTCTCGTCGGAGTCGGCGCCGTCCTTATCGTCTCCGGCCTCATCACCCGAGTCCTCGCCGGCCGTCCCGCCGCCGCGTCGCTTCTGCACGCTGCGCTCCAGAGCGTCCATGAGGGAGAGGACCTTCCCGTCCTCCTTCTCCTCCTGCTGCGCGCGCTCCTCACCGAAGGTCTCGTCAGTATCGACGGTGTCGCCCTCCTCGAGCTTGGCGTCCACCAGCTCCTGCAGCTGAGCCTGGTACTCGTCGGTGAACTGCTCGGGCTCGAAGTCGCCGCTGAACTGCTCGACCAACGCGGCGGACATCGTCTTCTCCTTCTTGCTGACCTTCGACTTCGAGGGGCCGAAATCCGCCTCGCGCAGGTCCTCCGGCCAGCGCAGCGTCTGCAGCACCAGCAGGTCATCGCGAATACGCAGCACTCCCAGGCGCGTCCGGGTGCGCAGCGTGAACGTCACCACCGCGGTGCGCTCGGTGTCCTCGAGCGTGCTGTGCAGCAGCACGTAGGCCTTCGATGAGCGGCCGACGGGCTCGAGGAAGTAGGAGGTGCCCAGCAGGATGGGATCGATCTGCTCGTCGGGCACGAACTGGACCACGTCGATCTCGTCGTTGTCCTCGGCCGGCAGGGAATCCAGCTCCTCGTCGGTGAGGATCACGGTCTTGTCGCCGTCGTCGTAGGCCTTCTCGATGTGGTCGTAGTCGATCTCGCGGCCGCACACCTCGCACACCCGCTTGTAGCGGATCCGGCCGTGGTCCTCATCGTGAACCTGGTGCAGGGAGACGTCGTGCGACCGGGTCGCTCCATACAGCTTCACCGGCACGTTCACGAGCCCGAACGTGATCTCACCGCTCCATATCGCGCGCATACTCCATCACACCACGACGTCGGCGCACCGGACCAGTGACGGTCGGTAGGTCGGCCGAGGCCATCAGTCCTCCGCCCGGGGCGTCTGCCTCGCCCAGCGGCTGCTTGCCGCTGCCTGCTGCCCGACGATCGCTTGCCAGGCCCATCGATAAACGATAGATTGTTGCCGTCGTCCGATAAGGGAGGTGTCATGGGCACGATCAGCGTCCAGGTCCTACGGGTCATCATCTGGCTCGCGCTCGCCGGAGCGCTCGCGGTCCAGTTCGTCATCGTGCCGCTGCTGTGGCGGGACATGACCGGATCGGGGGTCTCCGCGCTCACGGCGACGCTCCTGACCGGGATCGCCGTGCTGGCCGTGCTCGCGCTGCAGGTCGTAGGCGTGAGCATCCTGCGGCTGCTGACACTGGTGCGCCGCGGCCGGGTCTTCTCCCGCCGCTCGTTCCGCTACGTCGACCTCATCATCGGCGCCATCGCCGTCGAGGCACTCTTCCCGTTCGCGATCGCGGTGATCGCCGCCGTCGCCAACCGCACCACGCCCGGGGACGAGGTGGCTCCCGGCCTCGTGGGCCTCCTGTGCGGCGCGTCCCTGGTGATCGCCGGGGTCGCGCTGGTGGTCTACGTCCAGCGCCAGCTGCTGGCCCAGGCCACCGAGACCCTCGCCAGGGCGCGGAATCTGCAGTCCGAGCTCGACGAGGTCATCTGATGGCGATCGTCGTCGACATCGACGTGATGCTCGCGCGCCGCAAGATGTCCGTCGGGCACCTCGCCGAGCGCATCGGCATCACCCCCGCCAATCTCGCCGTGCTCAAGAACGGCCGCGCCAAGGCGGTGCGCTTCTCCACGCTGGAGGCGCTGTGCGAGGTGCTTCAGTGCCAGCCCGGGGATCTGCTGCGATGGGAGCCCGGGCCCGAGGAGCCGGCCGACGCGGACTCGTGAGCGGGCAGTTCGCCGGGGATCTTCGTGACGGATCGCATGACCTGCGGCACAGTGTCCCCATGGCTACCGGAGAACAGCGGGTCGAGGTCGAGGGGCGCGAGCTGCGCCTGTCCAATCTCGACAAGGTCTTCTATCCCTCCACGGGCACCACCAAGGGCGAGGTGATCGACTACTACCGGCGCGTCGCCCCGGTGCTGATCCCGCAGGCCACGCGGCGTCCGGCGACCCGCAAGCGATGGGTCGACGGGGTCGGCACCGAGGACGATCCCGGCAAGGTCTTCTTCCGCAAGGACCTGGAGGACTTCGCGCCCGACTGGATGCCGCGGGCGGATATCGAGCACAGCGACGGGCCCTCGACCTACCCCTTGGTCGACGAGACCGCGGTGCTGGTCTGGCTCGCCCAGCTGGCCGCCCTGGAGATCCACACCCCGCAGTGGCGCTTCGACGACGACCTCGAACCGGCAAACCCCGACCGCCTGGTGCTCGACCTCGATCCCGGCAAGGGCGCGGAGCTGGCCGACTGCGCGCGGGTGGCCCAGTGGTGCCGCGAGATCCTCACCGACATGGGCCTGGACGCCTTCCCGGTCACCTCCGGGTCCAAGGGCATCCACCTGTACGCGCCCCTGGATGGCGCCAGCACCTCCGAGGAGGTCTCCGACGTCGCCCACCAGCTGGCCCGCGCCCTGGAGGCGGATCATCCCGACCACGTCGTCAGCGACATGAAGAAGTCCCTGCGCGAGGGCAAGGTGCTGGTGGACTGGTCCCAGAACAACGGCAAGAAGACCACCGTGTGCCCCTACTCCCTGCGCGGGCGACTGCGGCCGACGGTCGCCGCGCCGCGCACCTGGGAGGAGATCGAGGACCCGGACCTCGACCACCTCGAGTTCGAGGAGGTGCTCGAGCGCGTCGAGGACGGCCTCGACCCGATCGCCCCGCTGGGCTACGGCGAGGACGCCGGCGACGACGGGTCCGGCGAGGACGACTCCCCGTCGGCCGATCGCGCCCGGGACCGGCTGGAGGTCTACCGCTCCAAGCGGGACCCGGACAAGACGCCCGAGCCCGTGCCCGAGGCGAGTCCGGGCGCCTCCGAGGATGCCCAGGACGCTCTGGATGCCGACGAGCCGATGTTCGTCATCCAGGAGCATCACGCCTCCCGCCTGCACTGGGACTTCCGTCTTCAGCACGAGGGCGTGCTGGTCTCCTGGGCGGTGCCCAAGGGTCCGCCGCTCGAGGTCGACGTGAACCGTCTCGCCGTCCAGACGGAGGACCACCCCCTGGAGTACGGCACCTTCGAGGGCACGATCCCGAAGGACGAGTACGGCGGGGGAGAGGTCACGATCTGGGATGCCGGCACCATCGAGATCGAGAAGTGGCGCGAGGGCAAGGAGGTCATCGCGATCTGCCACGGCCGTGAGGACGGTGGTCTCGGCGGGGTGCCCCGGCGCTACGCGTTCATCCAGACCGGCGGCATGGGCGGGAAGAAGAAGACGCCGGCCGCGAAGGAGGAGGCCGACTCCAACTGGCTGCTGCATCTGATGAAGGACCAGCCCGACGAGGACGACGCGGCGGGCTCGAAGCGAGCGTCCACGAGCAAGGGCAAGGACAAGGGCAAGAGCACCGACAAGCCCGGGAGCAAGAGCAAGAGCAAGAGCAAGAACAAGGACGATCGCGAGAGCACGAGCACGAGCACGAGCACGAGCACGAGCACGAGTAAGGGTAAGCGCACGAGGAAGGCCGAGGAGGGCGACGCGGCCAAGGGCTCGTCGACGAAGGGTGCCTCCCGGGGCCGCTCCTCGACCGTGACGGAGATGAGCGAGCCGATCTCGCCCATGCTCGCCACCCTGGGAAGCCGCGACGACATCCGCGACGAGGACGAGTGGGCCTTCGAGATGAAGTGGGACGGCGTCCGCGTGATCGCCACCGTCACCGAGGACGCCGTGCGCCTGACCAGCCGCAACGGGCACGACACGACCGATGCCTTCCCCGAGCTCCAGGAGCTGCGCGGGGTCGTCGACCCCGATGTCCTCGCCGCGGGCGAGACCGTCTTCGACGGCGAGATCGTGGCCCTGGACGCCCAGGACCGCCCCTCCTTCTCCCGCCTGCAGCAGCGGCTCGGGCTCACGCGCGAACGGGACGTCGAACGCGCCCGGCAGGAGGTCGAGGCCCACGTGATGCTGTTCGACCTGCTGGTGCGCGGCGGCGAATCCCTGCTGCGTGCCCCGTACCGCGAGCGCCGCGACGCGCTGTACGAGGTCGCCGAACCCGCCGAGCACGTCCAGCTGCCCCACGCCGACCACGGCGACGTGGACCACGCGATCCAGCTGTCCAAGCAGCTGCAGCTCGAAGGCGTGATGGCGAAGAAGGAGGACGGCACCTACCGGGCCGGAAAACGCAGCCGCACCTGGATCAAGATCAAGAACGAGCGCCACCAGGAGGTGGTCGTCATCGGCTGGCGGGAGGGGAAAGGGGCCCGCTCGGGCACCATCGGATCGCTGCTGATCGCCGTGCCGGACGCCGACGGCGAGCTGAGCTACGCCGGGCGCGTCGGCACCGGTTTCACCGAACGCGATCTCGAGAAGGCCGCCGGCACACTCCGCTCCCGCACCCGCAAGACTCCACCCGCGGACGACGTGCCCGCGGCGGACAGCCGCGACGTCCAGTGGGTGCGCGCGGATCTCGTCGGCGAGGTGCAGTACACCGAGCGGACCGGGGACGGCCGGCTGCGCCACCCCGTCTGGCGAGGGTTCCGGCCCGACAAGGACGCCGACGAGGTGCGCTGGGAGGAGTGAGACCCAGCGCCGCGTTCCCGCCTGACCAGGGGGTCCAGGTGTCCTCCGTCCGATGGATCACACGCGTGCACGAGCATCCCCGTCCATGCCGTAGGCTCAATGCAGTTGTTCGCACGATCCCGCCTCACGGCGGGGGAAGCACGCGCCGCACCTCCGGGTCGCGGAGATCGGGTGCTCCGGGAGCGGATGATCGCACGGCGCGTGACGTCTCGTTCTCGAGGCGGACCGACGACGGTCGCGTCGCACTATCTACGAAATTGGTACTTCATCACCTCCTCCGCACTTTCCCCGCACGTCGACGTCCCCACGTCACCCCTCACGTCCGCGCCGACGGCCGCCTCCGCGACCGTTGCAGCGCACCCCACCCTCTCCTGGCTCCGAGCCGATCACGACACCCATGTCGCCACGCTCGCCGGAGAGTACGCCGGCCACGTCGTCAGCAGCGCTGACGCGCCGGTCCACACGGCCTACGGGCCCCAGTTCGGCCGCATCGGCGACTTTCTGTCGCTGGCCGCGGCTCAGGCGGCCCTGGAGGCCGCACCTGCACCCCGCACGGGCAGCGCCGACCGCATCGGTCGGCGCGACGCCCGGGGTGCCACCCATCCGCGGCGGCGCCGTCGCCACGGATACACGGGTCACGAACGTGGCTCACGACAACGAAGGAATATCGCCATGGCTACTGGCATCGTCACCTGGTTCAACTCCGACAAGGGCTACGGGTTCATCGCCCCCGAGGACGGCTCCGCCGATGTGTTCGCGCACTTCAGCGCGATCGCCGGCACCGGCCGCCGCGACCTCGAGGAGAACCAGCGAGTGGAGTTCGAGACCGAGCAGGGCCCCAAGGGCATGCAGGCAGTGAACATCCGCTCCATCTGAGCGCTCCGGCCGGTCACTGACCGGCCCTGACGACCGGCGGGTCCGCCTCGCGGATCTCGGTCACGACCACGACGCCCGTCGGGTCCGGCACATGCCGGCACCGGCGGGCGTCGTCCGTGTCACGGTGCCGGGCGCCCGATGGTATGCCGACCGGCCTCGAGGACCTGCTCGATCCCTGGCAGCACCACTCGGGCGCGGGTCCCGGCGGGCACGGTCACGGTCACCGTCGCGGCCTCGCGATCCACCTCCACCGCGATCTCGCCATGGCGGGTGCGGCGGGTCAGTGCGATGCGGCCGACGGGGACATCGGGATCGGGGGCGACCAGGAACTCCCGCCAGCCATCGCGCCCGCGCCGCAGCCCGGCCACGTGCTCGTGGATCCAGGTCACCGGCGTGCCCATGAAGTAGTGCGAGCACGAGCGCGGGTTCTCCCACATCTCCATGAAGGTCGAGTTGCCCGCCTCCAGCCAGGCTCGCCATCCCGGCGCGGTCGGGGCGCACAGCACTCGATATGCCAGGTCACCGTGCCCGTGTGCGGAGAGTACCGGCAGCAGATACCGCACCCCGATGTGTCCGCAGTCGTGATGGCCCCCGCGCGCCTCGATGTCCGCGACCAGGCCCGCCACCACGTGCTGTACGTGCTCCTCGGGCACGATCCCGAAGGCCAGGGGCAGCAGATTGCTGGTCTGGTGGTATTCGCTCGAGCTCGGATCGCGGTAGATGCCATGAGCAGTGTCGAGGAAGGCCGCGTTGACCGCGGCCTCGAGCTGTGCGGCATGCCGGCGCAGACGATCGGGCGTGTGCAGTGTGCCGGCCGCCGCACCCTCGTCCCCGGTTGCCCCGCTGCCGTCGGCGGCGCGCGCGAGCTCGAGGGCGTGGGCGAGGGACCGCAGTGCCCTCGCGACGAACAGGGTCGCCGTCAGCCGCTTGTCCTCCGGTGCCGGACCGGAACTGCCGGGCGTGAGGTAGTCACCGAGCACACCGGAGATGAGACCGTCCTCGTCGCGGCGTGAGAGCTCGTAGTCCAGATACGCCGCGGCCGCCTGCCCGTGCTCGCGCACCGCCTCCGTGTCCCCGTACTCGACGGCCAGCTCTTCGAGCAGCACGGGCAGCAGTGTGGTCCACTCCGGGGCGGGGGAGAGCTCCTCGTAGCCCCATCCGGGGGTCGGCGCGATCACGGCCAGCGACCCGTCGGCGCGTTGCGTGTCTGCCTGGTCTCTGGCCCATTTCCGCAGCATCCGATGCATGTCGAAGCTCGTGACCATCGCCGCCAGGGAGGTCAGTGCGTCCCCGGTCCACCCGTTCTTCTCGTGCATCGGGGTGTCGGTGGGCACATGGTGCATGTTGTTGGCCAGCGAGGCCCTCATCGCCGTATCGAACCGCTCCAGGTAGGTGTCGGAGGAGCTCAGCGTGCTGGCGGGGGCGAGGTCCGCGTGGGCGAGCACGCCGGTGACTTCGAGACCGCCGAGGTCACCGCGAAGCGGCTCCAGCTGGACGAACCGGAATCCCTTGTAGCTGTGCTGTGGCTCGAAAGACCGGGCGAAGGCCGGTTCCAGGCGCACCCGGTCCTCCTGGAACCGGTCGGTGTAGATGTGCTCGTTGTCGTCGTCGACCGTGCCGTCATCGCGCAGCTTCTCTCCGTGCCGGGCCACGAACTCGACCGGTTCCGCGTCGAGGCCCACCTCAGCTGCGAGCTGGTACCGGCTCCAGCCGGCGAGCACGCGGCCCATGTCCAGGACGATGCGCTCGGGGCTCGAGGAGACCACGGCCGGGGTGAACTCGCCCTGGACGACCACCGGCTCCTGCTCCTGGACCTGCAGGAGCGGAGCCGGCGCGGCCGTCCCGATCCGGGAACCCGTGCCGGGCGAATCCACGAGCACCGGGTGCCACGCGGAATCGTCGTAGTCCGGCAGCCGCCACGCCTCGGGCGCCTCCTCGGGGGCGAACGTCTCGCCCTCGTACATCGAGTCCTCGACGATGGGCCCCGGCCGGGTCCGCCACCCCTCGTCGGTGGCGATGGAGCGGGAGCTGCCGTCGGCGAGCCCGATCTCCAGATGCGCCCAGGCCCGCACCGGACCGCGCCAGGGCGCCTGCTCCCAGCGCCAGACGTTCGGCGTGCGCATCCCGTGGAAGCCGCGCCCGAGCTCGATGCCCAGCGCGTTGGGGCCCGCTGCCAGCAGCGTGGTGACATCGAGGTCACACACCTGCACCCGGCGTCGCGGGTCCGTCAGGCCCGGATCCAGGCGGGCCCCGGAGGTCGGAGCACCGTTGAGATAGGCACGGAACGTACCGAGCCCCGTGACCAGCAGACGGGCAGAGACCGGCGGCGCGGGCAGGTCGAACACGGTACGGAGCAGAGGATTCTGCGGATCCTCGCCCGGTGCCGTGATCCAGCGGGCGAGAGCGGGGTCGAGATCCGGCATCGCGGGGGCCACCTGGTTCCTGGGATGGGCGCCGATCGGTCGGCGTCGACGGATCGGCACAGTGTGCCATGGTGCCGCGCGGACGGGGCGGCACGTGTGCTCTTCACGGGCGGCGGGCGACCACCTCGGCGCGTACGACCTCGCGCATCACGGTCACCACGAAGAAGCCCGCTGCGCCCCCTGCCACCCCGGCGCCCAGGGCGAGCACCACACCCGGCCCGCCGAGCGAGACGACCACCAGCAGATGCAGCGCCACGATGACGGGGAACGCGGCCATCAGAGCGATCGCGAGCCTGAGCACGTGCAGCCATGTCAGCGACGCGCTCGTGAACGCTCGATCGCCGGCAGCGAGTGCGAGGAGTCGCCAGAGCGCCAGGAGGACCACGAGGCCGCTGAGAACCGTGAGATCAGCGGCGACCGCATAGGGGATCACGAGGTGCGAGACCTCCGGATACATCTGTCCGGTCAGGTGTGATTCGCGGGGCAGTGCGGGAAGCAGCAGAACCGCGCCTGCAGCGAGAATCGTCAGCGAGACGCGTGCGGGCACAACGGCGCGGGTTCCCATGGGCGTCACCGTACGGCGCGGATGCGCCGGCCGAAGAGATTTCACACGTCGTCCACCGAACCTCCGTGACCTGCCCCCGGACAGTCGGGTTCCACTCCCAGGTACCCCCTCGGCGCGACTGGCACCATGGCCGGATGGATCTGCAGAACCTTGCCGGTGAGATCTGGGAGCGCGTCGCCCCCGGCACGGCACCCGAGCCGGGCTGGTGGATCATGCTCTCCCTCGCCGCGGCGCTCGCCGCCGTGGTGCTGCCGTCCGTGTGGCGACTCGCGCGGCTCGCAGTGACCATCGTCCACGAGCTCGGCCATGCCGCCATCGGCATCCTGGTCGGCCGCCGCTTCACCGGCTTCGTCGTCAGCGCCGACATGTCCGGCCACGCCGTGACCGTCGGCCCCCGTCGCGGCCTGGGCCGCCTCGCCTCGACCTGGGCCGGCTATCCGGCCCCCGCCATCCTCGGGACGCTGCTGATCCAGATCGCTCTGCACGGATGGGCTCGCACCGCCCTGTTCGCCGCTTTCGTGGTGCTGGTCCTCTCGCTCGTGTTCACCCGCTCAGGCCACACGCTGCTGGCGGTGCTCGCCACGGCCGCCGGCGTCGGTGCCGCCTGGTGGTGGGGCGGCGCGGCGCTGAATGCCCTGATCACCCTCGCCGCAGGCGCGTTCCTGCTGATCGGCGCGTGGCGCCACCTGGGCGCCGTGATGAGCTCAGGCGGCCGTTCGGATGACCCGGCCCAGCTCGCCCAGCTCTCGCCGCTGCCGGCCTGGCTGTGGAACCTCACGTTCGTCCTCGTCCTGGCCGCCGCCACCTGGTGGGCCTGGACGGCGGTGTCCCCGCATCTGTCTGTGCCGTCATTGCCCGGCCTGACCGGATAGCGGACGGCCGCAGATCACCGCGCTGCCGCAGATGACGGCCGCGACCGTGGCGAGCCGAGTGCGGTCGGGGTGCCCATGCGCAGGGACCGCCGACCAGAAATTCCATTGCTCCCCTCCGCACTCGTTCGTACCGTCGTCTTCATGAGTGCCTCGATATTCGTTCGGATCCGCCGCCGCTGACGGCGCGGATCCCGACTACCCTCTGACGATTCCGCGCCGCCCCCGGTCCACCGCCGGGCGGCGCTTCATGCTGCCCGGCTCCTGCCTTTCCCCGAGGAGCCACCGTGCATCGTCACCATCCCGGAGCCCATGAACTGGGCCAGAACTTCCTGCGCGACCGCCGTGTCATCGGCCGCATCGTCGAGCTCGTCGCCGCCACCGACGGCGCCATCGTCGAGTGGGGCGCCGGCGACGGCGCCCTGACCCTGCCGCTGTCCCGTCTGGGCCGACCGCTCGAGGCGGTGGAGATCGACGAGCGCACCGCACACGCGCTGTCCCGGCGAGTCCCGGCACACGTCACGGTCCGGTGCGGCGACATCCTGCGCCATGCCCCGCCGGCGGGGTCCACGCTCGTGGCCAACCTGCCCTATCACCTCACCACTCCCGCCCTGCGGCATCTGTTCCGCGCCGGCGGCTGGAGCGACGCCCTGCTCATCACGCAATGGGAGGTCGCGCGCAAGCGCGCCGGCGTGGGCGGGGTGACCATGATGACCGCGCAGTGGTGGCCGTGGTTCGAGGTCTCCCTGGACCGCCGGATCCCCGCGACAGCCTTCAGGCCCCGGCCCAGCGTCGACTCCGGCCTGCTGATCATCCGCCGACGGCGGGAGCCGCTCGTCCCGGCTGCGGACCGTCGGGCATACCACCGGCTGGTACGGGACGTCTTCACCGGGCCCGGCCGCGGGATCGAACAGATCCTTCGTCGCAGCGGGGGACTGACCGCCCGGCAGGCCCGTACCTTCTGCGACCGCTTCGGCTATCACCCTCGCGCCCTTCCCCGGGACGTGGACCCCGCGCACTGGGCCGAGGCCTTCGCGCTGTCCGGGCCGGAGCGGCGCCGAGGCTGATCCGGCACCGTGGAACCGGTCGGACGGGTCAGCTGACGTCGGCCGCCGACCGCGGCACAATCAAAGAGCATCCGAGACCCGGAGGTGAGCACCGTGGAGTGGACGAACTGGCTGGCACTGCTGGACGGGCACGACTACACGATCGCCCGCGAGGTCATCCTGCGCGGCGTCGCCGCCGTGTTCGTGCTCGCCTTCCTCTCCACCCTGAACCAGTTCCCGGCGCTGCTGGGGGAGCGGGGCCTGCTGCCCGTGCCGGAGTATTTCGAGCGGCCCGGCGCGCGTCACGCGCCGAGCCTGTTCCACTGGCGGCGCACCCCCTACAGCGACCGGCTGCTGCGGATCATGTGCGTGGCGGGCATCGTGCTGGGCCTGTCCGTCGTGCTCGGCATCGCCCAGCTGGGGCCGGCGTGGACCACGATCCCGGTGTTCCTGATCATGTGGGGTCTCTACCTCTCGATCCACTCCGTCGGCCAGACGTTCTACAGCTTCGGCTGGGAGTCGATGCTGCTGGAGTGCGGCTTCATCGTCGGTTTCCTGGGCTCGCACCAGGTCGCGCCGCCGCTGCTGATCCTGTGGTTCCTGCGTTGGATGCTGATCCGGCTCGAGTTCGGTGCCGGGATGATCAAGATGCGCGGGGATCAGTCCTGGCGCGACCTGACCGCGATGGACCATCACCACCAGACCCAGCCGATGCCCAACCCGCTCAGCCGCCGGGCGCATCTGACACCCCACTGGTGGCACCGCCTCGAGGTACTGGGCAGCCACGCGATCCAGCTGGGCGTGATCTGGCTGGTGCTCCTGCCCCAGCCCATCGCCTCGATCGCGGCCGTCCTGGTCATCCTCAGCCAGCTGTTCCTGGTGGTCACCGGCAACTATGCCTGGCTGAACTGGCTGACGATCATCGTCGCCTTCTCCGCGATCAGCGATTCCTTCCTGCGCTGGATCGTCGGCGGCCCCTGGCCCGGCTGGGGCTGGCAGAACCTCCCGATCGGGCCCGACGGCACGACGGGCACGGAAGGCGGCGAGGCCTCGCCGCTGTGGTGGCACCTCCTGATCATCGCCGTGTTCGTGTTCCTCGCGGTGCTGAGCTGGAAGCCGCTGAAGAACCTCTTCTCCCGCTACCAGCTGATGAACGCCAGCTTCAACCGCTTCCATCTGGTCAATGCCTACGGTGCCTTCGGCTCCATGACCGAGCGCCGCTTCGAAGTGGTCATCGAGGGCACCCTGGCCGAGGACCCCGAATCGGCCGACGACGAGGCCTGGCGGCCCTACGAGTTCAAGGGCAAGCCCGGCGACGTGCGACGGCGCTCGCGCCAGTTCGCGCCATATCACTTGCGCTTGGACTGGCAGATGTGGTTCCTCGCGCTGCGCCCCGGCGCCCAGGCCTGGTTCGTGGCGCTGCTGGAGAAGCTGCGCGAGGGCGACCCCGCGATCCGCCGGCTGCTGCGCACCGACCCCTTCGACGGCGCCGCACCGACCGCCCTGCGCGTGAAGTACTACGAGTACCGCTACGCCACCGCCGCCGAACGGCGGGAGACGGGGAACTGGTGGACCCGCACCGAACTCGGCGTCATCGCGCGACTGTGATCACGCCACGCGAACTGCGCGGGCGAGGGATCCGCGGCGTACTGCGGGCAGGTGAGCGTGAGAAGCCGGTGAGGCCCCGCGTGTTCTAGGCTGTCCTCTTCCGCCGACCATCACCCTGAGGAGCCCGATGTCCGCGATCGCCGTCCCGGCCCGCCGTCCCGTCCTGGCCGATGCCCTGACCCCGCACCGCACCCGCCTGCGCGATGCCGTCCTGGTCCTGGCGGGAACCGCCGTGGTCGCACTCCTCGCGCAGGTCACGATCCCGCTGCCCCTGGTCCCGATCACAGGGCAGACCCTCGGGGTGATCCTAGTCGGTGCCGCCCTGGGCTCTCGCCGCGGTGCGGCCGCGATGCTCACCTACCTGCTCGCCGGCCTCGCCGGAGCCCCGATCTTCGCGGAGTTCACCGGCGGCCCCGCCGCGGTGCTCTCGCCCAGCTTCGGGTTCATCCTCGGCTTCGTGCCCGCGGCCTTCGTGGCCGGCTGGTTCGCCGAGCGTGCCTGGGACCGCAGGCCGCTCGGGGCCATGGCCGGCTTCGTCGCCGCCAGCGCCGTCCCGTTCCTGATCGGCGTGCCCTACCTGGCGATGATCCTCAACGCCGTGATGGGCGCGGAGCTCGGCCTCGGGGGCATCCTGGCCGCGGGAGTGTGGCCGTTCATCCCCGGCGGCGTGGTCAAGGCGCTGCTCGCCGCCCTGCTGATCCCCGCCGCGTGGCGGGGCGTGCGCGCCCTGGACGAGCGCGGCTGAACGACTGTCGGGTCCGACCAGTTGCCGTGAGGGAGCGTTCGGCCCGCCGCAGGGCTTCGGCCTGCAGCGGGACCGTGCTCTCCTCAGGGCGCCAGGAAAGCTGCTCTGACCAGTAGGGCCACGAACGCCAGAGACGGGAGCAGCAGCACCGCGTTCCACACCTTGTGGTACGACATCACTGCGATGAACTCGCGCAGGGTGGCGCTGGGTACGTAGTAGAAGGCAGTGCGCCCGCCGACGGCTTCATCGGCGAAGCCCAGCCGTCGCGCCAGCAGGGCGGCGCGGAAGGCGTGGTACCGAGAGGTCGCGACGATGTACGGCCCCTGGTGGCCGGCCTCGTCGAGGATCCGGTGGGAGAGGATCACGTTCTCCTCGGTGGTGCGGGATTCGGTCTCGGCGTGCACCCGATCGGCGGGGATCCCGACCTCGTCGATCAGGTATTCGGCCATCGCCTCGCCCTCCGGGCGAAGCTCGTCCTCGCCCTTGCCGCCGGAGGGGACCAGCAACGGGTCGAGACCCGCCGCCAGCAGCCGGTCCCGCTCGGCGACCGCACGATCAAGGCGTCCCCGCAGCAGCTTGCTGACCTTCCCGTTGATCAGCCCCGAGCCGTGGACGATGATGCCGGTGGTCTCCAGCTGCCGAGGAAAGAGCTGGTAGGGCACCGAGGCGCACAGGAAAACCAGGAACGCGATGCCCACGTGCAGCGAGACCAGCGCCAGCAGGGCACCAGCACCGATCGCGAGCGGCGCCATCGTCAGCACCAGGGCGGCCGCGACCCAGGGAGCGGCGAGCAGAGCAGCCCCGGCCAGACCCGACAGCAGGTTGCCCAGCGAGCGCCCCTCCTTGCGCACCATCGTCAGCCCGTTGGCGACCATGAACACGCCGAGGGCGAGCACGCCCAGCAGCGAGACGATCCCCACGGCGAGGGCGAACAGATTGCCCAGAGGCAGCGTGGAGACGAGCCGAGTCACCAGCGAGACGCTCGCGTTCAGGGCGATCAGCAGCAGCACCCCGTTGCGCACCCGCCGACGGTCCTGCCGGAACACCAGCAGGTACACCGCCCACCAGAACGCCGTCCAGATCAACGATCCCAGCACCACCGTCTCCTTCCGACGCTCGTACCCTCATCCTGGCACCTACCGCTCGGCCTCGCGCTCCATGACCACCGTCCCTACACTGACGGCCATGCGCGCGGAGCAGGAGTCATCCGAGGTCGGCTGGGGATACAGCCGTGACGAGACCGAGGCCCAGAAGCTCGATCGGAACTGGAACGAGCTGCTCCAGGAGATCCGCGTGCTCCAGACGGGGTCGCAGATCCTCGCCGCCTTCCTTATCGTGCTGCCCTTCCAGTCCCGCTTCGACCAGCTCGATCAGTTCCAGATCTACCTGTACCTCGGACTGCTGCTGTTGGCGCTGGTGATCGTCGCCCTGCTGCTCACCCCGGTCGGGATCCACCGGCGCCTGTTCCGCCAGCGCGTCAAGGACGAGATGGTGCGCATCGCCAACCGGCTGCTGATGGCGGCGATCGTGCTGCTGGCGCTGTTGCTGACGGGCGTCGCTGTATTCGTCGTCGACGTGGTCCTGGGCCGCGTGGAGGCCGCCGTCATCGGGGCGCTGCTGGCGACGCTGCTGGTCATCCTCCTGGTCGTGGTGCCGTGGACGATGCCCAAGCGGTCGATCTCCTGACCTGCGTGGCCTGACCTGCGCAGCCCACCCTGCGCGGTGCACAGCGTGGGGCCGGTCCTGCTCGACGGCACGGCGCCGCGGGCCGGTGGCAAAAAGGTGTAGCTGAGCGGCCCGCGACCCCTGTGAGGGGAGGGCGCGTGCCGCTCAGCTACAAGTTCGTGCCACCCTCCCTCAGCAGCCAGCAGCCAGCAGCCAGCAGCCAGCAGCCAGCAGCCAGCAGCCAGCCCAGCAACCGGCAGCCGGTGGCTCGGGATCAGCGCCCCGACCTCCCCGCGGCGAACGGGGCGAGGTGCCTGCCGATGTGCTCGGCGACGATGTCGGTGTGCTGCTCCTGGTGCGCGGTGACCACCTCGAGGAAGCGGTCGTGGATCGAGGCGCCGGCGGCGTCGGTCCCGTTGAGCGAGTCACCGTAGCCGACGTGGAGGATCTGGCGGGCGTCGTCCGAGCGGATTAGCTCCACGAGGTCCACGCCGTCCAGCGAGGTCGGGGTGCGGTCCTCCTGGGCGGAGACCTGGTAGCTCGCGCGGGCCTTGACGTAGGAGGCGCGGGAGATGTCCCAGATCGCCGCGAACAGCTCCGGATCGTGCGCGGCGACGATCTCGAGTCCGCACAGGTAGCTGGTGCCCGAGGTCTTCAGGTGCACGTGTCTGTCGGTGGCCTCGACGCACAGCGGGTAGATCGAGAACTTGTCCGAGCCCGAGTGCAGCGAGATCTTGTAGCCGCCGAACTGCTCGGAGATCGCGTGGTGGGCCTCGAGGTTGGTGCGCAGTTCCTCGGTGTCGCCCAGGAAGTCCAGCCCCTTCTCGAAGCCGTCGACGTAGCGCGGGGCGAAGCTGAACCATGAGGCCCCCAGGCGCTTCAGCTCCGAGGCCAGGTAGTAGTGCTCGAAGAACGTGGTCAGCCACGCGGTCTCGTCGACGGCGAACTCGATCTCGATCTCGTGCTGGGCGTTCTCGGTGGCGTGGCGGTACAGGCGGATCGCCTCCACCACCGCGCGGCCGTACTTCACCGCGGCCGTCAGCACGTCCTCCTCGGTGACCTCGATCTGGGAGTGGCCGACGTCCACGGTCATCCCGACGTACCGCGTCTTCACGGCGGCCAGGGAGTCCTCGAGCTGGTCCCAGGGGAGGGCGGCGGCGTCGGCCTCGCTGACGCCGCCGGTCACGTCGGCGACGAGGTCCCCCGGATCGAGGGTGAACATCGTGAAGCCGGCTGCGAGCCCGCGGTCGATGCCGTCGGTGCTCTTGATGTGGTCGCAGTCGGCCCCGAAGCCGCGGTCCCAGCCGGCCTCGAGCAGTCCGAAGACCGCTTCGTCCATGACGGACTGGGCGCTGCGGCCCAGGCGGTCCATCTCGCGGATCGACTGCTGGGCGAGCACGGGCATCACGTCTCCGCCGGCGGCACCGAAGGCGCGCGCCTGGCCCGGAGTCGCCAGGCCGGTGCGGTCGCCGGTTCCCACGGACGTGCGATGCCCGGAGATCAGCTGCGGGCGCAGCACGGGGAATGCGGCCTGCAGGGCCTTCGCGTTGGTGGTGGACAGCGGGCCGGTCAGCTCGTGCACGTCCCCGGCGGCCGTGGTCTCGCCCTCGAAGGGGGTGAGGGCGTCCGCGGAGCGAGCTGTCAGGTACAGGTGGCGGGCAGATCCGTCGTAGCGGATGCCGGCCTCGAGGGAATCGGTGCGCAGCGTCATGGGTGTCTCCGATCGAGCACGGGTCGAGGGTGGGCGAGGTCTGCCGAGGCGTCAGCAGGGAACGCGTGGCGAGGTCTGCGGACGTCAGCGTTCCGAACCCTCACACCGTAAACGATTGCATATCCCGGGCCTGCGCGACAGGGCATTCCGCGACGTAGGATGCGGTGAGACTGCAAACTTTGCAGATCGGGTCGACGTGCCCGGGCGGAGGAGACGGAGGCACCGGATGGCGATCACGCTGAGGGACGTGGCGGCCCGCGCCGGGGTCTCGATCGCGACCGTCTCCCGGGTGTTCCAGCGCCCCGAGATGGTCGGCGAGCGCACTCGCGAACGGGTCCGCGCCGCCGCGGCCGACCTCGGATACAGCCCCAATCGCACTGCGCGTGCGCTGATCACCGGCCGGTACGGCGTCTACGGGGTGATCGTCCCGGACCTGGAGAACCCGTTCTTCCCGGCCGTGCTCAAGGGCGCCCAGGCGCGTGCGCACCACGTGGGAGCGCAGCTGCTGATCACCGACGCGGGCGAGAGCCCGGAGGGGGAGCTGCCGCTGGTGCGCACCTTGGCCGGCCAGGTCGACGGCATCGTGCTCTGCTCCAGCCGGATGGACGAGAGCGCGCTGGAGGAGGCTGCCTCCATGACGCCGCTCAGTCTCGTCAACCGCGTCTCCCCGGACCTGCCAGGCGTGTTCGCCGACGTGACCCCGGGCATCCCCGCCGCGATCCGGCACCTGCGCCGGATGGGCCACCGCCGCCTCGGCTACGTCGGCGGCCCCGGGGTCAGCCGCTCCGACACCGTCCGGCGCGCCGTGATCGAGGAGATCTGCGCCGAGATCGGTACCGAGTGGACCGACCTGGGCTCGTTCGCCCCGACGGTCGAGGGCGGAAGACAGGGGGCCGAGGCCGTCCTGCAGACGGATGTCACCGCGGTGCTGGTCTACAACGACCTGATGGCTCTGGCGCTGATGGAACGACTGCGCGGGTTCGGCGTGGCGGTGCCCGGCCAGATCAGCGTCGTGGGCTGGGACGACATCGAGTTCGCCGCGCTGGTGACTCCCGGCCTCAGCACGGTGCGCGTCCCGCGCTACGAGATGGGCGTCCAAGCGGTCGACCTGCTGCGACGGGATGGCGGCACGTCCGACGGGCCCGCACGGATCGGCCTGCCCACCCGGTTCGTGCCGCGAGGATCGACGGCAACTGCGGCCGAGCACTACGGTGAGCTCCATGAGCGGTCCGGACGGCCTGATCGGTGACATCCCGGGAGTGGGGCGGCCGGCTGCTCGCGCGCTCGCCGAGCAGGGACTGACGACGCTCCGATCACTCGCAGGGGCGGACTGGCCCGATCTGGCGCAGCTGCACGGCGTCGGGCCCGCCGCCGGCAGACGGCTGCAGTCGGCGCTCGAGGAGCACGGCTTGAGCATGCGCGAGCCCCCGACCCCGCAGCAGCGCACCGCCACCTTCACCGTGACCGATGCAGGCGCCCCTGCGGCCACGGGCGGTCGGCGGACCACCGGCACGCGCGCTTCGGGATCCACGCGCCCCACCGACATCTCCCCGCAGCAGTTCCTGGAGGGCCTCGGGGACCGTCGCCGACGGGAGGGGGCAGAGCTGCTGGAGCTGTTCACCGGTGTCACCGGGGAGCAGGCGAGGATGTGGGGCCCCAGCATGATCGGCTTCGGGCAGTACCACTACGTCTATGCCACCGGTCGGGAGGGAGACAGCTTCCGCGTCGGTTTCAGCCCGCGCGCGGCGGATCTCGCCCTGTACGGACTGCAGAACGGCCCGCGCGCTGGTGAGCTGTTGGACCGGCTGGGCACGCACCGCCGAGGGGCCGGGTGCGTGTGGGTGAGGAAGCTCGAGGACGTGGACACCGACGTGCTTCGTGAGCTGGTCGCGCACGCCTGGCAGAGCGGGCCCGGGGGCTCCTGATCCCCGGCTGATCCCGAGTCGCACGCCCCGGCCCGGGGCTCCGTGCGGCTGCGATCATCACGATCACGACACGGAAATGACCTCCACCGGGGTGAAGCTGGTGGTCTTGGGCTCATCGTCCGACCAAGCGTTATGTGCCGCCGTCGCAGCGGGCCTACGCTTTCGCCTGGTGCGGGGAGAGGCCCCGCAGCGTCGGAGCCGAACTGTTCTCGAGAGGAATCGCATGGGCGCGTGGAAGGCGGAGCGCAGGCGCGGGGACCGTGTCCCGATCGCCCGTCGGCGATCTCGCGCCGGTGTGGTGATCGTGGCCATCGGGCTCGCGATGGTGGTCGGCTACGCCGCCCTGTTCAAGGGCCTCATGCACATCGAGGGGCAGGAGCACTCCTGGGTCAGCGCCGTGTACTGGGCGATCACGACCATGTCGACGCTCGGCTACGGCGACATCACCTTCGACACGGACCTCGGGCGCCTGTTCTCCCTGGGCGTCCTGCTGAGCGGTGTCGTCTATCTCCTGGTCCTCGTCCCGTTCTTCGTCATCCAGTACATCGTCACCCCGTGGCTGGACCGTCGCCGCACCTCGCGCACCCCGCGCAAGGTGCCGCCGCAGCTGCACGGCCATGTCCTCCTGGTCGGCTCCGACGCCGTCACCCAGGCCTTCGCCGCTCGCGCCGAGCGCTCCGAGGTGCCCGCCGTCGTCGTGCTCGAGGACCCGATCGAGGCAGGGCAGCTGCACGACCAGGGCCGCCACGTCGTCGTCGGCCCCCTCGACTCCGCCCTGACGTACCGCAACGCCGGTGCCGACCGGGCACGGCTGGTGGTCTCGACGCTCTCGGACACCGCGAACACGAACGTCGCCTTCACCGTCCGTCAGTGCGCCGGCGACGTGCCGATCGCGGTCACCGCTAGCAAGCCCGTCTCCGTGGACGTGCTGGGTCTGGCCGGCGCCGACCACGTCCTCGAGCTCGGAGCCGTGCTGGGTCAGGAGATGGCCGGCCGTGTGCTCGGCTCCACCGGGCGCGTCCACCGCATCGGCAGCTTCGGGGACACGATCGTCGCCGAAGCCGCCGCGCGCGGCACCGCGCTGGTCGGCAAGACGCTCGGAGAGGCGATCTCCGAGCTGCGCTCGTGCGTGCGCATCCTCGCGATCATGCGCAAGGGCCGGCTGCGCCCCCTGAAGCCCGAGCTGAAGATCACCGACACCACCGTGCTGATCCTCGCCGGCGAGAAGGACGAGCTGGCCGCCTACGACGAGCAGTTCCAGGTCCAGGAGCAGTCCGAGGATCCCGTCATCATCATCGGCGGCGGCCGCGTCGGCCGTGCCGCCTCCCGCGGACTCACCGACGAAGGCGTGCCCAACACCATCGTCGAACAGCTCCCGGGCCGCGTGCAGAACTCGTACTCCGCCCTGGAGGGCACGGCCAGCTACGACGTCGTCGAGGGCGACGCCGCCGACGTGCGGATCCTGCGCCGGGCCGGGCTCGACAAGGCCTCCGCCGTGCTGGTCACCGCTCGCGACGACGACCTGAACGTCTATCTCACCCTGTTCTGCCGGCGGCTGCGGCCCGAGCTGCAGGTCGTCTCCCGCGCCACCTACGAGCGCAACGTCGCCACCCTCTATCGCGCCGGCGCCGACGGGGTGCTGTCCTACGCGACCATCGGCGCCACCGACCTGTGGAACCACGCCGGGCTCAGCCACCGCGTGCTGGTGGCCGAGGGCAACGAGCTGTTCCTCGTGCCGCGGCCGTCCTCGCTGGTGCGGCGCTCGGTGCGCAACTCCGAGGTCCACCGCCGCACCGGCTGTCTGATCGTCGCCGTGGCCGACGAGGACGGCACCCTGAGCTACGACACCGAGTCCATCCCCTCGGCGCCCGGCAAACTGCTGCTGCTCGGAGACCGCCACGCCGAGCGTCGCTTCCGCGAGACGTACCTCGGGCGGCGCCGCTCCCGCGGGAGCGGACGCGACGGGCCGGCCGGTCCGCGCCGCTGACGCCGCCCCGACCACCTCCCAGGAGAGACATGCCTACCGCACCCGTGAAGCTCGCCGTCGGCGACGCCGCTCCCGACTTCGACCTGCCGACAGCCGGGGGAGGCCGAGTCAGCCTGGCCGAGCTGCGCGGGGCCCCGGCGCTGATCTGGTTCTACCCCGCGGCGAACACCTCGCTGTGCACGACCCAGGCCTGCGACCTGCGCGACAACCATCAGCTGTTCCTCGACGCCGGATACCGCGTCGTGGGCATCTCTCCGGACCCGGTGCCGGAACTGGACCGCTTCGTCGCCGAGCAGGACCTGCCGTACACCTTGGCCTCGGACGAGACCCACGAGGTGATGGAGGCCTACGGCGCCTGGGGCGAGAAGAACATGTACGGCAGGCTCGTCGAAGGGACGATCCGCTCGAGCTTCGCGATCGATGCCGACGGGATCCTCACGTTCGTGAAGTACCGCGTCGGCACGCCCAAGCACATCACGCTGCTGCGGGAGAAGCTCGGGCTGTGAACCGGTAGAGCAGCTGTGAACCGGCAGCACAGGATTCGTGCGGCACGTACGCGGCCCAGCGGGATCGGTGCGCTACCGACGTCGACGTGACAGGGATCGTCCGTGCGCCGGTGTGACGTGATCGGTGCGCTGTCGCTTTGGCGCACTCCACGTGCTCCCGTATGCTGTATCGGCGTGCCACGCCGCGAGCGTGCGCACCAGGAGACGTGGCAGAGCGGCCGAATGCGCTCCCCTGCTAAGGGAGTAGGCGACTAAAATCGCCTCGGAGGTTCAAATCCTCTCGTCTCCGCCCAAGAAAAGGGCCCTTCACCTGCGGGTTTCTCCGCCGGGAAGGGCCCTTCTCATGCCTCCGTCCCCTGTCAGGCCGGCCCGCCCTCGCCGATCGTGGTCCACTCCGGGCCGGAGCTCTCGAGCAGGTCCGGGTCGCGCACCAGGTCCTCGTCGGCGCCGGCACGCAGCCGACCGGCGAGCTCCTGCAGCGATTCGCGCAGCAGGGCGCGGGCTCGCGAACCGTCTCCCGAGGAGAGCGCGTCCAGCAGGGCCTCGTGCGTGGCGGTCAGATCCGCGCGCACGCCGAAGCCCAGGGGATCGGAGAAGCTGCCCATCCGCGTGAGGATCACGATGGTGTTCATCGCGGTGCTCAGGAAGCGGTTGCGGGCGATCTCGGCGATCTGCTGGTGCAGGTCGAGGTCCGCGTTGCCGGCCTCGATGACCTCCTCGGCGGCCAGGGCGGCCCGGCTCCGCTCCATCGAGACCCGCAACGGCGACAGGAGCGCGTCGGCCGCCTCCGGCTTCCCGGCCTCCCGCAGACCGGCGACCCGATCGGCGACGATCGTGGCGGCCTGCATCTCGATGCCGAGGCGGTAGTCGATGAAGTCCGACATGGTCTCGGCGTCCATGTGCGTGACGAACAGACCCCGCCCCGGGATCTGGGTGAGCAGCCCGTCGCGCACCAGGCGCTGGCACGCCTCTCGCAGCGAGGAGCGGGAGATGCCCATCTGCCGCGAGACCTGCACCTCCGGGACCCCATCGCCCGGCCGCAGATCGCCGTAGTAGATGGCATTGCGCAGTTCCAGCTCCGCCTGATCGATGATCGAGGGCCGGCGCAGCGGCTGCATCATCGGCAGCCGGACCCCCTCGTGCCGAGTGGTCATCGCCATCCTCCTGAACTACGCATGGTCACTTCCGCGATGGACATCGTATTCGCCCGTCGGGCCTGGTCGGAGCGCGCCCCAGGCACTGCCCCGGTGCTCGCGCGATGCCCCCGCTGAGCGGGTCCGCACCTCGCGATCCGGCGCGGACGCGGCCCGTCCCTCGGGTCACGACACCATCACGATACGTGGCCTGACCCGCGAACGTCCCTCCCTCACCCCTTAGCGTGGACTGCGATCCGATATCCAAACAGCAGGTTGTCCGACAATCTGAGCGCTCGCGACGCCGTGGGCGCAGTGAGAGGGAGCACTTCATGCACAATCGCCGTACTTTCTTCCAGGGGAGCGGTCTCGTCGTGTCGGCCGCGGCCCTCGGCGGCCTCGCCGCCTGCAGCCGCACCGACACCGGAGGCAGCGGGGACGGCGGTTCCGGCGGCGGCAGCGAGAGCGGCGGCGACCTGCTCAAGCAGCTGCAGGATGCCGGCACGATCACGGTCGGCTTCGCCGGCGAGGCCCCCTACAGCTTCGAGGAGGGCGGCGACCTGCAGGGCGCCACCGTCGCCATGCACCGCGAGATCTTCGGGGAGCTCGGTATCGACACCGTCGAGGGTGTCCAGACCGAGTGGAGCTCGCTGATCCCGGGCCTGAACGCCGGCCGCTTCGACATCATCAGCGCCGGCATGTCGATCCTGCCCGAGCGCTGCGCCGAGGCCGCCTTCGGCGACCCTGAGTTCCAGTACACGACGGCACTCATGGTCCCGGACGGCAACCCCGAGGGGCTCGAGAACATGCAGTCCTTCGTGGACACCGATCTCACGGTCGCCACCATGTCCGGCGCGGTCGAGGCCGGCTACGTCGAGTCGCTGGGGCTGAACGGTCTCGAGGTGGGCGGCCCGCAGGACGGCGTGGACGCCGTCAACAGCGGCAACGCCGACGCCTTCGCACTGACCGCCATCTCCCTGAACTGGCTGGCCGAGAACTCCAACATCGACGTCGAGGTCACCGACAGCTTCGTTGCGGACATCGACGGCGAGAAGCAGTACGGCGCTGGTGCGACCGTGTTCCGCAAGGACGACACGTCCCTTCTGGAGGCCTACAACGAGAAGCTGGCGGAGATCGTCTCGGATCCGGAGCGCTACCTCTCCATCGTGGGCGAGTACGGGTTCACCGAGGGCGAGCTGCCGCCCGAGGAGATGACGACCGAGATGCTCTGCGACGGCGATCTCTCCGCCCTCCAGTGAGGCTTCTTCCGGTGAGCCGCGGCGCCCGAGGCCCCGCGGCGGGACCGGTGCGACTGCCTGGGTCCGGGCGCGGTTCCCCTCATGACCGCCCCCGGGCCCGTCCATGCTGCGCGCCGGAAGTGATGCACCCATGAACGACTTCTTCGAGAACTTCGGGGCCAACACCGAGTTCATGATCTCCCGCTGGCCCCAGATCCTCGACGGCATCTGGGTCACCGTCCAGCTCACGGTGCTCGGGGCGCTCGGCGCCCTGCTGGTCGCCCTGACCTTCGGCCTGGCTCAGACGGTCAAGTACGCCGTCGTGCGCGGGATCGCGCGGGTATTCATCGAGTTCTTCCGCGGCACCTCGCTCGTGGTCCAGCTCTTCTGGTGGTTCTTCGTGCTGCCCCAGCTGGGCTGGGAGCTGACGCCCCTGTTCTGCGGCGTGCTCGCCCTGGCCCTGAACTACGGTGCCTATGGTGCCGAGGTGGTCCGCGGCTCGGTCGGCTCCGTCCCCAAGGGGCAGTACGAGGCGATCAGCGCGCTCAGCCTGAGCCCGGTGCGCGGCATGTTCCGCGTCATCATCCCGCAGGCGTGGGCTCTGATGATCCCCTCGCTGTCGAACCTCTGGATCCAACTCCTCAAGGGAACCGCGATCGTCTACGCGATCACCCTGTACGACCTCTACTACCAGGTCGATCGGCTGCGGCAGACGACGGGCACCTGGTACGCCTTCGGCTTCGCGCTGCTGGCCTACTTCGTCATCGCGTGGGTGCTGGTGATGATCATGAATGCCCTGGAGATCGACGCCAAGCACCGCATCGGCCGCGGGCCGAGCCTCACCCACTCGCTGGGGTCGCTGTTCAGGTCCAATGCGCGCAGCGCGACGGGAGGGGGTGCAGCATGACCTTCTGGGACTGGGGACACGCGTGGGCATCCCTGCCTGCGCTGCTGGACGGCTTCAAGATCACCCTGCTGGCCACTGTGCTGGGCACGCTCATCGCCGCGGTGCTGGGCCTGGTGGTCGCTATCCTGCGCCGCAGCCTGCCGGCGATCGGGCGCGCCCCGGTGGTCGCCGTGGTCGAGTTCATCCGGATGACGCCGCTGGTGGTGCAGCTGGTCTTCGCGAACCTGGTGCTGTCGCAGTACTTCGACACACTGACCATCGGCATCTGCGTGCTGGGCATCCACTACATGACCTACATGGCGGAGGTGTACCGCGCGGGGATCGACTCGGTGGCCAAGGGCCAGTGGGAGGCGGCGACCGCGCTGTCGCTGCCGCGCGCCCGCACCTGGCGAGCGGTGATCATTCCGCAGGCGATCCGCAACACGCTGCCGGCCCTGGGCAACTACGCGATCTCCATGTTCAAGGAGACGCCGTTCCTGACCGTCATCTTCATCGGGGAGATGGTGCGCGAGGCGCAGCAGTACGGCGGCAACAACTTCCGGTACACGGAGCCGCTGACGCTGGCGGCCCTGATCTTCCTGGCCGCGAGCTACCCGACCTCGCTCCTGATCCGACGACTGGAGAAGAAACTTGCCTGAGAACAACCAGCACCCCGGCGCCCACAGCGGCGGCCTCCAGCAGGGCGTACCCGACGGCGCCCTGGCGGCGGGGTCCGCTCCGGGCGCCCCGCACATCGAGTTCCGCGACGTGGTCAAGCGGTTCGGGGACAACACCGTGCTGGACGACCTGAACTTCACCGTCTCGCAGGGCGAGCGCGTCACACTGATCGGGCCCTCGGGGTCCGGCAAGACGACGATCCTGCGTCTGGTGATGACGCTCGAGGAGCTCAGCGGCGGCTACATCCACGTGGGCGGGCAGCCTCTGCAGTACGAGGAGTCCGGCGGCAAGCGCGTGCGGATCCCCGACCGTCAGCGGCGCCGCATCACCCAGCACATCGGCATGGTCTTCCAGCACTTCAACCTCTTCCCCAACATGACGGTGCTGGAGAACATCACGGAGGCCCCGATCCACGTGATGGGGCTGTCGAAGGCCGAGGCCGCCTCGAAGGCGGAGGGGCTGCTGGACAAGGTCGGCCTGGCCGACAAGAAGAACGCCCGGCCCTCGCAGCTCTCCGGTGGCCAGCAGCAGCGCGTCGCGATCGCGCGTGCGCTGGCCATGGATCCCGAGATCCTGTTGCTGGACGAGGTGACCTCCGCGCTGGACCCGGAGCTGGTCGGCGACGTGCTCGCGGTGCTCAAGGACATCGCCGCGGAGACGGACATCTCGATGCTGATCGTGACCCACGAGATGCAGTTCGCCAAGGACGTCTCCAACCGCGTGATGATGTTCGACCAGGGATCCGTCGTCGAGGAGGGTCACCCGGAGAAGATCTTCAGCGAGCCGGAGAACCAGCGTACGCAGGACTTCCTGCGCGCCGTGCTCTGACCCGCACCGTCCGCCGATCGGCCCGTGCCGTGCTGCTGGGACGCTCGCGGTAGTCTGTGCCCGTTCGTTCCGCGCCGAGGCGGTCGCCCCAACTGCCGGCGGCCGTTCCCACGCGCCGCCGACCTCAGGAGGCCCCGTGCCCGAATCTGACGCCATTGCCGTCCCGACGTTGACGAGCGAGTTCCCCGTCGTCGGCGATGATCCGCATATCGATGCGCCGCTGCGCGCCACCGTGCGGCGTCTGTCCACGCTGCTGGGGCGCACTCTCGCCGACCAGCATGGACAGGAGCTGCTGGACCTCGTCGAGCAGGTGCGCAAGCTGACCAAGGATGCCAAGGCCTCCGACGTCGAGGCCGACGCCCGCGACGTCCAGAAGCGCCTGGCGGAGCTGCCCCTGGAGCAGGCCACGGCTCTGACCCGCGCCTTCACGCAGTACTTCCTGCTCGCCAACGCGGCCGAGCAGGTCTACCGGGTCCGCGCCCTGCAGGAGCGCCCCGCCGCGGACTCCTGGGTCCCGCGCACCGTCCGCGCCGTCCACGACGAGCTGGGGGCCGACGGTCTCCAGCAGGCGGTCGACTCCCTCGATGTGCGCCTGGTCTTCACCGCGCACCCCACCGAGGCCTCCCGCCGCGCCGTGCTGACCAAGCTGCGCCGCATCTCCGACCTCCTCGAGGAGGAGACCGAGGAGGACACTCCCGAGCGCCGGCGCCAGGATCGGGATCTCGCCGAGCTGATCGAATCGCTGTGGCAGACGGACGAGCTGCGCCGCCAGCGGCCCACCCCGCAGGACGAGGCCCGCAACGCCCTGTATTACCTGCGCCAGATCTACCGCCAGACGATGCCGGAGATGCTCGATGACCTCCGCGACGAGCTGCGCGCCCACGGCGCCGAGCTGCGTGACGGTCAGGTGCCCCTGCGCTTCGGCTCCTGGATCGGCGGCGATCGCGACGGCAATCCGTACGTCACCGCCGAGGTCACCCGCGAGGTCCTCGCGCTGCAGGCGGAGACCGCGATCGACATCGCCATCGAGGCCATCTCCGATCTGATCCTCGATCTGTCCGTCTCCAGCGCCCTGACGGGCGAGGACGAGCAGCTGCGCGCGAGCCTGGCCGAGGACCTCTCGCACGGCGGCGATGTCGACGTCGACGAGATCCAGCAGGAGATGTACGACGAGGAGCCCTACCGGCTCAAGCTCGGCACCATGCGGGCCAAGCTGCGCGCGACCCGCGAGCGGATCCGCTCCGGGGCGCCGCACGTGCCCGGCAAGGACTACGGCGACAGCGAGGATCTCCAGGCCGACTTCCGCGTCCTGCGCGAGGCCCTGCACCGCCACCGTGGGGTGCGCGCCTCCGACGGCGCCCTGGCCATCACCCAGCACGTGCTAGCCGGCTCGGGCCTGAACCTGGCGGCGCTGGACGTGCGCGAGCACTCCGAGAAGCACCACGAGGTCCTCGCCCGGCTGTTCGACCGCGTCGGCGAGCTGGACCGCCCCTATGCGGAGCTCAGCCGTGCCGAGCGCACCACGGTGCTCGCCGCGGAGCTCGCCAGCCGGCGACCGCTGGTGGGATCGGCGATCACCGAGGACGAGACGATCCTCGACGACGCCACGCGCACCACCTACAACGTGTTCCGCGAGATCCGCGGTGCCCACCGGCTGTACGGGACCTCCGTGATCGAGACCTACATCGTCTCGATGACCCACGGGGCCGACGACATCCTGGCCGTCGCACTGCTGGCCCGCGAGGCCGGGCTGATCAGCATCCCTGGCGGGGACGAGAACCGCGCCGACATCGGCTTCGTGCCGCTGCTGGAGGAGGTGGGCGAGCTCCGCGCCGCCGGCGAGATCCTCGACGAGCTGCTCAGCGATCCCTCCTACCGCGAGATCGTGCGCCTGCGGGGGGACCGCCAGGAGGTCATGCTCGGCTACTCGGACTCCAACAAGGACTCCGGCGTGATGACCAGCCAGTGGGAGATCCACCAGGCCCAGCGCCGCCTGCGCGACGTCTCGGCCCGGCACGGGGTCACCCTGCGTCTGTTCCACGGTCGCGGCGGTTCCGTCGGCCGTGGCGGCGGCCCGACGTACGACGCGATCCTGGCCCAGCCGTACGGCGTGCTCGAGGGCGAGATCAAGTTCACCGAGCAGGGCGAGGTCATCTCCGACAAGTACACGCTGCCCACGCTGGCCCGGGAGAACCTGGACCTGTCACTGGCCGCGGTGCTGGAGGGCTCGGCGCTGCACACGGAGCCGCGCACCACTCCCGAGCAGCTGGAGCGCTTCGGCGACACCATGCAGACCGTCTCGGACGCGGCCTATGCGCGCTATCGCACTCTGGCGGATGATCCGGACCTGCCCGAGTACTTCGTGACCTCCACACCGGTCGAGCAGCTGGGCGAACTCAACATCGGGTCCCGGCCGTCCAAGCGCGCCACCTCCGACAAGGGACTGGATGGACTGCGGGCGATTCCGTGGGTGTTCGGCTGGACGCAGTCACGCCAGATCGTGCCGGGCTGGTTCGGCGCCGGCTCCGGTCTGAAGGCGGCGCGCGAGGCCGGCCTGGAGCCGGACCTGCACGACATGCTGCGCAACTGGCACTTCTTCCGCACCGTGATCAGCAACGTGGAGATGACGCTGGCGAAGACGGACATGCAGATCGCCGCCCACTACGTGCATTCGCTGGTGCCGGAGCGGCTGTGGCACCTGTTCGATCGGATCCGCGAGGAGTACGAGCTGTCGGTCGCCGAGATCGAGCGGCTGACCGGGGTGCTGGGCCTGCTGGACAACCAGCCGGTCCTCAAGCGCACGCTCGCCGTGCGTGACCGCTACCTCGACCCGATCTCCTACATGCAGGTCGCGATGCTCCAGCGGGCCCGGGCCGTCACCGCGCGCGGCGAGGAGCTCGACCCGGACCTGCAGCGGGCGCTGCTGACCACCATCAATGGTGTGGCCGCCGGCCTGAAGAACACGGGCTGAGCCTTCGGCGGCCGCTCACTCAGGCGGCCGCCGAAGCTCTCCGTCGCCTCGAGATCCCGCGGGTTCGCGACTGCCGAGGTCGTTCAGCGCTTCGGCAGCGGGCGCTCCATGACGTCCATCTCGAGGTCCTGCACCGCCAGGTCGTCCGGATCCCCGGGGAAGGGGACGGCGGTGCCGGTGCGGACGAATCCGTGCCGCTCGTACCAGGCGTGCAGCTCCGGGCGCTCCTGAAGCACCTGGATCACCAGGACCGCCACGCCCGCGTTCGCGAGCAGCGCCGCCTGCGCCTCGAGGAGCCTGCCGCCGAGGCCCTGACCCTGCGCGGAGGGGTGGACGGCGAACAAGCCCAGTTCAGCACGTGAGAGCTGTTCGCTGCCGGTGGCTGATCCGTTCTCCGTGCGGGTGTAGCAGCAGCCCACTAGCTGCCCGTCGGCCTCGGCCACCAGCAAGGTCACGGCGGGATCGGACAGCATTGTGCGCACCTCGGCCTCGTCTGCGCGCGCTCCGCGGACGAGGTGGGCCTCGGTCGTCCAACCGCCCTCACCTCGGTAGGCCGCCTGGACGACGTCCACGATCGCCGGGACATCGCCCGTGCGGGCGTCGCGGATCTCCAGGGCAGCACCGGGAACGGTGCCTGCCTGCGGCCCCGGCGCTCGGGGCGCGTCAGCCCGCCCCTGCCAGGCGCTGTTGCGGGTTCGAGATTGCTGAGCGTTCATCAGAGCACTCCATGGCGGTCCAGCTCGGCCAGCAGGCCGTGCCCGTCGGGTGCCTGGACCGTCAGCGGCGCCTCACCCGCGTGGCGATACTGCTCCAGCGGCCGCAGGCTTCCGTGGGCCAGCAGCTGCTCGGACTCGGTCAGGCGGCGGATCGCGATCGCCTCCACCAGCTCGGGGCGGCGGGCGGAGAAGGAGGCGTAGATCGACGGGTCGTGCTGGCCGTCGTCGCCGACGAGGATCCACCGCATGTGCGGGAAGGACTCGGCAAGTCGCTCGAGGGCCTGGACCTTGTGATCGCGGCCGGAGCGGAACAGGCCGGTGTTCGTCGGGCCCCAATCGGTCAGCAGCAGCGGCCCGTCGGGGTAGCCGTTCTTGTACAGGAATCGTTTGAGCACGGGGAACACGTTCCAGGCGCCGGTGGAGAGGTAGACGACCGGCAGGGAGGGATGGCGCCGGGCGATGCGCTGGTACAGCATCGGCATGCCCGGCACGACCTGCCGTGTGGACTGGTGGACGACGAAGGCATTCCAGAACGCCAGCAGCGGCCGCGGCAGCCAGGTCACCATCACGGTGTCATCGATGTCGCTGACCAGACCCACGCGCGCCTCCGGGGAGAACACGGTGATGTCGGCGGTGACCTCGTTGCCCGGGACCGTCCACAGCACTGCGCGGTGGGTGCCCGGCTCCAGCGCGACGTCGAACTCCGCGTCGACGATGCCGGTGCGGTCCGCCCGCACGCGGAACTGACGGTCACCGATCAGGACGTGGACGGTGCGGTTCGGCGCCACCTGGCCGGCGAAGTTGCGCCAACCGCGCACCGCCATGGTCCGCATGTCATGGACAGGTTGGTCGTGGAAGTCCGCCGGGGTGCCGGGGGAGGCGTAGAGGACCTTGGCCAGCACCCTCACCCGGCCGGAGGTTCCGTATCCATGGAAGGGCTGCAGTCGCAGATCCCAGCCGAGCCGACGCAGGGCGCTGCCGACCGTGACGTTCTTGGCGTCCTCGAGCCGGGCGGCCCAGTGGGGGCGGCCCCGGTCCGATCTCGCCCCGACGGTGCGCAGCACGGCGCGCGGGGAGGGAACGCGGGAGACCACGCGCCGCGAGAGGGACACCGGGCCTCAGAGGGCGCGGGACATCTTCAGCCAGGCACCATCGGGATCGTCCTCGACGACCTCCCACCGATCACCGGTGTCGACGAAGCCGAGGCTCTCGTACAGCGACTGGGCGACCTCGTTGCCGGGGCCGACGTACAGCGTGACCGTGTCCGCCCCGTCCTGGCGGGCCCAGTCGAAGACGGCTTCGGCGAGATTCTGGGCGATGCCGGATTTGCGGGAGTTGGGGGTCACCCACATCGCCTGCAGCTCGCGCTCGTTGTCGGGGGAGTCCTCCTCGTGGCGCGCGGCCACGACAGCGACCGGCTGCCCGTCCTCGACGGCGAGGAACCAGGCCGCATCGCGCACGCGCTGCTCCCACACGGAGTCCTCGTACGTCGACTCCGTGTCCCAGCTCTGGCCGAAGGCGGCCGGGTCGGTGCTGAGAGACCGGAGCCGGATCTCGCGCACCAGCGGCCAGTCGTCGTCTTGGGCGCGGATGATGTCGGCCATCGCTGTCCTCCTGAGCCGTCGTTGCGTCGTCACGGGCCATCGTGCCCTGGTGATCATGCCCTGGCGAATACGCCGGCGCGGGCCCGTGGCACCGCAAGCACTCCCTCGAGCATTGTAGAGGCCATGGCGAATCGGCGCTCACAGCCGCTGATCGTTGACACAATGGCGCTCATGACGTCCCTCCGAGTCCTGACCGTGTGCACCGGCAATGTCTGCCGATCCCCGGCCGCTGCCGTGATGCTGCGGGAGGCGATCCGGGCCGAGGGGCTCGAGGACAGCGTCGAGGTGGGCTCCGCCGGCACCAGTTGGGAGGCGGAGGGGATGCCGATGGACGACCGCACCGAGCTGGCGCTCGAACATGCCGGGTACACCCGTCCCTTCGAGCACACCGCGCGCACCATCCATCTCACCGAGATGATGGCCTGGGATGTCGTGCTGCCGATGACGGCCGAGCAGGCGCAGGCGCTGCGCCGCATGGCGGACCAGCTGCCCGAGGACAGGGCGGCGCCGGAGATCGTGCTGTGGCGGCGCTTCGATCCGTCGGTGGCTCCCGAGCTGCTCGAGACGGATATTCCCGTCCCGGACCCGTGGTACGAGGGCCAGGCGGCCTTCGACCGCACGATCGTGGAGATGGAACGCAGCGTGCCCGAGATCATCGCGCACGTACGGGAGGTTCTCGCCCAGCGCTGAGCCGTCGGGTCCGGGGTACGCAGGGAACGGCTGCCCCGGCGAGGCGTTCGCCCCAGGGTCTCAGCGTCCCGCGCGCTTGGTTCCGCTGACGGAGGCCGCGCGCCGGCTCTGCCACGTGGCGCCGACGAAGCCGGCCGTGGTCAGGAAACCGATGCCGAGTGCGATGATCAGCACCTGCCGCATCCGGCCGAACGCCGAGTTCTCATCATTCGAGGAGATGGCGTTGAGCAGCTGGACGACCGGCCCACCCTCTTGCGCGGCCGACGCCGGCTGCGGCTCGGGTGGTGGCGGAGGGCTCTGATCGCCGTTGCCGCCATTCACCTCGGACGTCTCCGGTTCCTCCGACGGGTCTTCGACCTCGGTGGTGCCCGACGAGGTGGATTCGGTGTCCGTGGTGTCGGTGGTCTCCCTGGTGTCCTGGGTGTCGGAGCTGGATGGCTCCTCGCTGGGCACGGCCGGAGCTGGCTCCACCGGCTCCTCATCGTCAGGTCTGGCCGGCTGAGTCCGCTCCTGTGCGTCCTCGGCACTCTCCTCCTCGGCCGACGGGGTCTCGTCCTCGGGCGAAGGGCTTTCGGCGTCCTCGCTCTCGGAGGGGGTCGGGGTCTTCACGGGCGTGCCGGGGCGCTCCGACGGTGTCTCGTCCGTGGGCTCGGGGGACGGGGTCACGCTCGAAGACTCCTCCGGGGTCGGCGTGCCGCTGCTCGGTTCCCCGGATGTCGGTGCGTCGCTGCTCGGTTCCCCGGACGCGGACTCGTCGCCCGAGGGTTCCTCGGACGTCGGCTCCTCGATCGGCGTCGTCTCGGCGGTCGGAGACTCCGTCCCTGTCGAAGCGCTGGTCCTGGTCCGTTCCGGGACGTCTGGCGTACTATCGCCGCCCCCGGTGTCGGTATTGCCGGTGTTCGAGTCGCTATCGCCGCCGGCGTCGCCGTCCGGGTCGGCGGTGCCGTCACCGTCGGTGCCATCGGGATTGTTCTGGTCGGCGGTGCCGTCATCGGTGGTGCCGCCGGGGGTGTTCTGGTCGGTGTCGGCACCACCATCGGCGGTGCCGTCATCGGTGGTGCCGGCGCCGGTCGCGGGGTCTGTGTCGCCGCCTGTGCCGTCAGTGTTCGAGTCGTCGCCGTCGGCAGTGCCGTCGCCGTCCGTTGCGTCGCCCTGGTCGGCGGAGCTTCCGTCGCCTGCATCCTCGGAGCTGCCATCGCCATCGCAGTCCACGAGCTCGTCGGCGGCTTCGCACAGGCCATCGACGAGACCCGAGTCCCCGTCCGGAACGGAGTCCTCCTCGCCGGGCGTCTGGTTCCCGGAATCACCGGGCGGCTGGTCACCGGATTCGTCCGGCACCGGGTCAGCGTCGTCCGTGGCGGTGTCGGGTGGCGTGAGCTCGGTGTCGCCGGGATCGGCAGTCTCCGAGCCAGGGGCGATCGGATCGTCGATGTCGACCGTTCGCAGAGGGTTCTCGGCAGAATCGCCGTCGTCCGCCATGGCCGGGAGCGTCGCGGTGGGGAGCGCGATGGCGAGGGCAGCGGAACATGCACAAAGGCGTGTTCGCAGTCGCATCAGCGCGGTCCCCCCTCTCCTGGTCGCTGCCCCGTGGGCGCGTTCGACGTCATCTTCGGTGGGTCCGGCCGAGCATATTACCCTACCGAACTTTTACCTTCCCGGATCATCCTCCAAGCCGAGGGGCGGGGCGCGCAAGGGCTTGTGGATGGCGCCACCCTAGGGTGATGGGCGCAATATTGACCGTGGCTTTACGTATCCTTGACTGGTCACCTGCGGAAATGCTGAGACCGACCGCGCATGCTCCCAGGGCACGGCGTCACAGGGCGAGACGTCACTCGGCGAGCGCGTCGTCCACGAGCGCCTTCGCCGCGTCCTGGACCTGCGCGAGATGCTCCTCGCCGCGGAAGGACTCGGCATAGATCTTGTAGATGTCCTCGGTGCCGGACGGGCGCGCGGCGAACCACGCGGACTCGGTGGAGACCTTCAGCCCGCCGATGGCTCCGCCCGACGGGGCCTCGGTGATCGCGGAGACGATGGGCTCGCCGGCCAGCTCGGTCGCGGTGACCTGGTCGGCGCTGAGCGCTTTCAGCTTCGCCTTCTGCTCCCGGTCGGCCGGGGCGTCGACCCGCGCGTAGGCGCTGGCGCCGAACTCCTCGACCAGCTCGGCGTGCAGCGCACTGGGGGAGCGGCCGGTGACCGCGAGGATCTCCGAGGCCAGCAGGGCGAGGATGATGCCGTCCTTGTCGGTCGTCCATACCGACCCGTCGCGGCGCAGGAACGAGGCGCCCGCGCTCTCCTCCCCGCCGAAGCCGACGGAGGAGTCGATCAGTCCGGGAACGAACCACTTGAAACCGACGGGCACCTCGAACAGCTCGCGGCCGAGGGACGCGGTGACGCGGTCGATCAGGCCGGAGGAGACGAGGGTCTTGCCGACCTTCGCCCCGGCAGGCCAATTCGGGCGGTGCGCGTAGAGGTAGTTGATCGCGGTCGCCAGGTAGTGGTTGGGGTTCATCAGGCCGGCGTCGGGGGTGACGATGCCGTGCCGATCGGAGTCGGCGTCGTTGCCGGTGGCGATGTCGAACTCGGAGCGCTTCTCGAGCAGGGATGCCATCGCCCACGGGCTCGAGCAGTCCATGCGGATCTTCCCGTCCCGGTCCAGCGTCATGAAGGACCACTGCGGGTCGACCTCGGGGTTGACCACGGTGAGGTCCAGGTCGTGCAGCTCGCCGATCTCGGCCCAGTAGTCCACCGCCGCGCCGCCGAGGGGATCCGCACCGATGCGCACCCCGGCCCGGCGGATGGCGTCGAGATCCACCACGCTGGAAAGGTCCTGGACGTAGGTGTGGAGGTAGTCGTAGCGGCCCGCATCCTGCAGGGCCTTCTGGCGCCCGTGGCGCCGTACTCCGCGCAGCCGGTCCGCCAGCAACTCGTTGGCGCGGTCCGCGATCCAGCCGGTGGCCTCGGAGTCGGCGGGGCCGCCGTGCGGCGGGTTGTACTTGAATCCGCCGTCGCGCGGCGGGTTGTGGCTGGGGGTGACGACGATCCCGTCGGCCCGACCCGGGTCGCTCGCGGAGCGGTCGCGGTTGTGGACGAGGATCGCGTGGGAGACGGCGGGGGTGGGGGTGTACCCGTCCATTGTGTCGACCTGGGCGACGAGGTCGTTGCCGGCCAGCACCTCCAGCGCCGTGTCGAAGGCGGGTCGCGAGAGAGCGTGGGTGTCCCGGCCGATGAACAGCGGACCGCGGATGCCCTGCCCGGCGCGGTACTCGACGATCGCCTGGGTGGTGGCGGCGATGTGGTCCTCGTTGAACGCGGTGTCGAGGGAGGAGCCGCGATGACCGGAGGTGCCGAAGCTGACTGCCTGAGCAGGATCGGCGGGATCCGGATGGAGGTCGTAGTACGCGTCCAGGAGCGCATCGACGTCGACGAGATCCTCGGGAAGGGCCTTCTGGCCGGCACGGGGGTGCATGCTCACCACTCCATCCACGGTTGCGGGGTCTGAGGTCACTCTAGGTCAGCGCGGCGCCGGAGGACCCGGCACGGGTCGTTCCCTGAGACGCGCGCTGACGGGACGGCACCGGCGACGGAGGCGCCGCCACGAGGGGCGCCGGGACAAGCGGCACCGGGGCAGGTGGCGCCGGGACAGGGAGCACCGGGGTTGTGGCGCGGCAGGTTCAGCCGCGCCGGGTGCGCACCAGCAGCACGATGCCCACGATGACCAGCACGAGGCCGGCCAGCCCGGCGAGCACGCCGATGATCGGTCCGATCAGCAGCGGTCCGGCCATGCCGAGCAGGCTGTACGGGCCGAGATACGCCGGGGCGTCGGTGCCGGTGCAAGAGATCGTCACCGCAGTGTCCTCGGTCGCGACGACGCCCAGCACCTGCTCGTACTCCGTTCCATCGCCGAACCTGGTACGGCCGGAGGTGGGCACCGACGTGACGGCGTCCGAGCCCTCGGCGGTGCACCGCGCGTTCGCCGCATCCTCCGCGGGGACATAGACGATGACCATCTCGTTGGCGGCGACGTCGATCTCTCCGGTGCCGCCCTCGATCACAGCCGGCCCCTCGTCGGTATCGGCGACGATGGATCCGACGGACCACACGATGCCGCCGACGGTGGCCACGGGGCCGACGATCACCAGCAGGACGAGCCCGATGATCAGCGGCCACAGCCCGCGGCGCTTCGTGGGCCGTTCCGGCTGCGGCGGCTGCGGGGGCAGCGGCCCCGTCCTCGGCGCCGATCCGTCGGGAGCCCCCGGATCGCCACCGTCACGGTCGAAGGGTCCGGCCGACGGGCTCGATGCGCCCCAGCTGTTGCCGGAGCCGGGAGCATCCGACCCGCTGCGCGGTCCCTGGCCGGGAGCCGGACCGGACGGGGCCGGGCCCGGTAGCCCATAGGTCGGACGCTTCCGCGGGCTGGGCGTCGAGGACTCGCCGTCGGACATCTGGACTCCTTCGCGATTCGGACGCCGCCCAGGATAGCCGCCGTTTCTCCGAGGAGCCCCGGCGCCGGCAGCCGCGGCCGCCGGCGGGCTCAGCCGATCTGCAGCTCGAGCATCACCCCGGACAGGGCGGCCGCGAACACGCCCGTCACCACCGGCGTGGTCAGCCAGGTCACGACGATGGAGCGGGCGACCGCCCACCGGACGTGGCGCGGGCCCATGGCCACGCCCGCCCCGACCACGCTGGAGGCGAGGCTCTGGGAGCTGGAGATCGGGGACTCCAGGCCGAAGACGCCCAGCGTCATGAAGGCCACGGCCGAGGATTCCGCGGCCAGGCCCTGGGCGGTGGAGAGATCGGTCAGGCGCCGGCCGATGGTGCGGATGATCCGATGGCCGCCCATGAGCGTGCCGGCTGCCACGGCGACGGCCACGGGCAGCATGAGGGCCAGGGAGTCTCCGATGTGCAGGCCGGCGCTGGAGGTCGCGACGACGACCACGGCCAGGGGGAGGCGCGCGTCGCTGAGCCCGTGGCCGGTGGCCACCGCACCGGCGGAGACGGTCTGGGCGAAGCGGAGGTGCTCGATCCGCAGCCGCTCGCCCCTGCCCAGGGCGAGGATCCCGTGCATCAGCAGATAGGCGGCGAGAGCGGCGACCGCGGGGCCCACCACGGAGACGACGAGGATCGCCGCCAGCCGGTCCCAGGCGGCGGCCGCGCCGATCGCGAGCGAGGCCCCGATGGTGCCGCCGTAGAACGAGTGCCAGGTCGAGGACGGCATCCCGTACCACCACGTGATGATCTCCCAGCTGAGCGTGGCGACGAGGATGGAGACCAGGGCCATCCCGAGCACATCGGGTGCCCCGCCGGCCTGCTCCGCCAGTTCGCCGAGCCCCAGCAGGCTGACGGCCCAGTGTGCGGTCACGGCGAGCAGCAGCATGCCCAGCAGGGCTCCGAGGAGGTTGAGGACCGCGGCCATGGCCAGCGCGGTCGACTCCTTCAGCGAGCGGGTCGTGATGGCCGTGGAGACCGCGTTCGAGGCGTCGTGGAAGCCGTTGACGTACGCCATGACCAGTGCCAGGACGAGGACGATCGCAAGCAGGGCCGGCGACACTCAGGCGTCCTTGACGCGCAGCAGATCCGCGAGCCGGGCGGTGTGCTCCTGCAGGGCGATGGTGCGGCCGACGGATTCGATCACGTCGTGCAGGGGCAGCACCTCGGTCATCGCGCCGCCGCGCTTGTAGACCTCGGCCAGGGACTGTCGCACCAGCCGGTCGCCCTGGCGCTTGAGCTTGCGGATCTGGGTGTAGTAGTCACCCAGCTCCTGCACCCGGCTCAGCGACCAGGTCGCCGTGACGGTCAGCTCCGAGGCGCGTTCGATGCCCGTGGCCGCCTCGAGCAGCGGCGTGGGCAGAGCGCCGACGCGCGAGAGGACCAGCAGCTCAGCGGTGTGGTTCATCGCATCGACGGTGTCCGCGATGGTCAGGGAGATGTCGTAGAGCAGCTCCGCCTCATAGGGCGTGATCAGCGAGCGCGCCAGACGCTGGGCGATGCGCCGGCCGAGCTCCTCGGCGCGGGTGGACTGGTCGTGCAGCTTCGGGGTGATGCGGGTGCGCTCGCGGTAGCCGTGGCCGACCAGCTTGGAATGGGTGTCGGCGGCCTGGACCAGGAGTTCGGCGAGATCGCCGAACAGGTCGTACATCGGGCGTTCGGTCCGCCGTGGGAAGAACTGCACCAACTCAGGCCGCCTCCCCGCGCCCGTCGGCGCAGTACCTGCATCCGCCGTGCCCGAGAGCGGGGCGCTTGCTGTCCGTGTGAAGCTGGGGCGCCGGACCGGGATGCGCCTGTCGGCGCGAAGGCCGCTCGAAGCGGCAAATGTTGGAGCCCGGGGCAACCGCGGCCCGGCGCCTGACCATCGTAGGACACGGCGGTCGGGTGGACGCAAGCAGGGCCGCGGCGGACATGGCGCGTGCCACGTCCGGCCGGATCCTGCCGGCCACGGACCTCAATCCAGCTGACCGGCCTCGGCGTGCCGTCCCGCTGCGGCCAGCTCCTCGCCTGTCCGCAGCAGCCGTTCGGCCTGCCGGGTGCGCTCGTCGTCGCGGTCGTCGTCGGCCAGATGGGCGGTGCCGTGGGCGACGAGCGTGGCCACCGCTCCGGCCCGGGTCAGGGCCAGGGCGAGGTCGCCGGTGAAGGCACCGCGCAGGATCTCGTCCATCGTGCGACGCACCTGGTCGACGTCCGGCGGCTCGGCGAACCCGGAGAGGTAGCGCAGACCGGGAATGGTGCGGGAACCGGCGCGGTAGCGGTGGACGACGTCCTCGCTGTGGTGCTGGACCCAGGTGTGCAGCACGTACAGGCGCCACAGCGCTCCCGGGAGGGTGGTGGCGGGCGAGCTGGACCACAGCGCGGCCAGGTCCGCGAGTCCGCCGTCGGCCGCGAGGTGCATCACGCGCTGGACCACCTCCGGGTCCGAGCTGTGGAAGACGCCGTCCAGCAGCGCCTGCGCGGAGTCGTGCGCCATCTCGGTCGAGGCCGACGGGTCCGGTTCTCCGGGGATGGCGTCCGCGGTGGCGGGGAACAGGGGGGCCGGGCGACGGAAGCGGGGAGAGTTCGATCCGTGGGAGGGCATGGACGAAACTGTACGCACCGTCCTGCCTGCGCGCACGGGCCGATGGGCATGGGGAGAAGGGCCCATCGACCTGGTTCGCCGCGAGCATTAGCCTGGCTTCATGACCATTCCCCGGCAGATCGGCCCCGAGACGGGGCCGCGCACCGTGTTGCCCGACTACTCCCGCAGCAGTGCCACGGTCCAGCGGATGGTCTCGGACCTGTCGGGCGCGAAGCGCGGTCGTCAGACCGCCCGTCACGGTCGCGGAGAGATCCGAGCGCTGTTCCCGGCCGCCGCGACCCGGGATACGGCTGTGCGCGCCGTCGTGTCCGCCGCCGCCCTGGGGACGGCGCTCGTGCTGGCGGCGATCGGCGTCGCGCTCTGGCTGACGGTCGAGGAGGGCCACTCACCGGGGATCGGCCGGTTGCTGATCATGCTCTGCGTCGCTGTGGCGGCGCTGGTCCTGGGCCTGCTGGGACTGCGCTTCGGGGCCGTGGCCCTGGGGACGGCCCGTTCCCGCGTGGAGATCACCGAGGCCGGGCTGCGGGTGGTCGGCGCCGTGCGAGCCCGGGAGGTGCCGTGGGAGCGGATCCTCGCCGTCGAATCGCGAGTGGTCCACCCGGTGCATTGGCTGACGGCAGCGCTCCGGCTGCGTGACGGCTCTCGCGTGGTGATGCCGGCGTTCGATCGCCATATCTGGACCTACGGACAACCCTCCGGGCAGGACGTGCGCGCCTTGCGTCGCGAGCTGCATCGCCGGCAGCGGGCGACCGCCGGTCCGCTGTGAACGGCTGCGGCACGGGGCCGTCGGCGCTCTGCGCCCGGGCCGGCGAGCCCGGACCGGCGTTCTGAGCCTGGGCCGCCGGCGGTCCGGATCGCCTCAGGCGCCGGGAGCCGAGGGGGCACGGCTGACGCCGTCCTCCCACAGCAGCCGGACCGCCTCGCCGATGTCCTCGCGGGCGACGTCGGAGACGTTCAGGATCCCCTCGTCGTCCAGCGGCAGATGGCCGATCCGCCATGTGCGGTCCTGCTCGGTGTGGAACATCATCGGCACCGCCTGGTCAGGGGCGGAGATATCGGTGCGGCGCAGCGACACGGTGCGCTCGTGGCCCTCGTCGAGGAAGGCGATGACGATGTCGGCGACGGAGGCCGGTACGTGCGAGCGGTCGGGCAGCGCGGAGACCGCGAAGGAGTCCAGCTCGTCCTGGGTCAGCATCAGGATCGCATCGTTCGCCTTGATCACGAACGCCATCCGCATCGCCTCGCCCTCGGCCAGCGCGATGCCCAGCCACCGATCCGCGGCGGTCAGGGCCGTGGCCACGACCTGCCCCTCCTCGCCCAGCACCCACTGTCCATCGGCGGAGCGCGCCACCTTGCCGCGCGCCCGCAGACCCGAGGTGACTGCGGCGGTCACGAATTCCCTGGCCTCCTCGGGAGCGCTGCGGAGCCCGATCTGCTCCCGCGTGATCGCACCGTTCTCGGTCGCGCGCAGACTGAGCATGAACTCGATCTCGTAGGCCGTGTAGATGGTGATCTGCTCGTCCGTCGCGGTGCCGGCAGTCGTCTCGCTCATGGAATCCCCTCGATGCTCGGTCCCGGGGCGCTGGCTCGCGCCGGGGTCGTTGACACCGGAAGCATGTCAGAGACCGGGCCCAGGACGCACGTCTCTGCCCGTCGGCGCGCACGGAACCAAGGGCGCCGCCTCAGCGCGAGCACGCCGAGTCAGAGTGAGCGCACGGCGCAGCCGGCGCTCTGCACGGCGTCGGTCAATGCCTCGCCCCGGACCATGGACCGAAGCCTCTCGATGTCCTGGTGGACCGGCCGATCGCGCCCGGTCAGGACTTTCTCGCCGCTGAGTGCCGATCGGGCGATAAGGTCGCAGAATGACGGAGCGAGGCGCGGACCGAGAGGCGGGATCGCTCGCGGTCGATGATCTCGGCAGTGACAGCGTCCGCGCGGTCTACCGCGATCTGCTGCGGTTCGGGCCCCGCTCTCGCAGCGAGCTGACCTCCCGGCTCGGGCTGTCGGCCCCCACTGTCACCCGGGCGACACGCGAACTGCTGGACGCCCACCGTCTGCGTTCGCTGGAGAGCGTCGTGCGCCCCAAAGGGCGCCCGCACCAGCCCCTCGACATCGAGGAGAACCTCGGCCCTCGTTTCATCGGGGTCAAGGTCACCGCCGACGAGATCCACGCCATGGTCACCACGGTGCGCGGCAACGCTCTCGAGACCCTGGTGCTGCCGTTGGCCAATACCTCGCCCGAGACCGTGCTGACCTCGATCGCGACGCCCGTCGCCGCTCTCGCCGAAGCGCATCCCCGCCTGACCGTGGTCGGGGTCAGTCTCGGCGGCCGCGTCGCCGATCGCCGCACCGTCCTCTCCTCCACCCTGCTGGACTGGAGCGAACCGGTGGAACTCGCCGCGGCGCTCGAAGCGCGCCTGGACCTCCCGGTGGTCGTCGAGAACGACCTGCTGGCGATGGTCCACGGGCTGCACTGGTTCGGCATCGGTCGCGCGTATCGTTCCTTCGCCGTGCTCACGATCGGTGCCGGGGTGGCGATCGGCACCGTCCTGGACGGCCGGGTGGTCGAGGGGCACACCCGCCTGGCGGGACTGACCGAGCGGCTCCCCGTCGGCCTCGACCGGGACGGCGCGCTGCTGACGGTCGGCCGGGCGGCCCGCACCGACCAGGTGCTCGCGCGCGCTCGCGAGGCGGGGATCCTCACCGCCGACCAGGGCGTGGACGATCTGCGCCGGCGCGTGGCCGACGGTGACCGGGACGCCCTCGATCTCGTCCGGGGCCTGGCCCGCGCGCTCGCCTCCACCGCGGCCACCATCACCGCCCTGGTGGATCCCGAAGCCATCGTCCTCGGCGGGGAGACCCTCGACCTGGTCCGAGCCGCCGATCCGCTCTTCGAGGACGTGCTGCGCACGGACCTCGCACCGGCGCAGCGTGACATCGTGGTGCGTGACCTGCCGGGCGACTTCGACGAGTGGGCACGGGGCGCAGCCGTGATCGCCATCCAGGAGTTCGTCGGCCCCGACGCCTGATCCGCGGGCGGCGGCGACCGGGGGCGGGAGTCACTCGAACAGAGCGTTGACCCTCTCGTTGTACGCGGCGAAATCCGCCCCGTCGATCCGCCGCATCCAGCACTGGTCGAACGCCGGCTGCATGATCGACATGATCGAGGCGGAATTCTCCACCAGCGGGTACAGGCCCGTCTCGCCGTTCTTCACGCGGTCGGTGAACGGAGTGACGTCCAGCCCGTCGGCGGCGTAGCTGTCGATCGCGGTCTGCGTGCCCACATCGGTGGAGGGGAAGAACGGGGCGCGCTCGCCGATGATCCGCTGGGCCTCATCGGACGCGAGGTAGGCGATCAGGCGCGCCGCCTCCTCCTTGTTCTCCGATTGCGCGGAGATCGAGTCCCCGAGCCCGTTGAACATCGAGACCGGGTGCCCGAGCGGCCCGGCCGGCAGCGGGGCGATGCCGAGGTCGATGCCCTCGACGTTGTTGTAGGTGGTGATCATCCAGGAGCCGTCCGTGGCCAGGGCGGAGGAGCCGGACTGCAGCTGGGTCTGGGGAGGGCTGGAATCCCCGAACGTCCCGAACGGAGCCATGAAGCCCTTGTCGACCAGCCCGAAGTACCAGTCGATCGCAGCCACGAAGCGCTCGTCGTCGTAGTTGAATCGGGTGCCCCAGGTCTCCTCATCGGTGAACGTCCATCCGGTCATGAGCGCGAAATGCCCCCACGTGGTCTGGCCGACGTAGTCGGTTCCCGGCGCCACGGCCAGGCCGTACCGGGCCACGTTCGCCGGATCGAAGCCGTCCTGGTCCCCGCGCACGCCGTTGGCGTCCACGCTCAGCCGCGCCAGCATCTGTTCGAAGCTGCCGCCGTCCTCGGGGTTCCAGTCCAGGTTCGCCAGGTCCTCGGGGCTGAGCCCCTCCTCCTCGATCATGGCGAGGTCGTACATCACGGCGATCGTGTCGTAGTCCTTGGGGATCCCGTAGCGCGCACCGTCCGGGCCGGTCCACAGCTCCTGCAGGCCCTCCTGGAACCGGTCGGCCGGCAGGTCGTCGAGGGGCCCGATCCCGTCCAGCGGCGAGATCACACCGAGCTCGAGGAACTCGGGATACCGAGCCAGGTGATCCGCGAAGGCGTCGGGGCCCGCTTCGGCCACGAAGCTGGCCGTCAGCTTCGTCCAGTAGTCCTCCCAGCCCAGCTGGGTCACCCGCACGAAGACGTCGGGGTTCTCCGCCATGAAGGCGTCGATCGCCGCGGAGTAGGCGGGCAGTTGGTTGGCATCCCACAGCCAGTAGTCGATCTCGGTGGCGCCGGCGGGGGCAGCGACACCTCCGCACGCGGTCAGTGTGCCGGCGCCGGCGGCGCCTGCGGCGAGGGCAGCTGATCCCTGCAGCAGACGGCGGCGGCTGACGGCGCCGCCGCGGGCCGCGGACGGGGTGCGGGAGACGGGGTCGCGGTGGTTCCTGATACTCATGCCGGGGTACCTCACTTGATGCCGCTGAAGCCGATGGAATTGACGATCTTCTTCGCGAACAGCGCGAACAGGATCAGCATGGGCGCGGCCGCCACCAGGGTCGCCGCCATCAGTCCGGACCAGTCGGGGCCGGTCCCGGGGGCCTGCGCCCGGAAGACGCCGAGGGCGACGGTGAGCACTCGGGACTGGTCGGTGTAGGAGACCATCAGCGCCCAGAAGTACTCGTTCCACGCCGTCATGTACGTCAGCAGGGCCAGCGTGGCCAGCGGAGCGCTGGACATCGGCAGGATGAGCGTGAAGAACACCCTGACCTTGCTGGCGCCGTCGATCAGAGCGGCTTCCTCGACCTCGCGGGAGATGTTGTTGAAGAACTGGCGCAGGAAGAAGATCGCGAAGCTGGAGATGAACAGGGTCGGCAGCATGATCCCCAGCAGCGTGTCCACCAGGCCCAGGTTCTTGATGAGGATGAAGTTGGGCAGCAGCGTGAAGATCTGCGGGATCATCAGCGAGCCCAGGAAGATCATGAACACGGTGTCCCGCCCGCGCCAGTGCAGACGCGAGAAGGCGTAGGCGGCCATCGCGCACGAGAACGTCTGGACCACGGTGATGGTGGTCGCGACGATCACCGAGTTCAGCAGGTAGCGCCAGAAGTTGATCGAGGCGCCCGAGCCTCCCTCGGAGATCGCGGTCTCCACGTCCTGCATGCCGAAGACTCGCTCGAAGCCGCCGGTGTTCAGGCCCACGGGAAGCAGGCTGGCCGGATCGGTGCCCAGGGCATTGTTGCTGGAGAGCGCTGTGCGCAGCATCCAGTAGAAGGGGAACAGGGTGATCAGCAGGAAGATCACCATCACGGCCCAGGCGAGGATCTTGCCCCAGGGGATGCCGCGGCGGGGCCTCGTGATGGCGGAGTCGGCGGCGCGCGGCCCGGTGGGGGAGCCCTCGCGGACGTCGTCGGTGACCGGATGCGGTGCGGTGGTCATGATGTCCTCCCTCAGTCCAGGTCCGACTGGCCGGCACGGGTCATGCGGTACTGGGCGAAGGTGATCACCATGAGGATCACCAGCAGCGCCATGGACAGCGCCGCGGCGTACCCGAACTGGTACTGGCCGAAGGCGTTCTCGTAGATGTACATCTGCAGCACCTTCGAGGCGTCGGCGGGGCCGCCCTGGGTGGTCACCGAGACGGTGTCGAAGACCTGGAAGGACCCGATGATCGACATGATCAGCACGAGCGCGAGGATCGGTCGCAGCAGGGGCAGCGTGATCCGGCGGAACAGGCTGATCTCACCGGCCCCCTCGGTGCGGGCGGACTCGTAGAGGTGTCCGGGGATCGACTGCAGTCCGGCGAACAGCAGCAGCGCGGTGTACCCCATGTGGCGCCACACGTTGACCAGCGCCACGGTGGGGATCACCCAGGTCTCGCTGGACCAGAACGCGACCGGATCGAAGCCGATCCACTGCAGGAAGATGTTGAAGATGCCCAGCTGGGTGTCGAGGATCCACAGGAAGACGATCGCCGCGACGACGTTCGAGACCAGGTACGGGGCCAGCACCAGCGAGCGCAGGATGGTGGACTGGGTCAGGCGCTGCATGAGCACGGCGATCACCAGGGCCACCACGGTCTGGACGCCGATGTTGATGACCACGTACAGCACCGTGACCTTCAACGAGTTCCAGAACACCGGGTCGGTGAGCATGGCCCGGTAGTTCTCCAGCCCCACCCACGTGGGCGGGGTCAGCGTGGTGTACTCCGTGAAGGAGTAGTAGATCCCGGTCAGCAGCGGCCACACCAGGAACACCAGCAGGCCGACGGAGGCCGGGGCGATGAACAGCAGCGCCAGCTTCGTATCGTCCGGATGCCGGCGGCGGGTGGGGGCCGACCGCGTCGACGTCGTCGCGGTGGACATGGCTACCTTCTTTCGATCGGGTCGCCCGGACCACCTGGCCCGGGCAGGTGGTCAGTGCATCGGGGCGCGGGAGATGTCGATCAGCAGGGCCTGCTCGGGATCGAGCAGGGGAGCGGCGAGACCCGAGTGGGTCAGAGCGGCGCCGGGGACGAGCAGGCCGTCCTCGTCGGCGGCTCGGGTCATCCACGGCGGCATGGTCAGCCCCGACGGCCGCGGGCCGATCCGGACGGGGCGCAGACGATAGGTGACCGCCGGATCCAGGCCGGGGAACCGGAGCCGCTCGTGCTGGGACTCGGCGGACCGGCCGACGGCGGCGAGCGAGAACACGGCGCTGCCGCGGTCGGCCGCGACGACCCCGTGGACCCACAGGGCGCTCTCGCCACGATCGGCCCGCACCAGGTCACCGGTCAGCAGCAGCTCGCGGCGAGAGGTGTAGAAGGCGATCCACTCACGCAGCTCCTCCAGCTCCTCCTCGGTGGCGGCCGCCAGGTCCCATTCGATGCCGAGGTGGCCGAACACGGCGGTGGCCGCGCGGAAGCCGAGGGTGTGCAGACGGCCGGTGCTGTGCGACCGGCCGGAGGCGATGTGGCTGCCCATCAGCTCCAGCGGGATCAGCTGGGAGGTCCAGCGGTTCATCTGCTGGCGCTCGAGCGGATCAATGCAGTCCGAGACCCAGACCCGGTCGGTGCGTTCGAGGATCTCGAGGTCCACGCGGGCGCCGCCGGACGAGCACGATTCGATCTCCAGGCCCGGATGAGCCGCCTTCAGCTCGTCCATCAGCCGGTACGTCGCGAGGGTCTGCTCGTGGACGGCGGCGCGGCCGGTGGCGCGGGTGGCCGCCTCCAGCAGGTCGCGGTTGTGGTCCCACTTGAGGTAGTCGATGTCGTAGGTCTCCAGCAGCGCCGACATCTGGTCGCGCACGTGGGCGTAGGCGGCGGGGATCGACAGGTTCAGCACCTGCTGGTGGCGTGATTCCAGCGGGATCCGGTCCGGAGCGGGGGCCATGATCCACTCCGGGTGGGCGCGGGCGACGTCGGAGTCCTCGTTGACCATCTCGGGTTCGAACCACAGTCCGAATTCCATGCCCAGGCCGCGCACGTGGTCGATCAGCGGGCCGAGCCCGTCGGGCCAGACGTCGGCCGAGACGATCCAGTCGCCCAGCCCAGAGGTGTCGTCGCGCCGGGACCCGAACCAGCCGTCGTCCAGGACGTAGCGCTCGACGCCCAGCGCGGCGGCCCGGTCGGCCAGATCCGTGAGCCGGGCCAGGTCGTGGTCGAAGTAGACGGCCTCCCAGACGTTCAGGGTGACCGGCCGCCGGGGATCGACATGGTGCGGGCGGGAGCGCAGATGGCGGTGGAAGCGGTGGGCCACGTCGTCGAGCCCGGCGCCGTAGGAGGCATACAGCCAGGAGCCGACGTACTGCTCGCCGGCTCCCAGTCGTACCTCGCCGGGCAGCAGCAGCTCGCCGCCGCCGAGGAGACGGGTGCCGGTGTTGATCTGTTCGGCCAGGTGGCGATGGTTGCCGGAGTGGGCGGTGTGGACGGCCCAGGCTTCGCCGGTGCGGAACCCCAGGCCGGGCCGGGCGGCGTGCAGGACGTGGGCGGCGTCTGCGCCGGTGCGGCCGCGCCGGTTCTCACGCAGGTGGGTGCCGACGGTGAAGCGACTGCGCTGCGGGGTGCGCTCCTTGCCCCAGCGGCCCGCGAAGTCCAGCAGCTCGTCGGCGTCGCCCGGGACCGGCAGGGCGAGGGTGAGCTCGTCGAGGTCGTACGGCGTCTCGAGGGTGTTGGTCAGGGCGGCGCGCAATCGCAGCAATCCGGACTCGAGCAGCTCGATGTCCAGGGCGACGGCCAGGCCGAGGTCCTCGTCGGCCAGATCGACACGGAGCCGGGCAGGACCTGTCTCCACGTGCGGCGCGGTGAGCGGCCGGCCCTCGAGGTGCAGCGACCGCGTGACCAGGCGCGGCGCCCATCCGGAGCCGTCGGCCCGTGAGCCGGTCAGGCCGGGGCGCCCGATCCAGCCGTCGCACTGCTGAGGGATGATCCCGAGGCGCACCGGGACGTCCACGGCGTTGTTGGGGACGACGTCGACGGCAGCCTCGCACAGCGCGTCGAGTGCGGCCGCGCCGAGAGCTGCCGGCCGGCTCGAAGGTCCCGGTTCGCCCGCGGTGCCCGGTTCGCGCGCAGTTCCCGTCGGCCCGTCGCCGCCACTGGCGCCGAGAGCCGCGCCCCAGTGGACGATCGCCGGGATCCGGCCGTCGGTGACATCGAGGACCAGCGAGACCCCGGCCGCGGTGAGATGGACTCGGTGGGTGGCGCCCGCTCGGGGAGCGGTCACGGCGGTGTCCACGGGCGTCCGGCGTGGGGACATCATCGGCCTCCAGATGGGGCGGCGGCACGGTCCGGCGGGGTGGATGTCGACGGCGACAAGGACGGACCGTTAATTGAAACTATGAAACTAAACCGGCCGACGGACGTCAAGAGCCCGGCGGCACGCGATGCGGTCATGTCCTCGCCGAGGGGGCGTGCGGCGCTACGCTGGCGCTCACCCGATCCGGCCCCAGGAGTCCCAGATGATCTTCACCCAGTCCTCGAAGCTGCGCGACGTGTGCTACGAGATCAGGGGACCGGTGCCCGCCGAGGCCGCCCGGATGGAGACCGAGGGTCACAAGATCCTCAAGCTCAACATCGGCAACCCGGCGCCGTTCGGCTTCGAGGCGCCCGACGAGATCCTCGTCGACATGATCCGGAACCTGCCCACCGCACAGGGCTACTCGGACTCCCGAGGCATCCCGGCGGCGCGCCGGGCGGTCGCGCAGTACTACCAGACGCGCAGCATGCCGGGCATCGAGCTGAACGACGTCTACCTCGGCAACGGGGTCTCCGAGCTGATCCAGATGGTGTGCCAGGCCCTGGTCGACGACGGGGACGAGATCCTCATCCCGCAGCCGGACTATCCGCTGTGGACCGCCGCGGTGTCGCTCGCCGGGGGCCGGCCCGTGCACTACCGCTGCGACGAGGAGTCCAGCTGGTGGCCCGATGTCACCGATCTCGCCGACAAGGTCACCCCGCGCACCAAGGCGATCGTGGTCATCAACCCCAACAACCCCACCGGGGCCGTCTACCCCGAGCACGTGCTGCGCGACATCGTCGAGGTCGCGCGCAAGCACGGCCTGATGATCCTGGCCGACGAGATCTACGACAAGATCCTCTACGACGACGTGGTCCACACCCCGGTCGCCTCGCTCGCCCCCGATCTGTTCACGATCACCTTCAACGGACTCTCGAAGGCCTATCGGGTGGCGGGATTCCGCGCCGGCTGGATGACGCTGTACGGACCCAAGGACGACGCCACCAGTTTCATCGAGGGCCTGGACGTGCTGGCCAACATGAGGCTGTGCCCCAACGTGCCCGCCCAGCACGTGGTGGCCACGGCGTTGGGCGGTTACCAGTCGATCAATGACTTGCTGCTGCCCGGCGGCAGGCTGCGGGAGCAGCGGGACGTGGCCTACGAGGGCCTGAGCCAGATCGACGGGGTCAGCGTCGTCAAGGCCCAGGGTGCGCTGTACATGTTCCCCAAGATCGACCGCGAGATGTACGCGATCGAGGACGACGAGCAGTTCGCCTACGACCTGCTGCGTTCACAGAAACTGCTGGTCACGCACGGCACCGGGTTCAATCTCGACACCTCGGACCACTTCCGGCTGGTCACGCTGCCCCACGCGGAGCTGCTGGCCGACGCCGTCGACCGCATCGCCGACCACCTCGCCTCGATCCGCCGCTGACCGCGCCGGCCGGCCCAGCGGCACGGCGGACCGTGCCTGCGTCCACAGCGGACCGTGCTTCTGGCCGGACCGTGTCCGTCAACGGGACGCTCATCGCATCTGCCGTGCACATGTCACGGCAGATGCGCCAGGCGTACCGCGCGTGGACAGTCGGCGGCGCGAGCGGGCTCGGACGGGCTGGTAGGTGGCCGCGGCCAGCCCAGGCAGGCTGGAAGGTGCGGCCTGCCGCGGGCAACCCGGGCACGTGGTGCCTGGCGCGAGCGTCCCGGGCGCGGTGCGCCGGATCCGGCACTTCGTCAGGCGCGGGAGGGCTCCTGCATGCCTTCGCGGGAGACGCGGACCATCTCCTCGCGCTCGACGACCTTGATGCGGGCACGGGGCTCGCCGTCGGCATCGACCGCGGCGGCGCCGAGGCTTCTCTCGTGCTCGTCGAGGCTGGTCCAGCCCTCCCAGGTCGTGTACTGCACGCCCCGGTCCTCGAGCAGGCGCAGGATCGCGTCCTCCTCCCGCTCGGGCGCGGCGGAGAGAGTGCCGGCGGCGATGTCCTCGTGCAGCGAGTTGATGGTCTCGATCGCGTCGGATTTCGTGGCGCCGATCAGGCCCACCGGGCCGCGCTTGATCCAGCCGTTGGCGTAGACGCCGGGCACCACGGTGCCGTCGGCCTCGGTGACGCGACCGGCGACGTTGTGGATCACGCCGCGCTGGGGGTCGTAGGGGACGCCCGGCAGCTCGGAGCCGAAGTAGCCCACGGCGCGGTAGACGGCGCCCTGCTCGTAGTCGATGTACTCGCCGGTGCCCTCGACGCGACCGTCGGCGTCCAGGCGGGTGCGCTCGAAGCGCATCCCGGTGACCGTGCCGTCCTCGCCGAGCACCTCGACGGGGCGGTGCCAGAAGTGCATGTGCAGCCGGCGCTGGACGGGGCCGCCGTGCATGTCGGTGGGCTCCTCGCCGGCGGCCTCGCGGCGCTGCTGCTCCTCGAGCCACCCGGCGAAGGTCGAGACGACCTGGTCGGTGCGCTTGTCCGCCTTGATCGCCTCCCACTCGGCCTCGGTGATCTGCTCGAGGTCGCGGGGGTCCATGACGACCTGCAGGCCCTTGGGGTGGGCGAGCTCGCGGGCCTCCAGCGGCGAGAACTTGGTCTGCGCGGGGCCGCGACGGCCGAAGATGTGCACGTCGGTGGTCGGGGCGGCGCGCAGGCCCTCGTAGACGTTGGCGGGGATCTCGGTGCGCAGCAGCTCGTCGGCGCTCTTGGAGAGCACGCGGGAGACGTCGAGGGCGACGTTGCCGTTGCCGATCACCGCGACCTGCTCCGCCTCGAGCGGCCAGGTGCGCGGGTAGTCCGGGTTGCCGTCGTACCAGGCGACGAAGTCGGCGGCGCCGTAGGAGCCCTCCAGCTCGATGCCGGGGATGTCGAGGTCGGCGTCCTTGAGGGCGCCGGTGGCGAAGATGACCGCGTCGTAGTGGGCGCGCAGGTCGTCGGCCGTGAGGTCCGTGCCGAACTCGACGTCCCCGAGGAAGCGGATGTCGCCGCGTCCCAGGATGCGGTGCAGGGCGGTGATGATGCCCTTGATGCGCGGGTGGTCGGGGGCGACTCCGTAGCGGATCAGGCCGAAGGGCGCGGGGAGGCGGTCGAAGAGGTCGATGCTGACCTCGAGCTCACCGCTCTTGACCGGCTCTGAGCGCAGCAGGGTCTCGGCGGCGTAGACGCCGGCCGGGCCGGAGCCGATGACTGCCAGACGGAAGGGCTGCTGGGAGAAGGACATCTCACCTCGGTCTCGTGGCGCAGGAGCGCCGGGTCGGGTGCGTCGTCGAGCGCGCGAAGATTTCCGCACCACTGTATACGCGAAAATCGTGGCGTTCCCGGCCGGTGTGAGCTGGCAGACGCCTCGTGGCCCGGCCCGAGTCGCAGGGACGCGATCCGAGCCCATGCCGGCCGATGCGGCCAGCGGGCGTGACCTGGATCTTCGCCGCCGCGCCGTCCAGGACGCCGGCCGACGCAGCGGTTCTCGGCGCCGTGAAGGCCGAAGTCGGCGGATGACGCCGCGTGACAGGCGCGCTCAGCATCGCCGGGCTCGACCCGCCTCGCCCGATGCCGCGCCACGGGCTCCCGCCCCTCAGGGCTCGGCCTCGCGCGACACCGCGCCACATGGCTCGGCCCCTCAGGGATCAGCCGCGCCCGTCCTCGCGCCTCTCGTGCGCGCGACGCTGGTCCTCGGCCACCAGATCGTCGTCGCCGCGTCGGTAGGAGGCCCAGAAGTAGGCCGCCACGAGCACCGCGCCGCCGACGATGTTGCCCAGGATCACCGGGATGAGGTTGTTCCACAGGGCGGAGCCGACCGTCAGGGATGCGTAGGTGCCGACGTCGACGCCTGCGTCCTGCAGTGCCTGCCCGGCCCAGAAGGAGTCCCCGGCGGCCGCCTTGATCAGCAGCCCCATGGGCAGGATGAACATGTTGGCCACGGAGTGCTCGAAGCCGGTGGCGACGAACAGGGCGATGGGGCCGATGACCGCGAGGATCTTGTCCGTGACGGTCTTGCCGGCGGTGGCGACCCACACCGCCAGGCACACGGCGAAGTTGGCGAGGATCGCCAGGAAGAACGCCTGATGCCAGTCGTAGGAGACCTTGGCCTGCGCCGTGTCCAGGACGACCAGGCCCCACGCGGAGTCGTTGCCGGTGTGGGTGCCGGCGAACAGCAGCAGCAGGGCCACGGCGAGCGATCCGATGAAGTTGCCTCCGGCCGACATGCCCCAGTGCCCCAGCATGCGGCCGGTCGGGATCCGCTTGGACAGCCACGGCATGAACGTCATGGTGGTCCCGGTGAACAGGTCCGAGCCGCTGATGACGACGAGGCCCAGGCCGACGGAGAACGCGATGCCGCCGATGAGCTTCGCCGCCCCGACGGGCCAGGCGTCCATGCCCTGCTGGGTGGTCACCATGAACACGAAGCCCAGGGCGATGTAGGCGCCGCCGCTCAGGGTCAGCAGGAACATCCGGCCCAGCGGCGCGGTGGCTTTGGCGACGAGGCTGTCCTCGAGCACGTCCGCCAGCGCGTCGGGCTTGGGGATGACGGGCGAGGGCGGTTTCGCGGCGGCGTCCGCCGGCTCGGGGGAGGAGGTGGAGGCCATCGGGAGTCCTTCGCGGGCGCGGCACGAGCTCGGTCACGGGCGGTGGGGGCGCGGTGCGATGGCCTGCCTCTGCCCGACAGGCCACGGCGCCGACGCAGCGTCAGGCTATGTCGCCGCCGGCCCGGCGGGCTACGTTTCCACCGCCCGGTCGGCTGGAGAGTTCGCCGTGCGCTCGCAGGCCTGTCGTCGACCTCGCGTCCCGCATCCCGACCTGGCAGCCCCGCTATGGGCTCGTAGCCCTCTCCCTCATCGCGTGCCCGGCAGCCCCGGCCGCGGGCTCGTGGCCCTCACTCGGCGCTCGAGGCCTCCGGGGTCACGGGCACGACGCCGACGGCGACCTCGAGCGTGCTGGTCGCTCCGGGCGGGCCGACGACGATGCCCTTCAGCGGCGGCACGTCGCCGTAGTCGCGGCCCCAGGCGGTGGTCACGAAGCGCTGATCGACGAAGGTGCGGTTGGTGGGGTCGATGTCCACCCAGCCGGTGCCGGGGACCAGCACGCTGAGCCAGGCATGGGAGGCCGCCGAGCCGATCATCTCCCCGGCCGGCTGGGTGACCAGCGCACCTTCGGCCGACGGGGCGGTGCGGAGGTATCCCGAGACGTATCGGGCGGCGAGTCCGGCGGCACGCACCGCGGCCACCCCGACGTGGGAGAAGTCCTGGCAGACGCCGTGCCGGGCGGCCAGGACGTCCTCGAGAGTGGAGGTGACGGTGGTGGCACGGGAGTCGTAGGTGAACTCGGTGTGGATCAGCGCGGTGAGCTCGGCCAGGCATTCCCCGATGGGGCGCTCGGGGGTGAACACCCGCTCGGAGATCTCGCGCGCCGCGGTGCCGCCCGGGATGCGAGGGGAGGAGTGGACGAAGTCGATGCTGGAGGCCGGCAGCAGGGGACCCCAGTTCTCCGGTGTGCACAGCTCCCAGGGGCGGGACATCGGCTCGAGGGGATAGCGGCGCTCGGCGACGGTGACCCGGGCGTGCGAATGCACGTCGAGTCGTTCGTGCCGCTCATCGACCAGGAGATACGTCGAGGAGTTGCCGTAGAAGTCGGTGTGCGCGGTCAGCCGGGCCGGCGCCGGGTCCACGACGACCTCGTGAGACAGCACCCGTTGATGGGGCGTGGCCCGGGGCTCGACGTGGGCGCGGCCGTAGTTGCGCGAGACGGGCTTGGCGTACCGGTAGGAGGTGAGGTGGTGGACGCGGTAGTGGGCCGCCTCGGCCGGCTCCTCGGTCTCGGTGCGCAGCGGGATCTCCGGGGCAGGCGGTGGCGCCGCCGGTGACGCCGCCGATGACGCCGCTGGTGATGCGGAGGCAGGCGCGGCTCCCGGGCGCAGAGGATCGCGCCCGTCCTCGGGCTGCTCGGCCTGCCCGGTCGGTTCGGTCGGCTCAGACATCATCGACTCCCCACAGGGACGTGGACTCCGAGGGACGGAAGTAGCGGTTCTCGATCGCGGTGGCCAGCTCGCGCAGCGAGGCGATCGCGGCGTCGGTCTCCTCGAGCAGGGCTGTCGGGGCCCCGTCGGAGGTGTCGGCGCCGCCGGCGTCCTCGGCCGGTCGCAGCAGGTCGCGCGGGGCCCAGGAGGCGATGCGGGAGCGCAGCGCGGTCAGCGGCGCGCGGAGCTCGGGGGAGGGGGTGACCTCGGGCAGACGGTCGAGGGTGGCGTGGAGCCGGTCGAGCTGGAAGGCGATCGACCGCGGCAGGGTGACGTCGCTGAGCAGCAGCTCGACCAGCAGCTCGGACTGGACGGCCGCATGGTAGGAGCGCCGGTAGGAGGCACCGGACTCGGTGATCGCGGCGACGGCTCCGGCGATGCGGACCTCGGCGGCGCGAGTGCGGCGTCGGCCGAGGGTGGCGCGCAGGAGCGCGAGCAGGCCCATGGTCCGCTCGATCTTGCGGCCCGCCTCGGTGAGGTCCCAGCCGAAGTTGCGGGGCATCGAGTCCGCGACCGCGCCGGAGAGGGTCAGGCAGCCGTCGACGATGTCCGTCAGCCCTTCTTCGAGCGGCGGGGTCTCGGGGCCGGCGAGGGTGCGCAGCCGCTCCCGCATCCGGGCGATGACGGGCCAGACGTCGTCGGAGATGAGATCGCGCAGGGTGCGGGTGGTGTGAGCGAGCGCGGCGTAGGACTGGGCGAGTGAGCCCGGGCGGCCGAGATCCGTGAGCAGGCTGGTGATCTCGGTGCGCACCGCCTCGGGATCGTGCGGATCCAGGGCGAGGAACCCGGGATAGGTGGTGGTCACGTCGGTGACTGCTCTCAGCAGCACGGACTGCGCGACGCGCGCGGTACGGCCCCGCTCCGAGCCGAGATCGTTGGAGGTGTCCAGCACGGTGCGCAGCAGCCGGGCGGTGGAGTCGACCCGTTCCAGGTAGCGGCCGAACCAGAACAGGTCCGAGCCGATCGAACGGGTCATGGCCGGGTAGGCGCTCAGCACGCCGCGCGGAGCGCTCGCGGCGGTGGCCTCCGGCAGCTCGGACCCCGGCGGGTCCTCACCGGGTCCTCCCGGCAGGGCCGAGGTCTCCGGGACCGCGACCCAGACATCCTTGAGGGCCTCGGGCCCTTCGTCATCGGTATGCGCCACGCCGCCGGGCAGCACGTCGAACCCGTCCTCGGAGGCGATCACCAGCAGACGGATGCGTACCGGCCGCTCGACGAGCTCGTCACCGCCGTCGGGGTCCAGGGAGAGCCAGCCGGCCCGCTCCGCCGCCGCGGAGGCCGGCGGTGCCGCGGCATCCGTCGTCGCTGCCGATCCCGGCGCGGGATCCCCGCCCGCGGTCGGGCCCGCCGGGCGCAGCTGGAGATCCTCGTGGAGGATCTGACGGCACAGGTCCGGCAGTGCGGCGCGCAGCGCCGGGTTCTCGAGCAGACCCGCACCGAAGGGGTTGAACACCTCGACGTCACCGCAGCGGGCCGCTTCGACCAGACCGGTCACGCCGCCCAGCGGCGTCGGCCCCAGGTCCAGGGGATCCAGCAGCGGGGAGGGCAGCAGACGGATGATCGCGTCGACCGCGTCACCGGGATCGGATTCCAGCCCCGGCAGTCGCAGTGCGAGGGTGCCGGAGCCCGTGCGGAGGTCCCCGGCCGAGACCACCGGGGCGCCCAGCAGGTTGGCCAGCCAGCTGTGGTCGAAGGCGCGCAGGGGATCGTCGGCGTCATCGGTCAGAACCACCGTGCGCCCCGCTCTGCCGTCGGTGCGGGTGCGGTGGTGCAGGCCGGTGCGCACGGCGTCGAAGAACGGGTGCAGACGGCGCAGCGGGGTGGTGCGGTACAGCGTCGGCGCGCAGCGGGAGAGCACCCGGCGCATCTCGAGCGCGGTCCCGGCGCCGCCCGGCACGTCGACCGAATCCTCCAGCACCACCCAGGTCCCGTCGGCGCCGCGGGTCAGCGTGGAGGTCATGGCGAACAGGTGATGCGCGCCGCGGGAGGGAATGCCGACGGCCGCCCGCAGATAGGCCGGGTCGCGCAGCAGATCGCCGACCGGGGCGACGTCCGTGCCCAGCACGGTGCGCGGCCCGTACAGGTCGGCGTAGAGGGCGTCCAGCAGACGTGCCCGCTGGATCAGCCCGGTCGAGATCTCCTCCCACGCCTCGGCGTCCAGGACCACCGGCACGGGGTCGACGACGGGCGCGGAGACGGAGACGTCGGCGGCGATCATCGACGCCGCCGACGCAGCGGCCCGTCGACGACCGACGGGGCCCAGGGCGGCCAGCTCGTCGACCAGCGCCTGCGGGGGTGCGATGCTCACCGGGCCATCGTAGGCGCGGCGAGCTGTGCGGTGGACGGTTCGACCGCGGTGATCAGGACGAGCAGATGATCAGGACGAGGAGGAGCTGACCACCGGCATGCCCTCGGAGGGCTGGACCACCACGAAGCCCGGGCCGTGGAAGCCGAGCTGGAAGGACTCGCCGGAGCCGCGGCCGATCAGCGATCCCATCTTGAAGTCGTTCTTGATCTGCGGCTGGAGGTTCGCGGACCAGCACACCGCCGCCTGCGGATCGACGAACGTGGGCTGCTGGGAGCAGTCCAGCAGCATGGGCGGGCCGTCAGAGGTGACCGCGACCATGCCCTGGCCCTGCAGGAACAGGTTGAACAGGCCGCCGGCCATGAAGCCCGCACCGCCGAGGGACTTGATGTCCCACTGGATGGAGCCGTCGAAGGCCAGCATGTTCTTCGTGTTCAGCGTCAGCGCCTCGCCCTCGAGCTGGATCAGGAAGATCTCGTTGGCCTGGCGGGCGTAGAAGATCTCGCCGTGGCCGGTGGTGCGCATCATGTTCGCGCCCTCGCCGGTGGCCATCTTCTTCAGCAGCTTCATGCCGCCACCGGAGCCCTGGTAGGAGAAGTCCATCTGGCCCTGGTAGGCGACCATCGCGCCGGCGGCCGAGATGATCTCGGGCGCCTGCGGGTTCAGCGCGCAGCGCAGCAGCTTGGAGGACTGCAGCGCCCACCGGTCGTTGGTCTGTCGTTCCTGGTTGGAGGCGTCGAACAAGTTGGAGCGCATGGAGGCCCTTCCTCTCGGCAGCCGGGCGGTTGCCCGGGGTCGCAGGGCGGCGCCCACCGCGCCGCAGGGGGATCTTCTCACGCGGGACGGCGGGCGGGAATGGATTGCCGGACTTCCCCGTGCGGTGCTTCGGCGCCGCTGTGCGGGCTCTGTGCGGGTCCGGTGAGGATGACCCGGAGGTCAGGCGGCGCCTCGTAGCATGGCGCTCATGGCTCAGACCGATTCCTCCCGCAGCGCCCGCCGTGACCCGCGGCTGATGGCGCTGGCCGAGGAATCCGGCTACGAGGTCCTGGGCCGGATCGGCGCGGGCGGCATGGGCATCGTCTACCGGGCCCACGACGCGGACGGACGGGACGTCGCCCTGAAGCTGCTGCGTCACGAGATCTCCGATGACCCTCGCGCCCGTGAGCGCCTCGCGCGCGAGGTCGCCGCCCAGAAGCTGGTGCGCAACGAGAACATCGTGCGGATCCTCGATGCGGAGCTGGACTCCTCCGACGCCTTCGTGGTCACCGAGTTCGTCCCGGGGCCGACGCTCGAGGATGCCGTGCGCGCCCATGGCGGCCTGCACCCGGAGGCAGTGCGGGAGCTCGGCCTGGTCATGGGCGAGACCCTGCGCGACATCCATCGCGCCGGCGTGATCCACCGCGACCTCAAGCCCAGCAACGTCCTGCTGCGCGGCGCCTCCGAGGAGGACCTGGCGGTCTTCGATCCCGACGGGGACCGGCTGGACCCGGTGATCATCGACTTCGGGATCGCGATCGCCGCGGAGGAGTCCCGCCTGACCTCGACCGGTCTGGTGATGGGCACGGCCGCCTATCTGGATCCCGAGGTGATCCGCACCGACCGCGCCGGGGAGGCGGGGGACTGGTGGGCGTGGGCCGCGCTGCTGGCCTTCGCCGCGACGGGCCGCGAGCCCTACGGCAGCGGCCGGGCGGACCTGGTGTTCCTGCGCGCCGAGCGCGGCGAGATCGACCTCGAGGGCATGCCGAGCGAGCTCGGCGAGCTGCTGCGATCGGCCCTGCAGTCCGATCCCGCGCAGCGGCCGGATCCCGACGACCTGCTGGCGCGGCTGGCCGAGCTGGATCTGAGCTACTACGACGACCCGGGGCCGACGGAGGCCCTCGATGCGAACGGTCGTACGGCGGTCCTGCCCGTCGTGGGCGCCGATGCGGCCTGGCAGACCGATGCCGAGCAGGAGGCCGCCGGGCAGACGGACGCCACCGCGCCGGTCGGCAGCTCCGCGGGCGAGGGCACCGGCCCTGCTCGAACCGGCCGGCAGGCCCGGCCGGCCGGCGGCGCACAGGGTGACCCGGCCACGGAGGTGCTGCCGGCGGTGCCGGACGGTGAGCGGGCGACGCAGAGCCTCCCGCGCGTGAGCACTCCCGTCGAGGCACCCACGGAGGCGCTGCCCCGCGTCGAGTCGCCGTCCGAACCTGCCACGGAGATGCTGCCGGTGACAGGGCCACCCACCCGCCAGTTCCCGGCCGTGCCCGCCCCGGAGCAGAGCGCCACCGGGCAGGACCACGCCGGGCCGGCGGGAGCCGCCGGACGCCCCGTGCAGCGTGCCCCGCAGCAGTCGATTCCGCCCTCTCCGACGCGGCAGGCATACGCCGAGCGGCCGTACCCGCCGCAGGCATACGCCCAGCAGCCGTATCCACCCCAGTCATATGCCGGGCAGCAGGTCGCGGCACCGACGCAGCCCGCTGATCACCCGCAGCCCGCAGGCCAGCCGCAGTACCCGGGCCAGTCGCAGTATCCGGGTCAGTCGCCGTACGGCGCCGGCGCGCCGCCCATGCCCGTGCCGCCGCCCCGCAGGCCGCTGCTGGTGTGGATCGGGCACCTGCTGATCATCACCCTGGCCGCGGTCGCTCCGTACGTGTCGCTGGCCCTGATGCTGCTGCTCGGCGCGCTCGCCCGCACGTGGGAGAGATCCCACCGGTCCGTCGAGCGGAAGCGTCTGCGTGGCTCCACGGGCGCGGGTCCCCGGTGGGCCGCCGGTCTCTCCGCACCGTTCGGGTTCGTTCTCGGCCTGCTGGAGATGGCGCTGCAGGCGCTGTTTCCCCTGATCCTGGGTGTGCTGGTGGGCGTCGCAGTGGATGCGGCATGGACCCTCGCCCAGGGCACGCCACCGCCCGACGGGGTCGCGTTCGCCATCGCGATCACGGTGACGCTGCTGATCACGTGGGTCGGGCTGGGCAGCCGCACCACCCGCACCGGCGCGCACCGGATGCTGGACGCGGCCGCGCCCGACCTCGTCTGGAGCGCCGTGGTGGTGGGCCTCCTTCTGCTCCTGCTGGCCGCAGTGGTCACGACCCTGCTCGCGCGAGAGGCAATGGTGGACTACTTCCCCTTCCCGGCCGGGCCACGGCTGGACGACATCGGCCTCTGGCGCGGCTGAGTCGCGCAGACGAGACCGAGCGCACCGGTGACGCCGAGCGCACCGGTGACGCCGAGCGCACCGGCGGCGCCGACGTGCAGGCGCTCGCCGGCAGCAGCCGCGTCGGCGTGATCAGCAATGCTCAGACTCGGGCAGTTAAACTCCCTGCGACCTGTCTTCCACCGCAGCCCCGGTCCGGGGGCAAGGAGCATCATGGCCGCGTCCGGTTCGTCGAAGTCCGCGCAGGAGCGCCGCGAGGCCCAGCGAGAGGCTCTGCGCACACAGCGTCAGGCCGAGCTGCGCCGCCAGCGCTCGGTACGGACGGTGGTCATCGCCGCGATCACTGTGGTGGCACTGGCCATCCTCGGCGGGCTCGGCTACCTGATCTACCAGTCGCAGCAGCCGGCCGGCCCCGTCGCGGTCCCCGAGGGCATGAGTGCCGACCAGCCGTACCTGGAGCTCGGCGCCCCGGAGGACTCCGGGAAGCCGGTCGTCGAGCTGCACCTCGACTTCATGTGCCCCTATTGCGGGCAGTTCGAGGAGACCAACGGCGAAGACGTCGCCACCATGGTGGAGAACGAGGAGGCCACGCTTCATCTGGTCCCGCGCCGCCTGCTCGACACCCAGTCGACCACCGGTGACTTCTCCTCCCGCGCGGCCAGCGCCCTGGTGTGCGTCTACGAGGACAACCCGGACAATGTGATCCCCTTCCAGCAGCTGATGTTCGCCAACCAGCCGGCCGAGGGCTCGGCCGGCCTCACGGACGAGCAGATCTGGGGCTACGCGCAGGAAGCCGGTGCCTCGGCGGAGGTGGAGAGCTGCATCACCGATGCCACCTATCAGCCGTGGGTGCGACAGGTCGCCGATCCCTACGGGGCGGAGGCCGGGGGCGGCACCCCCTACGTCGCGATCGACGGCACAGCGTTCGAGGACTGGTCCACGCCGGGCGCCCTGCGAGAGGCGGTGCTGGCCGCGGGCGGCAGCTCCGCCTCCGACGCCGGCGGCGCCTCCGACGCCGGCCAGGGCTGAGCGGCCAGCTCAGCCGAGCCGGCAGATGCGCGTGGTAGCGCTCACCGCGTGGTAGCGCTCGGGCCACCTGCTCTACACTTTCGGGGCCGGTCGATTCGTCGGCCGGCCCCACCCGCTGGAGTGGCGCAACGGTAGCGCACCTGTCTTGTAAACAGGCGGTTGCGAGTTCGAATCTCGTCTCCAGCTCGAAACCTCGCCACGGCGCCCCACGCCGGGATGGCTTTCGGGGCGATCAGTATCGGGGGAATGCCGTGAGGTGCCTGTCACCTGCGCCCGCGCAGCCGTGACCAGGCCGATCAGATGATCGCTCAGGTCCCTGAGGACGGGCGCCGGGTGATCGGCAGGCACGGCCGCATTCCGGCTTCTGGATCCCGATAGAGATCAATCGGCATCTTCGCGGCGGTCGGCGGAACCGTGCTGACGGTGGCGTCCCTGGCCGGGGACTGAGCAGCTGCGACCTGCATGCACTGACCTGCCCGGGCCGCTCAGAACGTCTCGTACGTCGAGCGGCTGACCATGAATCCCTTGCCGGTCTTCGTGTTCCAGCACGTCATCCCGTCGGATCTGCTGGTGCACGCGACATCGCCGTTCACGGCGCTCTGACCGTATTCGAGGGTCTGGGGCGAGCTGCCGCCGTAGGTCTGCCCGCAGTTGCGGACCGGGGAACCAGCGGCCACCGCTATGGCGAAGGATTCGTCGCCGCAGTCCTCGAGTCCTGCGTCGGAGTAGTGCTCCTCGTCGAGGGAGCAGCCGACGCTGTCCTCGCCGAGCCGGCACGAGATGTTCCCGGTGGGCGAGCTGATCGTCTCCAGCTCCTGGGCATCCTCGGGAGCGGGGGAGACTGGCTCCTCCTCCGTCGTCTCCTCCTCGGTGGGTTCCGCCGTCTCCGAGGGCTCCTCGGAGGTTGTCGGGCTCGCCGTGCTGCGGTCGTAGTCCCCGGAGTCCTCGGTCAGCCAGGCCCGGCCGACGAGGCCTGCCACCACGAGCAGGATGAGGGCCAGCACCAGGCAGCCGCCGCAGGCGAACCAGGCGCGGCGTCGATCCGGGGGATCCTCGTCGGGCGGGGCGGTGCCGCCGCCGGTGCCGACCTCGAGCGGCCCCGGGCCGCTCGCCGCGCCGCCGGTGACACCAGCTGCGGCGGCAGGCCCCCACGGGTTCTGGGGTTGCGGCTGGCTCTGCGGCGGCGGGGGCTGTGGCCCCGGTTGGGCCTGCTGCGCCGGCACGGGGGCGGGGGTCACCGGGCTGGTCTGGCCCAGCGGTACTGCGGAGCTGCCGGCGGCGAGACGCACGGTGGGGCTCTCGCCGGTGCGGCCGGCCGCCGGGCCGGGCTGTGCCGGCGACGATGCCCCTCCCTCTGACCCGCCCGCGTCGGCGAAATCGCCCCACACCGAGGTGGCGTAGGGGTCGTCCTCGGTGGGACTGGCTGCCGCCGGTGTGGCTGCAGTAGGTGTCGCATCGGCCAGCGGCGGCAGGGCTGCGGTGCTCGCCCCCGTCGCCGCCTCGCGGGTCGCTGCCTCGTCGTCGGACTCCGTGCTGTCGGCGGGCACCGTACGGGTCGGAGCGGTGTCGGACTCGGCGTCGAACGAGTCCTTCGCCCAGGGGTTGGTCGCGAGGATCCACTGACGTGCCACCTCGGGGCACGACGGGTTGCGCACGACGAGGCCGTGGAGCTGGGGGTGGCGCTGCGTGATCTCCAGCAGCCGCTCCGGCGACGTGGTCGGATCCTGGGCCTCCTCGGCCCTCGATCGTGGTGTCGTCACCGTCGCCTCCCGTTCACTCGTACCGCGGCCCGGATCGGACCCTTACCGACCGCGCACGATACCGCCGCCGGCTCCGGGACGCTCGAACGGAGCGTTCTCGATGGTCGCGACGTGGGCAGAGGCACGTCGGCGGTCGCGCCTCACACGAGGGCTGCGGGCGTGCACGCCAGCGCGCGAACGGGGTCGGGGCGTGTGGCGTGCGGCGTGCGGCGTGCGCCGTGTGGCCTGTGACCTGTGGCCTGTGGCGCGCGCGTACGGAGCGCGTGCCCGCTAGCATCAGATGCTCGAGGAGGCGTCCTCCTCCTCGGGCACGACGGGCAGTGCCGTGGTGACCGTCATCGGCTCCCCGTCGGGATGGAGGGGGCGCACCTTCAGCCAGTAGTAGCCCTGGGAACCGAGCATGACCATGAGCTTCCCGTCGTCGCTGATCGGCGGGAACTCGTGGCCGCCGAACAGGTCGCGCACCGTGCGTCGGCCCAGCCCGCCCAGCTCGAGCGTGGTGGTCACGGGGTGCGGGGCCAGGTTGAACACGCACAGCAGCGTCTCGGCGTGCTCCTCGGCGTCCTCGCCGTACTCGGCGCCGTCGTAGGTGCGGGTGAAGGCCAGCACCCGGTCCGAGTCGGCGGGGATGTTGCGATAGCTGCCCATGCCGAACGCGTCGTGCTCACGTCGCACCGCCAGCATCCACCGCACGAAGTGCAGCATCGACCCGGAGTGGGCCATCTCCGCCTCCACGTTGGTGGTGGCGTAGTGGTACACCAGCGACTGGATCACCGGGAGGTAGAGCTTGCCGGGGTCGGTGATCTCGCTGAACCCGGCGTTGCGGTCCGGGGTCCACTGCATCGGCGTGCGCACCGCGTCGCGATCATCGAGCCAGATGTTGTCACCCATGGCGATCTCATCGCCGTAGTAGAGGAACGGTGAACCGGGGAGCGACAGCAGCATCGCGTGGATCAGCTCCAGCTCGGAGCGGGAGTTGTCCAGCAGCGGAGCCAGCCGCCGGCGGATGCCGACGTTCGCGCGCATCCGTGAGTCGGGGGCGTACCAGCCGAGCATCGCCGAGCGCTCCTCACCGGAGACCATCTCCAGCGTCAGCTCGTCGTGGTTGCGCAGGAACGTGCCCCACTGGGCACCCGAGGGGATGTCCGGTGTGTCGGCCATGATCTCCACGATCTGACGGGCGTTGCCCTCGCGCAGGGCGTAGAACAGTCGTGGCATCACGGGGAAGTGGAAGCACATGTGGCACTCGGGCCGCTCCTCGGTCCCGAAGTAGGCGACCACGTCGCGCGGCCACTGGTTCGCCTCGGCGATGATCACCTTGCCGGGCCAGCGGGCATCGACGAAGGCCCGCAGCTCGGCGAGGAACTCATGGGTGGCGGGGAGGTTCTCGCCGTCGGTGCCCTCCTCCTCGTAGAGATAGGGCACGGCGTCGGCCCGGAATCCGTCCACGCCCTTGTCCAGCCAGAACTTCACCACGTCGAACATGGCCTCGCGGACCTTGGGGTTCTCGAAGTTCAGGTCGGGCTGGTGGGAGAAGAAGCGGTGCCAGTAGAACTGGCGGCGCACCGGGTCGAACGCCCAGTTGGACTCCTCGGTGTCCACGAAGATGATGCGGGCCTCGGAGTACTTCTCGTCCGTGTCGGACCACACGTAGAAGTCACCGTAGGGCCCCTCGGGATCCGAGCGGGACTCGAGGAACCATGGATGCTTGTCCGAGGTGTGGTTCATGGGCAGATCGATGATCACGCGGATCCCGCGCTGGTGGGCCTCGGAGACCAGGCGTTCGAAGTCGGTGATCGAGCCGAACTCGGGCAGGACGGCCTCGTAGTCGGAGATGTCGTAGCCGCCGTCGCGCAGCGGAGAGGCGAAGAAGGGCGGCAGCCACAGGCAGTCGATGCCCAGCCACTGCAGATAGTCGAGCCTCTCGATGAGGCCGGTGAAGTCACCGCTGCCGTCCCCGTTGCCGTCGGCGAAGCCGCGTACGAGCACCTCGTAGAACACGGCCTTGCGGTACCAGTGGGGGTCGTAGTCGACCCCGGGTCCCTGAGGGGAGAACTGGGCGGCATTGAGGGGCATCGTTCCTCCGCGGCGGTAGGGCGGGCTGTCGCTCGACGTGCCACCACACTAGTGCGCTCCGTACCATGGTCCCGAACCCGCGGGCGGTGCCGTCGGCGGGTGTCGATCTCGGGGGCAGGAGGGACCATGGGGCAGCCACCCCACACAGGGCACGGGGGAGTGCCGACGGGCGGGCAGATGCCGCCGCCGGAGGCCGCGGGGCCGCAGCAGGGCCGGCGGACGGGGATGTGGGTCATGCTCGGCTGCGCCGGGCTGGTGATCGTGCTGCTGCTGCTCGCCGTGACCGGCGGAGTCATCTATCTCGCCACGCAGAGACGCGACCACGGATCGGGCACGGAGACCACTGCCGCCCAGGCCCAGCGCCTCGAGGAGGAGACCTTCAGCCTCGAGTACCCGGCGGGGTGGGTCGCGGGCGAGGTCACCTCGGAGGAGGCGGAGACCGGGCTGCTCATCCAGCTGCGCGACGAGGAGATCGACGAGGAGGACTACGAGGCCTACGCCGGCAACTCTCTGGACGTCTACCTCTTCTCGAGCGACCTCCACGCCCAGGCGGAGTGCCAGCAGCAGTCCGCGTTCCTCGGTTTCAGCTGGGACGAGACCGGCGACGCCACTGAGATCGATCCCGTCGAGCTCGATGGTCAGGAGCTCGTAGCCTATCGCGCCACCGGGACGCATGAGGACCAGGACGTGGTCTCGGAGACCTACTGCGCCGATGTCGGCGACCAGGTGATGCAGATCGTCGTGGAGACCTACGGCAGCACGGAGATCTCCCCGGAGCTCCGGCAGATCCTGGAGAGCTGGGCCTGGGCGTAGGGACACCGTCCGCAGGCCGCCCCGGCCCGGCCCACGTCTCGGGACGCACTGCGCCGACCCCGGGATGCGACAGACCCGGGGTCAGTCCGGCTGCTCCACGCGCCAGTCGATCGGTGCGGCGCCCTGCTGCTCCAGCAGCGCGTTCGCCCGCGAGAACGGCCGGGACCCGAAGAAGCCGCGGGAGGCCGACAGCGGGCTGGGATGGGCGCTGGCGATGTGCGGCACGCCCCCGAGCATCGGGATCAGCGACTGGGCGTCGCGGCCCCAGAGGATCGCCACCAGCGGACCGCCGCGTGCCACCAGGGCGCGGATCGCGAGCTCGGTGACCTCCTCCCACCCGCGCCGACGGTGGGAGGCGGGGCTGCCGGGTGCCACTGTCAGCACCCGGTTCAGCAGGAGCACCCCCTGGTCCTGCCAGGCGGTCAGGTCCCCGTGCACGGCGCGGGGAATCCCCAGGTCGTCCTCGAGCTCGGCGTAGATGTTGGCGAGCGACCGGGGCAGCGGACGCACATCGCGCTCGACGGCGAAGGACAGGCCGATCGGATGTCCCGGCGTCGGATAGGGATCCTGGCCGACGATCAGCACCCGCACGTCGGCCATCGGGCGGGTGAAGGCGCGCAGCACCCGGTCGCCGGAGGGAAGGTATCCCCGGCCGGCGTCCACCTCGGCGCGCAGGAACTCGCCCAGGGCATGGATCCGGTCCTCCACCGGGGACAGTTCGCGGGCCCAATCGGCACTGATGATCTCGGTGAGCGGCTGCGGCATGTGACCAGTCTTCCATCCTCGCCAGGGGTGCGGCGCGCCGCCGATGACCGGCGCCTCGGGAGCCGTACTGTCGGTCCATGCCTTCCGACCACGACGCCTCTGCGGAGCCCGACGCGGCCCGTCAGGGCTCGCAGGACGCCCCGCCGACCGCCTCCTCGGAGCTGTCGGACCTGGATCAGCGCATCCTCGCCCTGGAATCGCGGACCTTCCGTTACGTCGGCTCCAAGGAGCGCGCGATCCGCGAGGAGATCGGGATCTCCAAGGTCGGCTACTACGTGAGGCTGAACACGCTGCTCGACGAGCCGGCGGCGCTGAGGGCGGCCCCGGCGCTGGTGAACCGGCTGCGCTCGCAGCGCACCTCCGAGCACGGCGCCGCCCCTGCGCGCGGCGCCGATCGCGTGGCCTGAGCGAGGACCGACCCGGGCCGAGGCGGGTCCGTGCCGACCCGACGTGCGGGGCGTGTGCTCCGACAACCTGCCGCCCGGAGCAGGTTTAATGGGGCCGTGGCTGATTCCCAGTATCCCTACCCGCCGGACCGTTTCGACGAGGAGGCGGACAGCGCCTCCTTCCACGGCGCCCACCGCGCCGAGGAGCCGTTCTGGCGCCAGAACCTGCTCTACATCATCATCATCGGCGCTGCCGTGGTGATGCTGGTCGTGCTGCTCTTCCTCATCGGCGGCATGGGCGGCAACGGGGACGAGCGGGCCGAGGACCCCACCACACCCGCCGCGAGCGAGTCCAGCGAGGAGGCCCCCGCCGACGGCGAGGAGGCGACCACCGAGGAGGAGCCGGCCCCGGAGCCGGATCTGTCCACTCCCGTGCTGGTCGTCAATGCCGGCGGCATCAACGGGCTGGCCGGAACCTGGGAGGAGACCCTCGAGGGCGAGGGATGGACGGAAGTCGGCGTCGCCACCGCGGACAACACGCAGGAGGAGCCCGTCGTGTTCTACCGCGACGAGGCCGACGCCGAGAGCGCGCAGGCACTCGCCCAGCAGGTCGGTGCCGGGGAGGCCCGTCAGAGCGATGAGTACGACGCACGCATCACCTTCGTGGCTGTCGACGAACCCGGCGCGGACGCCGAGGGCGAGGACGGCGGCGGCGAGGACGGCGGCGAGGGCTGAATCCCGCAGGCCGAAGGCCTCTCACGCATGCAGGGCGCGCGTCGACCCCCGATCCGGGAGGGCGGCGCGCATTCTGCATCGTCGGGCGAATGGACTCCCCGGAGGTTCCGCTGCCAGAAGAAGCCGCCCAGGGTTAGCACTCTCCGGGTCGGAGTGCTTATGATGATCTGGCACTCGATGATCGAGAGTGACAGCGCCGATCGGCGAGGCCGCCCTCGAGAGTCGTGAGCCTGTCCGGGGAGCAGTCCGCTGCTTCGCCGGCCACCAACATTCCGGCCCCGTGAGGGATCCGGCGCCGTGGGACATGAACACGGCGTGGGGTGCCGTCCGTCGCGGGCACGAGGGTCGGGTGGACACCACACCACACGGGAGAGATTCCACAATGGCCAAGCTCATCTCTTACGACGAGGAGGCCCGGCGCGGCCTCGAGCGGGGTATGAACCAGCTCGCCGACGCCGTCCGAGTCACCCTCGGCCCCAAGGGCCGCAACGTCGTGCTCGAGAAGTCCTGGGGCGCCCCCACCATCACCAACGACGGCGTGTCGATCGCCAAGGAGATCGAACTCGACGATCCCTACGAGAAGATCGGCGCCGAGCTCGTCAAGGAAGTCGCCAAGAAGACCGACGACATCGCCGGTGACGGCACCACCACCGCCACCGTCCTCGCCCAGGCCCTGGTCAAGGAGGGCCTGCGCAACGTCGCCGCCGGCGCCAGCCCGATGGCGCTCAAGCGCGGCATCGAGAAGGCCGTCGCCGCGGTCTCCGAGACCCTCCTGTCCCAGGCCCACGAGGTCGAGACCAAGGAGCAGATCGCCAACACCGCCGCCATCTCGGCGGCCGACCCGGCCATCGGCGAGCTCATCGCCGAAGCCCTCGACAAGGTCGGCAAGGAAGGCGTGATCACGGTCGAGGAGTCCAACACCATGGGCCTCGAGCTGGAGCTCACCGAGGGCATGCGGTTCGACAAGGGCTTCATCTCGCCCTACTTCGTCACCGACTCCGATCGCCAGGAGACGGTCCTGGAGGATCCCTACATCCTGCTGCTCAGCTCGAAGGTCTCCTCGGTCAAGGACCTGCTGCCGCTGCTGGAGAAGGTCATCCAGTCCAACAAGCCGCTGGCGATCATCTCCGAGGATGTCGAGGGCGAGGCCCTCGCGGTGCTCGTGGTCAACAAGCTGCGCGGCTCCTTCAAGTCCGTGGCCGTCAAGGCTCCCGGCTTCGGCGACCGCCGCAAGGCGATGCTCGAGGACATGGCGATCCTCACCGGCGGCACGGTCATCTCCGAGGAGGTCGGCCTCAAGCTGGAGACCGCCGAGCTGGACCTGCTGGGCCAGGCTCGCAAGATCGTCGTGACCAAGGACGAGACCACGATCGTCGAGGGCTCCGGCGACGCCGAGCGCATCGCCGGCCGCGTCTCTCAGATCCGCACCGAGATCGAGAACTCGGATTCGGACTACGACCGCGAGAAGCTCCAGGAGCGCCTGGCGAAGCTGGCCGGCGGCGTGGCCGTCATCCGGGCCGGCGCGGCCACCGAGGTCGAGCTCAAGGAGCGCAAGCACCGCATCGAGGATGCTGTGCGCAACGCGAAGGCCGCTGTCGACGAGGGCATCGTCGCCGGTGGTGGCGTGGCGCTGCTGCAGGCCGGTAAGGACACCTTCGACAAGCTGGAGCTCACCGGCGAGGAGGCGACCGGCGCGAACATCGTCAAGGTCGCCGTCGAGGCCCCGCTCAAGCAGATCGCCGTCAACGGCGGTCTCGAGGGCGGCGTCGTGGCCGAGAAGGTCAAGAACCTGCCCGTCGGCCACGGCCTCAACGCCGCCACCGGCGAGTACGAGGACCTGGTCGCGGCCGGCATCATCGACCCGGTCAAGGTCACCCGCTCCGCGCTGCAGAACGCCGCGTCCATCGCGGGCCTGTTCCTGACCACCGAGGCCGTCGTGGCCGACAAGCCGGAGCCCAAGGCGCCGGCCGGCGGTGGCGGCGACGACATGGGTGGCATGGGCGGTATGGGAGGCATGGGCGGCATGATGTGATCTCCTGATCATTTGCCGCACGGCTCATCCCGTGTCGCTCGTCCCGTGCGAGTGCAGGGCCCCGATCCTCCTGAGGGAGGGTCGGGGCCCTTCGCATGCTCCGGTCCCGGGCATGTCCGCGTCCCTGCCGGCCCCGGCCCCGGCAACGCGTGGCAAGGGTTGATGCCGGATTCTGCGCGCCTGGCACGCTGATCCGGCTTCACGGCCCTCGGGGTGCGCACATCGCGCCCCGAGCGCCGCGGCATGTCCATTCGAGGAGGAATGCAGTGCGAACAACGATGTCTCGTCGACGAGACGTCCCCCGCGCCACCGCGGGAGAGCGGCCACCCGGGAAAGGCTTCGGGCGTCGTGGATTCCTGACGGCGCTGCCCGTGGCCGGTGCCGGAACAGCGCTCCTGGGAGGCTGCGTCTCCCGCGCCGGAGCAGTCACCGACGTCGACCGGATCCTGTCCGTCTCGCTCGGCCAGGCCGAGGACCATCCCAGCTACGGGGCCCTGCTCGACTTCGGGGAGCGCCTGGCCGGCGCGACGGACAACCGGTGGGGCGTGCGCGTCTATGCGAACAACTCGCTCGGCGATCAGCAGGAGACCGTCCAGCTCGTCTCGGATGGCGCGATCGACATGGCGGTCATCTCCGGGACCCAGATCGAGAACTCCTCGCCCCGGTTCCTGCCGATGAACGTCCCCGGCGTCTTCGACGACATGGACCACCAGAACCGGGTGATGCTCGACGACTCGATCGTGGGGGAGCTGTTCACCTCCCTCGAACCCGACATGCGGCTGACGGTGCTCGGAGGCTTCACCCAGGGCAGCCGCCACCTCTACACCGCCCCGGGCCCGATCGAATCCCCCGACGACCTCTCGGGGCTGAAGATCCGGGTGCAGGAGTCGAAGATCTTCCTCGACCTGATCAACGCCATGGGCGGGGTCCCCACCCCGATGGCCTACAGCGAGGTCTACACCGGCCTGCAGGCCGGTGTGCTCGACGGCGCCGAGAACAACGAGATCAGCTACGTCACCCAGCGCCACTACGAGGTCGCCACACACTACACGCTGACCAATCACCTCATCGGCTTCGACTTCTTCCTGGCCAATACCGACCTGCTCGAGGAGATGGGCCCCGAGGACTCGCGCGCGCTGCGAGAGACGTTCACCGAGACCCAGAACGCGTTCGTGGAGATCTGGCGGCAGGAGACGGAGAAGGCCACCGAGCAGATGCGCGAGCGCGGGGTGGAGATCCACGAGCCAGATCCCGCAGCGTTCGCGCCGATCATCGAGGAGACCGGCTACGCGATCCTCCAGGACGAGGCGGACATCGCGATGTACGAGGCGATCCGCGCCGCATCCGAGGAGGCGCCGTGATGGCACGAGCACGATCCGGACTCCTCGCCGCCCTCAAGGTCCTGTGCATCGCGCTGTTCGCGGTGCTCGTACTCGTGGTGGTCTGGCAGGTCTTCACCCGCCAGGTCCTCCAGAGCCCCAGCGCCTGGACGACGACCACCGCGCAGTACATGTTCGTCTGGCTGGGCCTGTTCGCCATGGCGCTGGTCTTCGGCGAACGCGGCCACGTCGCGGTCGACATCATCGCCGAACGAGCACCGCAGCGCCTCCAGCACCTCTTCCGCATCCTGGTCCAGCTGGCCACCCTGCTGTTCAGCCTGCTGGCGATGGTCTGGGGCGGGCTGCGCGGCACGGCGATCTCCTGGGAGCAGACCATCCCCGGCTTCCCCTTCTCCGTCGGCCAGATGTACCTGGCGCTGCCCATCGCAGGCCTCATGATCGCGGCCCTGGCGACCGAGGATCTCGTCCGTGTGGTCCGCGGGGAGCGGCTCGAGCCCACCGCGGAGGCCGGCGACGAGCCGCCTGCGGGGCCGGAGGACGCGGCGCTCCCGACGGGCGCCGCCCGAGCGGCCGACACCGACGACGACACGAAGGGGCGGTGACCATGGATCCGGCACTCCTGGCCAGCATCATCCTCATCATCGGCGTCGTCATCCTGATCGCGGTCGGCGCGCCGATCGCGATCGCGATCGGCCTGCCCTCCGTCATCGCGCTGCTGGCCGTCGTCGGCCCCGAGCCGGCCGTGTTCGTCTCCGCCCAGCGGATGTTCACCGGCGCGAACTCCTTCACCCTGCTCGCGATCCCGTTCTTCGTGCTCGCCGGTCAGCTGATGAACACCGGCGGCGTCGCCGCCCGCCTGATCGACGCCGCCAAGGTCCTGGTGGGGCGCATGCCGGGCTCCTTGGCGCAGACCAACGCGGTCGCCAATGCGCTGTTCGGCTCGGTCTCCGGCGCCGGCGTCGCGTCGGCGGCCGCAGTGGGAGGGATCCTCGGTCCACGCCAGCGCAAGGACGGGTACGACCCGGCCTTCGCCGCCGCGGTCAACGTGGCCTCCGCGCCCTCGGGGATGCTCATCCCGCCCTCGAACACGCTGATCGTGTACTCGCTGGTCTCCTCGACATCGGTGGCCACCCTGTTCGCCGCCGGCTACGGTCCGGGCCTGGTGTGGGTCCTGGCGTGCGTGGCCACGGTGCTGCTGGTGGCGCTGCGGCGGCGGTCCCTGGTGGGCCACGACGGCGGCGGTGCGACGGGCGGCGTGGGCCTGCGGCTCGGCGTGCTGACCCTGCTGCGCGCCATCCCCGCCGTGTTCATGATCGTGATCGTCATCGGCGGTCTTCTCGCCGGTGTCTTCACCGCGACCGAGTCCGCGGTGATCGCCGTGGTGTACTCGCTGATCCTCGGGTTCATCTACCGTCAGCTCACCGTGAGGAAGCTGCCGGAGGTGTTCCTCGCGGCCACCCGGACGACCGCCGTGGTGCTGTTCCTGATCGCGGTCTCCTCGGTGCTCAGCTGGGTCCTCGCCTACGCGACGATCCCGCAGTCCATCGCCGAGGCGCTGCTGGGCGTCTCGACCTCACCGACGGTGATCCTGCTGCTGATGATGCTGGCGCTGCTGCTGGTGGGGATGTTCATGGATCCCACCCCGGCGATCCTGATCTTCACACCGATCTTCCTGCCCGTGGCTCAGGGGCTCGGGATCGACCCGATCCACTTCGGCATGATGATCACCTTCAACCTGTGCCTGGGGACGATCAGCCCGCCGGTCGGCGTGATCCTGTTCGTCGGCGCCCGGATCGGGCGGGTCAAGGTCGAGCCGGTCATCCGCCGCCTGCTGCCGTTCTACGTGCCGCTGGTGGCCGGGCTGCTGCTGGTCGTGTTCGTCCCGCAGATCTCCCTGTTCCTGCCCGACCTGCTGGGGATGTCCAGCGAGTGAGGGTGCCCGCCGCGGTAGCGGGGCTTGAGGGTCCCGGTACCGCGGCGTCGCCGGTTCGGCTCAGGTGAACGGGTTCCAGAACCGCCCGCCGTTGATCACCAGCAGCACGACCGGGACCACCACCAGTGCCAGCGCGGTGAGCATCACCGCCACGTCGCGGCCGCGCAGCGGGGTGCGCACCGACCAGGTGCGCCCGCGCTCCCGCCCGAACCCGCGCAGCTCCATGGCGGCAGAGACCGACTCGATCCGGTCGAAGGTGCCCAGCAGCAGGGGCATCAGCACGGCGCTGAGATTGCGCACCCGCGCACTCAGAGGAGCATTGCGGGAGGTGTCGATGCCTCGCGCCTGCTGCGCCTGGGAGATGGTGCGGAACTCGCGCTGGACGTCGGGGATGTACCGCAGCGCGAGGGAGACGGCGTAGGCGATCCGCGCGGGCACCCCGATGCGCGCGAGCGAGGAGGCGAACTCCGGTGGCCTCGTGGTGGCCACGAACAGCAGCACAGCGGGCAGCACCGCGACGTACTTCAGGGTGACGGCGAGCTGGTAGAACAGCTGCTCGGTCGTCAGATCCCAGCGCCAGGGCCCCTCCAGCAGGACATGGCGGGTGCCGAAGAGATCCGTGCCGTAGCCGGGGGCGAACAGGAAGATCCCGATGTTGTTCAGGGTCATGAAGACGAGGATCAGCCACAGCACCACCGCGAAGTCCCGCAGCCGGACCCGGGAGACGGCCCAGAGCACGACGGAGGCCAGAGCCACGACGGCCAGGTAGCGCACATCGAATCCCAGCATCGCACCGATCACGACGCCGAGGACGAGGACGAGCTTGGAGACCCCCGAGAGCCTGTGCAGCGGTCCGGGGCGGTCGACGTAGCCCAGCAGCGGGGCGCTCAAATCGCGGCTCCGTCCGTGAGGGCCCCCGGGGTCATGCTGCGCTCCGGGTGGCGCGATCGACCTCGACGAAACGGCGCACCAGGGCGTGCGCGTCGGCGAGACCGCTCTGCTGCGCCAGCGCGTGCAGGCCCGTGGTCACGAGGTCGGCCCGCCGGGTCAGCTCGGGGTCGGTCAGCACGGCGGCCGGATCGTCATCGGCGAGCAGGACGCCGTCGGACATCACCAGCACGCGGTCGGTGTACTCCAACGCCAGGTGCATGTCGTGGGTGATCAGCACGACGGTGGTGCCGGTCGTATTCACCTGCCGCAGGAACTCCATGAACTCGGTGTAGTGGGCGAAGTCCTGCCCGGCGGTGGGCTCGTCGAGGATCAGCACCTCGGGCTCGAGCGCCAGCACGGAGGCGATGGTGACGCGCTTCTTCTGACCATGGCTGAGGGCGGAGACGGGCCAGGAGCGGAACGGGCGCAGCCCGCACACCTCGAGCACGGCGGCGGTGCGGCGGGTGATCTCGTCCTCCGCCATGCCGCGGGCGCGCATGCCCAGGGCGATCTCCTCGGCCACCAGCGGCTTGGAGATCATCTGGCCCGGTTCCTGCAGCACGAAGCCGACGTGCTCCCCGCGCTGGGCGAGGGTCCAGCCCGTGGCGTCGAGCGCCCCGATGCGCACGGTGCCGCCGGTGGCGCGCTCGAATCCGCAGATGACGCGTGCCAGGGTGGACTTGCCGGCTCCGTTCGAGCCCAGCACGCCCAGCATCTCCCCGCGGCGCACCCGGGCGGTCACGCCCTCGAGCACGGCGGTGGTGCTCTCGGGGCCAAGGGGTATCTCGCAGCGCACATCCTCGAGGGCCAGGGCCGTCGTACCGGAGCGGGGGAGATCCGTCTCCGTGCTCGTCCCTCGGCTCCCAGTGGGGATCGTGCCCGACGGGCCGGGACCTGATCCCATCGCGCTGTCGTCGCCGCTGCGGCCGACCCAGTTGCGCACCGCGCCGATCTGCTCCTCGCTGAGCGCGATCGTCTCCACTCGAGCGGGTCGCTGCTGAGCCGTGACCGGCGTCCCGGCGTAGCGCAGCGCGGCCACGTGCAGCGGCGGCCGGATGCCGTGCTCCTCGAGCAGCCCGGAGGCGACGACCTCGTCGGGCGAGGCATCGAGCACGATCCGACCGCCGGCCATCAGCACGATCCGGTCGACCTCCCGGTGCAGGACATCCTCGAGACGATGCTCGACCAGGACGATCGTGCGGCCGTGATCGCGGTGGAGCGTATCGATCAGCTCCACCGCGGAGCGGCCGGTGGCGGGGTCCAGGTTCGCCAGGGGCTCGTCGAACAGCAGCACCTCGACGTCGTCGACCAGCACGCCCGCGATCGCGACCCTCTGCTTCTGGCCGCCGGAGAGGTTCTGCGGGGCATCCTCCAGGCGATCACCGATGCCGGCCAGGGCCGCGGCGCGGGCCACGCGGGCAGGCATCTCGGCGTGGGGCACCTGCTGGTTCTCGAGGCTGAAGGCGATGTCCTCGCCGACGGTGAGGCCGACGAACTGGCTGTTGCTGTCCTGGAGCACGGTGCCGACCCCGGCCGCGGTCTCCACCAGCGGCACCGCGGCCGGATCCTTGCCGAGCACCCGGATGCTCCCACCGGCCTCGCCGCGGTGGCGGTGCGGGATCAGGCCATTGATCGCGCTGATCAGCGTGGACTTCCCCGAACCGGAGGCACCGACCACGGCGATCTTCTCCCCGCGCCGGATCCGCAGGTCGATGTCGTGCAGCGTCGGCTCGGACTGCGCGCGGTACTGGAAGGAGTACCCGCGCAGCTCGATGAGCACGTCGCCGGCGCTGGATGGGGACGGCGCCGTCACTGGTCGTGGCTCAGCGACCCGGTCCTGGTGCGGGTGCGGGCGTAGATCGAGAGGATGATCGTGCCGATGATGCAGGCGGTCAGTGAGTTCGAGACGAAGGCCAGGGTGCCCTGCGCCCACACCTTGCCGGCCGGCTCGGCGTAGATCAGCACGTCGCCCAGCGGTGCGATGAGGAGCCAGGAGAGGGCGTTGGCGAGGATGATCGCGAGGTTCACGCGGATCGCGGTGCTCCTGCCGAATTCGCCGTCCCCGATCGCATGGCGCAGCACGAGCAGGCCGACCACCAGGCCGAACACGCCCGAGGCCAGCTCCCAGCTGATCCAGATCCCGAACCCGGTGGCATCGATCAGGAGGTGACCGAGGAATCCGGCGAGCGCCCCCACCAGCGGCCCGTAGAGCACGGCGAAGACGGCGAGGATCGCGTACTGGATGCTGATGGAGGTGTTCGGGACGAACGAGGGGATCGCGACGAAGCGACCGAGCACGAAGAACAGGGCGGCACCGATGCCGATCGCGACCACCTGGGTCACTGGCGAGTACGTACGGTTCATGAGGGTTCCTTCGGGAGCGGCGGGCAGGAGGATGAGGCGAGTCGGGGTGCCGGGGAGGCACGTCGGAGGAGCATCGTCATGTCAGCGCACCGGCACCAGGGTCACGCGCCAGGAGGCGCCGGTGCCGAGCGCGAAGGCGCGCGCGTAGTGGCCGCGATTGATGGCGATCGCCATCCGGTCCAGGGAGTTCACGTACAGCAGCGACTCTCCCACCTCGACCGCCGCGAAGGATCGGGCGTAGGTGACCTGGGCGGCGTGGACGACGGTGTCGTGATGGTGGACGCGGACGGTGACCCGATCGCCGGGCTCGACACCGAGCTCGCGGAACAGCGGCCGCGGGATCGAGGTCCACAGCGAGCCGTAGCGCACGTCCAGGGTGTCGATGGTGCCGACGACGGCCCCCTCGGTGAGCTCCGGCTCGATCACCGGCAGCCGCACCAGGGTCGAGAGATCCAGGCTCGGGCCCACCTCCTCGTAGGTGGTGGTGCCGGAGGCCAGCCGTGCCCCCGTGAACGCATAGATGTCGCGGCCGTGGAAGGTGTAGGACTCCTCGGAGCCCGGCCGCCGGTTCCTGGTCTCGTCGATCTCCCTCAGCTCGGTGATCCCGAAGAGCTGGTCGAGATGGGTGAGCGTGCCGTTGTCGGGCGTGACCACGTAGTGGCCCGTCGCAGTCCGCGCGACCACGGACAGCCGGTCCGAACCGACACCCGGGTCCACCACCGAGACGAACACCGTGCCCGCAGGCCAGTAGGTGAGCACCTGGGCGAGACGGTAGGAGCCCTCCCAGATGTCGTACGGCGGGATGTTGTGGGTGACGTCGTGGATCCGCAGCGTGGGATCGACGCCGACGGCGACGCCGTACATGGCGCTGACCGCGCCGTCGTCGAGTCCGAAATCCGATTGCAGCACCAGAGCGTTCATAGGCGAATTATGCGGGTTCGCCGCTTCGGCGTGCGGGGCGTCCCACGGACGGCCCCTCGTCACGAGCGTGTGGCGTGAGACATGATGGGGAGCATGATCCTCCCGTCCGCGCAGCCGCCCGCCCTGAGCGTCCTGACCCAGAACATCCGCCTGCACCGCCCCGGCACCGTGGCCGGCCAGGCGGATCACTGGGATGACCGCGCCCCGGTGCTGGTCGATCTGCTGCGCTCGGCCGACGCCGACGTGGTCGGCACCCAGGAGGTGCTGGCCTCGCAGATCCCGGTTCTCGACGAGGCCCTCGCGGCGAGCCATCTGCGGCTGGGGTACGGCCGTGAGGGCGGTGGCCGCGGCGAGCACAACCTGCTGTTCGTCCGTCGTGAGCGGTTCGAGCTGTTGGACTGGGACCAGTTCTGGGTCTCCGAGGAGCCGGAGCTGATCGGCTCGGTGGGCTGGGATGCGCACTGCCCGCGGATCGCCGTGTGGGCGCGCGTGCGCGACCGCGCCGGCGGTGGTGACCTGGTGCTGGCGGTGACGCACCTCGACCACGCCGGGCACGTGGCCCGTGAGAAGGGCGCCGGGGTGATCGCCCAGCGGCTGCGCGAGGTGGCCGACGGGATCCCCGCCGTGCTGATGGGCGATTTCAACGCCGCCGCCGGGGAGAGCACCCCCTGGCGCGTGCTGCGCGATGCCGGCTTCGAGGACGCCCACGACGAGACGGGCGCTCTCGAGGGCGAGGACATCGGCACGTTCCCGGACTACCGGCGACCCGAGGCGGGGGCCGCGCGCATCGACTGGATCATGACCCGCGGGCTGATGATCGAGGCCTACGCCGCCCACGTCCACGACATCCAGGGCGTGGCCGCGAGCGACCACGCCGCCGTCACCGCCGTGGTCCGTCCCGACCAGGCCTGACTCCGACCAGGCCTGACTCCGACCAGGCCCCACCCCGGCCTGAATGGAGCGTCGACCTGGACTGACCCCTGGCCGGTCCGGGACAGCCCGGCTCTCACATGTCCCTGGCCGACGTGAGCAGCTGCTCCCCGCCCTCGCACACTACGGCGGCCTCCAGCAGGTCGCCCGCGACGGTGGTGTTGCTGCTCTCGATCACCGCAGGATGCACCGAGATCCAGTCCCCGGGGCACGGCGAGATCTCTGGCTCCAGCGCCGGCACCATGACGGCCAGGAGCTCGCCCTCGCTCATCGTCTGCGCGAGGGTGGAGTAGTCACCCCCGTCGGAGGCCTGCTGGGCGCGGGTCTCAGCCACCAGGCGCGCCGCCTCGCCAGGCGGGAGCTCGATCACGGCCTGCCACCAGTAGTCGTCCGGTGCAGGGATCGGTACCCGCTCGTCCGGATCGGTGAAGCGGCCCTCGGCCACGCTCACGGCAGTCACCTCCGCGAGCCCGGGGAAGTGCTCGTCGACCAGGTCGGTGGAGTGGCTGACTTCGCCCGGCACGTAGTACCGGTCGCTGCTCTCGTCGTGCTCCCAGCCCGGAGTGGGAGCGGCGCCCCGGCCGCCCTCACCGAACAGCCCGCAGCCGCCGAGACTCACCGTGACCAGGACGAGAGCGACGGCGCGAGGGACACGGCCGCCTCGCCGCGGCCCCGTCGGCCACGGCATGCCGGGCGTCCCCGTCGGCACCTGCTCGGCGTGCGGGAGCGCGACCATCGGCGTCAGCCGTTCGCGCCCGTGCCGAGCCCCCAGGCCTCGGCCAGCAGCTCGAGTCCCTTGAGCCGGTCGGCGGGGTCGTAGTAGTAGGCGGTGAGGATCAGCTCGTCGGCCCCGGTCGTCGCCACGATCTCCTCCAGCTGGCGCACGACGGTGGCGGGGGAGCCGACGGCCCGGATCGAGAGTGTCTGGTCGACCTGCTGGAGGAGATGATCGGCGGCGACCTCCTCGATCGGCCGCGGCGGCTGGATCTTCTGCCGCTGGCCGGTGACCACGCCGAGGAACATCTGCTGCAGCGTGGAGAAGTGCCGCTGCGCCTCCTCGTCGGTCTCGGCGACGACCAGGTTGACCCCGACCATGGTGTGCGGGCGCTCGATCTGAGCGGACTTCGCGGACGGATCGAACTCCGAGCGGTAGGTCTCCAGCGCCTGCAGGTACTGGAACGGCGCGAAGTGCGAGGCCACCGAGAAGGGCATGCCCAGCTGCCCGGCCAGGCGCGCCCCGTTGGCTGTCGAGCCCAGGATCCACATGGGCACCTCGGTGCCCTGGGCGACCGACGCACTGATCGGCAGGCCCCCGGCCGAGGGCTCCTCCCGTGACCAGTCGCGCATCTGCTCGACCGCCGCGATGAAGGCCTGCGGTTCGGCCGACGTGCGGGCCAGCAGCTGCGCGGTGAGCTGGTCGGTGCCGGGTGCCCGCCCGAGCCCGAGATCGATGCGGTCGCCGTGGAACTGGGCGAGGGTGCCGAACTGCTCGATCACCGCCAGCGGGGAGTGGTTGGGCAGCATGATCCCGCCGGAGCCCACTCGGATCCGCTGCGTCATCGAGGCGGCGCGATCGATCAGCAGCGATGTCGCCGAGGAGGCGAGGGACTCGGTGTTGTGGTGCTCGGCGAACCAGTAGCGCTCGTAGCCGAGCCGGTCGGCGGTCCGGGCGCCCTCCATGGACGCGGAGATCGCCTCCCGCACCGTCATGCCTTCCGAGATGGAGACGAGGTCGAGGATCGAGAGCGGAACGTGAGGCGCAGTCATACCTCGAGCGTATCGACGTGCATCGGGCCGGACCCCGCTGATAGTTGAGATTTTTCAGACCTCCGGATCGGGAAGCTCAGCGGCGTGGCCCGCGTTGATCACGGCATGAGGCTCTCCCTGCTCGACCGCTCCCGCACGCGCAGCGACGAGGAGGAGGGCACCGCTCTCGTCCACACGGTGGAGCGGGCGCAGCAGGTCGAGGCGGCCGGCTACCACCGCTTCTGGGTCGCCGAGCACCATGCGGTGCCGGGCATCGCGAGCGGCTCCCCGGCAGTGCTGCTGGGCGCTGTCGGCGCGCAGACCTCCACGATCCGTCTCGGCTCCGGCGGTGTCATGCTGCCCAACCACCGCCCGCTCGTGGTCGCCGAGCAGTTCCAGATGCTCGAGGGTCTCTATCCCGGTCGTGTCGACCTGGGCCTGGGTCGTTCGCTCGGCTTCACCGAACCGGTGCGCCGCGCGCTGGGGCGCCTGGAGTCCGACACGGAGAGCTTCGCCGCGGAGATCGCGGAGGTGCGCGCCCACCTCGCCGGGGAGGCCGACGTCACCGCGCATCCTCGCCCCACTGCGGAGATCCCCCTGTTCGTCCTGGCGACCGGCGCGGGCCTGGATGTCGCCGCGCAGCTCGGCCTGCCCGTCGTGATCGGCGGGCCCATCCTGGATGCACCGGAGCTGCCCGAGCGCCTGGCCGCCTACCGCCGCGCGTTCCGGTCCCATCACGGCAGCTCGCCGATGGTGATCGCCTCGGCCGACGCCCTGATCGCCGACACCGACGCTGAGGCCCGCGAGCTGGCCCTGCCCGAGGTGTGGGCCATGGCCCGCTCGCGCACCACGGGGATGTTCGAGGCGCTCGAGCCGGTCGCGCAGATCCGTCGGACCACCTGGAGCAGCAAGGAGCGCCAGCGCGTGGAGAAGGGCCTGGACGCGACCATCACCGGCACGGCGGAGACCGTGAGCCGCCGCCTCCAGCAGATCATCGAACGCACCGGGGCTCAGGAGATCCTCTCGAGCGCCTCGACCTATGACCGCGCAGCGCTCGCTGACTCCGACGTGCGCCTCGCCGAGCTGTTGCTGGATTGACGGAGAATAATTCACTCCGAATCCGACGAGGACTCCGGCTCTCGGCTCGATCGGCCTCTCCACGCTGCCTGACCGAGCAGCAGCGTCGGCGTGATCAACAGCGCCGAGATCGCAGTGTTCCGGGTCCGGACCCGTTCGCAGGCGCGATGCAGCCGTTCCTGGTCGCCCCCGCTCCACTCCGTCGGATCGCTGGCGTTGTGGGGCTCCCTGGGGAGGAGATAGGCATCCTCCACCGGCTCTAGGACGGCGAAGCAGGGTTGTCGGTCATACAGGTGGCTGTACGTCACGGTGGGACGCCACAGCAACAGCCACAGGATCGCGATCGCTCCCACGGCCGCCAGGACACCGAAATAGATCGCCTGCTTCCTCATCGTGAACCCTCGAATTCTTCAGAGTGGTCGAAACGCGGTCGATTCGTCACAGCCCCTTGCCGGGATTGAGGATCCCGGTGGGATCGAAGACGTCCTTGAGGCGGCGCTGGAGATCACGGGAGACGTCGGAGAGCTCGAGGTCGAGCCAGCCCTGTTTGGCGGTGCCGATGCCGTGCTCGCCGCTGATCGTCCCGCCCAGGGCGAGGGCGGCCCGCACCATGTCGTCCGCCGCAGCGAGGATCGGGGCCGGCAGCTCCGCGGCCGCGTCATGCTCCCCGCGCGGCAGCGACAGCGCCGGATGCAGGTTCCCGTCGCCCGCGTGGGCGACGGCAGAGGCGCGGATCCCGTGGGCGCGACCGATCGCCTCGAGCTCGGCGTAGGCCTCGGCGAGGCGGGACTTCGGCACCGCCACGTCCTCCCCGAGGCGGAACCGGCCCGCCCCGGAGCCGCGGGCGGAGCGGCGCAGCTCCCAGAGCCGCTCCGCCTCGGTCCCGTCCTCGATAACCGTCATCTCGGCTCCCGCGGCGGTCAGGGCCGCGGTCAGATCCCGGGTCTGGTCCTCGATCCCGTAGCCGTCGAGCTCGATCAGCAGCACGGCCGTGGCGCCCTGGCTGATCCCGGCGCCGGTGCGCTCGTCGATGTCCTGCAGCGTCCCGGCGTCCATCAGCTCGGTCGCGGCCGGTCGCACCGGGCTCCGCGAGATCGCCCCGACCGCGGCGGCGGCCGCCGTGGTGGAGGGGAACCGTGCGAGCACGGTCCGGCGTGCGACCGGCACCGGATGGATGCGCAGGGTCGCGGCGACCACCACGGCCAAGGTCCCTTCCGAGCCGACCAGCAGCTGCGTGAGGTCCAACCCCGTCACGCCCTTGATCGAGCGGTGGCCGGTGCGCAGGAAGGTGCCGTCGGCCAGCACCACGTCCAGTGCCAGCACGGATTCCCGGGTCACGCCGTACTTGGCGCAGTGCAGACCGCCGGCATTGGTGGCGATGTTGCCGCCGATGCTGGAGAGCGTGGCACTGGCGGGATCGGGAGCGTAGAAGAAGCCGTGGGGCGCCAGCGCTGCCGAGAGGTCCGCGGTGATCACGCCCGGCTCGACCACGGCGACCTCGTCGATCGGATCGATCTCGCGGATCGCGGTCAGTCGTTCCAGGCCCAGGACGATGCAGCCCTCACCCGCGCTCGCTCCGCCGGAGAGTCCCGAGCCCGCTCCGCGGGGCACGACGGCGGTGCCGGTGGCGTGGGCCAGCCGCAAGGTCGCCTGCACGCCCTCGACGTCGTGGGGGAGGGCCAGGATGAAGCCGAGGCCCGGCACGCCGGGGACCGCATAGTCACCGCCGTACTTGGTCTCGGGGTCCTCGAACACGGCGTCCGCGCCCAGGTCGGTGCGCAGGCGTGCGGCGAGATCGTCGAGATCGGTGCCGGATGCCGGGGGACCGGTCATTCGAAGCTCCTCGTCAGGGCTGGAAGGTCGTCGCCCATGGTGGGCTCTTCCTGCCACGGTGGTGTGTGCTCCCCATGGTGGGACACCGTGCGCGGAGGCGCGAACGGTGCTCATCCCACGCCCGGATCCAGGTCGGTGCCCGGGAAGCCGGGCCCTACCTCGTGCGCACCGCGAGCACGGTCTCCATCGCCTGAGCAGGGCGAGCGCATCCCGTGGACGGCAGGAGCGGGGCGCCCGGCGATGACTGGGTGCCCCGCTCCTGCCCTTCGCCGGTGTGGTCAGCGCAGCGGCTGAGCGTCCCGGTGGGCGATGTGGTCCGGGCGCGGCGCGGAGGCCGCGAACGGTTCCTGGAGCTCGTTCTCGACGCTGTTGAACACCATGAAGATGTTCGAGCGCGGGAACGGGGTGATGTTGTTGCCGGAGCCGTGCATGATGTTCGAGTCGAACCACAGCGCGGAGCCGGCGGGGCCGGTGAACTGGTCGATCCCGTGCCGGTGGGCCATGTCGGTGATGACCTCCTGGGAGGGCACGCCGACCGTCTGCTCCTTCAGCGAGGACTTGTGGTTGTCCTCCGGGGTCTCACCCAGGCTCGGCACGAAGGTGAGGTGGGAGCCGGGCATCACCATCAGCCCGCCGTTGTAGGGGAAGTTCGGCGTCAGCGCGATCGAGCAGCTGACGGCGCGGGGCAGCGGCATGCCGTCCTCGGCGTGCCAGGTCTCGAAATCCGAGTGCCAGTAGAACCCGCTGCCCTTGAACCCGGGCATGTAGTTGATCCGGGTCTGGTGCAGGTACACCTCGGAACCCAGCAGCTGACGCGCGCGATCCAGCACCCGCGGGTCGCGGGCGAGCTGGTCGATCAGGTCGCTGAGCTGCTGGACCGCGAAGATCGAGCGGACCTCGCCGGAGGCGCGCTCGGTGATCACCCGCTCGTCCTCGCGCAGCGACTCATCGCCGGTCAGCCGGTTCAGCTCCTGCCGATAGGTCATCACCTCATCGGGGGCGATGAAGTCCTGCAGGATGGTGAAACCCCGCTGCTCGTGCGCCGTCAGCTCCTCGGCGTCGAAGGGGCCGTCGTCCGGGGTTCCCCAGACGGTGGGGTGCTCACGGGCGTAGGGCTCCATCACCTCCGTGAGTCGGGTGCGGTAGTGATCGTCGGTCATGGTCGCCGTGGACATGGTTTCCTTTCCTCGATCGTGCTCGCATCGGCGGCATGCCCCACGCCGATGGCACGACCCGGGACATGCCGATGCCGGGCGGGAAGCCCGGCAGTGTCGGGAGGCTACATGGCAAGGCGCGAGTGTTCTACCTGGTCGTCGCTTCGCCGGCTCAGCTGACGGGGTGGAGATGCCGGCTCAGCAGCGGGGGTGGGGACCCTGCGGCGGCATCTGCTGCGCCTGGTGCCGGACGGATGGACGCCTATGCAGTCCCGTGGCCGGTGCCGTTGCTGCCATGCTGCGGCGGGCGGGTCGGATCGTGCTCGTCGTCGTGGATCTGGACGTGGGCCGTGGGGATGTCCTCGTAGGAGGCCGGATCGGAGATCGGCTCGAGGTGGGTGAGCACCGTGAGGTCGGGCAAGCTCTCGCGCAGCTCGTCCTCGAGGCCCTCGATGTAGTCGTGCCCCACTTTGACGGTCCACTCGTCGGGCACCAGCACGTGGACGTTCATGTACTTCTGCTGGCCGGCCTCGCGGGTCTGGAGCCCGTGGAAGGTGACGTTCCCGTGGGTGCGCCGACGCAGGACGTCGGTGATGACCTCGTGGTCCTCCTCGGGCAGGGCCTTGTCCAGCAGCCCGGAGACCGATTCGTTGATCAGGCCGATGCCGGTGACGATGATGTTCACGCCCACGGCGAAGGCGATGATCGGATCCAGACGCTCCCAGCCGGTCAGCGCCACCAGACCGACCCCGATCAGCACGCCGGCGCTGGTGACCACGTCGGTCATGAGGTGCTTGCCGTCGGCCCGCAGGGTGATCGAGCGGTGCGCCTTCCCGGCGCGCAGTAGGACCAGGGCGACGCCGCCGTTGATCAGGGAGGCGAGCACCACGATGATCAGGCCGATGCCGAGGTTCTCCAGCGGGCGCGGGTTCACGAAGCGCTCGACGGCGGTGACCAGGATGACCGCAGCCGCCACGAAGATCATCACGCCCTCGACCGCGGCCGAGAAGTACTCGGCCTTCGCTCTGCCGTAGAGGTAGCGCTCGGTGGCGGGGCGGGCTGCGACGGTCAGCGCGATCAGGGCCACCACGGCCGCGACCAGGTTCACCGTGGATTCGGCGGCGTCGGAGAGCAGGCCGACGGAGTCCGTCAGCGCCCACGCCCCCGTCTTCAGCGCGATCGTGAGGATCGCGGCGATGATCGAGAGCCACGCGTACCGGCGCAGGTCGACCTTCGTGGGCTCGGCCGCAGCAGGGCTCTGCGGGGGTGGGGGCGTCATGCGGGGGAGTCCTTCGGCGGGGGGTCGGGGGCGAGCGTCCCGTCGGGCGCGATGTGCTCGAAGATCTGCTCGACCAGGGAGAGCACGTGCGGATCATCGACCGTGTAGTAGCTGTGGCGGCCCTCGCGGCGGGCGGAGACGATGCCGGCCAGGCGCAGCTTGCTCAGATGCTGACTGGTGGTGGGCAGGCTCAGCCCGACCCGCGCAGCCAGGGTGCCGACGTCCAGGTGGCCCGAGCTCATGAGCTGGACGAGGTGGAGACGGGCCGGGCTGGCGAGCATCGCGAAGGTGTCGGCAGCCGCGGCGAGCTGCGGCTCGGTGGGTTCCGCGTGCTGGCGGTGGCCGGCCGCCTCGGCGGCCGGACCGGACGTCATCGGGGTGTGCACGTCGGCGAGTCTGCCGCGGATTGCATGGTTGCGCAAGGAACGAAGTGTCGGCTGTGATCCCGGTGATAGTTCCGGACATGCAGGAGGGGCGGCGCCGTCTCGGCACCGCCCCTCCTGGGTGGTCGATCCTCAGTCCACGTAGCGCGCGGGCTCACCCGCGACGGGCAGCCCCGCCGCCCGGTAGGCGCGGAAGCCGCCGGCCAGGTCCGTGGCGCGGTGGAATCCGAGATCACGCAGGTCGCGGGCGGCGAGCGAGGAGTAGTAGCCCTCGTTGCAGACCACGACGATCTGGTCGTCGTAGTCCGGCCCGTCGGCCATGCGGTCGGCGCTCTGGGGATCGAGTCGCCACTCGAGGACGAGTCGCTCGATCACCGTGGCACCGGGGATGTGCCCCTCGGGTTCGCGCGTGACCGCGGAACGGATGTCGATCACGTGGACGCCCTGATCCAGGAGGGTCGACAGCTCGACCGGCTCGACCTGCTCGTGGCCCTGGCGGGCGGCGGCGAGGATCTCGTCGATGCTGTGCCTGGTGGGGGCCTCGGCCCTGCGCCGTCCGGCGCTCGCCTCGGTCATCGGTTCCGACCGGAGGAGTAGGCCGCGAGGCCGGAGCCGCTCGAGCCGCCCTGGCGTCGTGCGCCCGAGCCCGCGGGAGCCGCCTGGCCGCCGCGGCGTCCGCCGCCCTCGCCGCCGCTGCGGCCCTGGCCGCCGGAACGACCACGTCCGCCGCCCTGACCGCGGCCGCCCTGGCCACCGCGTCCCCCGCCGCGACCGCCCTGGCCACGGCCGCCCTGGCCACGGCCCTGACCGCCACCGGAGCGCTGGGATTCAGCGGCCGGGGCGGGTTCACGGGGCTCGTGCATCTCCGTGCGCTCGCCGGGGGCGAGCACGGTCAGCACGGGGCTGGTGGGGACCACGCTCGCGTGGAAGGTGGGCTTGATGCCCGCCTTGCGCATGAGGTCGTGGACATCGCGCTTCTGGTCCGGCGTCTGCACGGTGATCACGGTGCCGCTCTCGCCGGCGCGGGCGGTGCGGCCCGAACGGTGCAGGTAGGCCTTGTGCTCGACGGGCGGGTCGGCGTGGACCACGACGGCCACCTCGTCGACGTGGATGCCGCGGGCGGCGATGTCGGTGCACACCAGCGTGGTGTTCGTCCCGGAGCCGAAGGCCTCGAGGTTCCGGGTGCGGGCGTTCTGCGAGAGGTTGCCGTGCAGGTCGACGGCGTCCACACCGCGCGCGGCGAGCTTGCGGGCGAGGTTCTTCGCCCCGTACTTCGTGCGCGTGAACATGATCGTGCGGCCCGGCGCCGCGGCGAGGTCGCGCAGCACGTCGAACCGGGTGGCGGCGTCGACCTCGAGCACATGGTGCTCCATGGTGCCGACGGGGCTCGTGGCCGGGTCCGCCGAGTGCGTCACGGGGGAGGACAGGAACTGCTTGACCAGCTTGTTCACACCGGCGTCGAGGGTGGCCGAGAACAGCATGCGCTGGCCCTGCTTCGGCGTCGCATCCAGGATGCGGCGCACCATGGGCAGGAAGCCCATGTCGGCCATGTGATCGGCCTCGTCGATCACGGTGATCTCGACGGCGCTGAGGTCCACGTGGCCCTGTCCCATCAGGTCCAGCAGCCGGCCCGGGCAGGCGACGACCACGTCGACGCCGGCGGCGAGCGCCTTGACCTGGGGATTCTGGCCGACGCCGCCGAACACGACGGCGCTGCGCAGCCCGGCGGCCGCTTCCAGCGGCCGCAGCGACTCGGAGATCTGGGAGGCGAGCTCACGCGTGGGGGCGAGGATGAGCGAGCGGGGCCGGCGCGCGGCGCGGCGGCGGGGCTCGGCGATCAGGCGTGCGACCAGGGGCAGGCCGAAGGCGTAGGTCTTGCCCGAGCCCGTGCGGCCACGGCCGAGGATGTCGCGCCCGGACAGGGAGTCCGGCAGCGTCGCGGCCTGGATGGGGGTGGGCTGGGTGATGCCCTGGGGCGCGAGCGCGTCGAGCAGGACGGAGGGCACGCCGAGGCGTGCGAAGTCAGGGGAGGTCACGGGAATCCGTTCTGAAGGTGCAGATCCCGCCCGGTGCGTTGCGCCAGGCGCTGCCATGGCAGCGACTCGAAGCCTGCGCTGTCACCACCATACGAGGTGGGACCTGTGCCGCGGCGGGATGACGGCACGCTCCGACAACACTAGACCCGCCGCTGTCCAGGGAGGACGATCACCGCACCGGATGTGACATACACCTGTTCCGGCATCGGCTGCGAACACGCCGGTATTGTCGCCAGAACAGTTCACGACGGGGAGACGGAGGAGTCCGCGAATGGCGCGCAGGGTGAGCATCAAGGACGTCGCCCAGCGCGCCGGGGTGTCGTGGAAGACGGTCTCCAACGTCGTCAACGACCGCCCCGTGGTCCGGACCGAGACCCGCGCGAAGGTCCTGGAGGCGATCGACGAGCTCGGCTACGTGCCCAACCACGTGGGCCGGGAGCTGCGCGGAGGCCCCACCCGGTCGATCGCGCTGGTCGTCCCCGAGCTGCAGAACCCCTACTTCGCCCGCCTGGCGGAGCGGGCCCAGGCCGCCGCCCGCGAGCGCGGCTACACCGTCAGCGTCGAGGTCTCCCTGCACAGCGCCGAGACGGAGCGCGCCCACGTGCACGGCCGCACCGCCCGCCCCGTCGACGCCGTCATCATCTCGCCCTCCGCCCTGGATCCGGCGGACCTGGCCGGGCGTGAGTCCGGGCCTCCTGTGGTGCTGCTGGGGGAGTCCTTGCCGGCCGCCCCGAACGTGGTGCACGTGGCGATCGACAACGCCGCCTCCGCGGCCGAGGTGGTGCGGCGCCTCGCCCGCGGCGGACACCGGCGACTGCTGTTCCTCGGTGCCGAAGGCGCCGAGCGCTCCACCGGCGCGGACCGGCTCGCGGGGTTCCGGGCCGCCAGGGACAGTGCCGGCCTGCCCCGGGACCCCGAGCTCGTCCGCGCTGTCAGCTCATGGACCCGCGAGGCCGGGTACCGCGCGGTGCAGGAGGTCCTGGCCGAGACGATCGACGTCGATGCGGTCGTGGCCGGCAACGACCTGCTGGCCCTCGGCGCCCTGAGCGCCCTGGCCGATCGCGGCGTGGCAGTGCCGGCAGAGGTGGCGGTCGTGGGCTGGGACGACGTGCCCGAGGCCGCGTGGTCGCGGCCGTCGCTGACCACGGTGGCCCCGGACCTCGATGCCCTGATCGCGGCCGCGTTGGACGCAGCCCTGGCGGGCACGGCGCACGAGGACGGAGCCGAGACCGTGATCCCGCACCGCCTGATCGAGCGCGATTCGACGCGGCCGCCGGGCCATCACTGATTCCCACGTTGCAAGCGCGTCGCGGGTGCGCTTGACTGGGACCTGAACGATCCGTGCCGGTGCCTCGAGAGCGCCGGTGACTCAGCGCCGAGCCCCGCCGATCCCAGGAGCTGTCCGTGAACGCCCAGAACCCCGACCTGCCGGAGCACCTCAGCTCCCTGTTCTCCCGCGCCGATCAACTCGCCGCGCAGCTCGATGCACCGCTGTCCGCCGCCACCGACGTCCCGAAGCCCGAGCACCCCCGGCCTCAGCTGCAACGCCCCGCCTGGCTGAACCTCAACGGCACCTGGCAGTTCGAGATCGACCAGGGCGACACCGGGCGCGAACGCGGCCTCGTCGAGCGCGAGCTCGCCGGCACGATCACCGTGCCCTTCGCGCCGGAGACCGAGGCCTCCGGCGTCGGCAACCGAGATTTCCTCGAGGCCGTCTGGTACCGCCGTACCGTCACCATTCCCGCCGATTGGCAGGGTCTGCGCCCGATCGTGCGCTTCGAGGCCGTCGACCACGACGCCACCGTGTGGGCGAACGGCGTCGAGGTGGCCCGCCACCGCGGCGGCTTCACCCACTTCGCCGCCGACCTCTCCGGCGTCCCGGGTGCCGAACCCGGCGCGGAGGTCGAGATCGTGGTGCGCGCCCGCGACCCGCACACGGGCCCCCAGGCGCGCGGCAAGCAGGACAGCAAGTTCCGTCCCACCCACGCCAATTACCACCGCACCACCGGCATCTGGCAGACGGTGTGGCTCGAGGGCGTCCCGGCCGACGAGATCCGTTCGCTGCGGATCCTGCCCTCGCTCGCAGGTCGCTGCTTCGCGATCGACGTGCCGCTGTCGCGCACCACGCCCGGCACGCGCCTCGAGGTCGTCGCCTCGGTGCCCGGCGGCGAGGAGGTCGCCCGGGCGGAGGTGCGCGCCGACCTCGATCTCGCCCCGCACCTGGAGCTGACGATCCCCGAGGACGCTGTGCGGATCTGGGGCCCCGGCGCTCCGGAGCTCTACGCCCTCACCGTGCGACTGCTGGATGCGGACGGCGGCGCACTGGACGAGGTCCGCTCCTACGCGGGCCTTCGCTCGACCTCGCTGCGCGACCATGAGTTCCGCATCAACGGCACGAAGGTCTTCCAGCGCCTGATCCTGGACCAGGGGTACTGGGAGGAATCCTTCATGACGGCGCCGGCGGACGAGGCGCTGACCACGGACATCCGCCTCTCCCTCGAGGCCGGCTTCAACGGAGCGCGCCTGCACCAGAAGGTCTTCGAGCAGCGGATGCTGTTCTGGTCCGATCTGCACGGCTACCTCACCTGGGGCGAGTTCGGCGACTGGGGTGTCTCCGGCTACGGCCCGCTCGGCGACAATCAGCAGCCGCCTGCCAATTTCGTCGGGCAGTGGATCGAGGCCGTCCAGCGCGACCTGAACCATCCCTCGATCATCGGCTGGTGCCCGTTGAACGAGACCCACCAGGTCCTGCACGACCGCTTCACCCAGCTCGACGACGTCACCCAGGCGATGTACGACGCGACCAAGCTCGCCGACCCCACGCGGCCGGTGCTGGACGCCTCGGGCTATTCCCACCGCGTGCGCGGCGCCGACATCTACGACTCCCACTCCTACGAGCAGGACCCGGAACGGTTCCGCGTCGAACAGGCCGGCCTGGCCGACGGCAGGCCTCACGTCAACCGGCACGATCTCGGCCCCGACGAGATGCCCTTCGCCGACGGGGCCTTCTCGCTGCCGTACGCCGGCCAGCCCTACTTCGTCTCCGAGTACGGCGGCATCTGGTGGAACGAGCAGGAGGCCCGAGAGGCGGCCGAGGCCGAGAAGGCCGGGAACAATGCGGCCCAGTCCTGGGGCTACGGCGAGCGCATCCGCAGCGAGGAGGAGCTCTACGAGCGCTTCGAGGGACTGACCCGCGTGCTGCTCGAGGATCCGCTGATGTTCGCCTACTGCTACACGCAGATGACCGACGTGTTCCAGGAGAAGAACGGCATCGTCGACTTCGCCCGCGGTCGCAAGCTCGACCTGGCCCGGCTCCGCGCCATCCAGGAGGAGGTCGCAGCGTACGAGGCCACGGAGAACGGGCCGACGCAGGACGAGCCGGACACGTCGGCCGCGGCTCCGGACGGGGCGCGATCCCGCCGCGAGAAGCCCGGCCGGAGGTGGTGGGCCCCGGGCTCCCGGCAGCGATGAGCGCGTGCCGGCGCGAGGGCCGCTGAGGGGAAATTCCCGCGACAGGAGGCCTCGCACCGGCGCACGATGAGTCCATGGTCGATCAATCACGTCTGTGGGACGAGCATGCCGCCGCCGGGTACGACACCCCCGGCGAGGGCATGTTCGCCCCGGACGTGCTCGGGCCGACGGTCGAGATGCTGAGGGACCTCGCCGCAGGCGGGCGCGCCGTCGAGTTCGCTGTCGGCACCGGGCGGGTCGCGATCCCGCTGCGCGAGTCGGGCGTCGAGGTCGTCGGGCTCGAGCTCTCGGAGGCGATGATCGCGCGGCTGCGCGAGAAGGCCGACGAGCAGACGATCCCCGTCGTCGCCGGCGACATGACGACAGCGAGCGCGGGGGAGGGCTTCTCTCTCGCCTATCTCGTGTTCAACACGATCTCGAATCTGCTCACCCAGGAGCAGCAGGTCCAGTGCTTCCGCAACGCCGCCCGGCACCTCGCGCCCGGCGGCTGCTTCGTGATCGAGCTCGGCGTGCCGGATCTGCGCTCACTGGCGCCGGGCAAGGACGGCACCCTCGAGGTCTCCGAGGCCGGGTACCTGCTGGTCGACACCATCGACCCCCTGACCCAGCAGCTCGTCTCCCACCACGTCCGCTTCGATCCTGCGGTCGACGGCTCCCGCGAGGCCAGTATCGACCGCACCCCGCAGCGCTACATCTGGCCCAGCGAGCTGGATCTGATGGCGCAGCTGGCGGGCTTCTCTCTCGAATCCCGGTGGGCCGGCTGGGACCGCTCCGAGTTCACCGGTGGCTCCCGTTCGCACGTCTCGGTGTACCGGCTGCCGGCGCGATGACGCCCTGCGGGACCGCTCGCGCGCCCAGCACTCGTAGACTGCGCCGGTGACCTCCCTCGATACTCTCGCCGCTCTGTCCTGGACGCCGCTCACCCTCGAGGACGCCCCCGCTGTGACCGCATTGCTGAACCGGATCGACGCGGCCGAGCAGCGTCAGGAGCCGGCGGAGGAGCCGACCATCCGCGACTGGCTCTCCATGCCCGGGCACGACCTCGGCGCTGACAGCTTCGCCGTGCGCGACGGGGAGCGACTGGTCGCCTTCGGACTGCTCGATGTCGCCTCCGGTCTCGATCGCGACGGCCGGGCCCGATGCGAGCTCAGCGGTGGTGTCGACCCCGAATACCGGCGCCGTGGGCTCGGCACGGCACTGCTCGAGCGCGGCGAGGAGCGTGCGGCCCAGGTGGCCGCCGACCGGCATTCGGGAGCCGACGCGATCGTCCGCGTCTCCGGAGGCCGCGACCCCGAACCGTCGGCCGGTGACGGTGACGGTGACGGTGGCGGTGACGGTGCCGGCGCCGCGGTCGCGGGTGGCGCCGATGTCCGGCCCGTGCTGGACCGCCGCGGGTACCACCGTGCGCGCAGCTGGTTCTCGATGGGGCGCGGCCTGCCCGCCGCCGACATCGAGTCCCGTCAGCTCCCCGGCCTGGAGCTGCTCGCGCCGGCGGAGGACCATCTCGAGCTCACCCGCCTCGCCCACGTGGCGGCCTTCGCCGATCACTGGGGCTCGGCCCCGGTCACCCCGGAGCGGTGGCGGGCGCTGTGCACCTCGCACGCCGCCCGGCCGGCGCTGTCCACCATCGCGGTCGATGCCGAGGGGACCGTGCTCGGCTATGCCCTCGCCACGGAGGACCGCGCCGGAGTCCTGCACATCGCCCTGGTCGGCACCCGACCGGAGGCCCGTGGCCGGGGCATCGCGCGCGCCGTCATCGCCCGCAGCCTCGACGCCGCATCCCGCGCCGGCTGCACCACCGCCGAGCTCGAGGTCGACACGGAGAGCCTGACGGGCGCGACCCGTCTGTACGAGGCGCTCGGATTCACCCGCCGCCACGTCGACAGCACGTACGAGAAGCCGCTGCGCTGAGCCGTGCTGCTCAGCGGTGCCACTCGGTGAGGCGCTCGGCCAGCCGTTCCTCGCTGTCCTGCTCGGCCTGCTCATTCGCCTCCACGGTGCCGCCGTTGCGCAGCCCGCCCACGACCTCGCCGGCGGAGAACACGTGACCGGCGTCGGGGTAGACGTGCACCTCCGCCTCGGGCACCAGCTCACCGATCTCGTGCGCGGCGGTGTCCGCAGGCCACATGCGGTCGTCCCCGCCGGCGAACACCAGCAGACCCCCGTCGACGGCTGAAGGGTCGAGGCGCGCGGCGTCCTCGTCCGCCGCAGGGGAGTTCTCGATGATGCTCTCGTAGGTGGAGCGATAGGTCACCGGGTAGTTGAACGCGGCGGCGGACAGCTGGTGGACCAGGTCACCGGCGCTCGCGGAGCGGAACGAGAGGAAGGGGACCTCCTCGCCGGCCAGCGTCCACGAGGAATGGGACTCGCGCCCGACCACGAGGCTCTGATTCACGTGCATGGTGGGAGCGAACAGGACCACGTTGTCGATCTGTTCGTAGTGCTCGGCGAGCAGCAGGGCGAGCTCGGCCCCCTTCGAGGTGCCGCTCACGGTCAGCGGCCCGGCGGAGCGGGCAGTCTGCTCGATGCGATCCGTGGCCTCCTCGAAGAACTCGAGCGGCACGCGATCCAGTGCGGGCTGCTGGTTCTCCTGGCCGAAGAAGAACAGCGAGTACACCTCATAGCCCTGCTGGGCGATCCGCACCGCCTGCGCGTACGCCGGGCCGCCGTCCGAGCCGCCGAAGGTCACCACGACGCCCGCAGCCGCGGGACCGTCGGTCGGGAGCAGATGGAATCCGGCCAGGTAGTCGCCGGTGACGTGCTCGATGTCGAGCCCGTCGTGCTCGAGGTCATAGGTGGCGAGGTCCGTCGGATCCGGAGCGTCCCCGTCGTCGAACCGCCACCCGTTGACCGCCCGCACCGCGAGGACCAGCAGTGCCAGGACGACCAGCGAGGCCACCGCGCGCACGAGGAATCGGTCGAGGCGCTTCATGCGCGGAACCGTCGTCCCGAGGGCACTGGAGGCATGCGACCAGCCTAGAGGTGATCCACGTCTCATGACAGCGGAAACGATCCGAACCTGCGGACGGCGAGGGCGGGCCCGGCGAGCGCGGGAGAATGTCCCCATGAGAGCAGTGCGCTACGACGCCTTCCAGCAGCGGCCACGACTTCTCGAGGTGCCCGATCCCGAGTGCCCGCCGCACGGGGCTGTCGTCACCGTGCACGCGACCGGCGTGTGCCGCAGCGACTGGCACGCCTGGCAGGGGCACGACGACTCCGTCGGCCTCCCGCACATCCCGGGTCACGAGTTCGCCGGAGTCATCGAGCGAGTCGGTGTCGAGGTGACCGGATTCGCTCCCGGGGACCGGGTGACGGCACCGTTCATCCTCTCGTGCGGACGGTGCGAGCAGTGCCTCGCCGGGGCGCCGCAGGTGTGCCCGCACCAGCGTCAGCCCGGATTCGACCTGCCCGGCTCCTGGGCCGAGCAGGTGGTGGTGATCGAGGCCGACCACAACCTGGTGGCCCTGCCCGCGGAGATCGACATGGTGCTCGCCGCGGGGCTGGGATGCCGGGTGGGGACCGCCTACCACGCCGTCCGCGTCCAGGCCGCCGTGGCCCCCGGGGAGACGGTCGCCGTGTACGGCTGCGGCGGCCTGGGCCTGGCGTGCGTGATGGTCGCCCGCGCCGTCGGGGCCGACGTGGTCGCCATCGACGTCTCCGAGGGCGCCCTCGCCCGCGCCGCCGAGCTCGGTGCCACCGCGATCCCTGCCGGGGACGACGTCGCCGAGCGCATCCGGGACGCCACCGGCGGAGGGGCCCACGTCTCGCTGGACGCGCTCGGCTCCGCCGGCACGGCGCGGTCCGCGATCAGCTCGCTGCGGCCGCGGGGCCGTCATGTCCAGGTCGGGCTCCTGCTCGGGGTCGATGCTGATCCGTCCTTTCCGATGGGCCGGGTCATCGGCCAGGAGCTGGCGATCCTCGGCAGCCACGGACTCGCGGTCAGCGAGTACCGCGACCTGCTGGCAGACATCGCGGCGGGACGGCTCGATCTCGAGGGGACCGTCGGCCGGGTGCTGGCGATGGAGGATCTGCCCGAGGCGATGACGGCCATGGATGCCCCGCCGGTCACCTCCGGGATGACCGTCGCCCGGATGGTCTGAGCGGACCGGCGAGGCACGGCGCACGTCACCGCCGCAGGCGCCCGGACCCGTCCCTGCGCTGTGGAACCATGGCGACCATGACGATCACCGCTGCTGCCGACGGCTCCGCCCTCGGGAATCCAGGCCCCGCCGGGTGGGCCTGGTACATCGACGAGAACACCTGGCGCGCCGGGGGCTGGCCCCACGGCACCAACAACATGGGTGAGCTCAAGGCTGTCCTGGACCTGCTGGAGTCGACCGCGGTGGATGCCGACCAGCACCTGCTGATCCTGTGCGACAGCCAGTACGTCATCAACTCGGTGACCAAGTGGATGCCGGGCTGGAAGCGCAAGGGCTGGCGCAAGAAGGACGGCAAGCCCGTGCTGAACGTCGAGCTGCTCCAGGACATCGACCGCGCCCTGGCCGGTCGCAGCGTGGAGTTCGAATGGGTCAAGGGCCACGCCGGTCACGCCCTGAACGAGGCCGCGGACCAGCGTGCCAACGCCGCCGCGACCGCCTTCTCCAAGCGCCAGGACCCGGTCATCGGCCCCGGTTACCGCGGGGAGGCCGTCTCCCCGGCGGCCGCCGCCCCGACGGCGCCCACGCTGACCGCCGAGGCCGCCGCGGCCGACGACCTCTTCAGCCTGTTCGACGAGCACGGCGCAGAGCCGGCTCCTGCCGCTCCCGCGAACGCCGGAACCGGCGCCCCCGGGGCGACCGGTGCACCCGCGTCTGCCGGGCCCGAGCCCACCGGATTCGCCGCCGACGCGCCCGGCGCCACCGACTTCGAGCAGGTCACCGCGCGCGAGCAGGCCCTGCTCAGCGACACCCTGCGTGCCGCGACAGACGAGGCCGCCGAGTTGCTGCACCCCTCGTTCACCGAGATCGGCGCCAGCGGGCGGCGCTATGACCGCGACGCGATCCTCGCCCGGCTCGAGCCTCTGGACAGGGTGGAGGCCGACGCATTCGTCGCCGACGAGATCGCCCCTGGCGTGGTGCTGCTGCAGTACACGACCTCGTCGCCGGAGGGCGCGGTCGCGCGCAGCTCGCTGTGGGTCCGACAGCAGGACCGCTGGCTGCTGCGCCACCATCAGGGCACGCCCCTCGAGCGACCCTGATGACGCTGATCGCGGGCAGCGGCTCGGTCCCTCTGACCCGCCGCGCCGGCGGGCCCGACCTCGCCCGCGGCCTCGCCCTGCTCGGGATCGGCCTGGCCAACACCATCGGCTGGCTGCACGGCTCGCAGTGGACGGTGCTGCTGAAACAGGTCGATGCCACCGTGATCGACCGGATCGCCGACGTGCTGATCGGGCTGCTCGCCGACAACCGCGGCTTCCCCCTGTTCGCGATGCTGTTCGGCTACGGCATCGGGGTCCTGTACCGCCGCTCCCGCGAGCACGGTGAACCGTCCCGGCGCTTCCTGATGCGCATGCTGCGCCGCCACGTGGTGCTGCTGGCGATCGGCATGGCCCACGCTCTGCTGCTGTTCAGCGGCGACATCCTCGTCGCCTACGCGATGGTCGGCATGTTCTGCGTGCTGCTGGTGACCCGGCACCGCATCGCCCTGCCGATCGCGGCCGTCCTCGCGCTGCCGGCGCTCGGGGTGTGGGGATGGACGGACGGCACCATCGGCCTCTCCTCGGCCGACGGGTACGCCGCCGCCTCGGCGCCCGACTATCTCACCGGCCTGCGCCTGCGCGCCGACGCGGCGGTCTACGACATGATCACCGCTGTGCTGTCGGACATCGGACTGCTCTCCCCGATGGCCATCGGGGCCATCGCAGCGCGGATCCGCCTGCTCGAGCTGGTGACGCCGAACCGGGACCTGCTGGTCCCGATCGCCCGGTGGGGCCTGGGGATCGGACTGATCGGTGCCGTGCCGCTGGTGACCGTGCTGGTCGTCGATCCGGCGCACCGACTGCTCGAGGCGGAGCTCCCGCTCGGGATCCTCGGCGTCCTCCACCAGTGCACGGGCGTGGTCGGGGCGGCCGGTGCGGCGGCCGCAGCGGCACTGGTCGCCGACCGCGTCACCCGCTCCGAGGGGATCGGCATGGGGCAGGCGCGGCAGCTGGGCCATCTCGCGGTGCGCGGGATCGAAGCGCTGGGGGCCGTGTCCCTGAGCGCCTACGTCGCCCAGTCAGTGGTGTTCATCGCCCTGTTCCCGCCGTACACGCTGGACCTGGGGGCCCGGCTCGGGACCGCGGGCGCCGCGGTGATCGTGGTGGCGGGCTGGCTGGGGATGATCGTGCTCGCCGTCGCTCTGCGGCGCCGGGGCCGACGGGGCCCGCTGGAGTGGGTGCTGCGCCGTCTGGCGGGCTCGACCACGCATCAAGGAGCTCGCGCATGACCGTCTTCGCCGATACCCCCAGGTGGCCCCGCCACGGCACACTGTGGGGCCACCTGATCTCCGACACGTCCCTCGAGGAGCTGCACGCGGTCGCCGCGCGGGCCGAGCTGCCCCCGCGCTCCTTCGACCTCGACCACTACGACTGGCCCGAAGCCGCCCGGCCGCGCCTGGAACGGGCGGGCATCAGCTTCGTCGACAACCGGCAGCTGACGCGGATCCTGCTGGCCTCCGCCCTGCGCATCCCCCTCGTGGACCGGCCCGCCGCCCGTGCTCGACGCAGCGCCGAGCACGCCGCCGCGCTGGGGCTGGAGCCGGTCCCGCGGGATCTCATCGTGGGGCCGATCGGTCATGTCGACCCGTTGCCGCCGGTCGAGGACACAGGCGCCGGAGCCTACCGTCTGACGCGCGATGCCCCGTCGGCCCCGCCGCGCATCGAGGCGCACGACGCGACGGGACACGCCGCCGCGCACGAGATGCTCGAGCAGCTCGACGTGCTCGCGCGCCGGCGGGGGGACGCGGGGTTCGTCGGACAGGTCCTGGCCGACGGTGCGCGCCCCCGGGGCGTCACCAGCGCCTGAAAGGCACTGAGGAAGACCTGATCCATGGCCTGCGCAGGGCATCCTCCGCAGGCCGGCTCAGCGCCCGGATGAACTCTCACCTAGGATCGACGATGTGGCGAACTGGTTCGGACGGCTCCGCGGCAAGCAACCCTCTGTCCCCGCCTGGCACCAGGCGATCCGGGAACTCGTGGCGGAGCACCCCCAGCGCGCCGACGTGGAGGCCTACCTCCTGACGGGCCAGTGGCGGTTCTCCAGCCCCCTGCGCCACGGTCGCGGTGGCCTCCATCTCCTCGAGCACGCTGAGGGACGGGTCGAGGCCGGCCGGGCCGTCACCGCCCACCTCGGACAGATGCCCGACCAGGTCGCGCTCCGACTCGCCGAGGTGCTCAGCGCCGAACGCCCGGTGCTCGACAGCAAGTGGGGTCCGTACCCGGATCGCTCGCTGGACGGGCTGGAGTGGCTCGACGGGCTGCTCTCCCTCCACGGGCGCAGCGACCACCATCCCCGGCGTGAGGCGAGCCGGAACCCTCCCGACCATGTCACGATCGAGCGGCTTCTGACCGCCGACGGCAGACCCGCCTCGACGCTGGTGGAGCAGATCCTGCAGCCGGGGCCGAGATCCCGGCACCGGGCATGGACGGCGCTGGACTGGCCGGGGATCGACGACGCTGTCGCCCGGCACCGCGAGGCGGCTCTGGCCGCCGACGGCCGGAAGCGTACCGTCCCGCGGCGCGGCGAGACCCTGCAGGCCCTCGGCCGGTTGAGCGACGAGACGCTCGCGCGGTTCCGCGGCCACCTCGAGTCTGAGGCCGCCGCGGACGAGAGCTCGCTGCGCTTCGCCGCGGGCGCGCTGCTGGCCCGACTGGACCCGGCCCATCGGCTGCCGCCGCCGACGGATCTCCCGCGCCTGCCCGAGGTCACCTGGACAGCGCCGCTGGATCCCCAGGTCCGCGAGCAGATCCTCGCGATCGCTGATCGGCACGGCATCCCGCATGAGGACCTCGAGATAGCGTTCTTCCGCCTCGAGCTCGGCACCCCGCCCGACCCGCACGGCGAACCGCCGAAGCCGCGCGGCCGCCGGGCCTTCGTCGCGGAGCTCGGGGAGCTCGATCTGGATCCCGCGGCTCTGATGAGCGTCCTGGACGCGGTCGGGTGCCTGCTGTTCTCCGACGGGGAGATCGTCAGCGGCACGGGCATCCGGGCCCTGCGACGTCTCGCGGAACGGACCGGGCACCCCACCGCGACGGAGTTCGCAGCCCTCGCCGAGGATGCCGGGATCGACGCCCGGGCGATCGCCGGCGCCATCGTGGACCATCAGGGCGACGCCGCGCGGGAGGGCCTCGGGCATGACGCCCCGGCAGGCGAGAGGGGCGACCTCGCCGTGCGCTATCTCGACGCCCTGCTCGAGATCGCCGAGACCGCCGCCGCCGGCCTGTCCCGCGATGTCCTCGCCTTCCTCCACGTCCTGGCCGAGCACGACCGCCTCCCCGAGGCCGCCGAGCAGCGCGCGCGGGCGCTGGCGCTCGACGGCGCGCCCACGCACCGCGACGCGGCACGACGCCTTCTCGCCGCGCTCCCGGACGCCGCCGCGCGAGCGGCCGCGGCCCTGGACGATCCCGTCCCGGGCCGCCGGGCCGCGGCCGCACAGTGGGTGGTCACGGTCGCCACGAGCACCGGCACTGCGCAGGACGCCGTGGCCACGCTGCAGCGAGCTCTGGCCACCGAGACCGACGAGGAGACCCGCGGGACCCTGGTGGAGTGCCTGGCCGATCTGGGCTCACCTCCTACCCGCAACCTCGACAAGAGCGCGGTGATCGCCGCCGCGCAGAAGGCCGCGGCACGGAAGCCGCCCGCCGCGCTGGCATGGTTCCCTGTCGACGATCTGCCAGACCTCACCTGGGCCGACGACGGAGGGCCCATCGATGCGAGCCTCGCCCGTCACCTGGTCCTCGAGGCGCACCGGGGCACGTCCCCGCAGCCGGGCGCCCACCTGCGCGCACACGTCGCCCTCATCGCTCCGGCGGATCGCGCCGCGCTCGGGGGCTTCGTCCTGGAGCACTGGCTGTCCGAGGACCTCGGCGCCGAGCGCGGCAGCGGGGCCGCCAAGAGCCCCGGCCTGCTGGCCCTGGTGGCCGCCTGCGGCGCCGGCCATTCCTACCCCAGGCTCGTCGACTACATCGAGAACCACACCAGGGGCAGCAGCGCCGGCGCCGGCGGTCGGGCCGCGCAGCGGCAGGCGCTGTTCGACATGCTCGCCGCCACCGGCGACGACGACGTGGCCGCGATCCGCGCTCTGCTGACCATCCACGGCGGCGTCGGTGTCGAGGCGACCACCGACGGGGCGTTCCGCGCGGTCCTCCGCGCCGCCGAGCACCGCGGGCTCGACATCGGCGTGCTGGAGGACCTGGCGATGCCCGACTTCGGATTCGACGACGCCGGGCAGCAGACCCTCTCCTACGGAGCGCGGACCTTCACGGCGGTCCTGGAACCCGACCTCACCGTCACGCTCCGGGATGCCGACGGCACGACGCTCCCGAGACCGCCGAAGTCCGCCGCCACCGATGACAAGGAACTCGCCGCGCAGGCGCGACGCCGGTACGCGAGGTGGGAGGAGGCGTTCGAGGGCGTGTCCGGACGCCGCACGGCCCGACTCGCCGACGCTGCCGGGCGCGGGGAGGCCTGGTCGCCGCCGGAGTGGCGTGAGCGCTTCCTGGACGGGCCGGTCCGGGCCCGGATCGCCCACCGCGTGCTCTGGCGCCACGGAGAGGTGATCTTCCGGCCCACGCTCGAGGGGGACCTCGCCGGCGTCGACGGGGACCCCGTGGACGTTCCGGTGGGCGGCGTGGTCTCGATCGTCGCGACCGACGAGCTGCACGGGGCCGAACGGCGCGCGTGGGCGGACCACTTCCGCCGAAGCGGTCTGACGCCCTGGGAGCACTTCGACCAGGTCTCCGCGGAGGCAGAGCCCGCCCGGTAGCGCGAGGCGACGTCCGTCTCGGCGGCGGCCTCTGCCGCCCGTCCTCTGGTGCTCCGGCGCCGCCGAGCGCTGGTCCGTCCTAGCGCTGGTCCGTCGGTTCGTCGTCCTCCCCGTCGGCCCCGTCGGCGCTGCTCTCGCCGTCCTCGGGCTCGGTCAGGGCCCGGACCTGATCGGGCTGGGAGCGGTGCTCCGCGTCGATCTCGGCGGCCGGCAGCTCGACCCAGAAGGTGGAGCCGCCGCCCGGGGTCTCGTGCACGCCGATGGTGCCGCCGTGCTGCTGGACGATGGTCGCGGCGATCGACAGGCCCAGGCCCGCACCGCCGCCCTCCGTGGCCGAGCGGACGCGTGAGGGGTCCGTGCGGTAGAAGCGCTCGAAGACCCGCTCGCGGTGGTCGGCGTCGATGCCGTGCCCGTGGTCGCGCACCTCGATCATCACCGTCCCGCGCTCGGTGTAGCCCACCGCGATCTCGACCGGGGTGCCCTTGGGCGTGTGCCGGTTCGCGTTGGCCACGAGGTTGAGGATGACCTGGCGCAGTGAGGCCTCGTCGCCGAGGACCCCGATGGACAGGTGCGGCTGGACGGAGACCGGCGTGCCGGACAGCGAGGTCACCATGACCTGCCGTGAGGGGTCCAGGGCGCGCAGATCCTGGGCGGCGTCGAACAGGGCGTCGGTCAGGTCGACGGGCTCCATCGGCAGGTCCGGGTTCTCGTCGAGGCGGGCCAGCCGCAGCAGGTTCTCCACCAGCGACCCCATCCGCCGGGCCTCGTCCTCGATGCGGCGCATCGCCGAGGCGACATCCTCGTCGCTGCGCAGGGCACCCATCCGGTACAGCTCGCCGAATCCGCGGATCGCAGCCAGCGGGGTGCGCAGCTCATGGGAGGCGTCCCCGACGAACCGGCGCATCTTGGCCTCGGAACGGGTGGCGTGCTCCTCGGAGGCCTTCTGCGCGGCGAAGGACTGCTCGATCCGCACCAGCATCTCGTTCAGCGAGACCGCCAGCGCGTGCACCTCCAGGCTGGTGCTCGTGACCGGGACGCGCCGGGAGAGATCGCCGCCGGCGATCTGCGAAGCGGTGGATTCCACGTCCTGGAGCGGTTCCAGCGAACGATGGGTCATGTAGCCGCCGAGCCCCATGCCGACCAGCACCACCAGCGTGCCCACCAGCACGATGATCAGCGCCATCTCGTGCATGGTGCGGTCCACGCCGTCCAGCGGCAGGGCGACGTACACGCTGCCCTTGTCCGGGCCGGTATTGAGCATCGCCACCGCGCGCCACCGGTTCTCGGCGGAGTCGACCACCGTGAATGGCCGGCCGCCGCGCTGGACGATCTGCTCATCGGTCAGGTCCGGGAACGGGATGTCGACGTCACGGTCCTCGTAGTCGATCACGACCTTCTTGACCTGGGTCCCGTTCTCGTCGCGGACCTCCACGGCGTACTGGACCGGGGTGTAGGGGCTGTTCTGGACGGAGACGTCGTTGCCGGCCAGCTCGTGCTCGGCCAGCTCGAGCATCTCGCCCATGCCGTTGTGGAGGTTGTTGTCGACCGACTGGATCAGGGTGCGGTTGAGCAGGAACAGCGAGAGGCTGCCGGTGAGCACGGTGCCGAGGACCAGCAGCAGGGAGATGAGCGCGACGATCCGCGTCCACAGGGACACGGGCCGGTCGGGGCGCGGACTCGGCAGGGCCAACCGTCAGGAACCTTCGGCGGCTCGCAGCACGTAGCCGATCCCGCGCTTGGTGTGGATCATCGGCTCGCCGATCACGTCGATCTTGCGACGCAGATACGAGATGTAGGACTCGACGATGCCCACTTCGCCGGACCAGTCGTAGTCCCACACGTGATCGAGGATCTGCGTCTTGGACACCACGCGGCCGGCGTTGAGCATCAGGTAGCGCAGGAGCTTGAACTCGGTGGGGGAGAGCTCGATGGTGACGTCACCGCGATAGACCTCGTGGGAGTCCTCGTCCAGGCGGAGGTCGCCGACAACCAGCGAGCTGTCGACCGTGGGGTCGGCCCCGCCGTGGGTGCGTCGCAGCACCGCGCGGATGCGCGCGACGACCTCCTCCAGGCTGAACGGCTTGGTGACGTAGTCGTCGCCGCCGACCGTGAGGCCCGCCACCTTGTCCTGGGTCTCGTCCTTGGCGGTGAGGAAGAGGATCGGGTACTGCTCTCCGCGGTCGCGCAGCCGGCGGGTGACGGTGAACCCGTCCATGTCCGGGAGCATCACGTCGAGGACGACGAGATCGGGCTGGTTGTCGGTCGCCTCGCGGATCGCCTCGTTGCCGGTCGCGGCGGTGAACACCTCGAAGCCGGCGAAGCGCAGCGACGTCGCGAGCAGGTCGCGGATGTTGGGCTCGTCGTCGACGACGAGCAGTCGTGCCTCGAAATCCTGGTCTGCAGTCGTGGTCATGGCGATACGGTCCTCCCCGGAGTTGGGAGGCGGCTGGACGTCGGCTGGGCGACGTCAGCGGGTCGCACGATGGATCTTCTCCTGTGCCTTGCGCAGGCGGCGGATCGTCCAGCTCATCTGGATCATGCGCACTGATCCGACCAGTGCCATCACCAGCGCGCCGGCGATCGCCGCGAGCAGCATCGCGACGCCGAGCGGCAGGTCGAACTGGGCGTTGAAGTACTCGAAGGCCGCGGTCTCGCTGTTCTGGATGACGAAGATCAGCAGCAGCACCAGCACGATGGCGCCGAGGATCAGCGCGATCCACAGCCCGGCCGTCGTGCCACCACCGGAGGGCACTGTCTCGGCGGGCTCCTCCGCGGCGCGCTTGCCGGTGCCGGCCTGCTGGGGAGAGGTGGCCCCGGGCCGCGAGCCGGTGCCGTCGTCGCCGACGGGCTCGCCGGCTCGACGCCCTGACGAGGGGGTGCCGGCCGGCTGGGACGCGCCGGGGCCGGTGGCAGGCACGTTCTCGCCCGCGGCGGGCCGCACCGGCTCGGAGCCGGCCTCAGGTGCACGGCTGGCGGGACGATCCGGGTCCTGGGGTCCTGTGCTCATGGTCGCTCCTCGATATCGGGGCCGGGGGAAGTGCCCTCGGCGGCCTCGTCCTCAAGGCCGCCGCACACCCCACTCTATCGATCCTGGGAACTTCCGGAACATACGTCCTCCGTGTGCGCCGACGGGCCGGTCGGTCGGCCTGCCCTGCGTGAGCAGCCCGCCGTGGTCCGGTCTGCTCGCTCAGCTGGCGTCGGCCGCCCGCTCCAGCTCGTCGGCGTCCACGATCGTGTACGCGTAGCCCTGCTCGGCCAGGAACCGCTGGCGGTGGGCGGCGTAGTCCTGATCCTGGGTGTCGCGCATGACCACGGTGTAGAAGTGTGCGGTGCGCCCGTCGGCCTTGGGGCGCAGCAGGCGTCCCAGGCGCTGAGCCTCCTCCTGGCGGGACCCGAAGGCGCCGCTGACCTGGACCGCGACGGAGGCCTCCGGCAGGTCGATGGAGAAGTTCGCGACCTTGGAGACCACCAGGCGCGTGACCTCCCCGGCGCGGAAGGCATCGAACAGCTCCTGGCGGCGCCTGACCGGCGTCTGCCCCGTGATGAGATCGGCGCCCAGCTGCTCCGCGAGCTCCTCGAGCTGGTCGATGTACTGGCCGATCACCAGCATCAGCTCACCCTCGTGGCGCTGCGCGATCTGCTGGACGACGGGGATCTTCGCCGGATGGGCGGCCCCCAGGCGGGGCCGGTCCTCGGCCTCGGCCATGGCGTAGGCCATGCGGTCCTCCGACGGCATCGCGACGCGCACCTCGGTGCAGTCGGCCGGGGCGATGTACCCCTGGGTCTCAATGTCCTTCCACGGGGCGTCGTACCGCTTGGGGCCGATCAGGGAGAACACCTCGCCCTCACGACCGTCCTCGCGCACCAGCGTCGCCGTCAGCCCGAGCCGCCGGCGAGCCTGCAGATCGGCGGTCATGCGGAAGACGGGGGCGGGCAGCAGATGGACCTCGTCGTAGACGATCAGTCCCCAGTCGCGGGCGCTCATGAGCTCGAGGTGGGGGTGGATGCCCTTCCGCTTCATCGTGAGCACCTGGTACGTCGCGATCGTCACCGGGCGGATCTCCTTCGAGGCACCGGAGTACTCTCCGATCTCGTCCTCGGTCAACGTGGTGCGCCGCAGCAGTTCGGACTTCCACTGCCGAGCGGAGACCGTGGAGGTCACCAGGATCAGCGTGGTGCGCTGCATCGCGGCCATGGCGCCGGCGCCCACCAGGGTCTTCCCGGCACCGCAGGGCAGGACGACCACACCGCTGCCGCCGTGGCGGAACCCGTCGACGGCCTCGGCCTGATACGGGCGCAGCTGCCAGTCGTCCTCGCGCAGCGCGATGGCGTGGGCCTCGCCGTCGATGTAGCCAGCCTGGTCCTCCGCGGGCCAGCCGAGCTTGAGCAGCGCCTGCTTGAGGGCGCCGCGCTCCGAGGGGTGGACGATGACTGTGGCCTCGTCCAGGCGGGCACCGAGCATGCCCTGGACCCGCTTCGCCCGCGAGACCTCCTCGAGCACGGTCCGGTCGACCGCGTGCAGCACGAGGCCGTGCGTGGGACGGGACTGCAGCTGCAGCCGGCCGTAGCGGTCCATCGTGTCCGCCACGTCGATCAGCAGGGAGTGGGGGACCGGGTACCGGGAGTTGTCCACCAGCGCGGCGACGACCGATTCGGCGTCGTACCCGGCGGCGCGGGCGTTCCACAGGCCGAGGTCGGTGATGCGGTAGGTGTGGACGTGCTCCGGGGCCCGCTCGAGCTCGGCGAAGGCGGCGATCGAGGCCCGCGCGGCCGGCGCTTGCGGATGGGCGACCTCGAGCAGGAGTGACTTGTCGCTCTGGACGATCAGGGGGCCATCGCTCATCCCCTCAGGCTACGCCGCGACCGGCGACAGCTGGCCGGCCGGGTGAGGCGGGACTCGTCCGCCGCCCGGCCGCGGTGGGAGCGGTACGAGGCGTGCCCCGGTCTCAGGCCGCGGCCCGGACCGGCTCGCGCAGCTCATGCCCCTCGCGCGGGGTCCGGCAGCTCCCGGCCCTTGAGCCGTTCGTACATGCCCAGCTCGAACAGCAGCGAGAAGGGAAGCACGACGAGCAGGGGGATGATCAGGGAACCGGCGACGGAGGCGATCACGCTGAGGATCAGGTAGGTCACGATAGTGGTGGCGAGGTTGCTCCTGGCCAGCTGGAAGCTCTCCTTGACGGCCTCGACCGGGGAGGCGCCGCGAGCTGCGGCGGGCACGGCGAAGACGAGCGCGACGGCCGCGACCAGGCCCGGGATGTAGAGCAGCAGGGTCCCGACGAGGGTGATCGCACCGACCAGCAGGGCGGTCAGGAGCACTCGACCGGAGCCGATGAGGGCCTGCCGGATCGTCGGCCGACCGCCTTCGAGGATCACCTCCGCGGCCCGGGCGGAGCCCGACTGCCACAGCAGCGCGAACGGGACGGCCAGCAGCGCGACGGCGAAGAAGCCTGCGTAGAACAGCAGGATCTCGCCCAGCGGGACGGTCCCGGCCGGCTCCGTGACCTGCCATTGATGCATCCGCGAGATCATCACCGTTATCCCCGCGGCGATCCCGCCGAAGATCAGGACACCGATGATCACGGAGTAGATGAGTCCGACGACCAGATAGGAGACCGGGTTGCGCAGCAGCGCATTGCCGGAGAATTTCATCGCCGCCCCGAGGTCGGAGGCCAGGTCGGTGCCCGGCAGCGGCCCGCGCATCGCAGCCGGATGCCCGGCCTGGGCCGGCGTGCCGTGAGGCGCCGGCTGTCCGTACCGCCCCGGGGTGCCCTGCGGCGCGGCGCCTGAGCGCGACGATGGATCAGAGCCGGGATGCGGATCGGCCGGCTCGTGCGGCGAGGAGGGAACGGTCATCACGGGGTTCTCTTTCGCAGGGCTCTGGTCCCGCGCCGGACGGCTGGCAGTGACGCGCACGGTGGACGCGCAGCGCTCGGGGACGGCTCTACCGTACGGGGACCGGCGGGCCGCGGACCATCCACGACGGTCCCGGATCCGTGGGGTTATCCGTGGCGTTGACGGCGGCAAGGATCGGCACGCACCGGAGCAACCGGCCCCGCATCCCTAGAATGGACGACGATGGACCGGGACCCGCCCTCGGCCGACCTCGTCGGCCCAGCGGTCCGGCCCGGCTCGACTATCACTCGACATGAGGAGATCCCATGGCAAGCTTCGATCCGTCCCCCGCCGATGTCGCGGACATCGGCGTCACCGGAATGGCGGTGATGGGCTCGAACCTGGCCCGCAACTTCGCCCGCAACGGCTTCAAGGTCGCCATCCACAACCGCAGCGTGGGCAAGACCGAAGCGGTCATCGCCGAGCACGGCGGCGACGGCGAGTTCTACCCCTCCGAGTCCATGGAGGACTTCGTCGCCTCGCTGCAGAAGCCGCGCGTCGCGATCATCATGGTCAAGGCCGGCGGTCCCACCGACGCCGTGATCGATGAGCTCGCCTCCCTGATGGACGAGGGCGACATCATCGTCGACGCCGGCAACGCCCTGTTCACCGACACCCGCCGCCGCGAGGCCGCCCTGCGCGAGCGCGGCCTGCACTTCGTCGGCTCCGGCGTCTCCGGAGGCGAGGAGGGCGCTCTGAACGGCCCCTCGATCATGCCCGGCGGCACGAAGGAGTCCTACGACCGCCTCGGCCCGATGTTCGAGAAGATCTCCGCGCACGTCGACGGCGAGCCCTGCTGCACCTACATCGGGGCAGACGGCGCCGGCCATTTCGTGAAGATGGTGCACAACGGCATCGAGTACGCCGACATGCAGGTCATCTCGGAGGCCTACGACCTCATGTCCAAGGCCCTGGGCATGGGCGCCTCCGAGATCGGCGACCAGTTCGACGAGTGGAACAAGGGGGACCTCGAGTCCTTCCTCATCGAGATCACCGCCGAGGTGCTCCGCCACACCGACGCCACCACCGGCAAGCCGTTCGTCGACATCGTCCGTGACCAGGCCGCTCAGAAGGGCACCGGCGCCTGGACCGTCCAGACCGCACTGGACCTGGGCGTGCCGGTCACCGGCATCGCCGAGGCCACCTTCGCCCGCTCCGTCTCCGGCTCCGTCCCCCAGCGCGAGGCCGCCCGCGGTGTCCTGGCCGGCGAGACCCAGCAGCTCGAGATCGAGGATCGCGCCCAGTTCATCGACGACCTGCAGAAGGCCCTGTACGCCGCGAAGCTCGTCTCCTACTCGCAGGGCTTCGACGAGATCGCCAAGGGCGCCGACGAGTACGGCTGGGACATCACCCTCGGTGACATGGCCAAGATCTGGCGCGGCGGCTGCATCATCCGCGCCCGCTTCCTCAACCGCATCACCGAGGCGTACGAGCGCGATCCGAAGCTAGCTCTGCTGCTGGCCGACGACTACTTCGCCACCGAGATCGCCAAGTGCGTCCCGGCCTGGCGGCGGGTCGTGGCCTTCGCGGCCGCCAGCGGCTACCCGGTCCCGGTGTTCGCCTCCACCCTGTCCTACTACGACGCGGTGCGCGCCGAACGCCTGCCCGCAGCGCTGGTCCAGGCTCAGCGCGACTACTTCGGGGCGCACACCTACCAGCGTGACGACGGCGAGGGCACCTTCCACGTCGAGTGGTCCGAGGACCGTCGGGAGACGCGCCAGGACGGCTGATCGACCCGCTCGATCTCACGCCCCGCTCCGAAAGGCAGCGTTCGCGCGCCGCTGTGCAGGGCACGTGCCATCCAGAGCGCACAGAAAAGCCCCGGACCGCTGTGGTCCGGGGCTTTTCCCCTCGACGATCCCGATCACATCTGCGTGGAGGCACCCACGACGAGGAAGATGATGACGAAGTACGCGATGACCAAGAGGATGGCGAGAGCCCAGGCGATCGCGAAGGCGATCCAGGCCCACTTGGTGAACTTCCTCGCTGTCTCCGGCTCCTCGTCGGCCTTCAGGTAGCCCAGGAGGCCGAGAACGCCGGAGATGACGCCGCCGCAGACGAATCCGACGATGGTCGCGATGAGGGCGTTCTTCTTGATCTGCTCGACGTCGGGGCCGGAGATGGGTGCGGTCATGGGAGAGCTCCTTCTTCCTGATGATCGTGCGCCGGACGCTGTATGCGCGCGGTCCCCAGGTCAGGCGTTTTCGTCGTTCCGTTCCTGGCAGACGGAATGGTATCCGAATGCCTGCGGGCCCGCCCATGGGGACAACTCCCCATGGGCGGGCCCGCAGGCGAAGCGCCCGAGCGCTGTCAGTACGTGGTCGGGGTATTCGCGATCATCGCGCCGATGAAGACGAAGTAGGCGATGATGCCCAGGATCCACAGGACGACGCCGATCGCATAGGCGATCCAGCCCCACTTGTAGTACTTGTTCGCGGTCGCGAGGTCTTTGTCGGCGTTGACCAGGCCGAGGATGGCGAGGATCAGGGTGACGACGTTGCCGAGGCAGACGACGGAGAGCACCAGCTGCACGATCCACTTGGTCTTGCTCACAGGAGCCTGGCCGCCGCCTGCGGCGTAGGTGAAGTTCTGGTCGGTCATGAGGTGGTCCCTTCGTCATTCCTGCGGGGTGGGTTCTGTGCCCGCGGCACTGCATTCGCCGCGGGCTCGCTCCGCTCGGAGGCCGAGAGGAATCATAACCAGAGTCAGCGCCATCTCCGCCAGCAGAGAACGCCCCACGACAGGACGGGCGTAAACAATTTTTCAATGACTTGTCGGTATCCTCCGGGCCGGGGGATCACCGGGAGGATCAGCCCAGGGTCACTCGATGCACGAGCACGGTGAATTCCTCTCCGCGCCCGGTCTCCCTCGCGCGAAGACGCCCTCCCTCGAGCGAGACCGGACGAGCCTGCTTGACCACGACGCCGCCGCGCCCGTCGACGATGCCCAGCGCGATCTCGCTGCCCTGGGCGATCGCATCCAGCAGGCGGTCGGTGACGGTCAGATCCGTCGCCCCGTCCTCCGCGGCGCGGATCCGGGCCACCGCCTCGGCGGGCGGCAGGCGGAGCTCGGGGCCGTCGACGGTCACCAGGTCGGGGTCGGGCGGCCCGCCGGCGAGCGAGTGGGCCAGCTCCGATCCGGCAGTGCGGCCGTCCGGCCCGACGGCCTGCGGGGAGAGCCCGGCCTGGCGGGCGACCTGGAGCGCGAATCCCGGATCGGAGAGCGTCACGGCGACGGTGGGTGCGAGCCGGCGCAGAGTCAGGGCGGATGCCTCGGGGGCGACCTGCAGCAGATCCAGCACGTCGGCCTCCGCGGTCAGCACGGTGCTCGCCCGCGCGACCTGGACCCTGCCGTGGCGACGCTGTTCATCGCGCAGCAGGTAGTCCAGCCCCTGGGGGATGGGAGATCGCGAGGTCTCCTCGAGCAGCGACCGCAGTGCCTCCGCGTCCCGTCCCGCGGCCAGGGCGCGGCGGACGGACGTGGCGGAGAACCGCAGGGTGAGCGCGCCGCCCCGGGAGACGACGTCGGTCCAGTCCAGCAGCGGCAGCAGGCGTTCGGAGGGGCGGCCGGGCACGACGACGGTCAGATCGGCGTCCAGCAGCACCTCGTCGACCGGCGGCGGAGCGGCGTCGCGCAGGGCCCCGGCGAGCCGGGCGTCGGCCTCGGTGACGTCCTCGTCGAGCGCGGGGACGAGCGCCTGGCCGAGAACGCTCAGGGCGCCGCTGTCCAGGACTCCGAGCGCCTCGCCCTCGCTCAGCAGCGCGGCCGTCTCCTCCTCGATCACGTCGGCTGGGACCAGGGGGAATGCCCAGGACAGGGAGTCGACCAGTGAGTCCTTCGTCGCCGCGATCGTGGGGGAGGTGCGCAGGGTGCGCAACAGGCTGCCGCGGCGGGTGCGCACGCCGTCGCGTCGCGTGTGCTCGGACAGCAGCGGGCGCCCGGTCCCCGAGGCGTCCGGCGTGCCGACCACGGCCGCCAGGTGGTGGCCACGCGCCCATGCCAGCACCAGTTCGGCCCAGCGCTGCTCGGCGCTCTGGACGCGGTGGGTGTCCCAGTCGCGGGTGGGGTGCCATTCCTGGCCGTCGTGCCCGATCAGTCCAGCCTGCCAGGCGGACTGCAGCACGGTGGCGTAGGTGACGACGGGCACCCCTGCCCGGTCGGCGAGCCGGCGCAGATCGCGCTGGGGGATGCCGCCGCGCCGCAGCACCCCCGGGGGATCGTCGTCGAAGCTGCGCACCGTGCCCAGCAGGCGCAGGGCCTCGAATGCTCTCTCGACGGCCTGCGCCGCCCGGGAGCCGGGGATGCGTTCGGTGACCTCGGGGCCGTCCGGGGCCGGCCGGTGGGCGACGTAGGTGCGGCGCACCCTGCCCTCGCGCAGGGCCAGGTGGACCGAGCGGGGAATGTACCGGGAGCCGGACTCGTCGGCGACCACGATGCCCGCCTCCTGCAGGGCCGAGGCGAGGCGTCCCTCGCCCTGCACCTCGGCAGGACCCCAGGCCAGGGTCTCGAGGACCTCCGGCATGGTCGTCCGGGCGGTGGCCACCAGGCCGGCGGCCTCGTCGGCGGTGGGGTCCGACGGACGCCCCGGAGCGAGGCCGGCCGGTGTGCGCAGCCCGTCCCGCAGCGGCCGGATCAGATGCAGCTCGTCCTCGCCCCAGATCAGGGCGAGGGTGGTCAGTCTTTCGAGCCCGGGGGAGACGGTCGCCGGATCCGAGGAGACCGCATCGGCCACAGCCTGCGGGGAAGCTCCGTCCTCGAGCACCGCCAGCGTCTCGACCAGATGCAGCTCGGGGAGGGTGAGCGACTCCAGTGCGCGGCGCGCGGAGGTGGCCCCGGCGGCGCGGGCGGCGAGCGGGCCGATGCCACCCGGCAAGGGCGAGGCGAGGTCCGGTCGGGCGACGAGCAGGGCCTCCAGGCGGTCGTCACCGAACCGGCGCAGGGAGTCCGCGAGGGACCGGATCACAGCGGTCATGATGGGCTCCAGCATAGGGTGAAGCCGTGACGCGGGCCGCCAGGGCGCCGCGGCACGCCCCCATAGCCCAATCGGCAGAGGCGGCCGACTTAAAATCGGCACAGTACGGGTTCGAGTCCCGTTGGGGGTACTGCTCGGGTCGCCTCGAGGAATGCTCCGTCAGAGATGACGCGTCACAATGGAGCACATGACCTCGCCCGCTTCCGCCTCCGACGACGAGCCCTCCTCCGCACCGACAGCTCGGGTCGCCGCCCGACTCGACGAGGTGCTCTCGCGCATCGACGGTGCGGTGGCGCGGGCCGGCCGCGACGGTCGGGAGATCACGCTGTTGCTGGCCACCAAGACGCGCACACCTGAGGAGATCGCCGCCGTGATCGATCTCCTGCGTGCTCGCGATCGGCGGATCGCCGTGGGGGAGAACCGCGCCCAGGAGATCGCCAAGCACGCCGACCCGCTGCTCGCGGACAACGGCGTGCCGCGCCACTTCATCGGCCGCCTGCAGACGAACAAGGCGCGCGACGTGGTCGCCTTCGCCGAGCTCATCCACAGCGTCGACCGGGTGGAGATCGCCGACGCCCTCGAACGCCGGGCCGCGATGGCCGGCCTCGCCCGGGACGTGCTGATCCAGGTCAACACCTCCGGCGAGGAATCCAAGGGTGGCTTCGCGCCCACCACCGAGGCCCTCGGCCCGATCATCCAGCGGCTCCGGGCGAGCGAGACCCTGCGGCCCGTCGGCCTCATGACCATCGGCGCCAACACCACTGATGAGCGCGCGGTGCGGGCTTCGCTCCGCGGTTTGCGGGAACTGCGCGATGACATCCGCCGGCAGCACGACCTCCCGGAGTTCGAGCAGCTCTCGATGGGGATGAGCGGCGACCTCGAGATCGCGGTGGACGAAGGCGCGACCATCGTCCGGGTCGGCTCCGCCGTGTTCGGCCCCCGCGCGCAATGACGTCGGTCGCCGAGCGCGATGTCTTCCACGCTCTCGCGACCGTGCCGTGTTCCGAGAGGTACCGGGGTCGTGGCACTTCTCGGAACGCGGCGGTGACTCGCCGGCACCGGCTCGGAGAGGCTTCCCCGTTCGCCGGGGCTCAGTCGGGGAGGACCAGGGCCTGCGGCAGCCCGTACTCGTGCTCGAGCACCTCGCAGGCCGCCCCGACCGCGATCAGGTCCGTGCCGCGCGTGGAGAGCATCACCTCGACGTGCAGCCACGGCTCAGCCTCGAGGCTCTCGGCCAGTGCGCGCCGGATCGCGTCCATCGACGTCGCGTGGTGCGCGTAGACGGTGCGCCCTCCCAGGACCACGCGATCCACGTCGGCCAGGCGCACCAGGTTCAGCACGACGGTGGCCAGCACGTCGGCGGCGCGGTCCTCGTCGTCCTCGGCGAGGGCGGCCTGGTACTCCGCCTGCGCGCACCCGCGGCGACCGCACGAGCAGAGCACCCCGCCCATCCGGACCACGGTGTGCCCGGCCTCGCCGGCGTGGGAATGGGCGCCGCGCACGATGGCGCCGTCCAGGCACAGGCTCGCCCCCAGCCCGTCCTCGACCAGCACCAGCGCGGCATGATCCAGCAGGCCCGGCTGCGACCACTTCTCGCCGACGAGCGCCGCGAGGGAGTCGTGATCCAGCAGCACCGGCATCCCGAGCTCCTCGAGCAGCAGCTGCCTGATCGGGGCGCCGCTCCACGCGTCGGGCTCGGAGGTCCCGCGGTAGACGCCCTCGGCCCAGTCCACCGGTCCGGGCATCCCGATGCCCACGCCCAGCAGGTCGCCGGGGCCGGTGTCGGCCAGCGCGCGGGTCTCGGCGGCGAGCGTCTCGATGAGCTCCGGCACGGGCTGCAGGCGGCCCGTCTCCAGCTCGCGCCGCTCCAGGATCTCGCCGGCGAGATCCACCACCACGCCATGGACCCGTGAGCGCGTCAGGTGCAGCCCGATCGCCCGTCGGGAGGAGGGGACGATGCTGTACAGGGTGGTCGGTTTGCCCGGCCCCGGGGTGATCGTGCCGACCTCGCTCATCAGCCCGCGGTCCGTCAGGCGGGACAGGATCTTCGAGACGGCCTGGGGAGTGACCTGCATGGCCTCGGCCAGCTCGCCCCGGGAGACGGGCTCGCCCCGTCGGGCGAGGGCGAGCACGGCGGCGTCGTGCGCGCCGGCGACGCGGTCCAAGGGGCTGGTCGGTCTCATTCCGCCCATCTTTGCACGCACGGTGTGACACGAGTCGTCGTCGGGCGGGTCGGTGCCGCCCCACCCTTGACGTAACGCAACAGCGTTGCCTTATTGTGGGTCTCGGGTCGATGGAGCCCTCACCGCACGCACGCTCTCGAAGACCGAGGATCACTCATGACCACCATCGACATCACCCGTTCCGCACCCCCGGGCATCACCCCCGCCCGTCGCCGCCTGGCGCTGTTCGCTCTCGCCCTGGGCGGGTTCGGCATCGGCTCCTCGGAGTTCGTGACCATGGGCCTGCTGCCGGGTATCGCCCACGGCCTGCTGCCCGAACAGATGGCAGGCGATCCCGAGTCGGGGATCGCCCAGGCCGGACTGGCCATCTCCGCCTACGCGCTCGGCGTCGTCGTCGGCGCCCCGGTGCTCGCCCTGCTCTCGGTGCGCTGGAGCCGTTCAGGCATGATCGTCGCCCTCGCCGGCGCCCTGGCAGTGGGCACCGTGCTCTCGGCGATCATGCCCACCTTCGAGCTGACCGTGTTCGCCCGGTTCCTCGCCGGCATCCCGCACGGCGCCTACTTCGGCGTCGCCTCCCTGCTCGCCGCCTCGCTGATGGGGCCGGGGAATCAGGGCAAGGGCGTGGCCCTGGCGCTGTCCGGTCTCACCGTCGCCAACCTCGCCGGCGTGCCCGTGCTGACCGCCGTGGGCCAGGTCGCCGGCTGGCGTGCCGTGTACCTGCTGATCACCCTGATCTTCGTGGCCACCGTCACCGCGCTGCGCCTGACGGTCCCGCGGGAGGAGAAGGTGGCGGGCCGGCGCATGGTCGACGAGGTCATGGCGCTGCGCCGCCTGCAGCTGTGGGTCATCATGGGCATCGCCGCCGTCGGGTTCGCCGGCGCCTTCGCGGTCTTCAGCTACGTCGCCGACATCACCACCAACGTCACCGGTGCCCCCGCGGCCGCCGTCCCCTGGGTGCTGGCAGCGGCCGGTCTGGGCATGACCGTCGGCAACCTCATCGGCGGTGCCACCACGGACCGTTCGCTGAACGGCACCCTGATGATCGGCTTCCCGCTGTACATCGCTTCGCTGGTCGGCCTGTTCCTGGTCGCCCACACGTCGCTGGCCGCGCTGCTGGTCGGGTTCTTCGTGGTCAACGTGACCAACGCGTCGCTGAACCCCGCGATGCAGACCTGGCTGATCCGGGTGGCCCGCCGCTCCGAGGTGCTCGGCGCGTCCCTGAACCACGCCGCGTTCAACGTCGCCAACGCTCTCGGTGCCTCCCTCGGTGGCGCCGTGATCGCAGCCGGGTTCGGCTACGAGGCCCCGATGGTGGTCTCGATCATCCTGTCGGTGCTCGGCTTCTCGCTGGTCGCCGCGACGCTGGTGGCCCTGCGGGTGCGTGCCCGCCGGACCCTGGAGATGCTGCGCCGCCACGAGCCGGCCACCACCGACTCGATCCCCGCGGTGCCGGTGCACGCCTGAGCGGTCCTGCCGGTCACCGCAGGCCGGCGCTGACCGTCGACGGGAGCTCAGTCGAGGTCGCCCTGCACAGAGTAGGGCGACCTCGACTCACGTCCCGGGTGTGGTCACGGGCCGGGTGGTGACATCCCGGGCGTGGTCACGGGCCGGGTGGTCTAGTCCCGTGTGTGGTCACCGGTATCCGTGCGGCGCGGTCGGTCACGACGAGGCCCGGGTTGTGACTCGGACGGGCGACGGCGGCGTCACACTCGGACATCTGGCTCCCGGAGCGGGGGTTGCCGGTGCCTAGAGTGGCCGGGTCCTTCGGGCGCTCTCCCGAGGGCCTGACCGTCCGCCCCGACATCGTCCGGCCGGATCGACGCTCCGGCCAGACCTCGTCGGGTCGGATCGATGCTCCGAGCCGACGTTCCCCGCCCCGACCTACGTGGAGGCCCCGTGCACATCCAGACCGCCGCCGTGCAGACCCTCAGGGACCATGAGCACGGAGCCGTCGTCCCTCCGGTGCACTACGCCTCCACCTTCGAGCTCGACCCCGGGGTCGAGGACGGTGCGTACGCCTACCAGCGCGGCTCCAACCCCACGCGGGCGCAGCTCGAGACGGTTCTGGCCACGCTCGAGGGGGCCGAGCACGGCTTCGCCTTCGCCTCCGGCATGGCTGCCACCGCCGCGTCCCTGTCCACCCTCGAGGTGGGCGACGAGGTGATCCTGCCGGCCAGCGTGTACGGCGGCACCTACCGCTTCGTCGACCTGGTGCTGCCCGGCCGGGGCGTCACCAGCCGCTTCGTGGACGACCTCGGAGAGCTCACCGACGCGGACTTCACCCCCGCCACCAAGGCGATCTTCATGGAGACCCCGGCCAACCCCACGCTGCGGATCACCGACCTGCGTCGCCTGGTCGACCTCGCCCATCGCCACGGCGCACTGGTGATCGTCGACAACACGTTCATGACCCCGGTCCTGCAGCGTCCCCTCGACCTGGGGGCCGACGTCGTGGTCCAGTCCGCCACCAAGTACCTCGCCGGCCACTCGGATCTGCTGGCCGGCACCATCACCACGAACGACGACAATCTCGCCGAGGCCTACGCGCTCGCGCAGAAGGCTCAGGGCGGAGTGCTGTCCCCGGGGGAATCCTTCCGCCTGATCCAGGACCTCAAGACCCTGCCGCTGCGCCTTCAGCGGCAGCAGGACAACGCTCTCGCGATCGTCGAGGCCCTGCGCGCCCGGGATGACATCGCCCGGGTTCTCTACCCCGGCTCCCACAGCGAGGAGGAGGCCCGCATCCATGCCTCCCAGGCCAGCGGAACCGGGGCGGTCCTCTCCTTCGAGCTCGCCCCGGAGCTGGACCGGGTGGCCTTCCTGCGCGCGCTGCGCTATCCGGCCTACGCGGTGAGCCTCGGCGGCGTGGAGTCGCTCATCTGCCGCCCCGCGGTGATGACCCACGAAGCCATGACGCCGCAGGCACGCGCCAACGCCGGGATCTCCGACGAGCTGCTGCGGCTCTCCGTCGGCATCGAGGACGTCGCCGACCTGATCGAGGATCTGGACCAGGCGCTCGCCGCCGCCCGCTGAGCTCCGGCCCGCTGGGGTTGGGGCTGGGGCTGGGTTCAGGTCCCGCGGAGACCCGCTGGGGCTGGGTTCAGGTCTCGCGGAGAGCGGAGCGCGTGCACAGCGCAGTCACGGGAATCACGGATATCATGGTGGGGTCGGCACGCCAGGGCTCGTCCCTCGTGCTCCCCGACGTCGGCCCACCAGACCCATCCGTGAGGAGCCCCATGGCACGCCACAACATCGTGCTCGGCCGCGACCAGGCCGTGCACCAGGGACAGAACTACAGCGCCCCGCAGTTCGGTCAGCGCGCGCAGGGCGGCCCCGCCCAGGGGACCCAGTGGTCCTCCGGCTTCGATCAGCAGCAGGGCGCCGAGCCGCTCGAGGCGATGTACGCCCGCCCGTCGGCGACCGGTCACGACACCGGCCGCATGACCATGCGCGACGCGCTGAACGCGATCACGGCCACCCTCGGCACGATCGTCGTGATCGGCTTCGTCATCGCGATCACCCCGAAGTCGCTGCAGATCCTCGCGGGCGACGCCGGCCTCCAGCTCGGCCTGCTGATCGCCGGCGCGGCGACCATCATCGGTCTCATCGGCGGCCTGGTCACCGCGATGATCAACATCTTCAAGAAGCAGCCCTCGGTGCTCGCCGTGCTCGCCTACGCCGGCTTCGAGGGTCTGCTCCTCGGCGGCATCAGCGGCACCATGGAGGTGTCCTACCCGGGCATCGCCCTGCAGGCCGTCGTCGGCACGCTGGCCGTGGCCGGGACCGTGCTGGTGATGTTCCGGATGGGCATCCTGCGCACCTCGCCGGTGCTGAACAAGATCTTCATGGTCGCGATGGTCGCGTACCTGATCTTCGGCCTGGTCAACATCGGCTACCTGCTGATGACCGGCCAGAGCCTGCGCGACGGCGTGATGGGGCTGGTCATCGGCGGTCTCGCGGTGGTCATGGCCTCCTACTCGCTGGTGATGGACTTCGAGGACGTCCAGCGCGCCACGCAGGCCGGCGCCCCGCGCAAGTACGCCTGGCGCTGCGCCTTCGGTCTCGCCGTCACCCTGGTCTGGCTGTACATCGAGATCCTGCGCATCATCGCGATCCTCCGCAGCAACTGACCCGACCGCCCGGCCCGTCTCGGCCGGGTGATGACTCCGGGCGGCGACCGGTCGTCGCCCTATCCGCAGCGGCGGGCTCCCGTATCCTCGGGGCCCGCCGCTTCGCACGTCGGGGAGGAGCCCGTTCATGGCCCTGTGGCAGTGGTTGCTCGCCCACTGGCTGGTCGTCGCCACCTACCTGTTCATCGCGGCCGACGTCGCTCTGCGAGTGCTCGGGCTCATCCTGGTCCCGCGCAACCGCCGGCCGGGGTCCGCCCTGGCGTGGCTGCTGGCGATCATGGTGTTCCCGCTGGTCGGGTTCCCGCTCTATCTGCTGCTGGGCAAGGCGCAGCTGCCGCGGAAGCGCCGCGAGAAGCAGAAGGCCGTCAACCGCCTGATGCGCGTGCGCTCGCTGAACATCCCCGACACGGCCCTGGACGACGACGTCCCCAGCTGGCTGCGCTCCGCCGTCCGGCTCAACCGTGAGCTCGGGGCGTTCCCGCTGACCGGCAACAACTCCGCCGACCTGGAGATCGACTACGACACCTCGATAGCGCGCATGGCGGCCGACGTGCGCAGCGCCGAGCGCGAGGTGCACGTGCTCTTCTACACGATGGGTCTCGACCCGGCCACCGAGGACTTCTTCGCGGCCCTCGCCGAGGCCGCCGGTCGCGGCGTGACGGTGCGCGTGCTCTACGACCACTGGGGCTCGCTCAGCCACGGGCCGGTCTATCGGGCGATGCGCCGCCACCTCGACGCGCACGGCATCGAGCACTATCCGATGATGCCGATCAAGCCGTTCCGCGACGGTGCGTTCCAACGGCCGGACCTGCGCAACCACCGCAAGCTGCTGATCGTCGACGGGCAGGTCGGCTGGATGGGCAGCCAGAACCTCATCGCCGCCCACTACGACAAGCGCGCCAACATCCGCCGGGGCCTGCACTGGCAGGAGACCATGGTCCGGTTCCGGGGGCCGATCGTCTCGGGGATGAACCTGCTGTTCGCCACCGACTGGTACTACGAGTCCAGCGAGCAGCTGCCCGAGGCCGCCCTGGTCGCGGCTCCGGAGGACACCTCGGGCACCTACGAGTGCCAGCTGGTGCCCAGCGGCCCGGGATTCGTGCTCGAGAACAACCTGCTGCTGCTGAACCAGCTGTTCTACTCGGCGACCCATCGCATCTGCGCCGTCAGCCCCTACTTCGTGCCCGACGAGTCGATGCTCTCGGCGCTGATCACCGCCGCACGCCGGGGAGTGGAGATCGAACTGTTCGTCTCCGAGATCGGGGACCAGTTCCTCGTCTTCCATGCCCAGCGCTCCTACTACACGGCGCTGCTGGAGGCCGGGGTGCGGATCCAGCTCTACCGGGCGCCGACGATCCTGCACGCCAAGCACGTGACCATCGACGACTCGGTGACCGTGATCGGGTCCTCGAACATGGACATCCGCTCGTTCATCCTCGACATGGAGAGCACGATCATGGTCGGCGGCACCGACTTCATGGAGAAGATGCACGAGGTCGAGGACGTCTACCGCTCCCGCAGCCGCGAGCTCACCCTGGAGGAGTGGCGCCGCCGGCCGATGCCCATGATGCTGCTGGACAACCTCTGCCGCCTGGCCTCGGCGGTCGTCTGAGGCCGGGTCTCAGCCGGACAGTCCGGTCAGGGACGAGAAGGCCTCCTCGGCGCCCTCCTCGTGCTCGGTGACGCCGACGGCGATCTCCGAGATGAAGGCGCTCGGCCCCTCGTCGGTATCGACCACGACGACCGTGATCCGGGTGGCGTCCGTTTTCTCGAGCGGGTCGTTCTGCCAGTTGACGGTCCCGGTGGTGCGGTATCCGGGCATTCCGGCGACGGTGACCGGCTCGGTGACCTCGTCGTCGAGGGTGCGGCCCGTCGCGTCCCCCCAGTCGGTCAGTCGGAACATGCAGTCGACGATGCGTTCGGAGGCGGCTTCGTCACCGGGGTAGTCGACCCCCGGCTGCCACTCGACCTTCCCGACATGGAGCGTGGAGATCCAGGACTCCTCCACGGGGGCCGTGGCGACCTGGGTGTCATTGAGGAAGTAGGGGAAGAGGTTGTCCTGCCGGCCGGTGAAGGTCGACGGGGGGATGAACTCCAGCCCGCCGCCGCGCAGCTTCCCGGAGGGGTTCGAGGACGTCCGCTCGAAGGGCGGCTGCCAGCACAGCTCCTCCTCGACGTCCGTCGGCTCCTCCGTCTCCTCGCTCGTCTCCGGATCCGCGGGGGTCGAGGAGTTCGAGACCGAGGTGGGCGATGCGCCGCCCGACCCCCCGGAGGAGCGCACCACGAGGTACCCGACGGTGATGGCCACGATCAGCAGGAAGACCACGGCGAACGCGATGGCGCCGGTCAGGAGGGCAGTCCCGCGGCCGCCGCCCGGGCCGGGCGTCTGCGGGGTCGGAGTGTACTGCGGTCCGGTAGACACTGTCTGCTCCTTCTGGGCCGGGCTCGCACGCCGGCGTCACTCGACGACGTCGAGGCTGGCGATGATGTTCTCGAGGTCTTCGACATGTTCGGGCTGGTCGGCGGCGACGTCACTGGCCAGGGCGCTGGGACCGTTCGGGCCCTCCACGACGATCGAGGTGACCACGGAGGCGGACGAGCTCTCCAGCACGTCGGGATCCTCGAAGTGGTACGTGGCCTGCACGATCCATGCGGGCTGGCCGTCCACGGTCATGGTCTCGGAGCGGTAGTCCGTGATGTCGGGGTTCTCCCCGAAGTACTCCACGACGCCGGAGGTGGTGGCGTAGCACTGGAAGATCGCGACGGCGGCGCCCTCCAGGCCGGGGTACCCGCCGTCGTCCTCCTCGGGCCAGGTGACGCGGCCGACGTTGACCACGCTGTACCAGGGCTGCTCGACCTCTCGCGCCTTGGCCCCGACCTCGCTCATGTAGGGCAGCGGCTGGCTGCCCCAGGGGAAGTCCCACCCGTCGGGCACGGTGTACTCGAGGTCGCCCCCGCGGACGGTGCCGGGATCCGGCGAGGGCGCCTGGGCGCCGCTGTCAGGGATCGAGCACTCCGTGGTGGGTTCCTGGGTGAAGATCGGCGGGGGAGGGGCGATGTCCGGGTCCTCGGGGTCGGGCACGTACTCGGACTGGCCTTCGGCGCTGCGCGTCTCGGGTCCGTCCGCGGTAGGGGCGTCGTCCTCCTCCAGGACCGAGCGGAACACGGTCTGGGACAGCACCAGCGCGACGATGGCCAGCAGCACCACGCCGGATCCCACCACCGACAGCACCACGGCCAGGGTGCGCTTGCGCGCGCGCTCGCTGGGCTCACCGAGGGTGGCCGGGCCCTGAGAGCTCTGATAGTCGGGCAGGGCGCTCGGGTCCTGGTCGGCGAAGTCGGGCAGCCCGGATGACGCGGGCTGCCGATCCTCCCCGCTGGGATCCTGAGTCATTGCCACCTCCCGGCCCTGTGGGGCCCCTGACGCCCGCTCGGGGCTCTGTCCCCGGGTGATTCTCGCACGCACGGTCACAGCGCGCCGCACCAGGATAGGAACTCCAGAGACGGTTGGTACTCTCCGTCCACACGGCCACCGGAGGCGCCCGCTCCGGTCCGGGACCCCCGAGAGATGGAGACTGCATGCGCCCGCCCCTCGTCCTGACCATCGCCGGTTCCGACTCCGACGGCGCGTCGGGCATCCAGGCGGACCTGAAGACGTTCACCGCCCTGGGTGCCTACGGTGCGAGCGCGGTGAGCATGATCAGCGCCGTGAACACCCACGGGCTCCACGGCATCCACTACCTTCCGGGTGACGTCGTCCGCAGCCAGATCGACGCGGTCGCCGAGGACCTGTGGATCGACGCCACCAAGATCGGCGCCCTGGGCAGCGCCGCCGTGGTCGAGGCCGTCGCGGACGCTGTGCGCGCTCACCGCGACCGGCTGGGCCGGATCATCCTGGATCCGGTGATGGTCGGCAGCGACGGCGCCGCCCTGATCTCCGCCGAGGGTGCCCGCGCGCTGCGCGAGACCCTGGTCCCGCTGGTGGACGTGCTGATCCCGAACATGGCCGAGGCGGCTCAGCTGCTGGGCCGGCCGGTCGCGACCTCCATCGACGAGATTCGCGGGCAGGCGCTGGCGCTGCAGGCGCTGGGCCCCCGGATCGTCCTGATCACCGGTGGACGACTGGTCGATGATGATGCGGTCGACGTGCTGGTCCACCCCGGCGGCACCGACCTGCTGCGGGCCGAGCGGATCCCGGGGCGGAAGGTGCGCGGGGCCGGTTCCACCCTGTCGGCGGCGATCGCGGCGCAGCTCGCCCGCATCGAGGAGTTCGACCGGGCCGGCGAGCTGGGGGAGATCGGGGAGAAGGGGTCGGACGACGACATGGCCACGATCGTCGCCTCGGCGCGCGAGTTCCTCGCCAGCGCCATCGAGAACGCCGAGGAGTGGAAGGTCTCGCGGCGCACCTGCGGGGGCTACGGTCCGCTCAACCACCTCATCACGCTCGACAAGAGCTGACCGGCCCCGCCCCGTTCTCCCCGAGTCGCTCCGCGCCTCACTCCTCGAGCAGGCCCATGCTCTCCTTGAGCGCGAGCACGCGGCCGACGGACTCCCGCAACCTCTCCCGGTGCTCCTTGCTCTCGGCCGCCCACTGCTCGATGGCGTCGACCAGCTCACCGGTCAGGGACGCATCGGCCGTCAGCACCACGTCCCCGCCCGCCTCGAGCGGGCGCGTGGCGCGCTGGGGCACGGGAACGTCGGCGACGGCCTCCGCGGCCCCGATGTCGTCGGTGATCACGACGCCGTCGAAGCCGAGCTGGTCGCGCAGCAGATCCTGCACGGCGGCGCGGGAGAACATCGCCGGCACGTCGGGCTCCAGCCGCGGGTAGATCGCAGAGGACATCATCACCAGTCCCGCCCCGGCCTCGATCCCGGCGGCGAAGGAGTCCAGGAACGGATCGTCGGCGCCGGTGACGTCGTCGACGATGCCCTCGGCGGAGAAGTCGGTGTTCTGCTCCACCCGACCCAGCCCCGGGAAGTGCTTGAGCGTCGCGGTGACCCCGCGGTCCGCCAGCGCCTCGGTCGCCGCGGCCACGCATCGGGCGACGTGCTCCGGGTCGGTGCCGAAACCGCGATCCAGGCCGCCGACCGGCTCGTTGGCATCTCCCAGGTCGGGGTCGACCACGTCGGCCACCGGCGCGAGCGCGACCCCGATGCCATGGCCGGAGAGGTCCTCGCCGATGCTCGTGTACGCCTCCGTCACGGCGCCCGGTCCCTGCTCCCCGAGCTCCTCGGCCGACGGGGTCCGTCGGGCGGCGTCCCCGCGCAGCATCCTGACCTGCCCGCCCTCCTGGTCGACCGCGACCAGAGGTCCCAGGCCGCCTCGGGAACCGTCCCTGGCCTCGGCCACGATCTCGTCGACGGCGTCGCCGACCTCCCACACCTGGAGCAGGAGGATCCCGCCGGCATGGTGGTCGGAGAGCACCTCGGACGGGATCTGCTGGCCGGCGTGGATCCCGACCAGGACCAGCTGACCGGCCAGTTCGCGCGGGCCGAGCTCCTCGAGCAGCGCCTCCGCCCTCGTCGGCGGCTGCGTGCTCGGTTCGGTGCTGGGCTCCTGAGTCGGCGCCGCGGACTCCTCGGGCCGGGTGCCTTCGGGGTCGCTCGGCGCGGTGGCCTCGGGATCGGCCGAGGTCGGGTCCGTCCGGTTCGTGCAGGCGGCCAGTGCCGCCGTGGGGGCGAGAGCCAGAAGATGACGTCGGCGCATGCCAGAAGTGTTCCACGGCGGAGGCACCAGGGCCCGTGTGGCATGGCCTTCGCGGCGAAGTGACCTGCGTCGCCGCGTGCCCCGTAGGCTGGAACCCATGAGCGCGCCGACACCTTCCGCCCAGGACCACCCGCGGGCCGCCTCGATCGAGTCCGGCACCGGCACACCGCTGGCCACGTGGGTCCAGCGCATCGAGGACGCCGGAGGCCGCGACCTCGATCATGCCGCCATCGCCCGCCTGCTGCCGCAGCGCTGGGACATCACCGAATGGTGGGCACAGGGCGTGACCATCGCCTATGAGCAGCTGATCGGCCGCCGCGTCGTCGGCCAGAGCTGCGACGGGGACTTCGCCGCCTCCGCCTCCCGCACCGTCACCGGGGACCCGGACGCCGTGCGCGAGCTCTGGGACGACTTCATGACCCCGGTGCGCCGTGAGGAGCTCGGGCTCGAGGAGCCGACGCTGACCGACACCGCGACGTGGCGCTACTGGCGTGCCGCCGTCCAGGACGGCACCCGGGTCTCGGTGAACATCACCCGCAAGGACGGCGCGCCCGAGAACCCCCGCTGCACTCTGGGCCTGGAGCACAAGCGCCTCGAGACCGCCGAGGCACGCGACGCCTGGAAAGCCGTCTGGAAGTCCGTCCTCACCGAATTCGCCGCCTTCGAGAAGGAGACCCGATGACCGACGCCGCCGCCCAGCCGGCCCCGAGCCCGCAGCTGCCCGCTGCCGACGGCAGCTCGGACCCGCACCAGTGGCTGGAAGATGTCACCGGCGAGGAGGCGCTGGCCTGGGTCCGCGATCGCAATGCACGCGCCGAGGCCGAGCTCGAGGCCGTGCCCGATCCCCGCGAGCCCGGCGGCGCGCCGCTCGCGGAGACCCTCCACCAGGAGATCCGCGAGATCCTCGATGCGAAGGACAAGATCCCCGGCGTGGTCAAGCGCGGGCGGTACCTCTACAACTTCTGGACCGACGCGGAGCACGAACGCGGGCTGTGGCGGCGCACCACGCTGGAGTCCTACCGCACCGACGAGCCGGAGTGGGAGATCCTGCTGGACGTCGATGCGCTGAACGAGGCCGAGGGCGAGGACTGGGTGTGGCACGGCGCCAGCCTGCTGCGGCCCGCGGGCGCCGCCGACGGCGAGCCCTATCGTCACGCGCTGATCGACCTCTCCCACGGTGGGTCCGACGCCGACGTCACCCGCGAGTTCGACCTCGAGACCCTGCGCTTCGTCCCCGAATCCGAGGGCGGCTTCGTCCGGCCCGAGGCCAAGGGGAGCCTCAGCTGGATCGACGCGGACACCGTCTGGGTCTGCACGGACTTCGGTGAGGGCACCGTGACCAGCTCCGGATACGCCCGCCAGGCTCGGCTCTGGCGGCGCGGCACGCCCCTGGCCGAGGCCGAGCTCGTCCACGAGGTCGCCGAGAACGACATGGCGATCTTCGCCGCCCACGACTCCACGCCCGGCTGGGAGCGCGACTGGATCATCGAGGCCCACGCCTTCTACGACAACACCATCCATGTCGTCGACCGCAGTCAGTCCCCGCCCACCCTGGAGACGATCGAGGTGCCGCGGGACCTGGAGGCCAGCGCGCACCGGGACCTGGGAATCTTCACTCCCCGCAGCGACTGGGAGATCGGGGGCGGCACGTACCCCGCGGGCTCCCTCGTCGTCGGAGACTTCGAGAGCTTCCAGCGCGGCGAGCCCGAGCTGCACATGCTCTTCGAACCCACCGCGACCACGTCGCTGGCGGACATGACCATCACCCGCAGCACGGTGGTGCTCTCGGTCCTCGAGGATGTCATCCACCGTCTCGAGGTCCATACCCGCGACGAGCACGGCCAGTGGGTGCGCCGCGACCTCTACCCGGAGCTGAGCGGCTCCCTCGGGGTCTCCGCCGTCGACCCCGACGAGAACGATGAGATCTGGGTGAGCGTCACCGGCTTCATCGAACCCACCACCCTGCGCCTCGGCGACCTCTCCGAGGTGCCCGCCGGCGGTGAGCCCGGTGACCTCCAGCTGGTCAAGTCCACCCCCGCCCGCTTCGACGCCGACGGTCTCGAGGTCAGCCAGCACTTCGCCACCAGCGACGACGGCACCCGCGTGCCGTACTTCGAGATCTCCCGACCGGCGAGTGCGGAGGCCGCCGAGCCGGCGCCGACGCTGATGTTCGGCTACGGCGGGTTCGAGATCTCCCTGACCCCGTCATACCTGGGAGCCATCGGCAAGGCGTGGCTCGAACGCGGCGGCACCTATGTGCTGGCCAACATCCGCGGCGGCGGGGAGTACGGGCCCACCTGGCACCAGGCAGCTCTGCGCGAGAACCGTCACCGCGCCTACGAGGACTTCGCCTCCGTGGCACGGGACCTGGTTGAGCGCGGCGTGACCGATCGTGAGCACCTCGCCGTGCGCGGCGGCTCCAACGGCGGCCTGCTCACCGGGAACATGCTGGTCCAGTACCCCGACCTGTTCGGCGCCGTGATCATCCAGGTCCCGCTGCTGGACATGAAGCGGTACAACCAGCTGCTGGCCGGTTACTCCTGGATGGCCGAGTACGGCGACCCGGACACCGAGGACTGGGAGTTCCTGCGCACGTTCAGTCCGTACCATCTGCTGGCCGAGGAGCGCGCGGCGGACTACCCGCCCACGTTCCTGCTCACCTCCACCCGCGATGACCGGGTCCATCCGGGGCACGCCCGGAAGTTCACCGCCGCCCTGGAATCTCTCGGGGCCGACGTGCGCTCGTGGGAGAACACCGAGGGAGGCCACGGCGGTGCCGCCACCAACGAGCAGGCCGCGCGCATGAATGCCCTGCTGTACACGTTCCTGTGGAAGACCATCGGCACCGACGACGGGGCGGCATCATGAGCCCCAGCCACCGCGGCGAGCCCGTGGAGCCGGCCGGGACCCCGTCGGCCCCGATGGCGCCGGAGCCCTCGGTTCCGGACGCGTCCGTCGGGCCCGTCACGGACGACCCCGACGGCTCCGCACCCGCCCCGCCGGACTCCGACGAGCTCGACGTCCTGGTCGACCGGCTCGCCGCCGAGCAGGCCCTCAGCGCGGACGAGGAGGCTCCCGCTGCGGTCGCCGAGGGCGAGCGACCGGAGCCGCCGCTGATCGCCGGGGAGGTCGAGACCTTGGCCGGGTTCCTCGATTTCCTGCGCGCGACGATCGTGTGGAAGGTGGAGGGCCTCAGCGACGAGCAGGCCTCGGCCCGTCTGGTCGGCTCGGACACCACCGTCACCGGGATGATCCGGCACCTGGCCGACACCGAGCGCTCGTGGTTCCGCGAGGTGCTCGGCGGTGTGCCCGCCGACGAGGCGGGATATGCGTGGTCCCGCGGCCACGACGCCGAGCAGGAGTGGTCGCTCGAGGACGGCGCCTCGCTGGAGGAGGCGCTGGCGGACTATCGTGCCGCCACGGAGGCCTCGCGCGCGCAGCTCGCCGGCCGCGAGCCGGACGAGGAGCTGCGCGGGACGCGGGAGGCCCGCACGGTCCGCTGGGTGCTCGCCCACATGGTCGAGGAGACCGCGCGCCATGCCGGCCAGCTCGACATCCTGACCGAACTCCTGGACGGCCGTACCGGCGAGTGAAACTGCCCTTCGTGAAGACGGCCGACCTCTTCGAGCGCTCCGCGCAGGACGAGCTGCTGCAGATCCGCAACGACCTGATGACGGTCTACCGCGAGGTCTCCGCGGATGAGGATCGCCTGTTCCCGCTGCGCTTCGCCCGCACCACGCCGCGCCGGCTGCGGCGCGGGCGCACCGGGCAGGCGGTGCGGTCGCGGCTGCCGGAGACCGGGCACTGGGATCCCTCAGTCGGCGTCGCCGAACCGCAGGTGCCCGTGCTGCTCATCCCCGACGGGCCCGCCCGCGCCTCCGTGCTGCCCTACGACGCGCTGCGCCGCAACCTCGCGGGCCACGGGCTGGACGTGCTCATGATGGAGCACCGGGGAGTGGGGCTCTCCCGCCTGGACGCGACGGGGGAGGACCTGCCGGCCCATGCCATGACGCTGCGGGAGGTGATCCGGGATCTGCTGGCGGTGCTGGACCGGGCCCGCGCGCAGCAGGTCGCCGTCTACGGCACCGGATACGGCGCCTATCTGGCGCAGGCACTGGCCGTGCTCCACCCCGAGCGGGTGCACTCGCTGGTGCTGGACTCGCCCCTGACCAGCGCCGAGGACGAAGCCGTCGCCCAGGCCGCGCTGCGGGACATGTACTGGAACGGCACCGAGCCGGCGACGTCGAGCACGGCGGCGGTCCTGCGGCGACTGGCCGAGACCGAGACCGTCGACATCCACCGGGCCGGTCCCGTCGTCCTCGCCGTGCACGAGCACGGCGGGCCGTCGGCGGTGCGGGAGCTCGTCGACCTGCTCTCGGTGGGGCGTGGCCGGCTGACCTGGAACAGCGTGCGCCAGGTGCTCAACCAGGGATGGTTGCAGTCCACGCCCTACGTGATGGAGCACGATCTGACCTCGCGGATCTCGCACACCGAGCTGGGCCGCGGATCCCACGCCGACGGAGGTCCTCTGGACGCGCTGATCGTGGACGGGGAGCAGGCCCGAGCCGTGCCGCCGTTCCACGGTGAGGTGCTGGACCTGCATGCTCTGGCCCCTGCGATCACGGCTCCCACGCTCGTGATCACGGGAACCCAGGACCTGGTGGCCCCGCCCCGCATCGCCCGGGAGCTGGCGGCGCGGATTCCCGGTGCCGAACTGCTGGAAGTGCGCGGCGCCGGCAACTCGATGCTCGATTCCCGCAGCCAGATCACGCAGATCGCCGCTCGCTGGAGCGCCTGCGGCACGGCGCATCGGCTGCCGGAGTGGGCGGACGAGCTCGCGGCGCTGCCGGCCACGCCGACGGACCAGGCGCTCTCCCGAGGCCTGCAGATCGCGCTGGCCGCCGAGCGGTACTCGCCGTGGCGCCTGCGCGTGGAGTCCGTCCGAGCAAAGCGGGAACAGGCCCACGTCGATCCCCGCGCACGCCGCACGCGCCACGTGAAGATCGACTGATCACCGGCGTTCCGTACCGCATTCCCCCGAATTGTGACCCTCGCGATCAGCAGTCGCCGTTTCTCCGGCGCGGCATCAGGCATATCCTTTCCTCACGGAGAACAGCGGGCCGGGCGAATATCCGTCGGCCGGAAAGCTCCGTCGTGATCGGGAGGGGATCCATGCGAAAGCGAGCCAGGGGCATCCGCAGCGAGGTGCCGCTGCGTACCCGGCCGTGGGCAAGCATCCTCATGGCCACCGGGAGCGTCGCCGCGGTGGGCACGGCGGCAGGTTTCGGCATCGTGGGAATCGGCCCGCTGGCCGCACTCGCCGGCGATACCGAGCAGGTCACCGAGTCCCGCCAGAGCGAGTCCGCGCCGTCCGACGGGGGAGGTGAAATGCCCGTTCCCGCGAGCGTGCCCGCGCCTCCGGAGCCCTCCGCGACGACGACGGAGCCGGCGGAACTGAGCGAGACCCCCGAACCGACCGAGACCGCTGAACAGACCGAGGATCCCGAGCCCACCGTCGAGGAGACCACCGAGGCGGAGGACGCGCCCACACCGGACCAGCCGGCGGAATCGCCCCGCGAGCAGACTCCGGGAAGCGGAAGCGGCGGTGGAAGCGGAAGCGGTGGTGGAAGCGGCGGCGGTGGTGGAGCGCCGAGGCCAGCTCCGCACCCGGAGCCGGCCCCTGACCCCACGCCGAACCCGCCCCCGGCTGAGAGCCCGGATCCGGAGGAGGGACAGGACCCGCCGAGCGAGGGCCAGGACCCGCCGACCGACGGTGAGGACCTGCCGGGTGACGGTGAGGACCCGCCCGGCGAGGGCGGGGACCAGCCGGGCGGTGGCCAGAGTTCTCCGCCGGACGGCGAGGATCCGTCGGACGAGGTATCTACCCCGCCGCAGGACGGGGAGGGCCGGCCGGGCGGAACCGGCTCACCGGTGCCGACCCCCACCTCGACGTCGGCCTCGCCCTCGCGAACCACGGACGCGTAGGGCGCGGGCGGCGAGGCAGCCTGCTGGCTCTCCGATTGCCGACCTACGGCCGGCAGACGACCGTGAAGCCCCCGTCCTCGTAGGTCGTCTCGTACTCCGTGCCCCAGCGCTGCTGCGCCCACAGCGCGACGTCATCGGGCGGGCGACCGTCCCAGGAGAAGGCGTAGCGATCACTCAGCACGCAATCGGGAACGCGCTGATTGGGCCCGTGGGTCCACTGCACGTCATGATCCGGGACCGCGTGAGCCATCAGGGTGATGTCGACCGCGAGCACCGCGCCGTCGGGCACTGCCTCGAGTGCTTCGGCGGCCGGTGCGGCGCGCCAGGTGGGCTCCCACTTCTGGGGCCGGAAGATGTCCAGGACCGGCATCGCCCCGGCCAGCACCAGCGTCACCGCGGCCGAGGCGGCGACCGCCGTGATCCGGATACGGCGCACGGGGATCGGTGCATCCTCACGCAGCCAGGCCGTGGCCCGTCCCGTGCGCCTGTCCCCGAGCGCATCCAGCATCGCTGCCAGCGCGATCGGCATCAGGATCGCGTTGTAGTGCCAGTACCAATCCCAGTAGAACTCCACCGTCCCGGTGAACCGCCACGCCAGAGTCGGCAGCATCAGCGCGATCAGCGGGGAGCGAGCCCCGATCAGCCCCGCGGCCAGCAGCAGCATGAGCACGGTCAGCCATTTCATCGGCGGCCAGAACACCTCGAACGGAGAGCCGAGGTTGTCGGTGTAGTCGTACTGCCCTGCCGGGTTCAGCAGCGGCAGGATCACGAACGTCGCCGTGATGAACCAGCCGGCGCCCCAGCAGACGAGGCCGAGTCCTTCGGTGCGGTACTCGCGGTGACGCAGGGCGATGATGCCGCCCAGCAGCGCGACGGTCAGCCCCAGATCCTCCTTGACGAAGACCAGCGGCGCGGCCCAGAGGATCGCACCCAGCATCCGTTGGCGCAGCAGTGCGGTCAGCGACAGGGCGAGCAGCGGCACCGCGACGGCGATCTCGTGGAACTGCACCGCGGCCGCCGACTGCAGGCCGAAGGAGAAGACGTACGCCGCGCCCGCGAGCGCACCGAGCGGCGCGCCGAGCCGATCGATGGCCAGGCGCGTCAGAGGGATGGCGGAGAGGCCGAACAGCAGGGCCTGGGTCCACAGCAGCGCCTCCCCGGAGGGCCACGCCCACCACACCGGGGCCAGCAGGGCCAGGATCGGATGGAAGTGATCGCCGAGGAGATTCACGCCATCGCCCTTGATGGGGACGATGGGCGCGCGCAGCTCGCCGTACGCGCGCGCGAGCTGGGTGAAGATCCCCAGATCCCAGGAGCGCGCGACGAGATGGTGGAACTGCTGGGAACCGAGCAGCCCGTAGGCGAGCGTCGCGAGCACGGCCAGCAGCGGCGGGACCAGGCGACGCGTCCGCTGGTGACCGCGACCGGGGCGCGGCGTGACCCGCTCCGGCCGGGAGGCGTGGGCGGCGAGGTTCACGGGGGCGAGGGTATACGGCCGGTCCGTGCTCCGCGGATTCCTGGCTGCCACGTCACCGCCCGCGCGCCCGGAGCGGAGCTCGAGCGCAGGATTCGCTCGGACGGAGACTCTAGTATTCGGTCATGACCACGCTCTCCGGGGGCCGACTGCTCCGCATCGCCGCTGCGGCCGGGGCCGTCGGGGCTCTCGGCCTCATCGAGCATCGCCGTCTGGGGCCGTGGTCCCACGCGGCCTATCGCCTCGGGTACGCGGCGACGACCGGCATGATCGTGGCCGATGCCGCCCGCCGGGACCAGCCCCTGCTGGACCCGGTCCGGGACGGCATCGTCACCGGTGGCGTCACCCTGGGGATGATGGGCGCGTTCGAACGGGTCGATGCGGCGATCATCGAGGGGATGCGGGGCGCGGGAGTCCGTCGGGCCCGTCCGATGCTGGCGGCGCTCGGTGCGGTCGCCACGGTGGCGCTGTACGGGATGTCGAGCGTGGAGGGCCAGAGCCATCGCTGGGGCTCGATCGACGAGATCTTCGACGAGCCGGAACTGGCCGATCTTCCCGGCGAGGCCAGGGCACTCGCGGCGGCGCTGCTGGAGACCCCCGACGACGGGCCGATGCTTCCCGGTGCCCGGACGCTGCGCGACCAGCTCGCCACCGCTCGGAGTGTCGACCCGGGCTATCTCAGCAGCGACGTGCAGATCGTTGTCGAGCAGCCCGAGCGGCTCGCCGTGCCCCGGAATCAGACCTGGCCGGTGACCGGGGAGTTCACGCGTGCCGGCATCCGCTTCCTGGTGCGGCTGCAGATCAGCGACGGCATGCTGAGCCTGCTCAGTGTCACCGTGCCGGACGGGGAGCGGCGCGTTCAGCAGGCGCTCGAGCACCTCGCCTCGCCCGGCTTCGTCCTGCCCAGCCCCGACGAGCTCACGCTGCGCGTCGAATCCGACCGGCCGGACTGACCTCGCCGGCGACTGCCACGCCGGTCACGCCAGTGAACAGGCGACGCCGTTGAACCCGTGATTGCAATAGGCACCGGGATTCTTCGCGAGGAACTGCTGATGCTCCGGCTCGGCCGTGTAGTACGTGCCGTCCCCGGCCTCCGCCAGCGGCTTCAGCTCAGTGGTGATGCTCCCGCGGCCGGCGCCGTGGAGCGCCTCCTGGTAGCGCTCCGCGGAGTCGCGCACGAGCTCGCCCTGGGCCTCGGACGTCCAGTACACGGCGCTGCGGTACTCGGTGCCGACGTCGTTGCCCTGGCGGTTCGCCGTGGTCGGGTCGTGCTGCTGCCAGAACTCCGTCAGCAGGGCGCGCAGGGTCTCGTCGCCCCCGGTGTAGATGATGCGGACCGCCTCGGCGTGACCGGTGCGAGCCGAGAAGACCTCCTCGTAGGTGGGGTGGGGCGTGTAGCCGCCGGCGTACCCCGCCGAGGTGGTGTGCACGCCCGGGATCTGCCACGCGATGCGCTCGATGCCCCAGAAGCAGCCGCCGGCCAGGATGATCTCCTCGCTGCCCGCCGGCCACGGGCGCGGGTCCGCGGGGGCATCGGGGCCGAGCATGTCGGTGCCCAGCACGAGATGCTCGCGCTCGAGCCGGTACGGATACGCATCGCGACCCGGGAGAGCATCCTCCGGCGCGACCATGTCCTTCTTGTGCGCATACAGGAGATCCATCATCTGCCACATGCCGTTCACGGTAGCCCTGCGCGGCCGCGCGCGGGAGAGGCCAGGGACGCTTCTCACGGGGAGGGCCGGGCGCGGAAGGATCACCGTGTGCGGGGCAGCACCGTCGCCAGCAGGGCGAGCACGGCCAGGACGCCGGCGACCAGCATCCACGGACCGAACTGGAGCCCGGAGAGCGCCAGCACCACGACTCCGCCCACGACGCTGACAGCGAGGACCGCCGCGAATCCGCGCCCGCCGAGAGACCAGGCCGAGCGCTCGAACACGCCATGCGCGGGCAGCGTGGCAGCCAGCGCGAACGCCGAATGCGACACCAGCAGAGCGACCCCCACGCCGGCGGCGCGTACCAGCGTCAGCTCGTCCTGGCCCACGAGGGCGAGGATGATGACCAGGGGCGCCAGCAGGCCGATGTCACTGTCCGGATTGACCACCTGGACCAGCACCGACAGGCCGACGCCCAGCGTGACCAGCACCGTGCCGATATGCACGAACAGCCCTCCCGGGAGCGTGAGGACCACAGCGATCGCCATGGCGATCAGCCCGGTTGCCCGGAGGGCCCACTGGCTGCCGCTGACGGTCCACAGCCCCAGCAGCAGGGTGGCCACCGGATCCAGCATTCTGCCCAGGCGCATCATGACCTCCTCATCCGTGGCGCCGAGCGCGCGGCGGACAACGACAGCAGCACCGGCGCGAGCGAGGAGGGGCCCTCCCAGGCCGTCACCGGAACCCCGGCCTCGCGCAGCTCGCGCACCGTCTTCTGTCGCAGCATCCGCCGCAGGGCCCACGCCTCGGGCCAGAAGCGATCGGAGATCCTGCCGTCCGTGCGCATCGGCTTGCCCCGCAGCACCGAGACGTCCCCGATGCTGGGCGGGAGGGTGTCCACGACGATCACGTCGGCCCCGTGCGCGACGAGCGTGCCGATCTGCGTCACGGCATCGGGGCTCAGCAGCGGCGAGCAGACGACCGTGAGCGTTCCGGGGCGCACTGTGTGCAGGCGGCGCGAGGGACGGGTGCGGCCGTCGGCCCGTCCGGCGCGCGAGAGGGCGTCGGTCAGCACGCGCAGCTGGCGCGGCCCCGTCCCGGCACGGACCGGCCCGATGAGATGGCCGATGTCGAACACGGCGACGCGGTCCCCGGTGGTGAGGTAGTGGCGCGCGATCGCCGAGGTGGCGCGCACGGTCATGTCCAGGCTGGTGGGCGCCTCCTCGCCGGCCCAGGGGGCGGGCGGGATGTCGGCGATGGTGTCGGTGACGATGAGGACGTCGGTGTCCTGCTCGGTGAACGTGGCATTGGTGTGCAGCTGCCCGGTGCGGCTGGTGACGCGCCAGTTGATGCGGTGCAGACGGTCCCCGGGCCGGAACGCCCGCACCTCGGCGAGGGCGGTGCCATCGCCGCGCCGGCGGGAGAGGTGCATGCCGCTGATCCCGATGGGCGTGGGGACCTCCGTCGGCGCGTCGAGCACCGTCGAGGACGGCACCACCTGCACCTCCAGCGGCGGCAGCTGCTGCTGGGCGCGGAAGGCGCCGAACGCATCGGTGGCCAGCACGTGTATCGGGCCCACGCGGACGCGTCCCCAGCGCTGCGCGCTGACCCGCAGGCGCAGGGACCCGTCGCCGGCCACGGAGCCGTGCCGTGGTCCGTACACGGCGTGGGGCTGCATCGGGACGGTCGCCGCGGTGAGCACGCCGGGAGCGGTCGTCATCGACACCGCGGCGGTACCGCCCTCCTCGAGCGAGCGACGGTTCGCCGACGCCTCCGGGGCTGCGACTCCGTGCTCCTCGCCCCGGGCGATGCGCCGCGCGAGGGCCACCAGCGCCCACGCCAGCAGCGGCAGCCCGGCGAGGATCAGCAACGGCCGGCCGACGAGCACCGCCAGGCCCACCGCGGTGCAGCCGACCACGGCGGCCCGCACCAGGGCGGCCGTCGGCCGGGTGCGGACCAGCGGGAGCCGGGGTCGGTGGTTCTCCGCCGGCTGATCTCGCCGGACACCCCTGCGCCTGGCGTCGGTCCCGGCGCTCACGTCGGCGTGCCGACGGGGTCGACGGCCGCGGGGACCGGCACCTGGCCGAGCACGGCCTCGACCACGCCGGCACCGGTCGCGTTCTGCAGCCACAGCTCGGGCTTGACCGTCACGCGGTGATCCAGCGCGGGATGGGCGAGGGCCTTGATGTCCTCGGGCACCACGAAGGTCCGCCCGCGGATCACCGCGAGTGCGCGGGCGCAGGTGATCAGGGCGAGCGTACCGCGGGGCGAGGCCCCGACCAGGGCATGCTGATGGGTGCGGGTGGCGGCGACCAGCTCGACCGCGTAGTGGCCCACCGAGTCCTCGACGTGGACGTCCTCGACCGCTGCCTGCACGCCCAGCAGCCCGGCGCCGTCGAGCACCCCGGCGACCGTCTGCTCCTCCCGCCGCCGGTCCAACCGGCGGGAGACGACGTCCCATTCCTGCTCGGCGGTCGGATATCCGAAGGACAGTCGCAGCAGGAACCGGTCCAGCTGCGCCTCCGGCAGCGGATAGGTGCCCTCGTGCTCGATCGGGTTGGCGGTGGCCAGCACGTGGAAGGGCTGCGGCAGGGGGCGGGTGGTGCCCTCGACGGAGACCTGGCGCTCCTGCATCGCCTCCAGCAGCGCCGACTGCGTCTTCGGGGGCGTGCGGTTGATCTCGTCGGCCAGCAGCAGGCCGGTGAACACCGGTCCGGGGCGGAACACGAACTCTCCGGTGCGCTGGTCGAACACCTCCGCGCCGGTGAGGTCGGCCGGTAGCAGGTCGGGGGTGAACTGGGCGCGGGTGAAGGGCAGCCCCAGCGCCTGGGCGAAGGAGCGTGCCGCGAGGGTCTTGCCGAGGCCGGGCAGGTCCTCGAGCAGCACGTGGCCACCGGCGAGGATGCCGGTCAGCACCAGTTCGAGGGATTCGCGCTTGCCGACCACGGCGGTGGCGACGGCGTCGAGCACGGCCTGGGCGGCGGCCGTGGCCTCGGAGGCGTTCATGGGGGTGGGGTCGGTCATCGGTCCCTCTCCTCGCCGTCGGCGAGCTCTCGGAGATAGCGGTGCAGGGCGCGCCGGTCGATGGGGCCGACGGGATGGCTCTGCGGGTCGGGGTGGCGGGCGTCGGCGATCAGCCGGCGCAGGCCGGAGCTCAGCGGCGGGGCATTCGGATCGCGGGCGCGCTCGTCGGCGATGTCCCCGAGCACTCGGGCCAGGCCGCGGGAGGTCATGCGGCGATTCGGCTGGGCGCCGTGGATGAGGTCCTCGAGGCGGCGCACTCGCATGTCCTGGGCGTCGGGGAGGATGTAGCCGGTCTCGAGATCCAGCTCGGGGGTGTACAGCGGCTCCGCGCGGGCGATCCCGACGTGGAGGAGCCACCACAGGACTCCGGCGGCCAGGCCCAGGGCGATCGGGATCGGCACGGGGATGAGGAGCCCGGCCAGGGCGCAGAGCCCGAGGGCCGCGAACGTCCCCAGGAGGGCGACGGCGACCCGCCAGAGCAGCGGCAGCAGCGGACGGATCGCGGCGATCATGGCGATCGCCTCTCGGTCGGCGCGTCGAGATCGGCGGTGAGGCGGTCCAGGAGGGTCAGGGCCTCGTCGCGGTCGCTCTCGGCCAGCGGTGTGGGGTCGAACAATGCCCGCCGGTACAGCTGGGAGAGGCGGTCCAGGGATGAGCGGTCCAGCTCCAGCGTGCCCAGCACTGCGACGACGAACTCGAGCGTGGTCTGGGAGGGACTGCGGCGCACGCCCGCCTCGGCGATCGCCCGTTCCAGCGCGAGCCAGGCGGCGATCACGGCATCGTGGGCGTCGACGACCGTGGACAGCTGGGCTCGGGCATCCTCGAATGCGGCCTGCGCCTGCGCGGCGGTCAGCTCGTCCTCGACCGCGTCGGCGGCGACGGCCGGGGTGGGACGCGCCAGCTTCCGCATCCGCAGCAGCAGCCACACCGCCAGCGCGGCCACGAGAGTGCCGAGCACCCAGAGGGTGATCGCGATCCCGGTGGAGCTCCCGTCGGACTGCGGCGGCGCGGCCGGCTCGCTCAGGCTGGGCAGGTCGGGCTGCGAGGGCTCCCTCTCGCGCAGGGGCGGCTCGAACTCCGGCTGGGTGCGACCGACGAACGTGGGGCCGGAGCCGCGGTCCGCGGCAGCTCCGAGGGTCGCCAGACCCACCCCGCCCAGCGCGGCGACCAGCAGCAGGAGCGCCACGACCCGTCGGCTCACGGCAGCGGATCCGGTGACGGCGGGGACGGCGAGCCGTGCGGAGAGGCGATCACGATGGCCTGCTCACCGGCGATGCGGGTGAGGATCAGGGTCGCGGACTCGTTGCCGAAGCGGCGGGGGCGCAGCTTGCGGCGCAGCTCGTCGGGCTCCACGGCAGTGCCGCGCTTCTTGATCTCCAGGACGCCGAGATGGTGCTCGCGCAGGTAGGAGATGAGGCGTTTGAGGCCGAACGGCATCACGTCCCGCACCGAGTAGCCGCGGGCGAAGGGGGTGTCGATCCGGTGGTCACCGGTGAGGTAGGCGATGGTCGGATCCACGGTGTGGGCGTCCAGGTCGGCCGCGAGACGCCCGATGAGCCCGGCACGGATGACGGCGCCGTCGGGCTCGTAGAGATGATCGCCGAGCGGGCCGGAGCCCGGGTCCGCGGTGGCGTCGGGTCCGTGATCGAGCCGGTGCGCCCCGTCCCGGTCGATCAGCACGGCCGACGAGGTGACGCCGGGGCGCGCCAGCGGACCGAACCAGGCGGTGGCCTCGAGGACCTGGCCGTGGAAGGAGAGCCACTGCACCTCGGTCTCGGCTGGCAGGTCGTCGCGATCGATGCCGGGGCCGAGCTTCGCCCCCAGGGGTCCGAACTCGTCGCCGCGACCGAGCCGGCGGGCGAGGTCGATCACCGTCGACAGCGGCGGCTCGTACTCCTCGGGGTCGTGCAGACGGCGGGTGCCTCCGCGGGCCGGGGCACGGCGGCCCGGGTCCAGCCAGATGGCCTCGGTGTCGGTCGGGTCGTGGCCCTCGGCGCGGCCGAGGTTCACGGTGGCGGTGGGGAAGGGGCGCAGGTTCATGGTGGCCACGGCGACCGCGAGCGGGTCGCGGTCCACGGCGCGGACCTCGAGGCCGAGACCGGCGAGGGCCATCGCGTCGCCTCCGATGCCGCAGCCGAGATCGGCGACGGAGGAGATCCCGGCGCGCTGGAAGCGCTCGGCGTGCATGGCCGCGACCGGCAGTCGGGTGGCCTGTTCGAGGCCGTGCGGGGTGAACAGCATCGAGGAGGCGAACTCCCCGAACTTGTCGACCGCCTTGGCGCGCAGCCGTGCCTGGGTCATCACGGCCGAGACGAGCTCCGCGGAGTACCCGGCCTCGCGAAGGCGTGCGCCCTGGCGGAGGGCATCCTGCTCCCGGTACGGCGGCAGGGAGTTCAGCAGTGCCCATCCGGCGGGCTGGAGGACAGGCTCGAGCGCCTGGACCGCGGCGTCAGCGTCGTCGGGGGAGGGCGGAACCATGCCGACCAGGCTACCTGGTGGGCATGTGTCCCGGGTCACCGGTTCGGCGGTCGAGGATCCCTCGCCCTGCCGGGCACCCCGCGGAACAGCCTAGGCCGACGTGTCGAGCACGAGCTTGCCGCGGGTGTGGCCGTCCTCGAGGAGGCGATGGGCCTCGGCGATCTCACTCAGCGGCAGCACCTGGGAGACCTCGAGCGGATAGTTGCCGGCGCGGATGCCCTGGACCAGGCGGTCCAGCCGGTCGCGGCCGGTCTTGATCTGCGGCACCCGTGCTTCCACACCCTTCTCGTGCGCGGGGGTGAGGTCGGCCAGAGTGGGCAGAGCGACCGCGAGCCCGCCCTCGGCCAGGTGGTCCAGGCTGGGCTCGAACGTCGAGTGGTAGTGCGTATCGAGGACGACGTCGACCCCGCGGCCGCCGGTCTCCTGACGGATCTGGGCCTCCCAGTCCTCGGCGTCGTAGGCGATGGGCGTCGCGCCCAGCTCGCGGATCCGCTCGGCGTTCGCCGCCCGTCCGGTGGCCCAGACCCGCTCGGCGCCGGCCTCCAGCACCATCGGGATCAGCAGCTGGCCGACGCCGCCGCTGCCACCGTGGACGAGCACCGTCTGGCCCGGCTGGATCTGCGCGGTGTCGTGGACGGTGGCGATGGCCGTCAGGCCGGCCAGAGCGAGGCCGGCCCAGCGGGGCAGGTCCTCGTCGGGGACCTCGTCCGGGATGGGGGCGAGCTCGTCGGCGCCGATCGCGATGACCTCGGCGGCCACTCCCCGGAGGTCGCCGGGTGCGCGCATCCCGAACACGCGGGTGCCGGGGGAGAGGCCGCGGGACCCGAGTTCGGCATCATCGAGGCCCGAACCCGCGAGCATCACCGTGCCGGCCATCTCGCGACCGGTGCCCGCCGGCAGCTCCAGCTCCTTCGCCTTGCCGGAAGAGCCGTCGCGCAGCTTGTAGTCCAGCGGATTCAGCCCCACGTAGGCCACGCGCACGAGCACCTCGTCGGGCCCGGGCTGCGGGCTCGGGGCGTCCGTGTGCAGGGTCAGGACCTCGGGGCCGCCGAAGCGGTCGAATCGGATCTCGCGCATGGATCCATCATGCACCCACGGGCGGGCCGGTGGCAGGATGCGGCGCCGGGCTGTGGACGGCCTCGGGGCCCGAGTCCGGGGACCGTGGGATGATCGCGGGCGAGCACTGCCAGCAGGCCGCGATGCCGGCCCCGATCCGATCTCGGCCTGACTGCGTGTCCCGGCCCGGTCACGACCCACCCGAGCGGCGGACCCCGAGCACGAGACGGAGCACCCCGAGGAGAACCATGTCCGCTGACCGCATCGACCCGTGGCGGTGGCGCGCCTCGCTGATCGAAGCAGCGGCCGGGCGCCTGCGGCCGGTGCGCACCGGTGAGCCGATCCCGCTTGCCGAATCCAGCGGGCGCCGACTCGCGGAACCGGTCCGGGCGCCGGAGGATCTCCCGGCGGTCGCCGAATCGGCGATGGACGGTTTCGCCGTGCACGCGAGCGATCTGGCCGACGGAGATGCCGTCCAGCTGCCCGTGATCGCCGATCTGCCGGCCACCGCGACGCGGCCGGGGGCGGCGGAGCCCCACGTGCCGACCGGTACCGCCGCCCGGATCATGACCGGCGCGCCCATCCCGGCGGGAGCCGATTCCGTCGTCGAGATCGAACGGACCGACGCGGAACCCGCCGGCCAGGCTCCGACCACCGTTCGCATTGCTCCGCCGGACGAAATGCGACCGGGTCGCCATGTGCGCGGACCGGGCGAGGAGGTCGCCCGCGATTGCGTGCTGGCCGAAGCCGGCGACGTCGTCGGCCCCGGTCTCGTCGGTCTCGCCGCGACTCTGGGCCTCCCGACCCTGACGGTGCAGCCGCGGTTGCGGGTGGGTGTGCTGGTCACCGGTGACGAGGTCGTCGACGGCCGGCACGGCGTGCCGGAACCCGGTGGGATCCGCGACTCCAACGGTCTGATGCTCGCCGCCGCGGTCGCTGAGCTCGGCCACACAGCGCGCACACTCCGCAGCGGTGACGCTCCAGCGCAGTTCCAGCGCACGCTGGAGCGGGCCGCGGAGGATTCGGACCTGGTGATCACGACAGGTGGCATCGGCTACGGCGCCTATGACGTGGTCAAGGCGACGCTGGGACCGGATGGTCGCGGCACCTCACACTTCGCCCACCTCGCCCTGCGCCCCGGCGGACCGCAGGGGTTCGGCACCGGTCCTGGAGGCGTGCCTGTAATCCATCTGCCCGGCACGCCAGTCGGAGCCCTCGTCGGATTCCACCTGTTCGCGCGGCCTCTGCTGGCCGGGGAAGCCGGCATCGCCCGAGCCCGTCTCGCCGCCGCAGCAGAGGGAGCCCGGCCACGCACGTCAGGGAAGGGGCCGAACCGCGTGGCGCGGGCCGAGCCGACAGCCAGGACGTTGCATGCATTGCCGGGACGCCTGAGCCAGAAGGACGGTGAGGCCTGGGTCGAACTCTTACCGGGGCGTCGACTGCTGCCCTTCGCGCGTGCCGACGCTCTGGTGCTGCTTGAGCTCGCCACCGGAGCGGAGCTGCCGGAAGGCGACCACGTTCGTGTCATGCGCCTCGCGGCCGGCTCACCGGCCGCCTTCGCTTGACACCTCGAGCTGGCGGTCGCGTGCGTCAGCCTGTTGCCGGGACATCTCGCGGCGCGATCGACGGCGATCGACGAAGGTCCGTGTCCAGGAGGCGATCATGACCACGCCGGCGCCGAGCGCCAGTCCGAGTGTCAGGGCGGCCAGCCATGCGCTGTAGAGCCATCCGGCCACGGGGACGAGGGCGAGGGCGAGCAGCCCGATAGGCCACGGGCCGATGCTCTTCCTGCCGAGGAGGTCGGCCCCCGCGACGGCGGCGAGGACGCCCAGTGCCAGGGTGAGGAGGTGCAGGAAGGTCACGATTCGAGCATAACCGGCTGTCAATTGGTGCCTGGCGGCCCGGTTGAGGCACTTTTGCCGGGTCCCGGGGCGCTATCGTGTCCGGGGTGCGAACCGGGTGAGACCCGGAGCACATCGACAGGCCCAGGGTGGGGAACCCTCACCGAGCCACACAGATGTGGTCGGCGTCCCGTGATGATCCCGGGTCGTAGCGGGCCCGCCTCGACGCGGACTCCCGGTCACGAAGTACTGCAGGACGCGACCCTGCAGGTACGGAGAGGAAGACAGAGGATATGCCGGACAGCTTGCCCAGGAGACAGCGTGATTAGGTTCGTCTCGATCCGGGTGCTCACGTACGCGATCCTCGCTTTCGTCGCCACCAGCTTCGCCTACCTGCTGGCCGCCTCCCTCATGCATCCGGAGGAAGTGCTGTACCCGCCGGCGGCGACCGAACCGGTCCCGTACGAGAGTGCTCAGCTCTATCTCAACGCGCGCAACGTCAATCCCGACACCCCTCTGTTCGAGCGCTACGCCACCTGGCTCGGGGGATTGGTCCGTGGTGATCTCGGCGTGACCACCGGGACCAACAAGGCCATGGTTCCGGTGGTCGACGAACTGGCCAACAGGATCCCGATCAGCCTCCGGCTCGTGCTGCTCGGCACCATCATCGGGACCGTCGTCGGCGTCGTGCTCGGCATGATCGCCGCGGTCCGTCGCGACTCCCTCGACGACCGCGCCTCCACTCTGCTGGCCTTCTTCGTCCTGTCCCTGCCCACCCCCGTGATCATCCTGATCGTGCAACAGGCCAACCAGGCGATCATGGACAGCACCGGCTGGGGCCTGCCGGCGATCAACCCGATCAACCCGCTGCTCGAGCCCGGGTCCTGGGAGTCGATCCGCTACCAGGTCAAAGCGCTGGTGATGCCGACGATCGTCCTGGCCGTGACCGCTGCCGCCTCGTACTCGCGATACATGAAGGTCACCACGTTGGACGTCCTCGGCAGCGACTACCTCCGCACCGCCCGGGCAAAGGGGCTCACCCGCGGGCGTGCGATGACGCGGCACGGGCTGCGCATGGCGCTGATCCCGATGGGGCAGTACTTCGCCTTCGCCGTGGGGGCCGCGTTCTCGGGGTCCCTGTTCGTCGAGCTGATGTTCAACTGGCAGGGCATCGGCCGCTTCGCGATCTCCTCCATCGGGATGGCCGACGTCAACGGCACGGCCGGGGTCGTGCTCTACACGGCCATCCTGACGCTGCTCTCCGCGACGCTCGCTGACATCCTGCAGGGCGCGCTCGACCCGAGGATCCGGTGAGACCATGACGAACTCCCACGACATCCGCTCGAGCGACGACGCCGCGCAGCTTCGAGAAAGCACCGAGCCCGACGCCAACCTGGTCCTCGAGTCGGGGTCGCAGGACGCCGCTGCGCCCGCGGACCAGCCGACCGCGGACCCGTTCGAGTCGATGAGCCGCGGGGTGCTCCTGCGCCGCCGCTTCCTGCGCAGTCCCAGTGCCTGGATCGGGATGATCTCGTTCGCGCTGCTGGTGCTGCTCGCGATCTTCGGCCCGATGCTCTATCAGTACGGGCCGTTCGAGCGCGACCTCCGCAACGCCCTGACGGGTCCGAGCGCCTACCACTGGTTCGGCGTCAACGAGAACGGCCTGGACATCTTCGCGCGCACCCTCCAGGGCCTGCGCATCTCGCTCGTGATCGGAATCGGCACCGCCCTGCTGACCTCCCTGCTCGCGCTCGTCGTCGGCGTCGTCGCCGGCTACGTCAGCAGCAAGTCCACATGGGGCGCACTCGCCGACGGCGGGCTCGTCAACCTGATCAACCTGTTCCTGGTGATCCCCTCCCTGCTGCTGCTCATGCTGTTCAGCCCCGTGCTCCAGCAGGCGACCTGGTTGTGGATGATCCCGCTGCTGGCCGGCTTCGCCTGGATGCTCACCGCCCGCGTCCTGCGCGCAATGACCCAGCAGCTGGTGCGCACCGAGTATGTCCAGGCGTCGCGCTTCATGGGCGTCAACCCGATCATCACGATGACGCGGCACATCATTCCCAACATCGCCAGCTGGATCATCATCGACACCACGCTCGGCGTGAGCGCCGCGATCCTCGGGGAGACCGGGCTGTCGTTCATCGGCTTCGGCATCCAGTACCCGCAGGTCTCGCTGGGCACGGTGCTGCAGGACTACAACATCTCCGCGCCCTACACCTGGATGCCGCCGGCGGCGATCCTCGCGGTGCTCGTCATCTCCATCAACCTCATGGGTGAAGCTCTCCGCGACGCCCTCGACCCGACCAGCGGCTCCAGCCGACTCTGAGGGGAAGCCGAATGACCGAACCCATCCTGTCCGTGCAAGACCTCAGCGTCTCCTTCCCCTCCGAGTACGGGACGGTGCGCGCCGTCCAGGAGCTCAGCTATGAGGTCCGTCCGGGCGAGGCGCTCGCCATCGTCGGCGAGTCCGGTTCCGGCAAGTCCGTGAGCTCGCTGGCGGTGATGGGCCTGCTGCCGCGCGCGGCGAGCGTGAGCGGTGAGATCGACCTGCTGGGCCGCAAGGTATTCACCATGGACGATCGTGAGCTCTCCGCGCTGCGGGGCAACACGATCTCCATGGTGTTCCAGGACCCGCTGTCGGCCCTGACCCCGGTGTATCAGGTCGGACGCCAGATCGCCGAGGTCGTACGCATCCATCACCCCGAACGCTCGAAGGCGCAGGCGGATCGACGTGCGGTCGAGCTTCTCCACGCCGTGGGCATTCCGGAGCCGGAACGGCGCGCACAGCAGTACCCGCACGAGTTCTCCGGAGGGATGAGACAGCGGGCGATGATCGCCATGGCGATCGCCAACGAGCCCGAACTGATCATCGCCGATGAACCGACCACGGCTCTGGACGTCACCATCCAGGCACAGGTGCTGGACCTGCTCAAGTCTGCCCAGGAGCTCCTCGGCGCCGCGACCGTGCTGATCACCCATGACATGGGCGTGGTCGCTGGATTCGCCGATCGGGTCCTGGTCATGAAGGAATCGAAGATGGTCGAGACCGGCCCGGTCGACGACATCTTCTACCGGCCGCAGGAGGAGTACACGCGCAGCCTGCTCGCGGCGGTGCCCCGGGCCGATCTGGCCGAGTCCGAAGGCACCAAGAGCGTCGCGGGGTCAGCGCTGCGCCAGGTCGCCGAGCGCGCCGCGAGCTCCGAGGACCGCGGGCCGCGCGAGGCGCGACCGGCCGTGCTCGAGGTCGAGGAGCTGCAGCGGATCTACCCGATCACCGAGGGGGCACTGGTCCGCCGGAAGGTGGGCGAACAGCGCGCCGTCGACGGCATCTCCTTCGATATCCGTGAGGGCGAGTGCCTCGCCCTGGTGGGTGAGTCAGGGTGCGGCAAGACGACCACCCTCATGGAGATCATGCAACTGAGAACTCCGCAGCAGGGCGTCATACGCATCGGGGGCAAGGAGACCGGCGCCCTGACCCGCAAGGAGCGCGCCGCGCTGCGTTCCGAGGTCACGATCGTCTTTCAGGACCCGATGGCAGCACTGGACCCGCGCATGCCGATCAGCGACATCCTCAAGGAGCCGATGCGGGTCCAGGGATACAGCAAACAGCGCATGGACGAGCGGGTGGACTGGCTGCTGAAGATGGTCGGCCTGCTTCCCGAGCACGCGGCGCGATTCCCCACGGAGTTCTCCGGGGGCCAGCGCCAGCGGGTCGGCGTGGCACGAGCCCTGGCCTGCGATCCGAAACTGATCGTGCTCGATGAGCCCACGTCCGCCCTCGATGTCACGGTGCAGGCCGGCGTGCTCGCCATGCTCGCCGACCTCAAGGCGCGCCTCGGGGTGAGCTTCTTGTTCGTCTCCCACGATCTCTCCGTCGTACGGCACATCTCCGATCGCGTCGCGGTCATGCAGAAAGGGAAGATCGTTGAACTCGGGGACACCGAGGACGTCTTTACCGATCCCCAGCACGAGTACAGTCGAGAACTTCTCGCGGCGGTTCCGATTCCGGACCCGGAGATCGCGCGCGCTCGGCGTCGGGACGTGATAGATCATTCCATCTTCGGTGGCGACAAAGGAGTCTCCTCGGGGGTCGGTACGGCCCCCTGACCAGCACAGAAGGAAACCGGAGCAGACGGCACCAGAGGGTGCCGTCCCCTTTTCCTGCCTGCGCAGAAATGCGTGTGGAGCATGCCCGGATACCGTGTGTTGCGAATGAGTAACAGCGTCAACGATCGGCCGTGTCGTAGATCGCATCGGACATAGGGTGAACCCACCGCAGGCGGGGAAGTGACCAAGGAGGTCGCAATCCCATATCGCGTGCAGGTCACATACGTGGAGCGGGCCCGACGAGCGGATCCGCGAGTGAAGGAGAAGCACATGCGTTTGACGCGGCGTTCCATGCTGGGGGCGACGGCTCTGACCGTCTCGATGACAGCCCTGGCGGCATGCAGCCAGGATCCCGGGAACAGTGGCGACGGAGCGTCCGACGGCGGTGGGGACCAGATCGCTGCCGACCAGAACGACATCAACGCGATGAAGCGGGACGAACTCGGCGAGGGAGGCGTGCTGCGCCTGGCGAACAACGCCTTCCCGGCGAACTGGAATCCGTTCCACACCGATGGCAACGAGGCGAACACCAGCGACATGCTGCGCGCCATCTTCCCGCTCGAGGTATGGCACTCCGACGCCGCCGGAGAAGTGACGGCGAATCCTCACTACGCCAAGCGGATCGAGCTGACATCCGAGGATCCGCAGGTCGTCGAGGTCGAGCTGAACGAGGGAATGACGTGGTCGGACGGCACTCCGATCAACTACACCTCGCTCGAGAACGTCTTCACGATCATGGACGGCTCGAAGCCTGAGTACGGCATCGCATCCTCCGAGGGGTACGACAAGGTCGAGAAGATCGAGCAGGGTGAGAACGACCTCACCGCCGTGATCACGTTCAAGGAGAAGTACGCGGACTGGATCGGCCTTGTCGCGCTCATGCCGGACTCGCTGGCAGAATCCGCGGACGCTTTCAACACTGGGTGGCTCGAAGAGCCCAAGGTGACGGCCGGGCCGTACAAGGTCGGGAAGATCGACGCCGCGAACAAAACTGTGCTGCTCGAGCCGGATGAGAACTGGTGGACCGACAAGGCACTGCTCGAGCAGGTCCTGTTCACCACCATCGAGGATCCGGCCGCGACCGCCACCAGCTTCCAGAACGGTCAGCTCGACGTCATCGAGACGACGGTGCCGGCGACGTACTCCGTCGTCGAGCCGATGATCGGCAGCGGTGCCACGCTGCGGATGGCGGCGGGGCCCGACTGGACCCACATCACGCTGAACGGTGCGGAGGGTCGTCCCCTTGCTGACCAGGCCGTCCGCCAGGCGATCCACCGGGCGATCGATCGCGAAGAGGTGTTCCTCGCCGTCAACGCGACGATGCCGTACCCGGAGAACACCGAGCCTCTGAACAACCACCTGCTGATGACGAATCAGGAGGGGTACCAGGACAACGCCGGCGACTTCGGGACCTACGATCCCGATGCCGCCAAGAAGCTCCTGGAGGATGCCGGGTACGCCTTCGAGAACGATCTCGCCACCAAGGACGGCGAGCCGATCGAGATCACCTACGTCTACAACGACGGCTCGAAGACCAATGAGGCGGTCGTCCCGGTCGTGCAGGAGCAGCTCGCCGCGATCGGCATCACGATGAAGGTGCAGAAGGTTCCGCCGACGGACCTGTTCGCCAAGTACGTCATCCCGGGCGAGTTCGACCTGACGTTGTTCGGGTGGGTCGGCAACCCCTTCCTGTCCTCCGGAGACGCGATCTGGAAGTCGGATGGGGAGCAGAACTTCGGGAAGGTCGGGAACGCCGAGACGGACGACCTCGTCGACCAGGCCTCGGTCGAGACGGACCCGGCCAAGCGCCTGGACCTGATCAACCAGATCGATGCGAACCTGTGGGAGCTCGCAGGCACCATCCCGCTGTGGCAGTCCTACGACTTCTTCGTCCAGCACGACGATCTCGCGAACTTCGGCGCGTTCGGCTTCGAGAACCCCGACTGGACCAAGATCGGCTACGTCGCGGGATCGGACAAGCTCAGTTCCTGACCACGTCCCCGCGCCGGCGCAACCGCACCATCGCCTGGGAGAGCCCCGGTCCCCACGGACCGGGGCTCTCCCGTCTGCGCAGGCGCCGCGCTCCGGGAGGCCGACGTGGGCTTGGTGAGCCGGCGACGCGGGCTTGGTGACCCACCCGAGAGCGTTCTGAGAGAGACTGCGTCCATGGTCACCGAGCGTCACGAGTCCCACGTCGGCGGTCCGCCGGAACCCCGGGGGTCTGCGGGCCGACCGGACATCGCGGAGCGCGCTCTGCCAGCGCAGCGACTGAGCCCGCCGGGCGCGGACGCACCAGGCGAGCGCTACACCCGTCAGATGCGCCTGCCCCAGCTGGGCGAGCTCGGGCAGCGCAGGCTGGCCGCCTCCCGGGTCGCGGTCATCGGTGCCGGCGGCCTCGGTGCCCCTGTGCTCTCCTATCTCGCCGCCGCGGGCGTCGGCTCCCTCACGGTGTTCGATCCGGACGTTGTCGACGCCACCAATCTGCACCGGCAAGTGCTGTTCACCGCCGCGGACGTCGGCCGCTCCAAGGCCGTGGCGGCGGGTGAGCACCTGCGGGCGCAGAACCCCGACCTCTCGGTCACGGCCGTGGTCGAGGCGGTCACGCCCACCACCGCGCTGGAGCAGCTGAACGGCCACGACCTGGTGCTCGACGGGACCGACAACTTCCCCACCCGGTACCTGGTCTCCGACGCCTGCGAGCTGCTCGACGTGCCGCTGGTGTGGGGTTCGATCCTCGCCTTCGCCGGGCAGGTCAGCGTGTTCTGGGGCGCCGGCGGCCGCGGCGTCACCTACCGCGACGTCCACCCCGTGCCGCCGCGGCCGGGGGAGGTGCCCAGCTGCGCCGAGGCCGGCGTGCTGGGGATGCTGTGCGGGGTGATCGGATCGACCATGGCGATGGAGGCCGTCAAGGTCATCGCCGGTATGGGAGATGTGCTCTACGGCCGCCTCGCGCTCTACGACGCGCTGAGCGCCCGCTGGGACGAGCTGCCGATCGCCCGTGATCCGCAGCGCCCGCCCGTCACACGGATCGAGGACATCGCCGTGACCTGCGGACTGCCCGGGCCGACGGCGCCGGGGACCGACGAGGTCGAGCCCGACGAGCTGCCGGCACTGCTGGCGGCCGGGACGCGGGTGCTCGACATCCGCGAGAGCTCGGAGCTGGCCGACGGGATGGTCCGCGGCGCCGAGCACGTGCCGATGGGCAGACTGCTGGATCCGGCGGAGGCGGATGATCCGGAGCTCGCGCCGCAGGGACTCGACGGCGCGGTGCTCTACTGCGCGGCGGGGACCCGGTCGGCCAGCACCCAGCGGGTCCTCTCTGAGCGGGGGATCCGGGTGCGCTCCCTGCGCGGAGGCTTCGCGGCCGCGCGGGGCAGCGGGATCGAGCTCGTGTCCGTGCAGAGGAGCGAGGCCGATCGCCCGGGTCAGCACGGGAGCGACGCCTCGTCCTGACGGCGCTGACCGCGCGCCGCTGAGCGGCCCTCGCCCTGACCGATCCCCGCCGGCAGCGCGACGCCCGTTCGCGCGGATCAGCCGCCCGCGAAGGGCGGCAGCACGTCGAGGCGATCCCCGTCGGTGAGCGGTCGGCTGCGATCCGTGCAGGCCACGGCGTTGACGAGGAAGCTCGAGCGCCCGATCACCCGTGCCGCCTGCGGGGTGGCGGTGCTCAGCAGGTCATCGATCGCGTCCTGCACGCTCGAGCCGTGCGCGCTCGCGGTGTCGGCCCCGTACTCGGCGGCGGCGCCGGCGAACAGGCGCACGGTGATGGTGGGGAGTGCGGTGCGGTTGCCGGCACCGCTCGCGCCGGCGCCAGCATCAGAGAGGTCGGGCGTGCTCACGTCGTCTCCTGGTGGGTCATCCGCCGATGGCGCTCATGGGTCGTTCGGGCTGGACGAAGTCCGCTCTGTCCATGCCGTGGCCTGCCTTCTTGCCCCACTGGGCGGCCCGCCAGATCTCGGCGATCGCTTCGTCGTCGGCCTCGGAGCGCAGGGTGCCGCGCAGGTCCGTCTCCTCCCGGGAGAACAGGCAGGTGCGCACCCGGCCCTCGGCGGTCAGGCGGGTGCGTCGGCAGTCCGCGCAGAACGGTTCGGTGACCGAGGCGATGATGCCGACCCGGCCGCGGTGGCGCCCGGTTAGACGATCGGTGACCTCGAACAGCTCGGCCGGAGCGCCGTTGCGGTCCTCGGCCACCGGCGTGAGCTCGTAGGAGGGGCGCAGCATCGCGTGGACGTCGGCGGCGGTGATCATGGAGGTGCGGTCCCAGATGTGGTCCGCATCCAGCGGCATCTGCTCGATCACCCGCAACTGCAGATCGCGGCTCAGACACCAGTCCAGCAGCTCCGGCAGCTCGTGGTCATTGACCCCGGGCAGCAGCACGGCGTTGATCTTGATCGGGTCCAGGCCGGCCTGCTGCGCGCCGTCGATCCCGGCCAGCACGCGGTGGAGGAGGGGGCGCCGGCTGAGCCGCTCGAAGGTCTCGGAGACGACGGAATCCAGGGAGACGTTGATGCGGTCCAGCCCCGCCTCGCGCAGTCGCGATGCCCGATGGTCGAGCCCGATCGCGTTGGTGGTCAGCGAGATATCGGGACGAGGGGTCAGCGCCGCGACGCCGGCGATGATCTCCTCGAGGTCGGGCCGGGTCAGCGGCTCGCCGCCGGTGAAGCGCACCTGCTCGATGCCCAGGCGCTCCACCCCGATCCGCACCAGGCGCACGACCTCCTCGGGAGAGAGCATCTGGTCCTTGTTCAGGAAGGTGAGCCCGGAGGCGGGCATGCAGTAGGTGCAGCGGAGGTTGCAGAAGTCCGTCAGCGACATCCGCAGGTCGGTGGCGGCGCGTCCGAACCGGTCGGCAAGGGCCGGCGTCGCCGGGCGGTCCGAGGTGTCGGGCAGCTCGGGCGCGGCGTCGTCGGTCGTGCGCGGCTTGGGGATCCCCAGTCCGATGCGGCGGGAACTCATGGCGCAGCCCTCCCTTCGCGGTGGCCCGGTCTGCACGGTGTCCGGTCTGCGCAGTGTCCGGTCTGCAGGGTGTCCGATCAGGATAGGCCTCGTGGGCCGACCGGGGGCATCCGGGGCGGCGATGAGGGCACCCGGCGAGTGATCACGGCCGAGGCGCCACGGTGGTGCGGGGCCATACTGGGACCTCCGGGAGGGCACGTGAGATGACGGCCCGACGTCCGTACGCGAAGGAGGCCACCACGATGACCGGTGCCCAGCGCATCCCGCTGGCCGAGCACGTGGCAGACGCCGTCGCCCTGCTCGCCGCCTCGCGCCGGGGAGAGGTGGTCGCGCTCGACGGGCAGGCCGTGGGGCGGGTGGCTGCCGGCCAGCAGCGGGCGCTGGTCGACGTCCCCGGTCACGACAACTCCCAGATGGACGGATATGCCGTCGCCAGTGCGGATCTTCCCTCAGCGGCCGGGGTCCCGGTGACGCTGCCGCTGGGTGGGACGATCGCCGCGGGCGACGGCCCGGGACGCCTCGCCTCCGGCACGGCCCGGCCCATCATGACCGGTGCCGCGATCCCGGAGGGAGCCGACCATGTGGTTCCCGTCGAGGAGAGCGAGGCGGGCAGCTTCCATCCGGCCATCGGTGCCGGCACCGGCGCCGACACCGGTGCCGCGCCCGGTACGGTCACTCTGACGCCGCAGTCCACCGCGGCGGGGCGCTTCGTGCGGGCCCGGGGCTCGGACACCCATCACGGCGACACCATCCTGCGCAGCGGCCAGGTGCTCACGCCGGCCCGGATCGCCCACCTCGCCGCCTGCGGCCTCTCCGACGTCGAGGTCGAGGCGCCGCTGCGGGTGATCGTGCTGTCCACCGGCAGCGAGGTCGCAGCCGACGGGGCAGAGCGCGAGGGGGCCGGTCTCCCGGACGGGGCCGTGTACGACGCCAACGGCCCCGGACTGGCGGCCGCCCTGACCGCTGCCGGCGCCGAGGTGGTCCACCGCGGCGCCGTGCCCGATGACGCGACAGCACTGGTCACCCGCCTGCGGGCCCAGGTCGCCGAGCACGACGCCGACCTCATCGTCACCAGCGGTGGCGTCAGCGCCGGAGCCTTCGAGGTGGTCCGCCACGCGGCCGCCGGCGACGGCGTCACCATGGCGTTCCCCTCGGTCGCGATGCAGCCGGGCGGACCGCAGGGCATCGGCACCCTCCACCTGCCCGACCGCCGCGTGCCCTGGCTCGCCTTCCCCGGCAACCCCGTCTCCGCGCTGCTGAGCTGTGAACTCATCGCCCGTCCCGCACTCGGCGCCCCGCCTCGGCGACGACTGCACCTGCCCGTCCAGCTGGAGGGAGAGGAGTCCTCCCCGCCGCAGCTCGCGCAGTACCGTCGGGCCCGCGTGCTGCCCTCGGGGCGCGTGCGCCTGGTCGCCGGAGCCTCCTCGCACCTGATCGGCGGGCTCGCCGCGGCCGACGCCCTCGCGATCATCCCCGTCGGCACCGAGGTGGTGCGCGACGGGGACATCCTCGAGACCCTGCTGATCCCCGGAGGAGAGAGATGAACGACCTCTCGCACGTGCGGGCCGACGGCTCCGCCCACATGGTCGACGTGACCGCCAAGAACATCACCGCACGCGAGGCCAGCGCCCGCGCCGTGCTGCGCACCCGGCCCGACGTCGTCGAGCGGATCGCCGCCGGGGACCTGCCCAAGGGGGAGGCCCTGGCCACCGCCCGCATCGCAGGGATCATGGGCGCCAAACGCACCAGCGACCTGATCCCGCTGTGCCACCCGCTGCCGCTGTCCGGCGTCGAGCTGGACCTCGCGCCCCGAGAGGACCGCGTCGAGATCACCGCGCGCGTGCGCACCAAGGGCGTCACCGGCGTGGAGATGGAGGCGCTGACGGCAGCCACCGTGGCCGCCCTGACGATCTACGACATGATCAAGGCCGTCGATCACCTGGCCCGCATCGAGGACGTCGCCGTGCTCGCGAAGTCCGGAGGCAAGAGCGGCGACTGGAGCCGCGAGAGCGAGCGCGACGGCGACAGGGCGACGGAGGAGGAGACCCCATGAAGCAGATGCCCGCCCAGCGCAGCGACGCCGACTGCTCCGCACGCACCGACCCCGAGGACGCCCCGGCCCTGAGCGGCACCGCCCGGATCATCATCGCCTCGACCCGCGCGGCCGACGGCACCTACGAGGATCGCACCGGACCCCTGCTCGTCCAGTGGCTCGAGGACCGCGGACTGGACCAGGTCGAGCGGCACGTCGTGCCCGACGGGCCGGACGTCGGCACCGCCCTCTCCGCAGCGATCGAGGCCGGCATCGACATCATCGTCACCTCCGGCGGCACCGGCATCAGTCCCACCGATGTCACCCCCGAGCAGACCGCCCCGCTGCTGCAGCGCGAGATGCCCGGCGTGCTCGAGGCCGTCCGCCGCCTCGGTGCCGAGAAGTCCCCGACCGCGCTGCTCAGCCGGGGCGTCGCCGGCATGGCGGGACGCAGCTTCGTGGTGAACCTGCCCGGGTCGCGCGGGGGAGTGCGTGACGGGATCGCCGTGCTCGATCCGATCCTCGACCACCTGCTCGAACAGCGCGACGGTGGAGACCACGCATGAGCGGCGGTGATCGCCTCAGCGCGACCGGGAACCAGGTGCCGGACCCGACCCGTGGCGCGGCCCCGTTCGCGGGGGAGCCCGCCGCAGATCCGCACCGGCTGCGCGTCCCCGGAGGACCGCCGATGGGCGAGCCCGGCCAGCGAGTGCGCCTGGCCGAGATACGGGAGAGCGCGATCTCCGTGGCCCAGATGGCCGACGCCGTCAGTGATCCTCGCTGCGGCGCCGTCGTCACTTTCGACGGGGTGGTGCGCGATCACGATGGAGGTCGCGGAGTCCAACGCCTCGAATACACCGCACATCCGAGCGCCGGCGAGGTGATCGCCGAGGTCGCCCGGGAGATCGCCGAGCGCTACCCGGACGCCATGATCGCCGTCGCCCACCGCCACGGCCCGTTGGGCATCGGCGACTCGGCACTGACCTGCGCGGTCTCCGCCCCGCACCGCAAACAGGCCTTCGTCGCCTGCGACGACCTGGTCGACACCGTCAAGCAGCGCGTGCCGATCTGGAAGCATCAGATCTTCGAGGACGGCGGCACCGAATGGGTCGGAGCCCTCGGCTGACCCGTCGCCGTGCCGTTCACGACCACTCGCCATCGCCAGGAGGCCACCACGTGTCCCAGCCATCCGCGCCCGGGAGCAACCGGCGTCGTGACAACGAAAGTCCCCCGCACGAGCCTGTGCAGGAGGTGCTGCTGGCCCTCGGCGTCCGCCCGGAGACGGTGAGCCGGCTGCCCGAGCTGGACGCCCTGTGGCAGGAGATCCGGCGCGTCGGGCGGCAGTACCCGGATCTCTCGCTCGAGGAGGAGCCGCCGCCCGCCGCCGAGCGGCCGGGCGTCGGGACCTCCGCCGCGACGCCACCGGAGGTGCGGGCGCGTTTCGAGAACGACCTCGACCGCGCCTACCGGCTCGGCATGCCCCTCGCGCGCGAGACCCTCGCCGCGCTCGATGAGCACGAGATCCGCCCCGAGCTCGCCGGATACGACCGCGCCGCCCTCCAGGCCGGCCTCACCGATCTCGAGGACCTGTACGAATCCGGATCCTGGCGCGGCGCCGACGGAGCCACACTGCGCGGCTACGTCGACCGGGTGCAGGAGCGCCATCCCTGGCGCACCGCCGTGGCCCCGCCCCGCCGCGGCGAGGTCCCGCGCATCGTGGACGTGCTGCGCCGCGTGCCGCCGGCGACGCTGCGCCCGGTGACCAAGACCCGCAACCGGTTCGTGCTGGGAATCCTGGTCCGCATCGGGCTGTACATGATCCGCCGCAACCCCGGGCTCACCGACGTGACTGGCACCGCCGACAGCACCGGAACCCGCGGCTGATCCCGACCGGCCGCGCGAACCGGGCCGGCAGGCGGGCCGGGCCGGCTCAGGATTGGAGCCAGCATGTGCACAGCTGGCCCCTATATAGCGCTATCGGTGCACATGGTGGCTCCAATTCGCCCGCACCTGAGGTCGCCCCGCCCGACCGGCCGCTCCGTCCGCCCCTCTTCACCTGCCCGTCACCCGCGGTGGCTACCGTGCCTCCATGCGCATCCTCCACCTCAGCGACACCCACCTCTACGGCGACCCGGCCGCTCGCCACTACGACCGCATCGACACCACCGCCGCCCTGCACGGACTGCTCTCCCGCTGCCAGGGGCTGACCGGCATCGACGCAGTCGTCCACACCGGAGACGCCTCCGAGGACGGCACCCCGGCCAGCTACCGACTGCTGCACGAGATCCTCGATCCCTTCGCCGCCGCCCTGGGCGCTCCCCTCGTCGTGGCCATGGGCAACCACGACGTCTCCGTCGCGTACGGCGAGACCATCGCCCCGGGTGACCGGGGCGCGACCAGCCAGGATCGCGTCGTCCGCCTGGAGAACGGGGCCCGCATCGTGGTGCTGGATTCCAGCATCCCCGGCGCGGGGTACGGGCATCTGGAGGACGAGCAGCTCCAGTGGCTGCGCGGCGTCCTCGCCGAGCCCGCGCCGGGCGGCACCGTGCTCGGGATCCACCATCCGCCGCTGGTCGCCGCCACCACGCTGCTGCGGGGCCTGGACCTCGACGGCCTCGACCAGCTGGCGAGCGTGCTGGCGGGCTCCGACGTGCGGATCGTGCTCTCGGGCCACTACCACCACGAGATGACCGCTGCGATCGCGGGGATCCCCGTGCACGTGGTCCCGGGCATCACCAACGTGGTCGACCCGGTCACCGCCGGGGATCACGAGCAGTCGCTGGCACAGTCGGGGATGAGCATCGTCGAGCTGGGGGAGGCCCCGACGGACGCCCCGCGGGTGGTCACCTCTGTGTTCCCCAACGCCGGAGACACACTGTCCGACATGAGCGTGCCGGTCTACGACATGGGGCCGGAACAGGTCGCGGCGATCCTGGAGGCCGCCGGCCGGTGAGCCCGTCCGCGAGGCCCCTCCGGTGTCGCCCCGGAGAACCCGTCGGCGAGGCACCCGCCGTGCCCGGCCGACCCCGGTTTAGCACTCGCCTTGCACGAGTGCCAGCTCGGTCCTAGAGTTGGCGTCGTTGGCAGTCGAAGGCCGAGAGTGCCAGAGACTGTCAGTCAGGAATCTTCCCCGGTCGGCACCGCGACGACGACCGGGATCGAGGTCCCTGGAACCCCGAACTCACAGAGTCATCTCTTCATGAAGGAGTGAGCCGCCATGTCGGTCTCCATCAAGCCCCTCGAGGATCGCGTCGTCGTCAAGCCGCTCGAAGCCGAGCAGACCACCGCTTCCGGTCTGGTCATCCCGGACACCGCGAAGGAGAAGCCCCAGGAGGGCGAGGTCGTCGCCGTCGGCGCCGGTCGTTTCAACGACAAGGGCGAGCGCGTGCCCATGGACGTCAAGGAGGGCGACAAGGTCGTCTTCTCGAAGTACGGCGGCACGGAGCTGAAGTACGGCAACGAGGAGTACCTGGTCCTCGGCGCCCGTGACATCCTCGCCATCATCGACAACTGAGTGAACTGAGGCCTGGAAACTCATGGCAAAAGAGATCATCTACGACGAGGAAGCGCGTCGCGCCCTCGAGCGCGGTGTCGACAAGCTCGCCAACACCGTCAAGGTCACGCTCGGCCCCAAGGGCCGCAACGTGGTCCTGGACAAGAAGTGGGGCGCGCCCACCATCACCAATGACGGCGTGACCATCGCCCGTGAGATCGAGCTCGAGGATCCCTACGAGAACCTCGGCGCTCAGCTCACCAAGGAGGTCGCGACCAAGACCAACGACGTGGCCGGTGACGGCACCACCACCGCCACGGTCCTGGCCCAGGCGCTCGTGCACGAGGGCCTGCGCAACGTCGCCTCCGGCGCGGCTCCGGCCGCCCTGAAGCGCGGCATCGAGAAGGCCGCCGAGGCGCTCTCCGAGAAGCTCGGCGACATCGCCATCGAGGTCGAGGGCAAGGAGCAGATCGCGAACGTCGCATCGGTCTCCAGCCAGGACCGCGAGATCGGCGAGCTGCTCGCCGAGGCGTTCGACAAGGTCGGCAAGGACGGCGTCATCACGGTCGAGGAGTCCTCGACCACCGCGATGGAGCTGGACTTCACCGAGGGCATGCAGTTCGACAAGGGCTACATCTCCCCGCACTTCGTCACCGACGCGGATCGCCAGGAGACCGTCCTCGAGGATGCCCACGTCCTGCTCGTCCAGAGCAAGATCTCGGCGGTGGCGGATCTGCTGCCGCTGCTGGAGAAGATCGTCGAGGGCGGCAAGCCGCTGTTCATCATCGCGGAGGACGTCGACGGCGAGGCACTGTCCACGCTGGTCGTCAACAAGATCCGCGGCACCTTCAAGGGTGCGGCCGTCAAGGCTCCCGCGTTCGGCGATCGCCGCAAGGCGATGCTGCAGGACATCGCGGTGCTCACTGGTGCCCAGGTGGTCACCTCCGACCTCGGCCTGGACCTCAAGACCGTCGGCACCGAGGTGCTCGGTCAGGCCGGTCGCGTGGTCGTCACCAAGGACTCCACCACCATCGTGGGCGGCGCCGGTGACGAGCAGGCCGTGGCCGATCGTGTCGGGCAGATCCGCTCCGAGATCGAGAACACCGACTCCGACTGGGATCGCGAGAAGCTCCAGGAGCGCCTCGCGAAGCTCGCCGGTGGCGTGTCCGTGATCAAGGTCGGCGCTCACACCGAGGTCGAGCTCAAGGAGAAGAAGATGCGCATCGAGGACGCGGTCTCCGCGACTCGTGCGGCCATCGAGCAGGGCATCGTGGCCGGTGGCGGCAGCGCCATCGTCCAGGCCGCTGCGGCTCTCGAGAGCGACCTCGGCCTGACCGGCGACGAGGCTGTCGGTGCGCGCGCCGTCACCCGCGCGGTGGTCGAGCCGCTGCGCTGGATCGCCGAGAACGCCGGCTTCGAGGGCTACGTCGTCGTCGAGCGGGTCAAGGAGGCTCAGGTCGGACACGGCCTGAACGCCGCGACGGGCGAGTACGTCGACCTCGTGGCCGCGGGCATCATCGACCCGGTCAAGGTCACCCGCTCGGCGCTGCGCAACGCGGCGTCCATCGCGGGCATGGTCCTGACCACCGAGACGCTCGTCATCGAGAAGCAGGACGACGAGGACGAGTGATCCAGGACTGACCTGACGGTCATCCACTCGGCCGACGGGCGGGCAGAACGGGGACACCCCGGGCTGCCCGCCCGTTCTCGTCCCCCGGGCAGCATCCTCGAACCGGCGGGGCCGGATCAGCAGGCCGGACCAGCACCGATACGTGCTCCGAAGCGGCTCCGGCAGGCCTAAGATGAGCAAGCCACAGACGACCCGCCCCCGGAGGAGAAGTGATGACCCGCAGCTCCGAGGACGTCGCGCGGGCGGCGGACGACGACCGCCCGACCCGTACCTACGGGCCTCCGGCCGCCGTCGTGATCGGCACGCTGGTGGCGGGCTTCGTGTTCGTCGTGGTCCTCGAGTTCCTCGTGATCATCAGCTTCGTCGGCCAGCGGCTGTGGAACGACCCCCAGATGATGCGCGATCCGGTGTTCACCGCGCCCTTGCTGCTGTGGGTGCTGATCGCGGCCACGGCGGCCGTCGGCTGCCTGCGCGTGCTGACCGCCTGGCTGCAGATCGATGCCGAGGGGTTCCAGCTGCGCGGCCTGGGTCGCCGCACCCGGCAGGCCCGGTGGGACGAGGTGGGCCAGGTGATCGCGGTGCGCGACATCGAGCGCGGACTCGGGCCCACCGAGATGCTGGACGCCTCCGAGACCGCCTACGACGGCGTGTACGTCCTGGACCCCGAGGGCCGGCGGATCCTCGCCGTCTCCAGCCGCTTCTTCGGCCCCCGAGCCCAGGAGATGACGCTGCGCCGCGCCCAGGAGGCGGGCGTCCACGTCGACCACATCGAGGCGATCACCACCGCTGAGCTGCGCCGGCAGGTGCCGCAGGCCATGCGATTCAGCGACCGTCACCCCAACCTGATCCTGGTTCTGCTGATGCTCATCTACGTCTTCCACAACGTGCTGACCTTCGCCGTGTGGGGACTGTGAGCGGCGGGTCGGCCGCCGACGGTGCGAGGGCCGACGTGACGGGACGAGACGACGGCGGCCGGGGTCGGCAGCTGCTGCACCGGCCAGACCAGCCGGGGCGCGCCGCTCGGCGACGCGCCCGTGCCAGGCCGGCGCCCCTGCCTCAGCGGGACGGACTGGACGCCGTGCGGTGGCAGGTACCGCGGGATGCGGTCGAGACTCCCGCGCTGGAGGCCCTGCGGGAGCGGTACCCGGCACTGACCGATGAGGAGGCGACGCCTCTGGCGGAGCGATTCGCACGGGGCGACATCGTCGACGCCGACGGACGTCCCTGGGTCGCCGCGGATCTTGTCGGCCCCGGGGACGAGCTGTGGTTCCACCGTGAGCTGCGCACCGAGGACGTGCCCGAGATCGAACTCGACATCCTCCATCGCGACGAACATTTACTGGTGCTGGACAAGCCCCACGGTATGGCGACCATGCCGCGGGGCACCCACATCCTCGCCAGCGCGCTCGTGCGGCTGCGCCGTCTCACCGGGCTGACCACGCTGACGCCGCTGCACCGCCTGGACCGGCCCACGGCCGGGGTCCTTGCCTTCGGGATCCGGCCCGAGGAGCGGTCCGCGTACCAGCAGCTGTTCGCACGCGGCGAGGCGGACAAGGAATACCTGGCGCGCGTGCGCATCTCCCGCTCGGGCCCGCCCGGCGAGCGAATCGCTGAGCTGACCGGTCCGGCTGGTCCGGCTGGTCCGGCCGGTGAGGGTGCCGCCCGCCCGGGGCATCGAGCGATCCTCCGCGACCGGCTGGAGAAGCCGCGGGGAGAGCTGCGCGCCCGGACGGTCGACGGGGCACCGAACGCGGAGACCGAGCTCGAGGTCATCGCCGTCGAACCCGACGACGTCCTCCTGCTGCGACTCCGGCCGCGCACCGGGCGCACCCACCAGCTGCGGGCCCAGCTCGCCGCGCGCGGCGCCCCGATCCTCGGCGACACCCTCTACAGCACGAACCCCGACGGCGGGGACGCTCCGGCGCGGAATCACCATGTCGAGGAGCCGACCCGGCAGCCGCTGCAGCTGCTCGCCCGCACGCTGGCCTTCACCGACCCGGTCACGGGCGAGGACCGGAGCTGGACGAGCCGGCAGGAGCTCGGCGGTCCCGGGTGAGCTGGACTCGCCGTGCCACCGCCTACGCTGGGGCGGTGCAACCCCCCAGCCCCCGGCGCACCCGCGGCGGTGCCGTCCTCGTCGGCCCCAGCCTGCGTGCCCGCTACGTGCCGGGCGCGCTGATCGGGCTGCCGCTGGTCTCCGTGCTGCTGGCACCGTTCGCCGGGGCCGCGCTGCAGCAGTGGCGTCGCGCGCAGCTCACCGATGGTCATGACTCGGCGCTGGCGGATCTCCTGGCACCTGCGTGGGTCCAGTTGCTGCTCGGCGCCGTGCTGCTGTGGGCGCTGTTCGCGCTGTGGGCGCTGGTGCCGATGCTGCTGACCCACCGGGTCGTGCATCTGGACGAGCGCGCGGGCACCCTCCTTCTGCGCCGCGGTCTGCGCACCATCGATCGAGCCGACCTGAGGGACGTCGACCATGCCGTCGGCGAGGCCGAGCGGGGCAGCATCGCCGTGATCGGAATCAGGGGCGCCGGGACGCGGGGGAGCGGCCCGGTGCGCACCCAGGGTGCGGCACGAGCCCAGGGCGCGGTGCGAACCCAGGGCGCCGTCCGCGACCGCGAGACGGCCGACGGCGAGACTCCGGTGCGCCAGTGGATCGTCCCCGAGATCGGCTGGGACAGCGCCTCCTTCGACGGGCTGCGTGCGCTGCAGGCCGCCGCGGGACTCCGCCCCGCCCCGTCCCGCGCCGAGCTCGTGGCGGAGAATCGTCGCGTGCGCAGAGCGGCTGCCCACCGGGAGCTCGCCGATCGACTCGGCATGCCGTGGAAGGACGAGTACGCGCATGACGAGGCCGCGTTCCAGGAGGAGTTCGACCGCGTCCGCCGCGTGCTCGGGGGCAAAGAGCCGCCGCGCGAGGGCGACCCCCGGCCGTAGCGATCCTCGGGCCGGGCGAGGTCCGGCGCGCGAGGCTCTTCCGGGGTGATGCGACACTCATCCGCGCAGCTGCCGCGGCCGTTTCCCGCCCTGCCCAGGGCGATGTTCTCGCCCTGCGCGGGGTGATGGTGGCCACCCATGGCGTTCTCGCAGGTCAGGAGGCGGCCTGTGAGGGCAGGTGTGGCGAGCAGGACTGCACGGGCCGGGCCCGCGCGGCTACGATCGGGCCATGACGAGCGCGGATCCCTTCGGTTTCATCGGCCTGACCTACGACGACGTCCTGCTGCTGCCGGGGGAGACCGATGTGATCCCCTCCGAGGCAGACACCTCAAGTCGGCTGACCCGGGAGATCACCCTGCGGGTGCCGCTGGCCAGCGCCGCGATGGACACCGTCACCGAGTCCCGGATGGCGATCGCCATGGCTCGCCACGGCGGCATCGGCATCCTGCACCGCAACCTCTCCATCGAGGACCAGGCCCACCAGGTCGATCTGGTCAAGCGTACCCAGACCGGTCGCATCACCAACCCGGTGACCATCGGCCCCGAAGCCACCCTGGAGGACTTCGACGCGGTCTGCGGCCAGTACCGCGTCTCCGGCCTGCCCGTGGTCGACGAGACTGAGCACCTGCTGGGCATCTGCACCAACCGCGACCTGCGCTTCATCCCCGTCGCCGAGTGGGCCCGCACCAAGGTCCGCGACGTCATGACCACCGAGCTGTTCACCGCGCCCGAGGACGTCACCCCCGAGCAGGCCACCGCCCTGCTGCGCAAGAACAAGCGAGAGCGACTGCCGCTGGTCGACGCCGACGGCGTGCTGCGCGGGCTGATCACCGTGAAGGACTTCGTGAAGTCCGAGCAGTTCCCCGACGCCTCCAAGGATTCCCAGGGGCGCCTCCTGGTCGGCGCGGGCGTCGGCTTCTTCGGTGACTCCCTCGAGCGCGCCGGCGCGCTGCGCGATGCGGGGGCCGACGTGCTGGTCGTCGACACCGCCAACGGCCACGCCCGTCTCGCCCTGGACATGATCCGGCGCATCAAGAACGACCCCGCCTTCGCCGGCGTCCAGGTCATCGGCGGCAACGTCGCCACCCGCGCCGGCGCGCAGGCCCTCGTCGATGCCGGGGCCGACGCGGTCAAGGTCGGCGTCGGACCCGGTTCCATCTGCACCACGCGCGTGGTCGCCGGCGTCGGCGTCCCCCAGATCACCGCCATCCACGAAGCTTCCAAGGCCTGCGGGCCCGCGGGCGTGCCGCTGATCGGCGACGGCGGCCTGCAGTACTCCGGTGACATCGCCAAGGCCCTGGTCGCCGGGGCCGACACCGTCATGGTCGGCTCGCTGCTGGCCGGAACCGAGGAGTCCCCGGGCGAGGTCGTCCTCGTCGGCGGCAAGCAGTACAAGTCCTACCGCGGCATGGGCTCGCTCGGGGCCATGGCCTCCCGCGGCAAGCAGTCCTTCTCCAAGGACCGCTACTTCCAGGCCGACGTCTCCAGCGACGACAACATCGTTCCCGAGGGCATCGAGGGCCGCGTCGCCTATCGCGGCCAGCTCGGCACGGTCATCCATCAGCTCGTCGGCGGGCTGCACCAGTCGATGTTCTACGTCGGCGCGAACACCGTGGCCGAGCTCAAGGAGAACGGCCAGTTCGTGCGCATCACCTCGGCCGGTCTGAAGGAATCCCACCCGCACGACATGGCCGCGATCATGGAAGCTCCCAACTACACGTCGCACTGAGGCCGCGCGTCGCTCTGTGAGCACACGTGCCGCTGGGCCCGCACCTGTCTGACTCCGCACGTCCCGCTGATCCCGCACACGCCATCGAGCGCACGGCACGGGTCCTCCCCAACACGCCCTCGTCCACTGCCGCCCGCGCAGGGACCGGCCGTCAGCCGCGGCCGATAGCCTGAGTGCATGCCCTCCACCTGGATCGACCTCCCCCTGCTCGGATTCGACACCGAGACCACCGGCACGAACGTGACCTCCGACCGGATCGTCACCGTGGCGCTGGTGCACTCGGTCGGCCCCGGCCGGGAGAACGAGACCATCGCGACCTGGCTCATCGACCCCGAGATGGACATCCCCGAGCCCGCGCAGCGCGTCCACGGCATCAGCACCGAGCACGCCCGCGCGCACGGCATGGCCGCCGCCGCGGCACTGGACGAAGTGGCCACGATGATCGCGGAGGCCCTCGGCAAGGACGTGCCCCTGGTCGCCTTCAACGGCAGCTTCGACCTGGCCATCCTCGAGAACGAACTGACCCGGCTCGGCCTGCCCACGCTCGCCGCCCGCCTCGGCCACGACATCGCCCCGGTGCTGGACCCCCTGGTGGTGGACCGGGGAGTGGACCGGTACCGCAAGGGCAAGCGCACCCTGACCGACCTGCTCGCCCACTACGGCATCGAGCAGGACGGGCAGCTGCACACGGCCGACGTCGACGTCTCCGCCACCCTGGACGTGCTGCGCGCCCTCGTCACGGCCCACCGGCAGCTGGCCGCATCGACCCTGGCCGATCTCCACCGCGAACAGATCGCCTGGCACCGTTCGTGGGCGGAGAACTTCAACCAGTTTCTCCAGAAGAAGGGCCGCACGCCCGACGTCAGCCTCACCTGGCCGCTGTGAGCCGAGCGCGCCTGCGCCGGGTGACGCTGCGAGAAGAGCGCACTGACCTGCCTTGACCCGTCAGAGCCCGTCGGCGGAGTCCTTCCACATCGCCGTGGTGCGCCACGATGCCGCCCGTGCCAGCCCGGCCACCACGGCACCGAGCAACAGCAGCGGCCACCCGGGCTCGAGGCCGGAGGGCCTGCCATCCAGCGCGGACCACAGACCCAGTACGCCCATGAGGGCGACGGATGCGCCGACGCCGATGACCCACACCGCATGCATGGCGTGCGCATCGGTCAGCTGCCATGGCACCTCCGGGAGACCACGGGCGGCTCTGCCGGCGGCCGCGGAGTTCGCGGTTCCACGTCGGGAGGCGGCGAACCTCATCAGCTGCAGCAGCCGGGTCAGCGAGAACCCTCCCAGTGCCAGCGCGCTGGCCAGGACCAGTCCGCTCATCGGCCGGGCGTCCCCGGCGGCCGGCTCCGTCTGGACGAGTCGAATGACCTCGAGAGCCATCAGCGCCACGCCCACGCCGGTGACCGCCCAGGGCCACAGCAGGGAAGGTCCCCGCTCGCGGCGTCCGTCCTCCGAGGTCATCGGACCACGGTATCCCGGGGAGGTGTCGGGGTGCGCCGCCCGTAGAGCGCCTCTAGGGTGAGTGCCATGGAACCCCGCGATGCATTCCACGGCGGTGACGCCGCACCTGCCGAGGGGGCCGGGCCGGGTGCAGCCGTCTCCGCCGAAGCGGCCGGGGCCTCGCGGCGGCCCTCGTCCGTGCTCACCACCAGCACGATCATCACGGGGATCGCCGCCGGACTTCTCGGCCTGCTGCACGGCGGCGACATGGTTCAGCGGCTGTTGGGCACCGGCAGGTTCACGGTCAACGACCTTGCCGGCGCCACCATCGTCCTGCGCCGGTCGCTGGCATCGCCGCCGGCGATCGCCATCGACGTGGCGCAGACTGCTGCCTGGATGGCACTGAGCGTACTGGCGATCGTGGGCGGCGCGATGGCGCTGGGACTCTCCCGCGGCCGCGCCCGGGTGGGCGGCGCCGCGGCGATCATCGCGGTGGTGGCACCGCTGGTGCTCACCATCCCCGCGGCGGTTCTCAGCCGGTACGCCTCGATGACTTTCGACAACAGTTTCTTCGCCATGGTGGCAGGGGTGCTGGTTCTGGCCTCCGGAACCGGCCTGGTGGCTGGCCTGCTCTCCTGCGTGCTGCTGCTGACTGCGCCGCGCCGTGCCCCGACCGTGCGCGCGTCCGTCGCCTCCGGAGCCGTCGCGATCACGGGCGCGCTGATTCTGCTGGGCGAATCCGCCGTCGCCCTGGTGCGGGTGCTGATGTCGGGGGTGAGCTGGTGGAGTTACGGATGGGCCGGGCTGTTCTTCACGGGGTGGCCCGCTACCGCCACCGTGACCATCGTGGCGCTGCTCGGCATGGTCCTCGCCGGCATCGGCGGCGGCATGGCACTGGGGTCGCCCTCGCGCCTCGCCCGCGCGGATGGTGGCTTCCTGCTCGGCGCGCTGCTGATCAGGGTGCTCGTCCAGGAGATCTTCGGCGGGATGTTCGTCTGGTTCCAATCGCGGCTGTCCCTGTACGCGGACCTGGGTGCGGTCCGTGCGTTCGAGTCGGTGAACACCTTCCTCGTCCCGACCCTGACCGGGATCGGCCTGCTCCTGGTGGTGGCCGGCCTCATCGCGGCAGCCGCCTCCACGAGAAGGCCGGACGGGACATAGCTCGTCGCCGGTAGACTCCCTGCGTGATGAGCGAGATCGAGATCGGCCGCAACAAGCGGGGACGGCGCAGCTACAGCTTCGACGACGTGGCGGTGGTCCCCTCCCGACGCACCCGGGACCCGGAGGACGTCTCCACGGCGTGGCAGGTCGACGCCTACCACTTCGACATCCCGATCTTCGCCGCCCCGATGGACTCGCTGATGTCCCCCGAGACCGCGATCCAGCTCGGCCGGCTCGGCGGGCTCGGCGTGCTCGACCTCGAGGGCCTGTGGACCCGCTACGAGGATCCCTCGGCGCAGTTCGCGCAGGTCGCCGCCGCCTCGGGCGACGAGGTGGTGAACGTGATGCGCTCGATCTACCAGGAGCCGGTCAAGCCCGAGCTGATCCGTGACCGCATCCAGCAGCTGCGCGACGCGGGCGTCACCGCCGCCGGGGCACTGTCCCCGCAGCGCACGCAGGAGCACTGGAAGACAGTGGTCGATGCCGGGGTGGACCTGTTCTTCATCCGCGGCACCACCGTCTCGGCCGAGCACGTCTCGACCGGCCGCGAACCCCTGAACCTCAAGCGCTTCATCTACGAGCTCGACGTGCCCGTCATCGTCGGCGGCTGCGCGACGTACACCGCCGCGCTGCACCTGATGCGCACCGGCGCGGCAGGAGTCCTCGTCGGCTTCGGCGGCGGCGCCTCCCAGACCACCGAGGAGACCCTCGGCATCTCCGTCCCGCTCGCCAGTGCGGTGGCCGACGTCGCCGCCGCCCGCCGCGACTACATGGACGAATCCGGAGGCCGCTACGTGCATGTCATCGCCGACGGCGGCCTGGGCCGCTCCGGTGACCTGATCAAGGCGATCGCCTGCGGCTCCGACGGCCTCATGGTCGGTGCGGCGCTCGCTCGCGCCGAGGAGGCCCCCGGCGGCGGTCACCACTGGGGCTCGGAGGCCCACCACCCGACCCTGACCCGCGGTCACCGCGTCGAGGTCGGCACCGCCGGGTCCCTCGAGCAGATCCTGTTCGGGCCCTCCAACGGAGCCGACGGCACCACCAACCTCGTCGGCGCTCTGCGCCACGCGATGGCCACCACCGGCTACCTCGACCTCAAGGAGTTCCAGCGCGTCGAGGTCGTCACCACGGCCTGAGGCGCTCGGACCCCAGCGCGCCGCGGGCGTCCTGGCGCGGGATCTGCGAAAGCAGGGGAACTCGGCAGTCATACCCACCGGGTCACGGATCTCGCGGGCCGGTGTGTCCCGGCCCGTGGATCAGGAGCGTACGCGGGCGACGATGCCCCAGATCAGCAGGATGAGCGCCGCGATGCCCAGCACGATCGGCAGCAGCAGCCCGATGCCGATGCTCACGAAGACCCCGGTCAGCCCCATCTCGGAGTAGGCCGCCGAGCTCGCACCCTGGCAGTCCACGGTGACGTCCTGCCCGCCGAAGGTGTTGATCTGGTAGATCGACTGGTACTCGACGCCGTCGACCGTCGTGGTGAGGTCGGTGTCCGCCTGGGGCTCGACGATGACCTCCTCGCCGTCCGAGCCGGTGAAGTCGCAGGTGACCTGGTCGACCTCGTCGACCGGCACTGCGATCATGTAGGCGTTCATCGACGAGGTGCTGATGGTCCCGCCGTTCGGGTCCAGCGGCTCCGACTCCAGCAGCCCCATCCCGGCGATCACCGCTGCGACGAATCCGGCGATGATCGGCATCACCACCAGACCGATGAGGTTCGCGACGATCCCCAGGATCCCGAACACGATCCGCTTCATGCCGCGCTTCTTCGGCGGCGGCACGTATCCGTACGAGGACTGGTACGGGGCGCCGTAGGGGCTCTGGTAGGCCATGGTTCTCCTGGGACGGGAGGCGACGGGCGTGCCCAGCCTACGGTGGCCCGGCCGCCTCTCGGCGCCCGTCCACAAAGGGGGTCGAGCTCGCCGGAACCCCGCCGGAGGTTCAGCCCTTGCGCGAGCGGGCCAGCTCCAGGGACTGCTGGGCGATGGCGAGCTCCTCGTCGGTCGGTACCACGAGCACCCGCACCGCGGAGTCGTCGGCGGAGATGACGCGCGCGTCCTTCGAGCGCTCGGCGTTGCGCCGGGTATCGAGCACGATCCCGAAGCCCTCGAGGCCGGCCAGGGCGCGCTCGCGCACCTGGGGCACGTTCTCGCCGATCCCGGCGGTGAAGGTGATCGCGTCCAGGCCGCCGAGGGCGAACGCGTAGGAGCCGATGTATTTGCGCAACCGGTGGACGTAGACCTGCATGGCCAGTTCCGCGTTCTGGTCGCCGTTGTCGATGGCGGCGGTGATGTCCCGGAAGTCGCTCATGCCGCTGAGGCCCTGCATGCCGGATTGCTTGTTCAGCACCGTGTCGATCTCATCGACGCTCATGCCGGCGCTGCGGTGCAGGTGGGCGTACACGCTGGGGTCGATATCGCCCGTGCGGGTACCCATCACCAGGCCCTCCAGCGGCGTCAGCCCCATGGAGGTGTCGATCGGGCGCCCGCCGCGGACCGCCGAGGCGGAGGCGCCATTGCCCAGATGCAGCACGATCTGGCGCAGCTGGGAGGTGTCCGCGCCCTCGGCGGCGAGCATCGAGGCCACCTGCTGGGAGACGTACCGGTGGCTGGTGCCGTGGGCGCCGTAGCGGCGGATCCGGTACTCGGCGGCGATGGACTTGTTCAGCGCGTAGGTGCGCGAGGCCTCCGGCAGCTGGGTGAAGAACGCAGTGTCGAACACCGCCACGTGGGGGATGTCCGGCAGCAGGGTGCGCGCCGCGTCGATGCCGTCCACGGCCGCCGGATTGTGCAGCGGCGCGAGCTTGCCGAGATCGGCGATCTGGTCGCGGACCCACGAGTCGATCAGCGTGGGCTCGGAGAACCGCGCCCCGCCCTGGACCACCCGATGGCCGACGGCGACCACGTGGGCATCGGCCAGGGACAGCCCGGCGTCCTCGAACAGTCGGCTGACCAGTTTCATCGCCGCGACGTGGTCGGAGACCTCCCCGTTGTACGGGGCGTAGGCGTCGCCGACGCTCAGGCGGGCGCTGGCATCGTCCTGGCCGATCCGCTCGACCAGGCCGGAGGCGAACACCGTCTCGCTGACCGGGTCCAGCAGCTGGAACTTCAGCGAGGACGATCCGGAGTTCACGACCAGCACGGTCGAGGTGTCCGCCGCGGGCAGCGGCGTGGACGCCTCGGCCGCGTCGGAGGCTCCGGCGCCGGAGGTGGCTCCGGGCCCGGAGGCGTCGGCACCCGAGGTGGCGTCGGTCCCGGAGGTGCCGTCGGCGGGGGAGGGCTGCGAGCTCATGCGTCGTCCTTCGAGATGCTCGGGGTGGAGGCGGCCTCGGCGTCGGCCGCCTGGGCCTGGATGGCGGTGATGACGACGGTGTTGATGATGTCGTCGACCAGCGCGCCGCGGGAGAGGTCGTTGACCGGTTTGTTCAGCCCCTGCAGCACCGGGCCGATGGCGATCGCCCCGGCCGAGCGCTGGACGGCCTTGTACGTGTTGTTGCCGGTGTTGAGGTCCGGGAAGACGAACACCGTCGCCCGCCCGGCGACCGAGGAGTCCGGCAGCTTCGTCTTGGCGACGGAGGCATCGACCGCGGCGTCGTACTGGATCGGGCCTTCGACATCCAGCTGCGGGTTCGCGCTGCGGACCAGCTCGGTGGCCTCGCGCACCTTGTCGACGTCGGCCCCGGAGCCGGAGGTCCCGGTGGAGTAGGACAGCATCGCCACGCGCGGGGCGATGCCGAACTGCTCCGCGGTGGCGGCCGACTGCGCCGCGATGTCGGCCAGCTGCTCGGCCGTCGGGTCCGGGTTCACGGCGCAGTCGCCGTAGACGAGCACCCGGTCCTCCAGCGCCATGAGGAACACGGAGGAGACGATCTGGGCGCCGGGCTTGGTCTTGATGATCTCGAACGACGGGCGGATCGTGTGGGCGGTGGAGTGCACCGCGCCGGAGACCATGCCGTCGGCCTCCCCGAGCTGGACCATCATGGTGCCGAAGTAGGAGACGTCCTGGATCTTCTCCCGGGCCTGCTCGAGGGTGACGCCCTTCTTCGCGCGCAGCCGGGCGTACTCGGCGGCGTAGCACTGGAGATGGTCCTCGTCCTGCGGGGAGACGATCCGGGCCTCGGAGATGTCGTGACCGAGCTGGGAGGCCTTCGCCCGGATCTGGTTCTCCTCGCCCAGCAGGATCAGGTCCGCCACGCCGCGGGCGAGGATCGACTCGGCGGCGGCGATGATGCGGGGTTCGTCGCCCTCGGGCAGCACGATCGTCTTCTTCCGGCCGCGGGCGCGGGCCAGCAGCTCGAACTCGAACATCATCGGGGTGATGACCTCGCTGCGGTTGACCTCGAGCGCGGCCAGCAGCTGTGAGGTGGGCAGGTGCTCGGCGACGGCGCGGCGGGCGGCGTCGACCTTCTGACCGCTGCCGGCCGAGAGCCGGCCCCGGGTCCGCGCCACCCGGACGGCGGTGTCGAAGGTCGAGAGGTCCGTGGCGATGATCGGCAGGTCCTGCCGGACCCCGGAGATCAGCCGCTGGACCTCCTCGGGCACGTCGTAGCCGCCGGTCAGGACGATGGAGGACAGGGACGGGAAGGTGCCGGACTGCTGGGCCATCACCAGTCCCGGCAGCAGGTCGAACCGGTCTCCGGGGGCGATCACGGTGCAGTTCTCGCTGAGGCGGCTGAGCACGTTGGGCAGGCTCATCGCGGCGACCACGGTGCCGATCGCGACCCGGTCCAGCCACTCGCTGCTGCCCTGCAGGAGCGTCCCGCTCACGGCGTCCTTGACCTGCTGGACCGTCGGCGCCATGATCACCGGGCTCTCGGGGATCACGGCGACCAGGGCGCCGTCGACCTTGGCGCTCACCGCGGCCTGGACGGCGTCCAGCGACTCCGCCTCGGCGCGGTTGACGACCACGGCGATCGGGGCGGCGTGGTGGCCGGAGAACTCGCCGACGGAGACCGCGGCCAATGCGGCGATCTGGTCCGGGCTGCGGTCCAGGCCCGAGACGACGACCACCACCGGGGCACCCATGTTCGCCGCGACCTCGGCGTTGAAGGCGAGCTCGGTGGGGTTGGCGAGGTCGTCGTAGTCCGAGCCGAGGACGACCAGCATGGAGTAGCGCTCGGCGAGCTCGCGGTACCGGCCCAGGATCCGCTCGTGGGCGGCGTCCGGGTCCGACAGCAGCAGCTGGTGGTCGACGCCGACAGCATCCTCGTAGGCCTGGTCGACGGCGGGATGGCTGGTCAGCAGGTCGACCGCGTAGTCGCGGCTGTGGTCGGCCTTGACGACGGGGCGGTAGACCCCGACGCGGTCGGAACGGGAGGCGAGGGTCTCGAGCAGACCGAAAGCCACCATCGACTTGCCGGTCATCCCCTCCGGGCTGGCGATATACACACTGTGCGGCACGCCCACAGCGTACGGCGGCCAGGCCGCGACCGGGGAGGCCCTCGGTCCCGCCGGCCACCGCGGGCTGCACGGGTGTGAGGACCAGCACCCGTCCCAGCGGTGCTCCCAGTCGCCGCTCCTACCATGGGCCCATGCTCCGCACCGCCCTCCGACCCCGCTACCTCGGGCTGCTCGCCCTGATGGTGGTGGCCACGCTCGTGTGCGGACTGCTCGCCTCCTGGCAGTGGGACAGGGCGCACCGCGCGATCACGGACCGGGCGGACGGCCCCGCAGAGCTGGGTCAGATCCAGGATGTGCTCGGCGTGGGCGACGCGGTCACCAACGAGATCGTCGGCGACTTCGTCACCGCCACCGGCCAGTACGCCCCTGACGAGCAGGTGCTGGTGCCCGACCGCCGGATCGACGGGACGGACGCCGTGATCGTCGTCGCCGCCCTGCACGTCCGGCTCGATGACGGCACCGAGGCCCGTCTGCCGGTGGCCCGCGGCTGGATCGAGTCCGACGCGGTCACCGGGACGGACGGCGAGCCGGACCCCGCGCTCGCCCCGCCCGTGCCGACCGGCGAGGTCACCGTCCGCGGGCGCCTGGAGGCCAGCGAACCCGCGGCCGACGGCGTCTCCGGCGGCCTCACCGATGCGATCGCGACCCCGCTGCTGGTCAACGAGTGGGGATCCCCGATGTACTCGGGCTACCTCGCCCAGGTCTCCGAGGCCGACGAGCTGCACCCGATGCCGGCGGCCGAATCCGCCTTCAGCCGTGGCCTGGACTGGCAGAACCTCGGCTACGCCGCGCAGTGGATACTGTTCGGCGGTTTCTTCCTCTACCTCTGGTGGCGCTCGGTGCGCACCGCCTACCTCGACGAGCTCGCGGAGCGGCGCGAGGCGATGCAGGACCAGCTGGCCCGCGCGGCCAGCGAGACGGATCCCGACGCATCCTCACCCGAACCGGCCACCGCCGCCTCGGCTTCTTCACCGACTGCCACCGCGCAGACCAGCCCGACCCCCGACAAGGACGTGTGACCCGTGCCCACCCCCCGGCCTCTCGACGAAGTCGCCATCAGGACCTCCTTCGCCCGCTTCCGCGTGGCTTCCATCGTGGAGGGCGTCGCCCTGCTCGTGTTGGTGGGCATCATGACGATGCGCTACGTCGTCTTCGGCGGGGAGACCTGGTTCTCCTCCACCTCGGCCACCTGGGACCAGATCTCCGAGGTGTGGTCCCCGATCCACGGCCTGATCTACATGGTCTACGTGATCCTCGGCTTCGACCTGTGGCTGAAGATGCGATGGGCACTGCCGCGCATGCTGCTGCTGATGTTCTTCGGGGTCGTCCCCGTGCTGTCCTTCTTCGGGGAGCGCTGGACCCACCAGGCCGTGGAGACCGACCTCGCCCAGCGGCCGACGCTGCAGGACGAGGACGGCGCCGGTCGCGGTGGCCGGTCCAGCACGGCCTGAGCCACCGTGGCTGCAGGTGGAGAACGCTCCGCCCGCAGCCGCCGATCCAGCCCTGGCCGCATCCGCGTGCCACGCCTCGCCAGCGTGACGAGCATTGCGCCGCCCGCACCCGGACGGAGCACCCTGAAGGCGCGGCGCGCCCGTAGACTCGGAGTGTGACCGACACCGATCAGCGCCCCGTCCTCGTCGTCGACTTCGGCGCCCAGTACGCCCAGCTCATCGCCCGCCGAGTCCGCGAGGCCCGCATCTACTCCGAGGTCGTCCCGCATACGACGCCGGCCGCGGAGATCCTCGCCAGGCAGCCGCGCGCGATCATCCTCTCCGGCGGGCCCAGCTCCGTCTACGAGGAGGGCGCCCCGCGCCTGGATCCCGAGCTGCTGACCGCGGGCGTGCCCGTGCTCGGGCTCTGCTACGGCTTCCAGTCGATGGCAGCGGCCCTGGAGGGCACCGTCGCCCCGACGGGTGTGCGCGAGTACGGCGCGACCCGTCTGGAGGCCGTCGATTCCGCCTCGCAGCTGCTGTCCGACCAGGATGTCGACCAGAACATCTGGATGAGCCACGGCGACTCCGTGACTGCGGCTCCCGAGGGATTCCGCGTTATCGCGACCTCCGCAGGCAGCCCGGTCGCCGCCTTCGAGCACCCCGAGAAGTGCCTGTACGGCGTGCAGTGGCACCCCGAGGTCGGCCACTCCGACCGCGGCCAGGAGGTGCTGGAGAACTTCCTGTACCGCGGGGCGGGCCTCGAGCCGACCTGGACCACCGGCAACGTCATCGACGAGCAGGTCGAGCGGATCCGTGAGCAGGTCGGGGAGGGCACCGCCATCTGCGCGCTCTCGGGCGGGGTCGACTCCGCCGTCGCCGCCGCGCTGGTCCAGCGCGCCATCGGCGACCGCCTCACCTGCGTCTACGTCGACCACGGCCTGATGCGACAGGACGAATCCGCGCAGATCGAGAAGACCTTCGGCGAGTCCACCGGCGGCGCGAAGCTCGTCGTCGTCGACGCCGAGGAGCAGTTCCTCACCGCACTCGCCGGGGTCGATGACCCCGAGCAGAAGCGCAAGATCATCGGTCGCGAGTTCATCCGCACCTTCGAGCAGGCCCAGGCGGACATCCTCCGCGAGCGCGGCGTCATCGAGGACGAGGGCGGCGAGGCGCACGCCGAGGCGAAGGCCTTCCTGGTCCAGGGCACGCTGTACCCCGACGTCGTCGAGTCCGGCGGCGGGGAGGGCGCCGCGAACATCAAGAGCCACCACAACGTCGGCGGCCTGCCCGAGGATCTCAACTTCGAGCTGGTCGAGCCGCTGCGCACCCTGTTCAAGGACGAGGTGCGCGCCGTCGGCTCCCAGCTGGGCCTGCCCGACGAGATCGTCTGGCGCCAGCCGTTCCCCGGGCCGGGCCTGGGCATCCGCATCATCGGCGAGGTCACCAAGGAGCGCCTGGACGTGCTGCGCAGGGCCGACGCGATCGCCCGCGCCGAGCTCACCGCCGCCGGCCTGGACCGCGACATCTGGCAGTGCCCCGTGGTGCTGCTGGCCGACGTGCGCTCCGTCGGCGTCCAGGGTGACGGCCGCACCTACGGCCACCCGGTGGTGCTGCGCCCGGTCACCAGCGACGACGCCATGACCGCGGACTGGGCCAAGGTGCCCTACGAGGTCCTCGGTCGCATCTCCACCCGCATCACCAACGAGGTCGCCGAGGTCACCCGAGTGGCGCTGGACATCACCAGCAAGCCACCGGGGACCATCGAGTGGGAGTGAGCCCCGGCAGGTAGCCGGCCCGCCGCGGCCGCGCCGCCCGCGTCTCGCGCCGGAACGGCGAGGGAACTTTGGCCAGTGGTGTCGCATTTTCGGCCGATTCTGCGACGCCACTGGCCACAGTCCGACGGGCGTGGGCCGGGCGAAGCAGGGGCTCAGCCCTCCGGCGGCTCGAGCAGCCGGGAGGGGTGCGCCTCGGCGCCGGCATGCCAGGACTGGGTGCGCTCGAAGGTCTCCCATCCCATCGCGGCGTAGAGCCCGTCGGCGCCGGTGGGGGAGTCTGCGTCGACCTCGAGATCGACATGGGTGCGGCCGCGCTCGGCGGCATCGGCGATGGCCACGCGCAGCAGCGCCTTCGCGATGCCCAGGCCCCGCGCGGAGCGGTGCACGCCGAGGTACTCGAGGTAGGTGCCCTCTCCGCGGGCCACGGGATCGGTGAGCTCCGGCCGCGCTCGCAGCTTGGCGGTGACCAGCCCTCCGGCGGGCAGCCAGCGTCCCTCGCGCTCCACCTCGGCGATCCACCAGTGGTCCCAGTCCGCCTCGTCGGGCCCCTCGATCAGGCGCTGAGCGAACTCGACGAACGACTCCCGGTACGAGCTGAAGTGATCGGCGAAGGACTCCTCGAGCATCCGATGCACGGTGCGCACGTCCTGTGCGACGGGAAGACCCGAGGGATGGCAGTGCACGCGGCGCACGCGGGTACCGGGCCGCGTGGCCGGCGGTGGCCCGGTCTCCTCGAGCGTGACGGGGCGGCGCATGTGCAGCCAGGTGCGCATCATCGTGTAGCCCGCGGCGGTGAGCAGCCGAGCGCGGTCGGTGTCGGCCTCGTGCGCGCTCACGTCGAGCTGGGTGGTCTTCACGCCGCGATGGCGGGCGAAGGACCCGGCCGCCTCCTCCGCCCAGTCCAGCAGCGCCGCCGCCAGCTGGTCCCGCTCGGGCACCTCGCGGCCCACGACGAACTGCACGTCCGAGCGTCCCGCGGCCCGGTCCTCGACGGCCACCCAGGCCACCGGTGGCTGATCCAGGGTCGGGGAGCCGTCGGGCGCGGAAGGGACCACGACGACCTGTCGCCGGGCCCACGACCTCAGCCCCACGAGCCGGGAGCGGAGCCCGTCGACATCCTCGACGCCATCCGGCGTGTGGGAGCGGATGTCTCGCGTGACCAGCTCGGCGAGCGGTTCGACGTCGGTCTCCACCGGCAGCCGGGTGGTGAGGGAGCCGGTGAGCGCGGCGGGCATCGTGGGCGGGAAGTGATCAGTCAGAAGCACCCGTTCATGGTCCCACGCCGCCGGTGGACGCGGCAGAGAGAGAACGGGCCGGCGGCACCGTGGTGGTGCCGCCGACCCGTTCTCTCTCTATCCTCGTCCGGGGAACCTCAGCGTTCGGTGTGCTGGTCCTCGTCGGATCCGGATCCGGTCGCGCCGGAGAGCCCGGTGGCGCCGGAGCGCGCGTACCCCTCGGTGCCGCTGGTCTCGAGGCCGTCGCCGGAGCCGGTCACCGATTCGGTGGCCCCGACCGCGGCGATCGCCCCGGTGCTGGTGCTGACCAGCTCCTCCTCGCCGAACTCTTCCGCGGCGGGGCCGGCGCCGGCGGGTGCGCTCGCAGCGGCCTCGTCGGCGGAGTGCAGGGTGTTGCGCAGCGGGACCTGCTTGACGAACAGCGAGAGCAGCAGGGCCGCGGCGACGAACGGCACCGCGGTCAGGAACACGGCGTGCATCGCCTCGCCCATGCCCATGCGGATCGGCTCCACCAGGAAGCCGGGCAGCTGGGAGAGCGCGTCGGGATCGAGCACGGCGGACTCCAGCTGCGAAGCGTCCATCTGGGTGCCGGACTGCTGCAGCGCGGCCTGCTGCTCGGCCGGCAGGGCCTGCATCTGCTCGCGGATGGAGCTGCCCATCTGCGCAGTCATCACGGTGCCCAGCACCGCGGTGCCGATGGTCGAGCCGACGTTGCGGAAGAACTGGACGGCGGCGGTGGCCACCCCGAGCTCCCGCTGAGGCACGGCGTTCTGCACGACCAGCGTGTACACCTGCATGCACAGCCCCAGCCCGAGGCCGATGACGATCATCGCCAGGGTCAGGTGCCACTGCGAATCGCCGTACTGCAGGCGCGTCAGCAGCCAGTAGCCCGTCACCAGCACGATGCCGCCGAGGACGAGGAACACCTTGTAGCTGCCCAGGCGTGTGATGAGCAGGCCCACCACGATCGAGGTCAGGATCATCGCCACCGACAGCGGGATGAGGATCGCCCCGGAGTTGGTGGCCGAGACGCCCAGGACGCCCTGCGCGTAGACCGGGATGTAGATGATCGCGCCGAACATGGCGACGGCGATCGCGAACGACGCGGCCACCGACAGCGCCACGATGGGGCGGGTCAGCAGATGCATCGGCAGCAGTGGCTCGGCGACGCGGTTCTCGATCAGCACGAAGGCGATCAGGAACAGCGCCGCGACGGCGTACATGCCGATGATGATCGAGGAGCCCCAGTCGTAGGACGTGCCCCCGAGGCTGGTGGCCAGCAGGGCGATCACGAGGCCGGGGGTGAGGGTGGAGATGCCCCACAGGTCGACCTTGCCGTGCTGGGCCGCGCGCTCGAGGTGGAGGAACTTCCAGATGAACACGAAGGCGACCACGCCGACGGGCAGCGTGAGGTAGAACAGCCAGCGCCAGCCCAGGTTGTCGGTGACGGTGCCGCCGATGAGCGGGCCGATCACACTGGTCACGCCGAAGACGGCGCCCATGATGCCCTGGTACTTGCCGCGCTGGCGCGGGGGGATGATGTCGCCGATGATCGTCTGGGACAGCGGCAGGATGGTGCCCATGCCGGCGCCCTGGACGGCGCGGGCGAAGACCAGGAACCAGAAGCCCTGGGACATCCCGGCCAGGATCGAGCCGATCATGAACACGGCGACGCCGCCGAGGTAGAACCAGCGGCGCCCGTAGAGGTCCGAGAGCTTGCCGACGATCGGCACGGCCACGGCGGAGACCAGCATCGCGGCGGTGGCGATCCAGTTGTAGTGCTCCACGCCGCCGAGCTCGGCGACGATGCGCGGCATGGCGGGGCCGACGATGGTCTGGGACAGGGATGCGACGAACATCCCCAGCATCAGGCCGGCGAAGACGAGTTTGCCCGTGCGGTCCAGGCCGGTGAAGGCGGTGGGGGCGGTGCCGTCGGGCGCCGCCGGGGTCGTTGCAGTGCTCACTGAGCTCCTCGGGGAGAGTCGAAGGGACGAAGCTGAAGGATCCGGACGTGGCTGGACGCGGCCGGAGGTCGCAGCACATCGGTGGGCCTCGACCGCTCCACTCTAACCAAGTGTTGCATTCACTGCACTATTTCACTCAGTGCAACTTCTGTGACATCACGGACTACGATGGGCGCGTGAACGACGACGAGACATCTGATGAGGCCTCCATGGGCCTGCGAGAGCGCAAGAAGCGCCTGACCAGGGTCGCCATGCACCGCGCCGCGCTCGAGCTGGTGCTCGAAGAGGGGCTGTCGAACGTGACGGCCGACATGATCGCCGCGCGCGCCGGCGTCTCGACCCGCACCTTCTTCAACCACTGGAGCACCAAGGAGTCCGCGATCCTCGGCATCCTCTCCGGGGAGGGGGAGAGGCTGGTCGAGAGCCTGCATGAGCGGATCGTGCGCTCCGGCACGCGGGACGCGCTGCGTTCGGTGCTGCGGGAAGCGCTGGAGTCGACACCGGCCGATCCCAGCCTGCGAGAGCTGAAGAAGCAGGTCATGGCGAGGGAGCCGAAACTGCACTCGATCTCCTCGGGCAACCTGATCTCGGTCCAGACGGAGATGGTCGACGCCATGGCCGAGGCCTTCGACGGGCCCGATGCGCACGAGCGCGCGGTGATCACCGTCCAGCTGGGCTTCGCCCTGACCCGCAGTGCATTCGCCGTCTCCATGGCGCGCGGGATCGACCTGGTCACGGCGTTCGACGAGGTCGTGGCCCTGCATGATGCGGGGCGAGTGCCCTTCTAGAGCGCGGGATCGCGGCGCTGCCGAGCCAGCGCAGAGGTCAGCGCACCAGGGCGCCGGTTCCGCTGTCCCACCCGCGGCCGTCGGCCAGCCGCTCGGCGACCGCGCGCTCGAGCCGGGTGGAGCGCGGCAGCGTGGCCGGGTCGTAGGGCGGGCGAACACCGAAGACGAAGAACGCGGCTCCGTCGGCCCCCGGCGCGGTGTCGATGATCTCCCAGCGGCTGACGAACGCGCCGATGTTCGACTCCGCGCCGAGCTCCTCGACGAGCACAGGGTTCATCAGCCACGACTCGCAGCGGAACTCGTGGCCGAAGCGAGGGGCATCGGCGGGGCGAGCGGTGTCGAGGTCGCCGAAGTGCTCGGTGAAGAACGCGGTGGCGCGGGCGAAGGAGTCCTCGACGGCGTCGGGATCCAGCGGGCCGTCGGCAGGGATGTGCGTACCCACCACCCAGCGTTCCCGGCCGGTGCCCTCGTCGATGCGGTGCAGGTCGAACTGCAGCCGCCCCAGATGGAACAGCCGCCCGGCCCAGTTCAGCGCCGTCCACCCCACCTGGTGCAGTCCCAGGCGCCCGCTGCTGCGACGGTGGATCCGCATCTGCTGGCCGAGGTCGGCCAGGACCAGCCACGACTGCTGCGCGGTGAGGCCGCGCGCCGCGTGCCACTCGCGCACCGTGCTGGTGCTGACCAGGTGCGCCAGGATCGCAATCAGGCCCTCGCCGGGCGCCAGTCGCTCCTGCAGGGCATTCTGCGCCTGCGCGAACGACTCGAGGCCGACGGTCGGCGTCGTGAGCCCGGCGCCGGCCCGCAGCAGGTTCGCCGTCCGCGTGACCTCCGCGAGGATCTCCGCGTCCTCCGCAGCACGCGGCAGCAGGGGAGCGAGCTCCTCGGCGTCCTGACCCGTGATGCCCAGTTTCTCCATCAGGGCGGGGGCCGACGGGGCGGTCAGCATCTGGGCGATCGCGTCGGCCGGGAGCTCGTCGTCGCGGCGGACGGCGGTGGGCGGATCGCCGAGGATCTCGGGGCGCGCATCGAGGCGTTCGGTCATGAGCTCACCGTATCCCGGGACAGCCTGCCCTCTGTGATCTGCGCCGCTACGATCACAGAGTCGACACCACGCGCCCGTCGGCCCGGCCGACGCAGGAGGAGCACGAGCATGAACACCGAGAAGACAGCCCCGGCCTCCCCGGACCAGACCGCTGCGGCCCCGGGCCCGGCCGGCGGGGGAGCCGAGCTGAGCCCGTCGGCCGCCGCCGTGAGGGACGCCTACGCCTTCGAGGGCGGCCGTATCCACCTCGGCGCGATGCTGGAGGACGGCGAGCCGAACCCCGCCGCGGCGGTGAACCTGGCCGTGGGAATGCTGAACCGGCACGGGCTGATCGCCGGCGCGACCGGCACCGGCAAGACGCGCACCCTGCAGGTGATCGCGGAGCAGGCCGCCCACGCCGGCGCATCCGTGTTCGTCGCGGACATGAAGGGCGACCTCTCGGGTATCGCCGTGCCCGGCGAGGAGTCCGAGAAGCTCTCGGCCCGGGCCGCCGCGCGCGGCCAGGAGTGGGTCTCCCGCGCAGCGCCCACGGAGTTCTTCACCCTCGGCGGGCAGGGCGAGGGAGTGCCGATCCGCACCACCGTCAGCGATTTCGGCCCGGTGCTGATGTCCAAGGTGCTGGAGTTGAACGAGACCCAGGAGAGCTCGCTGGGACTGATCTTCCACTACGCCGACAGTCAGGGCCTGGGACTGCTCGACCTCAAGGACCTGCGGGCCCTGATCCAATTCCTCACCTCCGACGAGGGCAAGGACGAGCTCAAGGGCATCGGCGGGATCTCCACCGCCACCGCCGGGGTCATCCTGCGCTCGCTGACCGCCTTCGAGGCCTCCGGGGCGGACGTGTTCTTCGGCGAGCCGGCCTTCGACGCGCAGGAGCTGCTGCGCCATGCCGAGGACGGCTCGGGGATCATCTCCTGCCTCGAGCTGCCCGGGGTCGCCACGCGGCCGGCGCTGTTCTCGACCTTCATGATGTGGATGCTCGCCGAGCTGTACGAGGACCTCCCCGAGGTCGGCGACCTCGAGGTGCCCAAGCTGGTGTTCTTCCTGGACGAGGCGCATCTGCTGTTCAAGGACGCCTCCGAGGCGTTCCTGGATCAGGTGGTCCAGACCGTGCGCCTGATCCGCTCCAAGGGGGTCGGCATCTTCTTCATCACCCAGACCCCCAAGGACATCCCCGGTGACGTGCTCGCCCAGCTCGGCAACCGGGTCCAGCACGCTCTGCGTGCCTTCACCCCGGACGATGCCAAGGCACTGAAGGCCACCGCGTCCACGTTCCCCACCAGTGAGCACGATCTGGTCGAGGTGATCCCGGCGCTGGGCACCGGTGAGGCCATCGTGACCGTGATGAGCGAGACGGGAGCCCCCACGCCGGTGGCGATCACGGCGGTGCGCGCCCCGGAGTCCTCCATGGAGCCCGCGGGGGAGAAGGCCATCTCCGACTGCGTGGCGGCCTCCGAACTCACGGAGAAGTACGGCGAGGTGGTCGACCGCGAGTCCGCCTACGAGGTTCTCGCCGCCCGTGCGGAGAAGCAGGCCGATGCGCAGGAGAAGGCGTCCCGCACCGAGGAGAGTGCACCGGCGGACGAGGATGAGTCCTCCACCCGGGCAGGCTCGGAGAAGTCCTCCCCGCGCGGCAGATCCTCCCGTTCCTCGTCGAAGGACACGGGCCTGTTCGACAATCCCGCCGTGAGGTCGTTCCTGCGCTCGGCCGGGACCGCGCTGGGGCGCGAGGTCACCCGCGGACTGTTCGGCACCAAGCGTCGCCGCTGACCACCGGCCCGGGCGTCGCCGCTGATCGCCGGGTCGAGCCAGCCTGATGAGCCGGTCAGCACGGGAGGATCAGCGGCGGACGCCGGGAATCGGGGTCACCAGAAGTAGCCGCGCCCCGCGCAGTAGCCCGCGACCTGCTGCGGGGTCAGCCAATGGTGGGCAGGCAGGCCGGAGACGAGCGTGGCCCCGGCGGGATCGGCCACACGCAGCGTCCGGTACTCGGTGTCGTAGCCGTCGATCGTCACGAAGTGGAAGATGTCGCTGGTGTTGCCGCCCCAGCTCGGGTACTGCCCGGCCAGGACCCACCAGTTGCACACGGTCGCGTAGCCCGCGTCGACGTTGGTGACCGCCCGGTCCCACAGCAGGTTCGCATCGGCCTCGCTCGCTCCGGTCCCGGCCATCCACTGGTCACGGTAGACGGCGCCCGGCAGGCGATTGGTCAGCACGGGGGAGATGGCGCCGAAGTTCGTGCCAGCCGACGTGGTGCCGAGCTCCGCGGCCAGCGTGTCCAGGCTCGGCGGCTGCACCTTCGCGCTCAGGGCGATCCACACCGCGGTGGGACCGCAGTAGAAGAAGTTGGGCTGCTGGAGGTAGGTCGTCGGCAGCAGCGACTCGCCCGCAGCGGAGGCCGACGGGGCCAGCGTCGTGGCGCCGAGGCCGGCCAGCGCGGTGACGCCGAGGGTCCGGAAGAACGTTCTGCGGTCGGGAGCGATCATCGTCATGGCATTCCCTTTCCAGGGGGTGTCGGAGGACGTGCCGTACCGGAGCCGGCCGGCCTGATCACGCTACGGGGACGACGAACGCCCCCGGGGCGGAACCCGGGGGCGTTCACCATGTCGTCGCCGTGCGTTCCGACGCGAGCCGACGGACGCTGCGACGCAGTCAGCGGCCGACGGTCACTTCTTGCCCTGGTTGGCGACGGCCTCGGCGGCGGCCTTCGCGGCGACCGGGTCGAGGTAGCGCCCGCCCTTGGCGACGGGCTCGAAGTTCTCGTTGAGCTCGTAGACCAGCGGCTGGCCGGTGGGGATGTTCAGGCCGGGAATCTCCTCGTCGGAGATGCCGTCGAGGTACTTCACCAGCGCGCGCAGCGAGTTGCCGTGGGCCGCGATCAGGACCACCTTGCCGTCGGTCAGGTCGGGCTTGATGCCCTCCTCCCAGTACGGCAGGAAGCGCTCGACGACGTCCTTGAGGCACTCCGACTTGGGCAGCTGATCACCGAGGTCCGCGTACCGGGGATCCTGGTCCTGGCTGAACTCGCTGCCGAACTCGATCTCCGGCGGGGGAGTGTCGTAGGAGCGGCGCCAGGCCATGAACTGCTCCTCGCCGTACTTCTCGCGGATCTCCGACTTGTCCAGGCCCTGCAGAGCGCCGTAGTGGCGCTCGTTCAGGCGCCAGTCGCGCTTGACGGGGATCCAGTGCCGGTCGGCCTCGTCCAGGGCGAGGTTCGCGGTCATGATGGCGCGGCGCTGGAGGGAGGTGTGGACGACGTCCGGGAGGATGCCGGCCTCCTTCATGAGGGTGCCGCCGGCGATGGCCTCCTTCTCGCCCTTCTCGGTCAGGGCCACGTCGACCCATCCGGTGAACAGGTTCTTCGCATTCCAGTCGCTCTCGCCGTGGCGGAGCAGCACGAGTGTGTAGGTCATGGTCCCCAGGGTACGGGAGAGCCTCGAGGTCGTCGGCCGTGGTCCATTCACGCCTCGACGAGGATGGTCACCGGTCCATCGCCCGTGAGGCCGACGCGCATGTGCGCGCCGAAGCGGCCGGTCGCGACGCTCACCCCGCGCTGCCGGATCGCCTCGACGACCTGGTCCACCAGCGGCTCGGCGACCGCAGCGGGGGCCGCCCCGTTCCAGGACGGTCGCCGCCCTTTGCGCACGTCCGCGTAGAGCGTGAACTGCGAGATGACCAGCACCTGAGCGCCGGCATCGAGCACGGAGCGCTCGCCGGTGAGGAGGCGCAGCTCGCAGATCTTGCGCGCGATGGTCGCGACCTGCCCGGGGCCGTCCTCGTGGGTGACGCCGACCAGAGCGACCAGTCCCTCGCCCTCGAGCGCGCCGATCACCTCCCCGTCGACCTCGACCTGGGCACCATCGACTCGCTGGATCACTGCACGCATGGGCCGATCGTGGCACAGGCGCCGAGCCAGGTGCAGTCAGCCGGGGAGGACCGCCCTCATCCGGGCAGGATCGACCCGATCCGACGCTCCTGCGTGGGGGAGTCGTCACCGCTGTCGACGGTGTCACCGGCGTCCGGCCGATCACGCAGCGGGATGGGCTGCGTGGTCGCCTGCCCGGCCGCGGCAGCCGGGGGCTGCTGCTGCGTGGTCGCCTGGCCGGCCGCGGCAGCCGGGGACTGCGGCGGGTGCTGCTGCTGCGCGGCCGCCGGCGGCTGCGGGGGAGCGGGACGCCTCGCGGGTGCTGCGCCGTTCGGTGCCTGGTATCCGGGCGGCACGTTCTGCTGCTGGGGCTGCGACGGCGCGGCAGTCCCGTGGGAGGGAGGCGGCTGAGCAGGGGGAGCCGGTCGCTGGCCGGTCGCCGCGGAGGGGGCGGGCCGCGCGGGCTGCGCTGCGGGCGGCTGCTGCGGCGCCGGCGGGACGCCGGTGGCGCCCCGGGGCGGGGGGCCGCTGGGGACGCTCGTGGCCGACGGGCGGGGTGGGCCGGCGTACGGTGCGGGAGAGGGCGGGGGAGTGTCCCCGGCGGCGGCCGCCATGCGGCGGGACTCCGCAGCGCGCGCCCGCTCGACCCATTCCTCGGCCACCCGCACGATCGCCTCGGTGGCCGCTTCCCACGCCGCCTCCTGTTGGCGATGGGGCCCGGTGGCCAGGGACAGCACCACGCCTGCGCAGCGCAGCGCCAGCTCGGTGGGATCCACGCGCTCGGCGAACGTCTCGTGCCAGGTGGCGATGGCCTCCTCGACGCGCTCCTGCATCGCGCGATCGATGCGCCCGGCGTTGCCGTAGTCGGCCAGGACGCTGAGATGGGCGAGCAGGCAGGCCAGGTCGTCGGCGCGGCGGCCCGGACCGACCGTGTCGATATCGAGCAGACCCACCACCTTGCCGTTCTGCACGAAGACCTGTGCCTCGTAGAAGTCGCCGTGGACCACGTCGTGGGGGCGCATGTCCATCCGCTGTTCCAGCGCCGCCAGCCCGTCGCGGATCGAGCGCACGAGCGCATCCAGCCGCGGCCCGAGGACGGGCACCGAGGAGCCGACGATCCCGGCGTAGAACTCGACCGAGTCCGTCCACGGCGGGCGCAGCGGCAGCGGATACATCGAGGCCGGCAGCCGATCCAGCAGGGCGACCAGATCCTGGGCGGTGCACGATTCGACGCCCTCGTCGATGACGACGCGGGCCAGCGGCCGTCCGGGCAGCTCCTCGAGCACGACGAGACCGTCGTGGTGGGCGCGCACCTCGGGGACCGGGACGCCGGCGGCGAGCAGCCGCTGATGACGATCGACGATCTCGCCGCTGCGATGAGGCTGCATGACCTTCAGGAACACTGCCCGGTCCCCCTGGCTGGCGCGCAGCACCGCGCGCCGGCCGGGACGGTAGGAGACGACGTCGATCGCGATCGGGACGTCGGGGTCGCTGCCGATCGCCACCCCGAGGTCATGGAGAGTGCGGCCGACGACGTCGGGGTAGCAGACCTGCGGGAGCATCGGCAGCCACGGGTCGTGGGGATAGCGCCAGACGCGGACGTTGATGTCGCCGTCGGTCATCACCAGGGTCTGCTCGGCGACGTAGAGGTTCTTCTCACGCTCGCCGATGTGGGCGCTCGCCCCGAACAGCTCTTCCCGGGCGGGGGCCTGTGGTCCGTCCAGCTCGGGCCAGGAGACCATCGTGCGGTAGAGCGCCTTCGTGCTGCGGCCGGGACGATGATCGACGTGGTCCAGCTGCCAACTGTGCAGCACACCGCCGGAGTTGCCCACGGCCGAGCGGAGCAGTCCTCCGGCTCCGGGCCCGGTGAGCAGCTCCGAGCCGTCCTGCGTGTGTGACATGGGTGTTTCTATCTGGTCCGGGTGGTCATCAGGCGCCAGCGCCTACGATGCTTGCATGGCTGATCGTACCGATAACCTCACCAGCGGTAATCTCCTCGGCATTCCGGAGACCCGTCTGCCCGACGACTTCATCGATGTCCAGGTCACCGACGAGCTCGCGGAGCACGGGGAGCCGCGGGAGATCGCCGCCCGTCACCCCGAATCCCCGATGGTCTGGGCCGTCCTCGCTCAGGACGCGCTGACCGACGGCGACGAGGTCACCGCCTACGCCTTCGCCCGGACCGGCTATCACCGTGGCCTCGACGCCCTGCGCAAGGCCGGCTGGCGCGGCCAGGGTCCTGTCCCCGCCTCCCACGCGCCCAACCGCGGTTTCCTGCGGGCCCTGGCGATGCTGGGGGAGACCTCTCGCCGCATCGGCGACCAGGCCGAGGCGGACCGGGTCACCGAGTTCCTGCGCGAGGCCGATCCCAGCCTGCTGGGCTGAGCCGGCCGTCCGAGCCGAGCCGGCCTGCCGACCCAGTCGCGCCTGCCGGGCCGGTCGCGCCTGCCGGGCCGGTCGCGCCTGCCGGGCCGGTCGCGCCTGCCGGGCCGGGCCCACAGGCCCGGTCCGACGCGGCTGCGGGCCCCGTCGGGATCACGTGGGCCCCGTCGGGATCAAGGCTGTGCTTGGTACGATCCACGCGCACTTCCTTCCCGTCCTCACGGCCCACGGTGCGTCACCGCCCGTGGGCGATGTGCCGCTGTCCGTCCGTCACCACCCGTCTCCGCCCGTCTAGGAGTTGCCATGCCCGCCGTCGTGATCGTCGGAGCCCAGTGGGGTGATGAGGGGAAGGGCAAGGCCACCGATCTCCTCGGAGACAGGGTCGACTACGTCGTCAAACCCAACGGCGGCAACAACGCCGGTCACACCGTCGTCGTGGACGGCGAGAAGTTCGAGCTGAAGCTCCTGCCCGCAGGGATCCTCTCCCCGGATGTCACTCCGGTGATCGGAAACGGCGTGGTCATCAACCTCGAGGCGCTGTTCGAGGAGGTCGAGATGCTCTCCGCGCGCGGCGTGGACACGTCGCGGCTGCGCATCAGCGCCAACGCGCACATCGTCGCGCCGTACCACCAGACCCTCGACAAGGTCACCGAGCGCTTCCTGGGCAAGCGCGCGATCGGCACCACCGGGCGCGGCATCGGCCCCGCCTACATGGACAAGGTCGGTCGCCTCGGCATCCGCGTCCAGGACCTCTACGACGAGTCGATCCTGCGCCAGAAGGTCGAGGGAGCGCTGCGCCAGAAGAACGAGCTGCTGGTCAAGCTGTACAACCGTCGGTCGGTGGACATCGAGGAGGTCACGGCCTCCCTGCTGTCCTACGCCGAGCGCCTGCGCCCGATGGTCGTCGACACCACCGAGATGCTGAACTCCGCGCTGGACCGCGAGGAGGTGGTGCTGATGGAGGGCGGTCAGGCCACCTACCTCGACGTCGACCACGGCACCTACCCCTTCGTCACCAGCTCCAACCCCACCGCGGGCGGCGCCTGCACGGGCACCGGCGTCGGCCCCACCCGCATCGACCGGGTCGTCGGGATCGTCAAGGCGTACACCACCCGCGTGGGCGCCGGGCCGTTCCCCACCGAGCTCGAGGACAAGTGGGGCGAGTACCTCCAGACCACCGGCGGCGAGGTCGGCGTCAACACCGGGCGCCCGCGCCGCTGCGGCTGGTACGACGCGCTGATGATCCGTCACGCCGTGCGCATCAACGGCTTCACCGACATCGTCCTGACCAAGCTCGACGTGCTCACCGGCCTCGACGAGGTCCCGATCTGCACGGGCTACGACGTCGACGGGGTCATCCACCGCGAGATGCCGATGACCCAGACCGAGTTCCACCACGCGGTCCCCGTCTACGAGACGCTGCCCGGCTGGACCGAGGACCTCTCGCAGTGCTCCACCTTCGAGGAGCTGCCCGAGAACGCCCGCGCCTACGTCAGCCGGCTCGAGGAGCTCGCCGGGTGCCGCATCAGCACCATCGGCGTCGGCCCGGACCGCTCGGACACGATCGTCGTCCACGACCTGCTGCCGCGGGCGACGCACTGACGTGGTGACCCGCCGCACCGATCCCGACGCGGGGCGCGCGGCCCTCGCCGCCTGGGCCATGGACCCCGCCACCACCGCCCGCTCCGTGCTGGCCCCCGCCGTCCGCCACACCCTGGAACTGTTCGCCGAGGAGTTCCCCGGCGGCGCCGTCGAACTGCGCGTGCCCCCGCACGCGGCGGTCCAGGCGATCGCCGGGACGAGGCACACCCGCGGCACCCCGCCCGCCGTGGTCGAGACCGACGCCGCCACCTGGCTGGCTCTCGTCAGCGGCGAGACGACCTGGGCCGACGCCGTGGCCGACGGCCGCGTCCGCGCCAGCGGTGAACGCAGCGACCTCGCCGAGCTGCTGCCGCTGCCCGGACCCCGCCGCACCGTGCGCACCGCCCGCCAGAAGGAGACTCCATGAGCATCGCCGTCGAGATCGCCGTGCAGGACCTCGCCGGGCTCGAGGTGGCCGCGCTCGCCGGGGCCGACCGCGTCGAACTGTGCGTGGACCTCGCCAGCGGGGGCACGACGCCTCCGCCCGAACTGGTCGAGCAGTGCACCCGGCGGGCGTCCGAGCTGGTGGCCGCCGCCGACGCGAAGCCGCACTTCGACGTGCACGTCCTGATCCGTTCACGCGCGGGCCGAGTGGACTTCCTCGGCAGACCCGAAGAGTTCGTGGTCGACGCCGACGAGGTCGACCTGATGGCCGCCCAGGCCGGGGAGTCCGTCGCCGCCGGAGCCGCCGGTGTCGTGCTCGGTGCGCTGACCACCGAGGGAGCGCTCGACGTCCCCGCGATCGAGACGATCCGTGACGGTGCCCTGCGCTCCGCCCAGGCAGCTGTGCGCGGGGTGTCGCTGACCTGCCATCGCGCCGTCGACGCGATGAGCTCGCGCGAGGAGCGCGCCGAGGCCGTCACCACCCTGCTCGGCCTCGGCTTCCACCGGGTCCTCAGCTCCGGCGGCGCCGAACGTGCACTGGAGGGGGCCGACGACCTCGCCGCCATGGTCGATGCGGCGGAGGACCTGCTGGCGATCTGCGCCGGGGGAGGAGTCCGCCCGGCCGATATCGGTGACCTCGTGCGCCGCAGCGGCGTCACCGACGTGCACCTCTCCGCCCGCCGCCGCCCCGGCGCCGCGCGCGAGGACGGCGCACCCGACACCGAGACCGACCCGGCCATCGTCGCCGCCGCGGTCGAGACCGCAGGAGAGCTGTGAACACCTCCGAGATGCCCGAGAACCGCGAGATGCCCGAGAGCGCCGGGAACCACGAGAGCGCCGGGAACCACGAGGCACCCGAGAGCGCCGCGAACCCCGAGGGCGCTGAACGCCCCGCCGCCCCGGACCCGGAGGCGACGACGCTGTATGTGCGCCGCCGCCGCACACCCACGCTGGGCTTCTGGGTCGCACTCGCCCTGGCGGTGCCCGCCGTGGTCGCGCTGGTCACCGCGCCCCTGCTGCCCCTGGAGGACGCGGGGTCCGCCCTGAACCTGGTGCTCCTGGCCGTGGTCTTCATCGGCCTGCCCCTGGCGGCCATCGCCGCTCTGGTCGATGCGATCAGGCACCGCCGGCACGGGCGACGGGACCGCTGACACACACTGCACATCCCGCCGAGGGGCCGCTGACAGCCACTGCGGATCTCGCCGAGGGGCCGCTGACCTGCCGGCCCACGAGCGCCCCGTCGGCCCGCCGAGCGACGCCGCGAGCACAGCTGCCGGGGTGTGCCATCATGGACCAGTGGCACGCGGCGACGGCAATCTCTCCCATGACCTGCTCCCCGGGGAGAAGGGCCCGCAGGATTCCTGCGGGGTCTTCGGCGTGTTCGCCCCAGGGGAGGACATCGCGAAGCTGACCTACTACGGTCTGTACGCCCTCCAGCACCGCGGCCAGGAGTCGGCAGGCATCGCCACCTCCGACGGATCCCAGATCCTGGTCTACAAGGACATGGGCCTGGTCTCGCAGGTGTTCGACGAAGCCTCCCTGGAGACGCTGCAGGGGCACATCGGGATCGGGCACACCCGCTACTCCACGACCGGCGGCTCCGTCTGGTCCAATGCCCAGCCCACGCTCGGCCCTCGGCCCGACGGCACGGTCGCCCTCGCCCACAACGGCAACATCATCAACACCGACGAGCTGCTGGCGCTGGTCGAGGAGCGCCACGGCAGGCCCCGCACCGGTGAGCTGGCGCGTGGCAACACGACCGACACCGCCCTGGTCTCCGCGCTGCTGAACACCGAGGGCACGCTCGAGAGCGCGCTGCGCGATCTCATGCCGCGACTGCACGGCGCCTACTGCTTCACCCTGCTCAGCGAGACCGCCCTGTACGCGGCACGCGACCCGCAGGGCATCCGCCCGCTGGTCCTCGGCCGCCTCGAGCGCGGCTGGGTGGTGGCCTCCGAGACCGCCGCCCTGGACATCTGCGGGGCCAGCTTCGTGCGCGAGGTCGCTCCCGGCGAGATGATCGTCATCGACGAGCAGGGGCTGCGCAGCGAACAGGTCATGGACTCGCGGCCCAAGGGCTGCGTGTTCGAGTACGCCTATCTCGCCCGTCCCGACACCCACATCGCCGGCCGTTCGGTGAACGAGGCCCGCACCGAGATGGGTCGCCGCCTCGCCCGCGAGCACCCTGTCGACGCGGACCTCGTGATCCCCACCCCGGAATCGGGCACGCCCGCGGCCATCGGCTACGCGCAGGAGTCGGGCATCCCGTACGGCCAGGGCATGGTCAAGAACGCCTACGTCGGCCGCACGTTCATCCAGCCCAGCCAGACCATCCGGCAGCTGGGCATCCGGCTGAAGCTGAATCCGCTGCGCGAGGTCATCGAGGGCAAGCGGCTCGTGGTCGTCGACGACTCCATCGTGCGGGGCAACACCCAGCGCGCCGTGGTGCGGATGCTGCGGGAGGCCGGCGCGGCGGAGGTCCACGTCCGGATCTCCTCTCCGCCGGTGCGCTGGCCCTGCTTCTTCGGCATCGACTTCGCCTCCCGTGCCGAGCTCATCGCCAACGGGCTGGACCTCGAGGAGATCGCCCGCTCGCTCGGGGCGGACTCGCTGGGCTACATCTCCGAGGAGGGCATGGTCGCCGCCACCGAGCAGCCCGCCGATTCGCTGTGCACCGCCTGCTTCTCCGGCAAGTACCCGATGTCGCTTCCCGAGCCCGTCGCCAGGACGCAGGGGATCCTCGCTCAGCCTGATCCTGAGCTCGCCGTCGCCGGGAAGGACGCATGAACACCACCAGCGCCAGCACCAGCAGAGATGCGGATCCCGCCATCACCTATGCGGGGTCCGGGGTCGACACCGCCGCCGGCGACCGCGCGGTGGAACTGATGAAGGAAGCCGTGGCCGCCACCCACGGCCCCGAGGTGCTCGGCGGGATCGGCGCCTTCGCCGGACTCGTCGACGTCAGCGCCCTGAAGGACTACCGGCGGCCGCTGCTGGCCTCGTCGACGGACGGGGTCGGCACCAAGATCGCGATCGCCCGTGAGCTCGACGTGCACGACACCATCGGCCGCGACCTCGTCGGCATGGTCGTCGACGACATCGTGGTGGTCGGCGCCGCCCCGCTGGCCATGACCGACTACATCGCCTGCGGCAAGGTGGTTCCCGAGCGGATCGCCGACGTGGTGCGCGGGATCGCCGAGGGCTGCCGGCTCGCCGGCTGCGCGCTCGTCGGCGGCGAGACGGCCGAGCATCCGGGCCTGATGGCGCCCGAGGACTACGACGTCGCAGGCGCCGCGGTCGGTGTGGTCGAGGCCGATTCCCTGCTGGGTCCGGACCGCGTGCGCCGCGGCGATGTGGTGATCGGGATGGACGCCTCCGGTCTGCACTCGAACGGGTACTCGCTGGTGCGCGCCGTGATCGCCGCCCAGGGCCTCGGACTGCAGACGCATATCGAAGACTTCTCGCGCACGCTGGGCGAGGAGATCCTCGAACCCACCCGCATCTACGCCGCCGACGTGCTGGCAGTGCTGGCCGATCCCCGCTCCGCCGGGGCGGTCCACGCCCTCAGCCACGTCACCGGTGGCGGACTGGCCGCCAACCTCGCCCGGGTCATGCCCGCCGGGCTCGCTGCGCGCCTGGACCGCTCCACCTGGGAGCCGGGCGCGGTGTTCGCCCGGATCGCCCGGTGGGGGTCGGTGCCGCAGACAGACCTCGAAGGCACACTGAACATGGGCATCGGGATGGTCGCCGTGGTCGACGCCGAGCAGGTGGAGGCGACCCTCGCAGTGCTCTCCGCCCGCGGCCTGGGCGCACGCGTGATCGGAGAGATCGTCGGGGAGGACTCCCTGCCGGAGCCCGGCTCACCGCTGGAGCAGGTCGTCGCCGGCGCCAAGGGAGTCGAGGGCGGATCCGTCATGCTCGCCGGTCAGCATCCCGGCTGGACCTGAGGGGCCCTGAGGAAAATGGCCGGATACGACTCGAGGGCCGACCCGGTGGGTCGACCCTCGATCATCGTCACGGTGGTGGCCAGTCCTCAGCGACGGCGTGCGGACTGCGCATCCTCATCGGCCCAGTCGTCACTGCCCTCGGCCAGGTCGTCGCCGTCAGCGCCCTCGCTCCGCTCGGACTGCAGCTCTCGCTGCAGCGCGGTGAGGTCCGTGGGCGGGCTGTAGTACTTGAGGTCCCGTGCCACCTTGGTGTGCTTGGCTTTCTGTCGGCCGCGACCCATGGAACTGACCCCCTGTGCGTCGGCTGCCGGGCCTCGTGTCAGCCCGGAAGATGGCATTGATTCGGAATCCAAGAGTACATGCATGCCCTCGCATCCCGCGAACCCCGCACCGGGAGACGTGCCCAACATCCCTTCTCCGGCCCCGTGCGCGGGGACGCGGCACAGGGCCCGTGGAGGCCGGAGCATCCACGATCTTTGGCCGGAACCGGGGCAAATGTTTGCCCGACACCGTAAGTCTGACGTCTAGGCTGACTGACCCGAGTGCCCGGCCGTAGACCGTGGCTCGTCCAGCCGGCCCCGGGGTCCTGGGCGTGCCCGAACGGTGGCCGACGCCTCCTGTGTACGAAGTCCCGCTGGAAAGGTCGCACGCCCGATGAACGGATCCACGGATCTCTCGCCTGAGAGCGAAGACCCGACGGCAGAACTGTTGACGCCGGCTCAGGTCGCCAAGATGTTCCATGTCGATCCCAAGACCGTCACCCGCTGGGCACAGTCCGGCAAACTGACCTATATGCGCACCCTCGGCGGACACCGCCGGTACCGACGGGACGAGGTCCTCGAGCTGCTGCGGGCGAGCACCGGAGCCCTATGAGCGCTGACCCGGTGCTGGGGGAGGGATATACGGCCCGGCGGATCGAGCTGGGAAGTGACTCCGAGGGCCCGGTCATCGCCACCCTGATCCATCGTGAGCCGGGCACCGGCGATGCTGAGCCGCCCACGGGCCGCCAGGTGGCTCCGGTGCTGGTCCTGCACGGCTGGTCCGACTACGTCTTCGACCGGGGCCTGCTCGAGCACCTCGGTGGACTCGGCCACGACGTCTGGGGACTGGACCTGCGCAAGCACGGCCGCAGCCTGCTGGACGGGCAGACTCCCACGGCGATCGATCACCTCAGCCGCTACGACGAGGAGATCGGGGCAGCGCTGCGCATCATCGGCCGTGATCGGCCGCCCGTCCTGCTGGCCCACTCCACCGGCGGCCTCATCGCCGCCCTGTGGGCCCAGCGCCACCCCGGCACCCTCCGCGCGCTCGCGCTGAACTCCCCATGGCTCGAGAGTCACCTGGGCTCGGCGCCCCGCCTGCTGCTGGCGCCCGTCGTGCAGGCCGCCGCGCAGCGGCTCCAGAACAAGCCCATCCTGCCGCCGGGCACCTCCCACTTCGCACGCACCGTCCACACCCGGTACGGCGGACCGTTCGACTACGACCTCGCCCTCAAACCCGAGCGCGGGCACCGTTTCCCCGCCTCCACGCTGGCCGCCGTGCTGGACGGGCAGGCCCGGCTGGCAGCGGCGGGACCCCTCGCGATCCCCGTCCTGGTCCTGCACGCGGCCCGCTCCGCGATCGGTGTGCGCTTCCGCGAGGACATGCGCCGGGCGGACACGGTGCTCGACGTCCGCTCGATCGCCGCAGCAGCCCGACGGCTCGGACCCGACGTCCGCATCGAGGCGATCGACGGGGCCCGCCACGACGTCTTCCTCTCCGAGGATGACGTCCGCGCACGAGCCCTCGAGGTCTTGGACGACTGGCTGGAGACTGTGGCCGGCCGACCGCCTACGATGAAGGCACCCGACGGTGCCGACCCCCGCAGCAGCCCGGGCACCGGGAGCGGCGGGAAGGAGAAGCCCGATGAGCTCGGACCCGCGTGAGCTCCGCGCGCAGGCCGGCGCGCTGCGACGTGCCGCAGACCGGCTCACCCTCGTCCGGCTGCGACTGGCCAACACGATCGGTGACGTCGCCCGATCCGGGAGCGAACCCACCCGCCGGCTCGGCGAAGATCTGCATGAGCGCTGGACCAGCGAGGTGTACCCGGAGCTGGGCCGGATCGTGAGCGGTCTGCGCAGCAGCGCCACCCAGCTCGACGAAGTCGCCACTGTGCACGAGCGTTCCAGCGGGCGGAGACTGGGCGGCTACGCAGGGGCGGGCTTCCTGGGCCGCGGGGAGGAAGCGCACCGGCACGTCGGCGACGTCGCGCACTTCGTCGGCACCCAGCACGGTGCGAGCATCGGCGGCTACCCGCTGGCTCCGTCCGCACCACGTCCGTTCCTGCCGGACGTCTCGCACTCCTTGGGCACCCAGACCCCGGACTTCGACGAGGACGACGACCGGGAGTGAGGGACGCGAGAAGAGGGTGAGAGCGAGCGCAGGCCTCAGCCCCAGCGCCCGCGGCTCTCAGCGCTTGCGGTTCTTGCGGCTCTCAGCGCTTGCGGCGCTCAGCGCCTGCGGGCCGGAGCCCGCGTCATGGCCATCGCCGCCGCGACCCCGCCCGCCAGGCATGGCACCACGAACGTCGCCACCGCCAGGAGCAGCATGGCGGTCGCCGCCGCATCGCCGGCCGTCCCGAGCGCGACCAGTGCCGCCGCCCCCACGGTCTCGGCGATCCCGGTCCCGCCCGGGGTGAGCGGAACCAGCGCCAGCACGCGTCCCAGGGCGAAGATCGCGAGCGTCACCAGCAGCGGGACCTCGATGCCGAGCGTCCGGATCGCTACCAGCAGCGCCAGCCACTGCACCGCCCGGGCGAGGACCGTCGGCCCGATCAGGCCCGCGGCGCGCGTGCGCAGCAGGGCCACGAGCGCATCGCGCTGGCGCAGGATCGCTTCCGGGTCGGCCACCGGGAGCACCTGGGATATCTGCGCGACCACGGAGGCCAGGACGCTGCGGCGCATGAGCAGGGCGGCCAGGCCCAGCGTGACCAGCCCGCCCGCGACAGCAGCGAGTGCGGCCCACAGCCCACCGGGCAGGTCCGGGGCCTCCGGGCCGACCAGGGGCGTGAGGGCATAGGCCACCAGGCCGAGCAGCGGGATCCCCGCCGACGTCAGGGCCATGTCGACCAGCGACGCCGCGATCACGCCGGTGATGATCGCCTGCATGCACAGGCCGGAACGCCGCATCAGGTAGCCCAGCAGGACGGTGCCGATCATCGACCCGCCCGGCACGGCCATCCCCACCGCCTGGGAGGCGGCATGGCCCTGCACGGCGTCGCGGTAGCGAGAACCACGGAAGGCGGTGCGCACCGTGGCGGACTCCAGAGCCAGGGCCACCGCCCCGAGCACCACCATCAGCGGCACCGACCAGATGGGCATCTCGGCGAAACGTCGCCCGATCTGCGCCCAGCCGGCCCCGGTCACCAGCGGCAGGCCCCAGCCCAGCAGTGCCAGGACCAGCAGCAGCGATGCGAACGCCGCAGCGATCCGCCGGCCACTCAGGCGCGGCGGGTGCTCGAGATCCAGATCTCCGGAGAGCCAGGCGGCCGGGCCGCCGGTCGTCTCGGGACCCCCGGTGACCTCGGGGTCGCCGGCGCGCCCCCGGCCCGGGGCGGCCCCATCGCCGGGATCACCGGGGGACGGTTCACCGCGAGGGGTGGAGCCAGGGGTGATCATGCGGTGATTCTCGCATGTGGCCTGGAGGAACCGGTGAGGAAGCCGACGTATCGTGGCACCATGTCCGTCCTGATCTCTCTGCTCGTCGTCCTCCACATGATCTGCTGGGCCGTGGCGCTGGGGACCTGGGTCGCCGCCGCCCGCACCCGCGTCCCCAATCCCGGCATGTCCCATGCCGCCGCCGGGGCGCTCGTGCTCGGTCTGGTGCTGATGGTCCTGGTCCCGCTCACCGGCGACGCGAACTCCATGAAGCTCGGCATCAAGTTCCTGGTCGCGGCAGTGGCGACGGCGTTCGCCTACGTGGCCGCCAATCGCCGCGAGCAGACCCCGTCGGTGATCTGGTTCGGCATCCCCACCGCGATCATCGCCAACATCGTCATCGCCGTCTTCGTCTGAGACCCGGTCGGTCCGGGCCGGCTGGTCCCGGCCGGTTGGTCCCGGTCCGTCCGGTACCCGGCCTCTGTCGTCACTGCTCGTCGGCCCTGCCACGGTCTCGGGCCCCGGCGTCGGATCGGCGCGCAGCGTGCCGTCGTCCACACCAGGGCCGCGCCACGTGCTGACCGTCGGCCCCCGCGCCTATCCTGGTGTCCCCATGAGTTCACTTTTCGACGACCTCTCCCTGCCCGACTCCTTCCGCCGTCTGGACGGTGTGCGGGTGGCGCCGGCGAGCCCGGATCCCGCGGCCGCCGGTGAGCGCGCAGGGACAGCAGGCGAGCGCACAGGGGCCGGCGACGCCGGCGCGCCGGCGGTCAGCGCCATCGACGGCGCACCGGCAGCGGACCCCGTCCCGGACTCGCGAGGGCTCGCGGAGGCAGCGCTGGATGCGCCCCCTCTGGAGGAGCCGCCGCCGGAGGAGCCCCCGTTCGATGAGCCGCCCCACGACGAGGAACCACCTCAGGCCGCCGTGCCGCAGCCTCCGGCCCAGCACGACCAGGCTCCCCACCCCGCGGACCGTGACAGCGTCGACCACATCCGTCGCGGCGCCCCGTGGGGCGGCCCGGACGCCACGCTCCTGGGTGAGCTCACCGATGACCTCAACCCCGCCCAGCGCGAGGCCGTCGAGCACCGGGGCAGCCCTCTGCTGATCGTCGCCGGTGCGGGCTCCGGTAAGACCCGCGTCCTCACCCGGCGCATCGCCCACCTGCTGCGCACCGGCGAGGCGATGCCGGGGGAGATCCTCGCCATCACCTTCACCAACAAGGCCGCCGCCGAGATGCGCGAACGCGTCGGCGAGCTCGTCGGCCCCGCGGCCCGCAGCATGTGGGTCTCCACGTTCCACAGCGCCTGCGTGCGGATCCTGCGCCGCGACGCCCAGGCCGCCGGCCTGAAGAGCTCGTTCACCATCTACGACAGCGCCGACTCCCTGCGGCTGATCACGACGATCGCCAAGGATCTGGAGCTGGACACCAAGAAGCACGCGCCGCGCATGCTGGCCTCGCGCATCTCCTCGCTGAAGAACGACCTCACCGATCCGATCGACTTCGCCGACCAGGCCGAGACCGCGAAGAACCCCTTCGAGAAGACGCTGGCGCGGATCTACACGAACTACACCGAGCGGCTGCGCCAGGCCAACGCCGTCGACTTCGACGACCTCATCGGTCTGACGGTGACGATGCTGCGGGAGAACCCGGCGATCCGCGAGGGGTACCGGCGCCGCTTCCAGCACCTGCTGGTCGATGAGTACCAGGACACCAACACCGCCCAGTACGCCCTGGTGCGCGAACTCGTGGGGGAGGATCCCCGAGCGGATCTTACCGTGGTCGGCGACTCCGACCAGTCCATCTACGCGTTCCGCGGCGCCACGATCCGCAACATCGTCGAGTTCGAGCAGGACTTCCCCTCGGCGCGCACCATCGTGCTCGAGCAGAACTACCGCTCCACCCAGCGCATCCTCTCGGCGGCGAACGCGCTGATCGAGGGCAATGAGGGCCGGCGCAAGAAGAACCTGTGGACCGACCAGGGCGACGGTGACCAGATCACTCTGTACGTCGCCGACGACGAGCAGGCCGAGGCCCGGTACATAGGGCGCCAGATCGATGCCCTGGTCGACGATGGCCGCTCCGCCGGGGACATCGCGATCTTCTACCGCGCCAACGCGCAATCCCGCGCGCTGGAGGACCAGCTGATCCGCGTGGGCCTGCCCTACCGCGTCATCGGCGGCACCCGCTTCTACGAGCGCCGCGAGATCAAGGACGCCGTCGCCTACCTGCAGGTCCTGGCCAACCCGGCCGACGAGATCAACCTCCGTCGCATCCTCAACGTGCCCAAGCGCGGCATCGGTGACCGCGCCGAGGCCGCGATCGCGATGCTCGCCGAGCGCGAACGGATCAGTTTCGGCGAAGCGCTGCGCCGGGCCGATGAGGCCCCCGGGATCGCGACGCGCTCGTTGAACGCGGTACGCAGCTTCGTCGCGATGCTCGAGGACCTCCAGGAGATGGCTCGGCGCGGGGACGGCCCGGCCGAGCTGATCGAAGCGATCCTGCAGCGCTCGGGGTACTACGCCGAGCTGCAGGGCAGCGAGGATCCGCAGGACGAATCCCGGCTCGAGAACCTCGCGGAGCTGATCAGCGTCGCCGCCGAGTTCGAGGCGCAGACGGAAGCGGCCGATGCCGCCGCCAGCGAGTTCGAGGAGGACGAGGCGGACGAGACTGAGGGGACCGCCGCACCCGAGGGCGCCGCCTCGGACGACGCCGTCCCGGATGTCGCCGGCGAGGACGTCACCGGAGCGGATGTCGCTCCGGACGCGGCGCTGGCGGCCCCCGAGGATCCGGACGCCTCCCTCCTGGATCGCTTCCTGGAGAAGGTGTCCCTGGTCGCCGACGCCGACCAGATCCCCGGCGCCGAGGACCAGTTCGTCACCCTCATGACGCTCCACACCGCCAAGGGACTGGAGTTCCCGGTCGTCTTCCTCACCGGCATGGAGGACGGCACGTTCCCCCACAACCGCACCCTCGGCGACCCCCAGGAGCTGGAGGAGGAGCGGCGCCTGGCCTACGTGGGCATCACCCGTGCCCGCGAGAAGCTCTACCTCACCCGCGCCCAGATGCGCGCCATGTGGGGCCAGACCCAGTTCATGCCCGCCAGCCGATTCCTCGATGAGATCCCCGAGGAGGTGCTCGACGTCGCCCGCGCCGGTTCCACCCTCAGCGGGGCCGGCTTCGGCCAGGGCTCGTCCGGGGGCTACGGGTCGGGCGGCTACGGCGGCGGCCAGCGAGGTCCCTCGTTCAGCGGCGGCCTCGGCGGCGGCCGGCGGGACGTCAGTCGCCCCAGCCTCGGATCCGGACGTGCGCCCACCCCCGCCTCGGCGATGCCGCAGCTCGCGGCCGGGGACCGCGTCACCCACGACTCCTTCGGGATGGGGACGGTCACCGAGGTCGCCGGTCAGGGCGAGAAAACCCAGGTCGAGGTGCAGTTCAAGCCGCCGAACGGGAAGAAGCGCCTGCTGCTGCGCTACGCCCCGATCACCAAGCTCTGAGTCGCGTCCTCAGGATCGACGTCTCATTCCGTACCCGACCAGGGCGAGCGTGATGGCGACCGGCCACAGCATGAACGGCACGTAGCAGACGGCCAGCATGGCGCGCTCCGCGCCGTCCATGCCCCGATCCGGCGTCCACGCCTCGGTGGCGCCGGTCCAGCTGCCGACGAACGATGCCAGCAGCGACCCGAAGATGGCGTACATGGCCACGTTCCCGGCGCCTCCGATCGCGAGCGGCACCGTGCGGGGGATGGCACGCCCGCCCAGGCCGGGAACCCGCCGGGGGAGCCGTTCGCCCCAGGGCATGATCAGCCCCAGGCACAGCCCGCCGACGACGAGCTCGACGGCGTTCAGGCCCAGCACGTACATCGTGGGACCAGGCTGACCGCGGAACAGTTCCGCATCGGCGAAGCCGACGTCGACGCCGGCCAGCATGGCGAGCCGCCAGAGGACGGAGGGCAGCGGCAGCAGCAGGCACGCCCAACCTGCCGCGCGTGCCCAGCGGGGAGGGGGCCTGCCGGTGCCCTCCACCTTTAATAGAGAGCGGATTCCAGAACGCATGATCTGAAACCTAGCTAGGATCTCGTCCCATGGCAAGACCCGCCCGCTTCACCGAGGACGACGTGCTCGACGGGGCCGCCCGTGCCCTGCTCGACGTCGGCCCCACGGTGACCATCGCCGACGTCGCCCGAGAGATCCAGGGGCCCAGCGGATCGATCTATCACCGCTTCGCCTCGCGCGAGGAGCTGCTGGGCCGGCTGTGGATCCGCTCCGTCCGGCGCTTCCATGTCGGCCTGCTCGAGGCCGCCGCGCGCCCGGACCCGCGAGAGGCCGTGATCGCCTCCGCCCGGCACATCCCCGCCTTCTGCCGACGCCATCCCGCGGACGCTCGCGCGATGCTCCTGTTCAGCACCCGGCGCCTGCTCGAGACCGGACCGGCGTCGCTGCACGGGGAGGTCGCCCACCTCAACGACGACGTGGACCAGGCGCTCGAGCGGTTGGCAGAGCGGTTGTACCCGGAGCCGACCCCGCAGCGCCGCGAGCTCCTGATGGTCGCCACCCGGCTCGCGCCCTACGGGATCACGCGCCCCTTCATCGCCCGCGAGATGCCCGACTGGCTCGAGGACGCCGTCGAGGCGGCGGCGACGTCGATCGCCGACCTCGGTGGTGCCCTTCACCGATAGTGCTGGTCCGGCCGGGGCCGCAGGGCCGGGACCAGGGCCGCTCGGCCGGGGCCGGGACCACAGAACCAGGGCCGGGACCGGGGGCGCAGGACCGGGGGTGCACGTCTATGACCGGGACCCCGTGGCCGGGACCGGGACCGCAGGACCGGGGGCGCACGTCCATGACCGGGGCCTGTGGCCGGGACCGTGTGGCAAAAAGGTGTAGGTGAGCGGCACCAGACCCCTCTCAGAGGAGGGCGAGTGCCGCTCAGCTACAGGTTCGTGCCGGAGGTCGGGGGTGAATCAGTCGTGCCGGAGGCCGGGGGTGCGGCAGGAGGATCCAGCGGGCGGGTGAGGATCGCGGTGGTGGATCGGATCGTGCCCGCCGACACGGAGTGCTCCTCGCCGGTCGGTTGGTAGCCCAACCGCTCCCAGAATCCCTGTGCCGCGTCGGCGTTCGTCCCGACGATTCCGGCGCGGAGCTGCGCGATGTCACCGCGGGCACGCAGCTGGGCTATCACGCTGTCGTGCAGCAGGCGCCCCAGACCGCTGCCCTGAGCGGCATCGTCGACCAGCAGCAGGCCGATGTGGGCGGTCTCCGGGGAGGGCCACCCGTGGATGACGTCGCACAGTCCGCGCAGCGCCCCGGAGTCGTCGCGCAGGCCGAAGACGGTCTTTGCGGAGGCCGCTGTGCCCGGCGGGCGGTCGATGAGGACGCCGTGGCCGTCGTCGGCGGCGACCGAGCGCCCTCGGGTTCGCAGCGTGTAGCCGGGGGAGCGGGCCAGAAGCGCCTGGACGTCCTCGGCGTCGTCGGCCGTCAGCGGCAGGATCGTGAAGGTCATGCCGGGCCGGGCCCGTGGTCCTCGGCCGGGTCGTCAGGGGCGGCGGGGGACCTGCGCCGGGCCAGCAGTCCGGTCGCGAAGCTGATCGCGACGATGACCAGCACCACGATCAGCACAGTCGTGAAGGGGATCTGGATGCCGGCGGCTGCGAGCACGATCCAGAAGACGAATAGGGACAGGCCGATCAGCAGGGCGTCACGCAGGGCGCGCATGAACCGCGGGACGATCTGCGCCGAGTGCACGCGCCGCTCCGCGACCGTGTAGTACGCCGCCGCGTCCTTGCGCAGACGACTCGTGTCGACCGCCGGGCGCTCGCGCGCGGTAGTCGCAGCCGGCCGGGAGGACGCGGAGCGGCGAGGTTCCTCCCGGTCTCCGTCGATGTCCTCGCGCCGGCGGGGCTCCCGCTCCCGATCGGAGGCATCGCGACGGCGAGGTTCCTCCCGAGCCCCCTCGCTCTCGCGGTCGGCGTGCCGGCGGGGCTCCTCGTCCTCCGACCGGCCCTCATCGATCGCCTTGCCGGCGGCGCGGACATAGCCGCTCGCGCGGGACGAGGCGCGCCGGGCGGCGTCACCGGCGGCGGGCGCCTGCTTGCGGGCCGTGTTGCGTGCGGCCTTCGCGTAGGTTCTCCAGTCGGCCATGGCGTCTCCTCGCCTCAGCGGTCCTCACGCGGACGGTCGTCCTCGCGCCACCGGATGTCGCCGCCCCCGCGCTGCTCGACATGGGGGCGGGGGGAGCGGGCGCGGCGGTCGTTGTAGTAGGACAGCCCGACGTTCAGGGCGAGCGTGATCGCCACGGACAGGGCGAAGCCCGCGAACGTGGAACGGACGCCCACCAGGCGCAGCACGATGAACAGTACGCCGATCGCGACCACGCTGAAGCCGAGGTGCTCGCGGATGCGTTGGGCGAGACTGCGGTTTCGTCGGCTCATCTCCGCATCGTATCCGGGGCAGCTGAACGGCAGGGGGCGGGGGAGGCGGTTTCCCGGCCCCGGGTGAGACACCGCGCACACGGGTGGCGGCCGTACGAGCCGGTGCGGCGGAAGCGATACCCTGGCCGTATTCCCAGGGGTGGCACCGAGGCCGAGTGAGGCCTGCCGCCCACTGCCGATATCGAGAGGAATGCACCCCGTGGACCTGTATGAATACCAGGCCCGCGATCTCTTCGAGAAGCACGGTGTGCCCGTGCTCGGAGGAGTCGTCGCGGAGGACCCCGCCACTGCCAAGGCTGCTGCTGAGCAGCTCGGCACCCCGGTCGTCGTCGTCAAGGCGCAGGTGAAGACCGGTGGCCGAGGCAAGGCCGGCGGCGTCAAGATCGCCAAGTCCCCCGAGGAGGCGGAGCAGAAGGCCTCCGAGATCCTCGGCATGGACATCAAGGGCCACACCGTGCATCGCGTGATGATCGCCGCCGGCGCGGAGATCGCCGAGGAGTACTACTTCTCGCTGCTGCTGGACCGGGCGAACCGCAACTACCTCGCCATGTGCTCCGTCGAGGGCGGCGTCGAGATCGAGCAGCTCGCCGTCGAGCGCCCCGAGGCCCTCGCTCGCGTGGCTGTCGACCCCAATGTCGGCATCGACGAGGCCAAGGCCGCCGAGATCGTCCAGGCCGCGAACTTCGACGAGGAGACCGCCCACAAGGTGGCCCCCGTGCTGCAGAAGCTGTGGGACGTCTACCGCGAGGAGGACGCCTCCCTGGTTGAGGTCAACCCCCTGGTCAAGACGGGCGACGGCAGCATCATCGCCCTCGACGGCAAGGTGACCCTCGACGAGAACGCCGCGTTCCGCCACGAGGACCACGCCGAACTAGTCGACGCCAGCTCCGAGGACCCGCTGGAGACCAAGGCCAAGGCGCTGGACCTCAACTACGTCAAGCTCGACGGCGAGGTCGGCATCATCGGAAACGGTGCGGGCCTGGTCATGTCCACCCTCGACGTCGTCGCCTACGCCGGTGAGCAGCACGGCGTCAAGCCCGCCAACTTCCTGGACATCGGCGGCGGCGCCTCCGCCGAGGTGATGGCCAACGGCCTGGACGTGATCCTCGGTGACGAGCAGGTCTCCGCCGTGTTCGTCAACGTCTTCGGCGGCATCACCGCCTGCGACGCGGTCGCCAACGGCATCGTCGGCGCCCTGCAGAAGCTCGGCGACGCCGCCACCAAGCAGCTGGTGGTCCGGCTCGACGGCAACAACGTCGAGGAGGGCCGCAAGATCCTCGCCGACTTCGCCCACCCCCTCGTCACCCAGGCCGACACCATGGACGGCGGCGCCGCGAAGGTCGCCGAGCTCGCCGCCGCAGGAAAGTGAGCAGCACTCGACATGTCTATCTTTCTCGATGAGAACAGCAAGGTCATCGTCCAGGGCATGACGGGCTCGGAGGGCATGAAGCACTCCCAGCGCATGCTCGACTCCGGCACGACCATCGTCGGCGGCACCAACCCGCGCAAGGCGGGCCAGACGGTCTCCTTCGAGGGCGGCCACGAGGTCCCCGTCTTCGGCACCGTCGCGGACGCCATGGAGGCCACCGGCGCCAACGTCTCGGTGGTCTTCGTGCCCCCGAAGTTCGCCAAGGCCGCCGCGATCGAGGCCATCGACGCCGGCATCGAGCTCCTGGTGATCATCACCGAGGGCATCCCGGTCAAGGATTCCGCGGAGTTCTTCAACTATGCCCAGGCCAAGGGCGGCACCCGGATCATCGGGCCGAACTGCCCCGGCGTGATCAGCCCCGGCAAGTCCAACGCGGGCATCACCCCGGCCAACATCACCGGTCCGGGCAAGCTCGGCCTGGTCTCCAAGTCCGGCACCCTGACCTACCAGATGATGTACGAGCTGGCCGACCTCGGCTTCACCACCTGCATCGGCATCGGCGGCGACCCGATCATCGGCACCACCCACATCGACGCCCTGGAGGCGTTCGAGGCCGACCCGGACACCGTCGGCGTGGTCATGATCGGCGAGATCGGCGGAGACGCCGAGGAGCGCGCCGCGGCGTACATCAAGGACAACATGACCAAGCCCGTCGTCGGCTACGTCGCGGGCTTCACCGCCCCCGAGGGCAAGACGATGGGCCACGCCGGTGCCATCGTCTCCGGCTCCGCGGGCACCGCGCAGGCGAAGAAGGAGGCCCTCGAGGCCGCGGGGGTCAAGGTCGGCAAGACGCCGACCGAGACCGCAGACCTGATGCGCGAGATCGTCTCCGGGCTCTCCTGAGCGCGGAGCTGCCCCCACCGGGCAGCTCAGATCCTCGTCGGGGCCCGTCCTCGACCACCCGTGGCACGCCCCGGACCCGCGCGGTCCGGGGCGTGCCGCTGTGTGCGGTGGCTGTGCTCGGCGGGCGCTGCGGACGGCCATCCCGCCTGACGGACTAAGCTTGTCGCAGCTACCGCGCGCCCGCCGAGCGCGCCTACCAAGGGAGGGGCCTCGTGACCGGAGATCTCATCGACACCACCGAGATGTACCTGAAGACGGTGTTCGAGCTCCACGAGGCCGGTGTCGCCCCGATGCGTGCCCGGATCGCCGAGCGACTGGGCCACTCGGGCCCGACGGTCTCCCAGACCGTCGCCCGCATGGAGCGCGACGGTCTGCTCCATCTCGACGATCAGCGCCGCATCCGCCTGACCGAGCAGGGCACCGAGGTCGCCGTCGACGTGATGCGCAAGCACCGGCTGGCCGAGCGTCACCTGCTGGACGTGATCGGGCTGGACTACGCCCACGTCCACGAGGAGGCGTGCCGCTGGGAGCACGTGATGAGCCTCGAGGTCGAGCGGCGGCTTGCCGAGAAGCTGGAGCCGCCGTTCACCGATCCGTACGGCAACCCGATCCCGGGCCTCGCCGCCCTCGGCATCGCGGAGACCCACGCCACCACGGAGGGTAAAACCCCCGCCAATCCGCCTCTGGAGCTGCTCGAGGCCATCGCCGACGGTGGCACCGCGACGATACGGCTGGACCGGATCGGCGAGCGCGTCCAGAGCGACGTGGAACTTCTCGGTGAACTCGCAGCTCAGGACATCTTTCCCGGGGTCGAGATGCGCGCGGAGAGGGTTGCCGGGACGGTGGTTCTGCGAGGCCCGGCCGGCGGGGAGGTCGCTGTGCCCGAGATTGTCGCGACCCAGCTCCACGTGACCCCTCTTCTGGCCGGGTAAAGCGTCCGTCAAGCTCTTCCCCAGAAGCTTTCAGTTCGGCTCTCAGGGACGGCTCTGGCCCCTAGGGTCGAACACGTGCCGAGGCGGCCGAGCCTCGACATTCCCCCCGGAAGAGCCCATCGCGCACCGGGTGCGGAGTACGAGAGCTGCAGAGCGCGAGGGCCGATGCCCGGGGCTGGGAGCGAAACGTGTCGAAGACTGCGAACAACACTCACCGCCGCGCGATGCGCACGGTGACCCCTGCTGTCCGCGCCGGACGCGCCGCCGCCGGAACGGTGATGGCCGCCGGCCTGCTGCTGGGCGGTGCCGCCGCCGCGACCGCCGAGCCGCAGAACGATGCTCCGCAGGCCCCGCAGGCTGAGGGTGCCGCTCCCGCGGTCCTGCCCCCCGTGACCGCTCCCGCCGTCGGCATCCCCGCAGCCGAGTCCGCCGAGGGCGACGACGAGGCCGAGAGCGCCACCGCCGACATCGCGGACATCACCGTCGAGCTTCCCGAGCCCGAGCCGGAACCCGAGCCCGAGCCCGTCGACGAGGAGTCCGACGAGGACGCCCAGAGCGACGAGGCCCAGCAGGATTCCGAGGACGAGGGCGACCAGCAGCGCGAGAGCCGCGAGGACGAGGACGCCTCCCGGTCGAACGAGCGCTCCAGCCGCGAGGACTCCGAGGACGAGCGCTCCGAGTCCGAGGACGAGGAGTCGCAGGAGTCCTCCGAGTCCTCCGAGGAGAAGTCGGCACCGGCCCCGTCGGCCGCGAAGGGCAGCTCCGTGCTGGCCACCGCCCGCTCCGGCATCGGGACGCCGTACGTGTACGGCGGCGCCTCGCCGTCCGGCTGGGACTGCTCCGGCTTCGTCCAGTGGGTCTACGCCCAGCACGGCGTCAGCCTCCCGCACAGCGCCGGTGGCCAGGCCTCGGCGGGCACCGTGATTCCCAAGTCCCAGGCCAAGCCGGGCGACCTGGTCTACAAGCCGGGCCACATCGGCATCTACGCCGGAGGCAACACCTTCGTCGACGCCGGCAACAAGCGCGTCGACACCTCCGAGCGCAACATCTACTCCGGCAGCTGGACCTACATCCGCATCGGCTGATCCGTCCCGCATCGAGCACGGCCCCGTACCACCTGGTGGTGCGGGGCCGATCTCGTCCCGGCGGTCGGGGTACGGGGATCTCCCGGGCGGTCCCGGTACCGTGTGCGGGTGTCTTCCGCACGTGATCTTCTCGCCGCCCTTCTGCTGACCCTCGCCACCGTCCTCGGTGCCCTCTGGCTGCCCGGCGTGTGGCTCCATGAGCACGTCATCGACCAGGAGGGCTTCCTCGACGTCGCCCAGCCGCTCGCGGAGGATCCCGAGGTCCAGCGCACCCTCTCGGACAGTGCGGTGGAGACGCTGCTGGACGATGATCGGATCCCCGGCTGGGTCGCGGACCAGGTCGCTCCCATCGCCCAGGAGCAGGCCCCGAGGATCACCGGCACCGACATGTACGCGACCCTCTGGGACGAGACCATGGCGGACCTGCACGAGGCCCTGTTCACGCCGGGCGAGGACGCGCTCGGCGTCGACCTCGGCCCCGTGATCGACGAGCTCCTGGTCTCCGTCGAAGAGGTCATCCCGTTCGATATCCCGCGGCCCGACGATGCCACCGTCACGCTCGCGACCATCCCGGACGTACCGCTGCTGAACCAGGCAGCGACCCTCGCGCCCTGGACCCCCTGGATGGGACCGGCAGCCCTCGCCCTCGCCGTCCTCGCTCTGGCGATCGCCGCGCACCGTCGGTCGTTCCTGATCCTGGCGGGCATCGCCGGGATCCTGGCGGGCGCGCTGACGTGCCTGCTGGCTGATCAGATCGGCACCGTGGTCCCGGACTCCGTGGACCGGGCGGATTTCATCGGTCCCATCGTCCAGGCCTTCGAGGTCCGTTTCGCGGCCGACCTGATGCCCCAGGGCGTGATCCTGCTCGGCGTCGGTGCCCTGGTGGCAGCCGCGGGACTGGTCCTGGTCGGCCTCCGCCGCCGCAGCTGACCCCGTGCCTCAGAGCAGCCCGAGGCGCTCGAAGGCGATCAGTACACCGTGCTCGGCGGGGCCGGGCACCTCCAGATCTGCTGCCTCGCGCAGCGCAGCCGGTGCTCCGTGGATCACGACGCCCGTCCCGGCGGCTCGCACCATCCCCAGGTCGTTCATCCCGTCCCCGATCCCGACCGTCGCGGTGAGGTCGATGCCGAGATGCCCGGCCACCTGGCGCAGGCCGTCGGCCTTGTCGATCTCCCGCAGGTGCAGCTCCCCGGAGCTGGTGTCGTCCTGCGCGATCGAGTTCGGCAGCGCCCCGACCTCCGGGCCGATCTCCTCGGCGAGCTGTTCGACCCGGACCGGCGAGCCCCACAGCGAGATCTTCGCGAAGGAGCACGACGCGAGGTCCGCAGGCGTCCGCGCGGCGTCCACGATGTCCTGAGGGCCGCGGCCGACACCGCCGGCGAGACCGGGCTGCGGGGAGCCGACGCCGGCGCGGATCCGTGCTGCGGTCTCGGGCGTGCAGTACAGCGCTTCGGGGGCCTCGAGGGCGAAGGCCACGCCGTGCCCCTGCAGGATCTCCACGGAGCGACGGCCGAGCTCCTGGGGGAAGCGTGTATCGCGCAGGACGTCCGTGCCCACTCGGACGTACGCCCCCGCGGACGCGACCATCCCGTCGAAGAGCTCGGCGACGTCGGGCGCGACGATCGAGGCGGGCCGCCCAGTGCACAGCAGCACCGTGTGTCCGGCCGAGCGGGCACGGCGGACGGCGTCGGCATGCTGGGGCGGGGCGACGCCGTGAGCGGCGAAGGTGCCGTCGAAGTCGATGAAGACGCAGTGTCGTGCGGGCATGGATCCTCCGGTGCGGGGTGCGGGGTGCGGGGTGCGG